>CP163498.1:0-662500 GCA_041071465.1 Pseudomonas putida | reverse complement strand
CAGCGTTGCAGGCCGTGCAGTTGCGACGGCGATCACCGCGCTCGAATTCGTCCACGGTGACCAGGTTGCCCTCCAGGTCCTCGAGGACCTGGCCACAATCTGGACATGCTGCCAGCAGCTGGCCACCTGCAGTACGCCGTTTCCAGCAGGCGAGTCGCCAGTGGAAACCCATCCGCATCCTGACTCGGCCGAGAATGAAGAACTCCGGCCGGCCGTCGTAGGTTTGCCCCGACTGGTCACGCAGCTTGAGCAGCTTGACCAGCGTGTCCGGGCCGTTCAGTACCCAGACGCGGGCGTCTGGCGTGGTTTCCAGGATCTCACGTCGCCACTTGTAGACCAGGTGGGGCGGTGAGATGACGAGTGTCCGACGGTAGCCTGATGCATGCATCACTGCAGCGACAGCGATGGCCATCATCGTCTTCCCGGTACCCATCTCGGCGTTGATGATCGCGGCTTGCTCGTTGCGATCGAGCAGTAGCGCCGCAATAGCTTGGACAACCTCAGCTTGCGCCACGAATGGCGTTCGCTTGAGGTTCGCCATCACGGCCTGCCGCTGTTCGTTAATGCTGCCGGTGTAGACCGGAGGGTTGGAGCGGTTGAGAGATTCCAAGAGCTCGTCGCCGAACTCGTCGATGAAATCGGTCAGGTTGATATTCAGGGGGGAGTTGGCCGAGGCGGCCGCCTGGGTCAGTGCGTTCATGTGCATCTCCTGCAGGGAAAACAGGGCATGCACAAACCCAGACGGGTATGGACATACCCTGTGGGTTGGTGTGGGGTGGGGAGCTGTTGTGGCGCTGGTCAGTAGTCGCTGGGAAGTAGCAGGGTAGTGGAGCTGCGGTCGGCTTCGGTGATGATCCAGAGCCTGGACTCGTCGCCGGCGTCGATGTCGTAGCTTGAGAACAAACGGTCTCCATGGGTAAGCGCGAGCTGATTGGAGGATCGATCGTCATCGCATAGCTCACCCCAGTCGCCAGCAAGATGGCGTTTCAGCGCGGGAGTAGGGTTGAGCTGCCCGGTTTCGACCAGATGGCTGACAGCAGCGGTCATCATGATCTGCCCCGGGTTGAACAGCGGCGTTGCAACTGACTGGTCGGTTGCAGGCGTTTCGTCGTTGCTCGCCGGTGAGGAACTGATGATCAGCACCTGGCCGTGGTTCACCGAGGAAGGTGTCATTTCCCAGGCGCGGATGATCGGAATGAACCGGTCGGTGAGGATCCTGACTTCTGAGACGTTACCCTTCTCGTCCTCAGTGAATTCGGTCTTGCGCACCTTGTCCTTGTAGGTATCACCCTTCACGACCAAGGTCCGCCCCGACTTCGAACGTACAACACCGGAGATTGCGCCGGCGGCCAGGGCCAGTGCGAGGTGCCAGCGTGAAAGCTCGCGGACAGGGGCTCGGGGTTGAAGCCCGGTTTTCCCGAAGTGCAAGTTGAAGTCTGGCCAGAGGCCCCGCAACCGCAGGATCTCGGAGGCGAATTGCTCCGGCTCCAGGGTAATGCGGTAGAAGTGCTCCAGCTCGCTAGCAGCTGACGGGACGAGGTACGGCTCCCATGTCCAGTTGGCTGGGATCTCCTCAGCTTGCTCCTGGCCGGCGCCGATCGCCTGCAGGCGAGACCTCACCTGGTTGGTGGAAACCCGGGCCAGGTCCTGCCGACGTACACGGATGCCGAAGATCACCACCTGTTTGAAGGTGGGGTCTGCAGCACCGTATACACGCATTTCGGTGAAGTGGTTGCTCAGCCATCCAGTGAACTCGTCGTCCAGCACGTAGTGAGGAACGATGAGCACCATGACGCCGCCGTACTGCAGAAGCGGGAGGCAGCGTTGATAAAAAGCTTTCTCCAAGCGCCGGCGGCCGCTGCCTTGGTACTGGGATGCACCGGAGTGATCCGCGACGAGGTCACCGTAGGGTGGGTTGAGCCAGAGCAAGCCGAACGACTGGCGGCTGATCAAGGTGTCGAAGAGGTCGCTGTGCAGCACCCGATCGAGCAGGCCACGCGCGTGATCCGCGCGTTCGCGATCGTACTCGACGGCGAATGCTTGGACCTGGTCGCGGCCCAGGAGGTGAGCTGCTTCAGCAAGGGCAACACCCTCGCCGGCGCAGGGGTCGCAGATCCTCATCCTGCCCGAGGTGGCGGGAGTGAGCGCCTGCAGCGTGCGTTCGAGCGTGATCTCATCGGTGGGGTAGTAGCCGTTGCGGGCAAAGTTGCGCGCCAGGCGCGGAAACATAAGGGCCATAAGCGTTCCTTGAGTCATAGGTGAGCCCAGGCCTACGCCTGAGCTTCGATAGTGAGTTCGCCGCGACGGATCAGCTCTCCGAGGGAGGGCTCGAGCACGTCGAGCTGAAGAGCGAGCCGCCAGGCGCAGACGTTGCCGATCGCCCCGGGTAGGGCAGTCAGCATGCGGTGCTGGGTGAGGACTTCCATCACGGGCTCGTGCCAGTGGGGGAGAAGGGGAAGCGGGCAGGTCTCGATCACCAGTGGCCAAAGCCGTTGGTGAGGGGCTTCATTGCGCTCCAGGAGGGCAAAAGCGAAGTGATTGGCTTGGTCGGGCACCGAAGCGCGCCGATCGAACAGCCAGAGGTGCAACATGCTGCCGAATAGGGTGCCGCGGAATTGCCGTGTGGTGCGCTTTTCCAGTAGGTCATGGTTAGGGAAAACGGGAATGCTCCGCCCGTCGACGAGAATGTGGAACTGCTCGATGCCATTCTCTTCTCGGCCAAGTGTGAGCCTGGCCAGAAACTCCTGCAGTGCGGTGTCACGACCCCAGGCCGACATGAACACCAGGTTGCGTTGCTCGTCGCACACACAGGCGTCGACGTACAGGTCCGGGCATTCTTCGATCTGGAACAAGGGGGATGGGTGCATGATGGCCTCCGTAGTGGAGGCGTCCGTCCCAGAGGGCGGAAGCCCCCCGGGGTGGTCTGGTGGTTAGTTGAAGGTCCTGGTGTCTGGATCGAACACCACGGGTTTCTCATTGTGCAGTGGCCCGTGACCAGCAAGGAAAATCTGGATGCGATACTGGTCACGCAGGCGGATAGCGGCCTCCGCCTGGTCCAGTGTGAGCTCCAACTCCTCGATGAACAGGTCGACGAGCTCCTCGTCAGTCGACACCTCGTTGTTGGACAGCTGGTCCTCGATGTTCGCGAGGGTTTGTTTGCTCAAGTTGCTGAAGATGGCGTTCATGGTGGTGCTCCAGGTAGAGAATGGAGCCCCCCGAGGAGGCCCCTCAGGGTGCGTGGTTCAGGTTGACCACGGCAGTGGTGTGGCAGGGCGCTTTAAAGCGAGGCCCTGGTCCAGGTTTGAGTTTTGAAGTCCATGGTGAAACCGAGCTGGTCCAGTCGGGTGCATTGGGCGCGAAGCCGTTGTCGGTCAACGGTAGTGTCGAGCCTCACGGTTTCGCCCAGTGGCCACACCGTGCCAAACAGCTCGGCATCGATGTCGTTCGTGCTTGGTGGTGCCGTTGGACTCATCCCGAAGGGCTCATCCGAGGCGAAGGCATCAGTTTGGGGCCGTCGCGCCGGTGTATTTGGAGTCCGACGTGGCGGTATCGGTGTGGATGGTGGCCCGTCCTCTTCAAGAGGGTCAGGGACGTTTGTTGGCAGGTGTTCTTCGTCCTCGCGACTGAGACCTGTGACATCCTCCAGGGTCATGCCCTCAAGTTCAGCCCTGATCTCAACAACGAGTCGACCGCCGTGCGAGTAGTACGAAGGTCGAATCTGCTTGATTGCGAAGTCACCTCGGTATTTACCCTCCTGGTACTGATCCAGGAGAGCATCCTTGATGGTGAACTCACCGATCGAGGTACTGAGGCGGCCGACGTTGAAGAGCCCGAGTCGACCGGAGATGGTGCGGATGGCCAACTGGCCGGTGATGGAGATCATGTGCGCTCCCCGTAAGGCATGGGGAACACCAGCGGGTGCTCCCCGCGAGGTGGAAGGTGATCAGTAGTCGAACAGAGGCAGACCGTAGAGAACGTTGCTGTTGGGGTCGATGACCAGGAACCTCACTTCAGCCTGAGCGGCAAGGGTGAGCACTTGGATGGTCTCCTCGCTGAAACCCTCGGCGGCTTGCAGAGCTTGAAGTGTCGACAGGTCGTACCCCCAGTGCTGTCCCAGATGTTGGTCGGTCCAGGGCGTACTGAGAAGTTTGAAGCCGATGGCGTCACTGTCGGGCAGGGTGAAGCACTCGAAATGAAGCAGAGCTGTATCAGCAGTTTCTACGAGTGCCTGCAGCTCCTCCCAGTCCTCCTCGGGCAAGTGTGCCGAGGCGATCTCGAACGCTTGGCTGTAGCAAGGATGAGGTACAGGGTGATCGCCGGTAGCGATGTGGAATGGGTTGGGTGATTGTGCCATGTGGCGTGCTCCTGGTTGAGAGAAGCCACCCAGAGGGTGACCCCTCTGGGTGAGTAAAAATGGCTGTGTCAGGCGGGGTCTGCAGTGTGCTGCAGCTGGATCTGGATGTAGGATGGCTCGTCCTCGGGGGTCACGATTTGCAACATGAGGGCGACCCAGTCACGGTCGCGGCCGGTGTGGCGCTTCGTGTACACACCGAAGGACAGAGCACTGGCCTGAGGCTGCTGCTTGAGCTCTTGCCACGCCGCCTGGACGACAGTGGCGAGGCGTTGGCTCATCTCGGCCACCCGCATGGGGTTTTCGAGATAGACCGCCCGCATCCAAGCCGGGTTGTCCAAGACTACAGGAAGGGTGAGGTATGCCTCGGATGAGGCGGGGGAAAACGACATATGAGGTCTCCAAATAAAGCGAGGCCTCGTCCGCGAGGATGAGATCCCCGCAGGTAGGTAATGTAGAAGGCACTCCATCACTGGGTGATGCGATCGCGCTGCCGAGTGCTCGGCGATCTTGGGTGGGTTGGCGCAACGCGCTGGAGCCTTAAACCCTGGCTCCGGGAGGCACTGTCAACGACAGTGAACCAATACGGAATTCGTTTCCCGGACTGTAGGCTGAGGCCTCACAGTTGCCAGGTGTCTGCTTTGAAAGTCCCCCGAAGGGATACCCTTCGGGGTGGAGGACTGGTGATACAGGGTGGGTCAGATCATGTCTTCGTAGATCTCTTCCCAGAGGTTGGAACTAGCTTCCTGTACAGCGCGGTAGTGCTCATCATCGAGCTGGAAGCCTTGCCGTTCTGCCTCACGTTTGAACAACTGGTCGTGAGGAAAGGTGAGAGCTGCATACTGATCGCGCAGCGTAGTGAGCAGGCTCATCTCGTACAGTTCGAAGTGTTGGCCACAGCGATCCAGGGCGAGGTTCGAGCTAGCTTTGATTGAGTCCGCGAACCGCCGCTCAAGCACGTCTACGCGGATGAAGGCCCCGGCAACTCGTTTCTCGAAGGGATTGGTGATGAACATGACGCCATTGAAGACTTGGGTGGCTTCAGACATGGTGATTCTCCGATGAGGGGGTCACCAACCCGCTCGGGTGATGTACCCGATAAGGTTTATAAGAGCGCAGCCGAAGGATGTCTGGTTGTTACAGCACGATGGCATACGTCGCATCGATTGGTACGTAGAGGAGTTCGAAATTTCGCTCGAAGTTCAGCGGAGGCATGATGTCTCTCCATTGAGGATCATCAGCCAGATCGGGTGATGTTCCCGATACGGTTAAGTGAAATGCTACAGATCATTCGGATCCATAAGACCCTGTATGACCCTGATAAGGCATGTATTAACCCGAAGATCCTTGGGAGTTATCTCGCCTCGGGCATAGGCCATGTCAGCTAGATGGTATTCACGGCCGCTGAGTTGCGCATAGACATCAACAAGACGATATCTGTCATTTGACAGTTCATCATCCGTGATTGACCAGGATGAGGCGAAGTGAGGAAGCAGCTTGGCGTAATCGCACCACTGCATGTTCGTGTAGTCTGGGATTCGCACCCCGTTATCATCGATCTCACAGCCCAGATGCGCGAATGAGGTCGAGTAGTACAGCCTAGGTTTCTGACCCTGGTTACGCAGCTCCTGAATATCTGAGCGCGCGGTAGCGAAGTCAGGGAAGCACTGCTGAATATCTCCAGCGACAGTGATGCAGTAGGGCATGGCGAAGTCCTTTGTGAGGAAAACGCCTCCCGAAGGGGATCGTCGTCCCCTATTGGGTAGGAATCAGGTTAGTGATCAGTGGGGGAGCGCAGTCGGGACTGTGCTGGCTTTGCGGTTGAGCACGTTAATCGCGAAACCGCTCAGCCCAATGAAAGCGCAGGCACCGAAAACAATGTCGCCGAGGATTACAGCGGCGACCAGGATTAGAAGGTTCAACGCGAACAGGATTTTCATGACTGCCTCCTTGGCAGAATATGAAGGCGCTGAAATCAGCGCCTTGATAGGGGTTATGCAGCCTGGTTGGCTTCCTTGGGAAGATCATTACCGAGGACAGGGTCGAGTTGCTCACCGAATTGGTCGGCGACTGGCTGTCCCTGATTCACGGGTTGCTCAGGTTGTTCCTGATTCAACGTTTGATCAACACCAGGTTGTCCCTGATTGTCAGTGGGCGGGGTGGCATTTTTCGGCTTCGCTTCGTAAACCAGCTTGCCGTCAACTTTGATCCAGCCGATGAAGAGCAGACGGCCTTTGAGGCTTGCGCCGGCCTGGCCCTTCTTGTCGCCTTTATCATAGGTGAAAGCGTCAGCCCAGATGTCGCCGATTCGGAAGGAGACGAGCACCTTCTTTTTGGCTTCAACGGCCTGCTGGCAGCGTTTAACCAGCGATTCTGCCTCAGCACCGACAACGTTGCAGTCGATGTAGGAATACTCGGCTTTATCAGTCGCGCCGTGCAAAGCTGCAACGGTGACACAGGTGAAGGGCTTGCCCTTGCGGGGGCTTACTTCACGGATACGGTTGAGGTAGCCGATGCCAGTGGTGTGCAGGTCGAAGAATTTGGCTTCGTTGGATTGGTTGCTCATGGTGATTCTCCAGTTTCAATAGCGAAAGCGGAGAAACACTTCGCCCATGGGGGAAAGTATTCCCCGCGTGGGTTGGGATGTAGCAAGTTGGGTGGGCTTCCATCAATCTCTCGATTGATCAATCGCGCTTCCGGAAGCTTGGCGATTTTGGGGAGATCAACACCGCAGTGGGTGTAGCAGTCTTTCAGATCATGACTGCTCGGGCTTGGGTTACTGACGACGTCAGCAGCTCACGGTCACAAGGATGGAAACGGAGAAACACATTGTCAAGCCCTGAAAGAAAAAAACCCTCCAGGTGGAGGGTTAAGTAGGGAAAATCGATGATCAATGTGCTCGAAGAATCTTCTGGCACCGGCGTTTGATATTAGGCCAATCGGCCCAAACTGCCATGCCGACGCAGATGACGAGCAGGGCGGTGAACATGAGGATGCCGAATGTGGTTTGGCTCATGTCATTCCTCCGGGGTGAGGTAAATGCCTGTGATCCAGATTACAACACCTACCACGAGGGCGAAAGCGGTCAGGAGACGGCTAGTGCTGAGGAAGATACCTACGAGGGCGGCGGCAACGGCCGTCGTTCCGATCTTGCGAAGGTCGTCTGCCACAGCGGCACGTTTTTTTGAAACCATGGCGTTCCTTTGATCGCCAGGCCCTCACCTTGCCAGGTGGGGTGCCTGGCACTGGGTGAGGTTGGAGGGAGTTAGATCGCAACTGGAGCTATGAGGTCGTTCAGCGGGCCCATACGCAGCTCTGATGCTTTGGGTTTGCTCGGCTTGCGCTGACGGGTACGGCGCTTGGTCGGTGGTACCGCTTTGGTGTTGTTTTCGAACCACTGGTTCAGATCAACACCGCGGCGTGCGAGGGTTGGAATGCGGCAAAGCTCATCCCAGTCGCTGCGGGTGGGTGCTATGTTCGCGAGTTGTACAACAGGCCGAACATGTGCTGGGACTACTGGGGCTGGACGTTTCATGGCGCGCAGGAACTCACGGGTGAGGGTGCCGAGCGCGTAGCCAAAACGGAAGCCGATGGAGGGTGCGGACATTGCGGTCATGGTGTTTCTCCTGCGGTTAAAAAATGCGGAGAAAACACTGTCCCTAACGGGGAAATGTATTCCCCGCTGGGTTTGCGGAAGGAGCTTCTATCGACGGAGGTCGACCGGTCGTGCTACCAGAAGCTAAACGACCTTGGGCTGGTGGATCACACAGACTTCGTGCTGCAGCATTACGGATCCGAGCTGCATGGGCATGTTGCTGACGACGTCAGCAGATCACGGCTTAATAATCGGAGCGGGGAAGGGTTGTGTCAAGCGGAGGGGGAAAGGGGGAGAGATGGAGGGAGAAGTCCGGCTGGATCAGCCCTTGAAAGGTGACCCAGCCGTGGTTGAAAAAAAAAGTTGAAGGAGCCACCTGTGTCGGAATCGTCGATCCCTGGGCATTGATCGTTTCGACTCTCATCACCTGGCCATTCTCGTGGCTTTGGCCAGCAAACATGAGGCACGCATCCGCGCACAAAAGGAGCCCGGCTTATCGCCGGCGGGCCACCGGCAAAGGAGAGAAGTACCCATTGGGTAGCCTCATGGACCTTCGACAAGTCCATCAGGCTACCCAAGGGGAAGGAAGAGGAGGGGCCACATTACCAATGTGGCCCTTGGATCAAAGAAGCACCGAACCTCTTGAAACTCTATGTGCCTGTGAACTCGATCATCACGAGTTAGACGGCTGCGCGACTAGAGAGAGCAGGGAGACACAGGGAGAGCTTTCAACCAGATCCGCACGCCCTTCCCGGAGCTATAGCGTGCTTACGGTTTGGTGTTGAGGCGAACCACAACACCTGGGCGCTACTGATGACCGTCAGTAGCCAGCGGGGTTGAACCAAAACTGATGTCATTATGGGTTGTACCATGGCCGGGATGCAAGGCTCGTAGGCTTTTTCGCGAGGCGTCAACTGTCAATAGACCGCAACGACTGCCCCCTCTGGGACGGGCGCTGGAACGGCTATGGCCATGTTACCCACCTTCGGTGAGAACAACTGGCCAGACCTCTTCACACCAACGGTGGCGGACTCAGTGCGCTCGGTCAGTGCAGCCGGCAGGCCGGCAGGAACCGTTCCCGCGATGTAGGTGTAGGACACACCACTCACGATGTATGTGGCGATCCCGCTTTGCTTGGTGTACCAGCTTGGAAGGTTCAGGGATGAGTCCGTCGGTGCTCCAGTGAACCCAGGGTTGGTCCGGGCATACTCTGCTGCGGCCGAGCGGTAGATCAACATACTCCGGCTGAGGGCATCGATCGTGGCCTGCTCAGTCACGGCCTCATCGGTGTGCTGCACCTGAGTGAAGATGCCTCCTGCCACGATCAGCAGGGTCATAGCGATCCAGTAGATGTACATGAGGAAATCCTGGGGGATGAGCGTTGTGGACTATAGTCCGCTGACGATTATAGTCAACAACCCGAAAATTCTGACCTTTGATCTCGTGATCTCGGGTTGGACTTTTGGAATTACAACCAGACTCTTCGAAAAAGCACAATCATGCATTCGGCATGGTGCTGGCCGAGCTGCGCACTGCTCGGGGCATCTCGCAAGAAAAGCTGAGCTTCGAAGCTGGTGTAGATAGGTCGTACATCAGTCTGCTTGAGCGTGGCCACAAATCTCCAACCCTGGATACCGTTTTCAACCTTTGCTGCGCATTGGAAATCCAATTCGACCAGCTGGCCAGGCTGCTGCAGGCCAAACTGGAAGAGTTGAATGACCCAGGACATGACGCTCGCTGAAGGCCTGACCCTTTATCGACAGAAAGTCTCCGTACTAAAGAAAGGCTTTGTACAAGAGAGTTACCGTATCTCAAGTCTGCTTAAGTCGAAGTATGCCGACAAGAACATGCGTGATTTTCGAAGCCCTGATATCGCTAGTCTCCGCGACGAGCGTCTCTTGCAGACCAACCCTAAAACGGGTTTACCCATATCACCATCTACGGTGCGCCTGGAAATGTCGCTGCTGTCGAACGTGTTCGACATTGGCCGGATCGAGTGGGGGGTGTGCGAGTCGAACCCGGTCTCGAACGTACGCAAACCGAAAGCAGCACCTGGCCGAGATCGGCGACTAACTGCCCGCGAGGAGCGCCAGATCATGCGTTATTGCCATGCGCATCCCACACCAGACCTCTATGTCCTGGTTGTGCTGGCGATCGAGACAGCTATGCGCCAGGGGGAACTGTTGAAGCTTGAGTGGGAGCACATCAGCCTACAGCGGCGAATTGCGCACCTCCCCGATACCAAGAACGGATCGAAGAGGGATGTGCCCCTGAGCCTCAAAGCTCGTGATGCGTTGATCCAGCTCGGGGCACGGACGAAGGGCAAGGTGTTTGGCTATACCGCTAATGGGTTGAAGTCGGCCTGGCGCATCATGCTGCAACGGCTGGACATCAAGGACCTTCATTTCCACGACCTCCGGCATGAAGCCTGCTCGCGCCTCTTCGAGCTCGGCACACTCGACATTATGGAAATTGCTGCGATCAGTGGTCACAAGAGCCTGGCGATGTTGAAGAGGTACACCCACTTGAAAGCGTCCCGATTGGTGAAAAAGCTTGAGGGGAACAAGCACCGTGGCCAGCAGGTGATCATCAATCACCTGGTGCCGTATCCTGCTGTCGTTTCGGAAACACCCAGCGGCGTCACCGTGCGGGTGCTCGACTTCGATGGTGTACAAGGCGCTGGGGGTACTGCAGAGTTGGCAAAGCGAGTGGCGGAAGATGCGCTGCTACGTCATCTGATGGTGTCGTTAAGGGACAAGGAGCCTATTCCAGCTCCTGATCAGTATCTGGAGCAGGTTAACGAGGGCGAAATAATCATGCTCGACCCGTTGAGCCAGAATTGCCCCTCAGATGGGGCTCACACTTTTTTGCGGTGATTAGGTGATGTCTTGAGATTGCCCAGGCCTTGTGGATTGGGCATCTTGGGGCAATCCTATTTTGCCAATCCGGTGCTTGGAAAGCAGTGTCGGCAAGGTTTGGGGGAGCATATACAGGAGTTGGGTCAATGACCGAATCAGGATGTGGTATTGCCAACCCCCAAACAGGTGCATGTAGTTGTCCGTTGGGATTTTCCTCAAACCTCACAGGTTTCAGTTACGCAGGTGCAACTCCATACTATTGGTATCACGTTTGCCAAAAGTAACCATCTTGCCAATCCGGGGTGTGGAAATCGGGCGGTTCTGCAGATGGTGTAGGTTCTGGCTTTATGACTGGGATAACCGGGCAGTACGTGAATAGATTTACCGGTGGATATAGCTGCCCGACGGGACTGGTTCCAAACCTGATCGGAGGTGTCCAGATAGGTGGCTGTAATCCATGCCTAACTTACTCTTGCAGCAAGCCTTAACAGGTTTGCCAATCCGGGGTGTGGACAGCCGCCGGCTCGGGCGAGCTTGGCGGATGGCAAATCGGCATTAACGGCAATACTGGGTACAGCGGCACCGGTAGCGTAACGGGTAGTCTGTTTTCTGGAACCATCAAGTGTCGGTCCAATGTATGCGGTGGTTTCGGATACGTGTTCTGTGGCAGTAGCGTCAGCTGTGCTGTGGCGAATGCAGGGGTCCTTACCCATTACAATTTCTATGGGTACACGGTTGGGGTTAAAGACCTACCAATAACCTCATCGATAAGGGAGTGGTGAGATGAATAGTTTGGATTTTCTCGTTTTCATCAAGGCCACTATTTCCAGCTTGAGCTCACAGCATGCTCTTCTTGAGCAGTTGGCGACCAAAGAACACTCTGAGGCTGTTGCAGAGTCTGCTAAAGCATTAGAGACTTTGCGACAGATTTCTCGAGGCTTGGCCGATTCCGACCAAATTTCGTCACTAGACCAACACTTGAACAACTTATTAAAACTACAAGGCCAGGCAAGCAGTTCGACGTAACGCATAACCATCTTGCCAATCCGGGGTGTGGGCTGGCAGTGGTGATAGAAAACTTAAACATGAAGTTAGTCCAGCAAACACCTGGTATGCCGCCAACCAAGTTTGCGGTTCCAAGGGTGAGAAATGGCATTTGGCAAGCCTGTCGGAAATGCACATTTTGAGATCAATGGGGCTCAATAATGGAGTCTATTACTGGACTAGTGAATGGGGCTCGGCAGCGGCCTTCACTTTCCGCCTCAGTGACGCAGCCTTAGATATAGCTTCAGGTGGAGCAGCAGTTCCATTCTTTTGTGTCCAATAGGTTTGCCAATCCGGTGCGTGGCGGCAGGCTGCAGCAAAATTTGAGCTGACCGCCGAATACATTGCCGGCTACCAACAAACAGTCCGCATGATTGCGAGCACTGAAGGATTCTGCTTTCCCACCCTGATCAGCATGGCTTCTTTGAATAACTACGATAGTTATTGGGGGAAGATTTACATAGGGGCTGATGGTTTCTGGTATCTATCAACTGCTGATAGCTCATACCCAAGAGGGCAAAGTATGTACGCGCGATGCGTGCGATCCTAGTAGCAGCTTCAGGCGTCTAGTTACATGCGATCACATAGCTACATGCACCGCCTGGGTTGAATGCACCTTTGTCATAGAAGCCACAGGTTACGATCCGATTGCTATCAGCGTAAGCGTAATTACCGCCAGCATAATCGGGTCTCGGGGCAGGGTGAGGGTTTGACGCATCGGAAGCCGACCAAGTACAGCTATCTTGGGTACTGCCGCTTGGAAGAGGGATTTGCTGGCCGTGGGTGATAAATCCAGTAAGAACCTTTCCACCGCCAGCTGAACGCCACACCCCGGATTGGCAAGAAGGTGTGAGGCACTGGCAGGTAAGGGGCGCGCCCAGGTTGTTTTTCGACTGGATGCCGATCTTCGGGCACGCCTGTCCTTCAACAGCGGTGCTCTCGATATCCAGATACTCCCCAACTGTCACACGTCCGTCCGCCTGCAGTGTCCCGCCGCGGATTTTTCCGCCTGTCAACAGGCCCTTGTCGTTAAGAACCCTGACCCAGTCTGCATCAGCTTGGTAGATGCCGCCCCCCCACTTCTCGTTCACCCACCCAGTGTCGTTCTGGCTTCTGAACCAGCCGTCCTTACTGGTGATGTCGCTCGTCGCGGTGACCGCGCGGGCATTGTTGATGTCGTTGCCACCCATATCGATCGCGGTGTTCATCCGGTTGTATTCAGGGTGGCCTGGGACAGCGTTGCGGTAGAGGTAGTCGTTGGCCAGCTCGCCGTCCATCAAGAAGAGCGCGCTCGCGGTATGTCCCTGCCCAGGGTTGATGCCGTAGTTGCTGAGCGCCACTTCCCATCCACCTCGCACACCCTGGATGACTCCGGGCTTGAGTGACGATATGAATCCGCCCGGCCCGCCAAGATGCTCAGCGATGGTCCGAATGCCGAGTTCCGGGATGACCTGGCCACCGGTGGTCACCACAATGGCCTCGAGCTGGTTAGCGTTGAGGCGCCTGGCCAGGCCGACGATGGTCTGGCCGAAGCTATTGGTCGAGCTGAAGCCCGCCGGCAGATATTTGGTGTTTTGCATCATGTCTACGGTGACCTGGACAGGCGTAGTCGGGCCAGCATTGCTGAGCACCACGGAGTAGTTGTCCTTGAGGTACTTGGCAAAAGCGTCAGCGACAGTCCGCTGGTGTTCCGCGGCGATCCGGTAGTCCTGCTGGTTGCCGTAATTGAGCATCCACCAACCCGCGAGAGACAGCATGATGCTCATCACTATCAGGCCGAACAGGCCATCAATGGTAAAAAATCCAGCCTGCCCGCGTTTACTGGCCATGCCAGAGACTCCTGTTCGATTGGGTGACGATGTCTTGCTCGATCATCTGAAGATGTCCGCTGCGGATCTTCTCGCGGATGGACGGCGCGTCATCCAGGGTCAGTGACAGCGTTTGGAGTGTGAGTCGCGGCTGTCCGTGGTCTGGACGGAGGAGGGTTTGGTGAATGACCACAGTCAGCCCCTGTGAGAGCACCTCCAGGGCATTCGGCATGATGGGCTCGGCAAGTACAGCCAGGCGCTGGATGGAGCTCCCGATGCTGCCGCCGTGCCCAGTGGAGAAAATGAGATGGCCATTGATGGATGCTTTGATGACTTCAGCGGCAGTGGCCGTGTCTCGAACTTCACCGACCAGGATGAGGTCAGCGCGAGTTCGAAGAGCGCGTATCAGCGTTTCTGAATAGCCGCCTTGCATACGGGAAACCGGCAACTGGATGCAGCGGCCAGAGCCATGTTCGCCTTGGAGGAGCGTTTCCGGCGGGTCTTCTACAGTCAGGCCCAGGCCGCCGCGTGATGTCAGGCGGGCCTTCACCGCCGAGGCAGCACTGCTGGTCTTGCCGGTGCCCATCTCACCAGCGAAGTACACCAGGCCCCGGGTTTCTTCGGCGAGCAGGCACTCGTAAATATGGTCCGGTAACCCAAGATCCTCGAGAGGGATGATGGTTGCTCTTGACCGATTCAGCACAAAAAACGGCTTAGTGAAGACGTCCAGGTTGTACGTCACTCGCAAGAGCACGCGATCCTCTAACACGAGGGCGAATTCAGGCTCACGTGTTGTCTCGTACTGATGCAGACACCGCGCCCTCAGTTCCTGGATCTCGGTCAACCACTCCGGAGGAGCGGCGGCCTTGCGGGGCTGACCTGCCAGCCCCTTCACATCGGCAAAATCATGGCCAAGATAGAGGTCCACGAACTCAGCATCTGCAATCAAGCTCACGCTGGCAGCCTTCAGTAAGTAGTCCAGGAGATCGAGTTCATTTCGTTGGAGCAGCTTGTTGTAGCGGCGGCGGGAAGGACCTCGCCACTGGTTGCCGAGCCACCATTGATGGCGGTGGTGGTCTGCTTGTCCTTGGCGATCTTGGTGGTCAGCGTGATGCAAGCCGCTTTGGGGACGTTGCTCTCGGAGAGGGTGAAGGTCATGCCATTGCTCACAAGCGTGACGGCGCCGTTCCACTGGTTGGTCAGGGTGGTGCCCGAAACGCCCATTGAGCCGGTTCCGTCGATAGCGATCAGCGAAGGCACGAGATTAGTCCCCGATGTGCCATATCCAGAAGATCCCTTCAGCTTTTTGGCGTTGGTGATGATGGTGGTGATGTTGCTTTGCTCTACAGCGGCATCGGAACTCCCCAGCATCTTGTAGCCGATCCAGGCGATGAAACCTAAGGCGATGGTAATGAGCATGATCCACATCACGCCGTCGATGGACAGGAAGCCACGTTGGTTTTTTGGGGTAGAGAGTGTCATTGGTTGCCTCTGGGCTGTGTGCTTAGTGTTGGATTGAGTCCATCAGGCCTATGGCCAGCTGGAAGATGCCGACCATCACGAAGATCATGAGCAGGCCCATGATTACTGCGGATAGGGCTGTAAGGGACTTCGAGACCGTTTCCACCCGCTTGAGCATTTGCTCGAGCCAGCGATTGGCGAACCTCTCCATCGATGCGGCGAAACTTTGGCGTGTGGCCAAGACCTGCAGGAAATGGATGGCCATCGGATCCGGGAACTGGTGCCCGGCTAATTTGAGTGCTGTACCGAAGTCTTTACCCGAACTGACGCCGTAGTTGATGGCGTCGATCCTTTCTCGCAGCCAGGGAGAGGCGCTCCGGCTGAGAATGCTGAGCGCACTCAGTTGGCCCACCCCGGCGCGGAGCATCACTGACATGTTCAGCAGGAAGATTGAGCCGTGCAGGACTTTGTAGATTGACCAGGGGGGAATGCCTTCGAGCCGCAGCCTGGTGGTCTGCAGTAGCAAGCTGAGCTGCGTTTTCCAAACCGGGCTGTTCGGTCGAACCTGCAGGCCGCAGAAGTATGGGAGGGTCACGAACGAGACGACGACCAGGGTCAGCACGACTGCAACGATCAGAAGTCCGTAGTTCGTGACTACCTTGGAAATTACATAGAGCAGACTTGGGATGCCGGTCCACAGCTCTGGATCTTGCCGCTGAGCCATCGACGGCACCATCCAGGTGGCGATGACATACAGCAGCGCCCCCATGAGGCTCCAGGTAATCGATGGAAGCGCTACGACGGAGACAACCAGGCGAGAAATGCGTTGGCGGGCCTCGATGAGCCGAACGCAGTCCCGGAAAGCCTCCACAAGGTTGCCGGTTTTCTCCCGGTATCGACCAGGGAAGCCTCGTCATATGGCAAATGGCTCCTGCAGGCGTCGGCGAGAGATTTTCCTCCCCGCACTAGCATCGCCACCTGACCACAAATGACTGACACGGGATGCATCGTTTTACCGTCATTGCTGAACGCCTTGGCAACGGTCTCCAGTGCTTCTTCGATCGGGATACCGTCCTCCAGGACGCCCATCAGGCTCTCGTAGAACTGGATTCGCTCGTTCTTCCCAAACTGCTTTGCATAGAAGGTGACCGCCCAGCCCTGGGCGGCCTCCCGTACACCTGTCCAGAAGTCCTGAAGCAATTCAAACATCGGATTGCTCCATCAGCTGCCTGTCGAAGTCGAGCGGCCCAGCGAAGAGCTCGGCATCGCGTGGGTCTACTATCCCGCTGGTGACTTTCATGATCCCGTGGGCGATCTTGGTGATGCCACCCATCTCGTTGACCCAGTACCTGCGCGCAGCGCTTGCACCGCGCTTGGTGAACGTATCCATGAGCTTGACGTTGGTCAGCAAGGTTTCGGCGATAACGGTGCGATCGACGACCCCAAGGTTCCTGCACTTGCTACAACCTTCACCGACCAGATTGACTTGGTCGACGATCTGCAGCTGCTTCAGCCGGGCGAAGAGATCCTTGCTGATGCCGTGGTTATGCTCACGCAGCGGGATGCGGCAAGCAGGGCAGAGCACCGGCACTAATGACTGGTTAGCGATCCCAGTGGTCAGCAGTGGATCGGTGACCAGGTAATCAGCCACGCCCATGTCAATCAGGCGCTGGATGGTGGCGATCACGTTGTTCGTGTGCAGGGTTGACCAGCTCTGGTGACCAGTCATGGCGCCGGTGTACGCCGCCTGGGCTGACGCCAGGTCGCGCAACTCACCGTACATGAGGACATCTGGGTCAAGCCGTACGGCATTGGTAATACCGTCACCCCAAGTCTCGCCGGCGTAAATCGGTGACTGGTTAGCCTTGAGCGGATACTCAGGGGGATGCTCGAGCGTGAGGATGTGCCTGGAGCCACCAGTCTCGTCATACAGCGCGTTGAGATTGACCTGCAGGGTCTTGGATTTTCCGGATCCTGTTGGGCCAGTAATCAGGTTAAGTCCGTAAGGCAGGCTCCGCAGTCTTCTGAAGTGCTCGATCTGCTGAGGCAGGAAGCCGAGCTCTTCGAAGCTCTGCTTGGAGGTATCGTCGTACAGCAGACGCATCACCATCAGCGGGCCATCCACCAGCGGCCGGGTTGCAACCCGAGCGCCGTACAAGCCCAGTTGGTCGACAAACTTACGGCTGACGCGGGCATCCTGAGCGATGTGGGGCTGGTAGTAATCGCCAGAAACATCGCACATGCTGTTGTACAGAGCAGCGCAGAATTCACGCCCTACGTCGCTCTTTTCCTGGCGTACCTCCTGAAGGACCCCATACAGCCGATACTTGATCCGGGTGACATCGTGCGAAACGACGATGTGAACATCACTGGCGCCGCGCCGGTGGGCGTCCCCATGAACTCCACCACCTGGGCTTGGCGCTGGGTTTCGACAAGTGCCTTCATGCCCCTCGACGCCGAGGCTTGATACAGCGTCTTGATCTCAGTCATCGAGGCTAAGACCACTTCGTAGTCAATGCCTTTGTGCTCAAGCTGGTCCATGAATGCCATCACGTAGGGGTCACTGACGTGTTGGGGAGAGATGTACAGCTTCCCATCGGCGGTCATGGCCAGGACCTGGCGCAAGTCTTCCTTAATCGCATGAGGGCCGCCTGGGGCGGTCAGTACCGCCACTGGCAACGGCGCCAAAGTCAGTTCGGCAGGCTCAAGATCGACGGGCTCTGCGGATAGCTCGGTCATGGTCAATACTCCTCAGGGTTGGCCGGGCAGGAGGCCGGGGAGGCTCTGTTGTGGCTGAGATACCACCCGGTTACCGAATCCAAGTGGGTATCGCTTTCCCTCCTTGGTCAGCACGACCCCATCGAGCGTGATCTGTTGGACCCGGAAACCGTTCGGCAGCTCGCTGCCAGGCTTGGCGTCAAGCTCGCTGCCGTCGCTGTAGATCAGGCTTGCCCGTAATTTCTGTCCGGAGCCGCTGATTTCTTTCACCACCGGCAATGCCGATTGGCGCGGCCCTGAGGATGTAGCCGTCATGGCGGGAGTGAGCCCGACAGTAGGAAACTGCGTCACTGGCTGGGGGGGGGCTGGGTAGTGTGCCGTTTGCCTCGAGCTCTGCCTTCGCGCGTTCGGCTTTTGCCTTGAACAAGATGGTTTCGCTCTGCACCTTGCCGAGCTCGCCGACGCTGATGGCTGAGAGATCTGTCGCTGTCTGTGCTCCGGCAATTGGCATCCAGAGCGTGAGCAGGATCAGGCTGAAGTTATTTCGCATACAGGACTCCTGTGACTGACCAGATCAGGTGGTCGGCCTTGTATTCGGTCTTGATCTCCTGCAGGCGCAGCCCTTGGGTTGGAGCGCCATTGAAGGAGTCGTAGGGCAGCACGCCAGAGGTGTACGACAGCTGGTACTGCTGCCACTGGGGAGGCGGCGGCGGAGGTGGCGTGGGTTGACCTGGCAGAGCAGGTTCCTGAGGCGTAACAACGGGGATCGGTTGCAACTGCGGTTCCTGAGAGAAACCATGGAACCAACTGGTCAAATTCTCCAGAGCATCTCTGGCCTCAATGAGGGCGTCGTCACCGGCAGCATCAAGGGAAATGTCGAATTTCAGCAGCCCGGTCTTACCCTGATTGATGAACTCCGGGCGGATAGAGAAGAGTTCTGCGACAGCCATCGTGAACTCGTGAGCGGTGCTGTTACCTGCGCGTTCGTAGGTCGCAATAACCTGTGAACTGTTGCACTTTGCCTCCATGAAGGGCCAGCCGCGGATACTCAGCGGCAATCGGTTCATGAACCTGCTGCAGGCCTCAACGAAATCGGTGACCGAGGGCTGTTTCGCCCAGGGGTGCTCCAGCGCCTGGATGGGTTGTTCCGTGCCTGTTTGCCTCTGCAGCTCGGCCAGCTCCTCGAGGCGTTTCTTCTCCGCCTCGATGGCAGCTTGACGCGCGATCTCTGCCTGATGGGATTTCCATTGTGACCAGGCCAGTAGCCCTCCACCGATCAAGAGGGCCACCAGGAGCAACTGAGCCAGCTCAGGCTTGGACATACCGAACACGAGTGGACGCAGCCGGTATTCACGCTTGAGCCGGGACGGCTGGAGCAGCTCATCGATGTCGATGAGGTCGCCGCCCATGCCAAACTCGGTTGGTAAGAACTCTCGCTCAAACTGGATGCCGCGACTGCGTTGCTGCAACACCCGTTTACGGACTTCCGATGCCGTGGCAATCAGGTCGCAACCCGGGATGATCCTGCCCTCATGGACAGCGACGATGGCATAGCGATCTTGATCGGCGTCGACGGCCCAGGCAGCAATCCATGAATCACCGAGCTGGCCAGCCAAGGTCGCAGCCAGCGAGTACATGCCTTTGTGAACGTCAGCGGAGCGGGAAACAAAGCCCGCCTGGATCATGAGCGACGTTCTTCGGATAGCCACGATGTCCAGGCCGTGCTCATGGCCATACTGACGGGCTTCCTTCATGTAGCTGGTCATGTTGCCCAGGGGCGTCCAGAGCATGCCAGTGACGAAGACACGCCCCCGGTGCTGGATGGTCTGCACCCGGCTCGAAGGTTTGTGTGTATCGGTGTTCATGAGCGCCGCCACTTACAGGTTGTCCGGGAGGACGATTGGTGTCACCAGTACCACCAGGGCGCTGTGGGACGTCGAGCGGGTTCGCCCACCGCCCAAGCCAAAGAAGCTAGGACTGCCAACGCCGGATTTACGGGCGTCATCCCCGTTCTCGTCGAACCCAGTCAGAATCAGTGTCTCACCGCTGCGCAGACGGACCTTGGGCGCCACGTTCTTGGTGTCGTAGTCCGTGGTCTGGACCTTGGAGTCGTTGCTCTCGAAGTCCTTGAAGATTGGCTTGCTGCTGATGCTGAGGGTGATCATCAGCAGCATGTTTTCTTTGTCCAGGAGCTTGGGCAGCAGCATCATGTTGAAGCCACTGGTGATCGTCGCCGGTGTCAGTGCGGTGCTGGAACCGACGGAAGCGGTGGTGGTGGTCGAGCTGGAGGCGACATAGCTTTGGACGTTGCCGATCTGGATCGGTGCCGGCTGCAGGTTCAGCGTGGTCACCGATGGCGAGCGCACTTCGGAGACGCGCCCCTGTTCTGACAGGGCTTGCACGACGGCCTTGGAGCCTGCCCACGGAGAGCTGGACGTATCCAGAATGCTGCCGCTGGCAGAGATCGCCTCGGAACTGATGCCGGCGACGGTGTTGCTCAGGCCGAAACCCCATTTCCCGGAGATGGACTTGTAGACAGCGCTCCAGTTGACAGCCGTCTGGTCGCTGTCGCTGAAGTTAACCTCGTAGACCTTGACGTTGAACAGCACCTGTCGAGTGATGCTGCGGTTGGTATCTTTCAGGTAGGCCGAAATTCGATTCAGCACCTCCGGCCGGTCGCTGACGGTGAGCGTGCCGGTAGAGCGAGAGAGATACAGCCGCCCTGGAGGCTGCATGCTGAGCATGGCCTTGACGTTGCTCTCGATGTCGCTCATCAGTGAGGTTTTGTACGTCGACTTGGTGCTCTGGTTGCTGCCGGATTCACCCGTGGCTCCTCCCGAAGATGTCGAAGAGCCCGAGTCGCCGTTGCCGGTGGAGGTCAGCAGGCCCGACTTGACGGTACTCTCGATCTCCAACTCGTCGCCGAATGTCCAGACGTCGAAGGTGCGGGTGTCGAAGTAGGTAATGCGCACGCCCTGCAGCTCAGGGTCGAAGTGCCACGACAGCCCCAGGCGTGAGGTGGCCTGGTTAAGCAGCCCGGAGGTTTTGCCGTTGTAGTTCAGGCCGGAGATCAGTCCTCCGCTGCCGAGGCCCAAGTCGAATGAGCTTGCGCTGCCAGGCATTGCCCCCGCCATGCCATTTGGCAGAAGACCCGCTAGGCTGTCTGGATCAGGTACAGCCTGAGCGGCGCCGCGAGCGGTAGTGCCGGCAGACTTCGAGGAGAGGATCCCGGGGTTCAATGCGTCAGGCGCTACAATGACCTGCAGCCCGGTTTCCTTGGTGATCAGCTGAGCCACGTCGGTGATCGACACTGGGCCTGCAGGCCGATAGGCAATGTCACGGTCCAGGCTGAACGGGAGCCCGCGCCTGGTCACCAGCGGCTCAGTGGAAACCCAGGGCTTGTTGCTGAAAACGACCGTGTCGCGGTTTTGTTGTGGCTGCTGGTTCTGCAGGAACTTGGTGTACTGGCCAGCCGTGCGGCCCTGGAACTCTGCTCGGTCGAACGACTCATTAACCCGTTGCACGGCACAGCTGCTCAGCAGGGCCAAGGCGATCGGGGTCAATGCCCAGCGGACCCAAGAAAACTTGTTCATTTCTTCTTCCTCTCAGCGACGTACAAGACGCTCTGGGAGCCTTCGCTACCGTCGACGACGAAGGATCGCGGGGCATTGTCGTAGAGCGGGAACAGCTGCTTAATGGCTTCCTGGAACGGGCCTTCGAAGTGCAGCGGTGCCTCGATCGGATAGTTGAGGTCTTCCTGGGCCCAGATCACCCGCCACCGGGCTTTTTTGGCCCATTCTTCAACGGTATCGCGCAGGGTTGATCCAACTTCGGCCGTCCATACTTGGGGCAGCGGCCGGGGTGGTGTGGCGGGCTTGACCTCGATGGCCGGGGCCACCACTGCTGTAGTGGTCACGGCAGCCGCTGGCTTGGATGCTGCAAGTTGGTTGGGCGCATTCGGTGCTGGGGACGCAGGTGTCGAAGGTTTAGCCGCGGTGGTTACCATCGCAGCCGGGATAGAGCCATCCTTGGCGGGTGCCATTGGGGGAGCGCGGGAGCCACTGCCGCTGGGGCTGCGACAGCGGGTGTAGTCGTGGAGATGGGGGCGGGAGTCGGCACTGCGGCGACGACTACGCCTGGCGTCGAGGCTGGTGTGGCGGGGCTGGTTCCAGGAGCCCGCGCTTTGTCGGCGTAGAGTTGGCCTGCCGGCGTCGACGGGGTTGGCAATTGGTAACCGGGGCGAAGCACGAAGCACACCTGACGGTTCACCTCATCGACTTTCACCTGCCAGGCCGGGCCCGCGAGGACCTGCAGGGTGTTTCGCAGAGTCATTGGGCCGAGCTTGTACTGGGCTGCTGGCAGAGGTCGGGTGTACAGGATGTTGACGTGTTGCGAGCTGGGCGGGCAGAGGGCGTAACCTGACCGGTCGACCACGTAGAGCATGGCGTCCCGAACGCTGGGGTTCATGCTCGATGGGATGGTCACGTCGATGATCTGTGCCATCAGGTCGCGCTGGCTCGCGTCGGGTTGGGTGCTCACCAAGGTGTAGCGGCCATACCGAACGACGGGTTCCTTCTCCGGACTTGCTCCGTTCGGGTAGATGTCCGGAGACAGCCATTCGGGATTGCGGCTGCTATCGAACGCCGGCTTCGGCGGCTGCTCAGCCTTCTGAATCGCACAACCCGCAACGAGTGCGGCGAGCGAGAGAGTGGTCAACTGCCTGATCATGAGGCCCCCTGTAGTCATTGAAGGCAACGGTGACAGCCGATAGCTTTCCGCGCAGCTGGAAATCAATATCTCGCAGGACCAGATTTTTCCGGTGGGCTGATGAGTTCGTGCAACGGGTTGTCTTGGGTGCCCTCGGCAGCGGCCAGGGGGGCATGATTTTCTTGGCGTAAGGCTGATCGGCCTATCGCTGAGAGTATCTCTTGGCCTAAAGTGCATTTCATCACCGCCCAGGTCGGCGATCATGTCCGCTTCAATACCAAATTAAAAAAGATAACCATGAAAGAAACACTAGGTAGGTTGTATTTGTGGCAAATAGCACTGGCTAGGGTTTTGGATCTCCTGGCGCTTATGCAACGAGTAGACCGCTTCTGCAGAACTGGAAGGCCAAAAAATATTACTGAGCTGTATGATCAGGAACGTCGCAGATTAAAAACTGGTCTGCGACTTGAGGGCGAGGCATTAGATAGTTTTGAATCAGAGCATGGCTCCTTGTTTCCTGATGTTCACGATGTTCACCTTATTGATGAATTAATCACAGAAGAAATCATTATAAAGTTGTGCACTATTTTTAATTCTGGTTGGGGTAAACCCGGGGTTATTGCGGGAAATAAGAAATCGTTTTGGGAGCCGATTGTCGCTGAGGTGATTTCTGAGGCCTTCTCAGGTGACGTTAAAGTCAAGTTTTATGAGTTTCTAGAGGCCGCGAAGGGATACAGAGACAAGCATGGTGCCCACTTTGATCACGAAAGCTTCAACATGACTCATGGGGACAAAGAAATCGGTGAGGATGGGGTTATCTACAGCGTAGGATGGACCAGCGCCTTACTGACTTTTGATTGGGTTTTTGTGAATGAGACCCTGCCAGTATTTGCTAAGGCGTTGAACTCCTATATCGCCAAGTTACAGAGAGACGCCGGTATAATCTGATGGCCCATGTTTGGCAGCAATGCATCGGCCTGTTTTCCAAGGATTTAGGTTGGTAGTAGTCATTGGGTTCACGTTGAAAGGGTTAAGTTTCGGAGCTATATCATTCATGAGCTCAAACTGTGATTCCCAAGCGATCCTACTTATTGGATAGTCGCTGCAAGCATTGCCTTGGCCAGCGCGTCCTGCTGCTCTTCCGGCTCAATGAGCTCCAAGCTGACTTGGCGCTTCGCTAAGAGCATCTGCCAGAGCTGCTGATCGATGCTGTTCTCCACGAGGGGGATCTTCACGATCACCGTCCTGAGCTGACCATTCCGGTACGCCCGGTCCTCGGCCTGATCCTGTTGTCCGGGTGTCCAGGGCAGGCCCAGGAAGAAGACGTAGTTGGCGGCCGTGAGGTTGTTGCCGGTACCGGCGGCTTGGGTGGTGCAGATGAAAGCCCTGCAGTCGGGGTCGCCCTGGAACTTGTCGATCGCCTTCTGGCGTTTGGTGAGTGTGTCACTGCCGACCAGGGTGACGTTCCCGATACCGGCTGCATCGCACAGCTCCTTGAGGCGCGCGACGGTGGGTTTGAACTCGCAGAACAGGATGACCTTGTCTTCGGGGTCCAGCTCGCCCAGCAGGTCCATAGCGACTCTGACCTTCACCTGTTCCAGGTAATGGCGAAGCGCGCCGAGCCTGGCAAAGATGGGCCTGTCCTCGAGGCGAATGCTGTCGTACTTCTTCCGCTCCTCCACCCCCATCGCCACGGGCAGCAACTGCCGGTGCTTACCCTTGAGCCCGGGCAGAACGTCTTTGCGCCGGCGAAGCATCCAGTCGCCCAGTTCTGCCCGGAGGTTTTGCCGGAACTCTGGGCTGCCGGCGAAGCGTTCGCAGAAATCGCTGAGGGGCAACTGGCCGACCGGGTGCCCCGATAGACGTAGCAGGGTGTGCAGCTCTGTCTCGCGATTGAGGACAGGCGTGCCTGTCAGCAGATAGCGATTCGGCACCTTGGCTGCGATATCGAAGCCATGGCGTGTACGCTCGGCAGTCGGCTCCTTCAACTGGTGCGCCTCGTCGACCACTAGAACGTGGTAATGCTCAGCCAGCAGCACGTAGTCGCCGAGACGCTCGTAATTGATCAGCATCCATTGGACCAGCGGGTCGTGCTTCTGCACAGCGACTGTCGCGTCGGGGTAGACCGCCAGGATTTCGCGCTGCCAGTTGATCAGCAACGAGGAAAGGGTCACCACCAGGATCGGGCGACCGGCTGCACTGATATGCGCCGCGATAATGGCCTGGCGCGTCTTGCCGAGGCCCATATCATCAGCCAGCAGTGCGCTGGTGCGCTGGAGCAGGTGAGCGATGCCAGCAGGCTGGTGATCGAGCAGGGAATAGCCGACCAGGGCCTGGGCGATCGTGGCATCTGAGAACTCGGTGCGTTCAATCGGCGAGACGGCAGCGAGGTAGATGTCGTTGGAGCTCTCCTCACCGCTGGCGGCTGTCGAGGGTTCCTGAGGAGCACCGCCCAGGCTGATGCGTGGAATGTCTGCTGCTGGAACCACAGAGCCATCGCCCAGGAGCTCCTGTACCACGTCCAGGATCTCGAACTGCTCCTCCACAAGACCGAGCTCCAGGACCAGGTTGCTGCGCAGGATTTCGGCGGTGGCGTTGACTCGCCACGAGCTGGATTTGCCCAGGAACACTCCCCGCATCCGGCGGGCCACTGCAACTACTCCAGGATGATAATCTCCGGACAGCAGCACACCGCCGTCGGCGAGCGGGGCAATTCGCAGTAGCATTCCCGAGATGAACGCGTCCCGGCGTGGGTTGGCCAGCGCGCTCTCGATCTTCTGGCGGAAGGCCTGCCATGACTCAGTGACCTTGCCACCGGCCAGCTCGATCAGCTGGTGGTACACCAGGTCCAGCTCGTCGATGAGCTTGGCCTTGGGCACGCGCCAGTAGCGGCAGAGCGGGTGATCACTGCGGCGAATGAAGAACCCGCTCCGTGCGAACATGACCTTGTTTGCGCCTTCAATGTAAGGCATGAGGATGCCCATGTCGTAGCCGTCGAATACGGCGGCTTCGAGCAACACTGGTTGGCTATTGAGGAGGCGTGGCCGTTTCAATTGGCGTCCGCGCTCTTGGACTTCATCGGCACAGTCTGGTCCAGGTGGTAGGCAGGCACCCATCGGGTTAAGAGTACTGAGCCATGAAGCGACCCTCCCTGGCCACTGATTACGTACGCCGCAGGCTCTGAGCCCTTCGGCACACGTCTGCGTTCCTGCTTCCAGTACCCAGCGGTTTTGATGTCGTCAGGTTGTAACGGCCAGCACGACTCGCCTGGCCGGGATTCATAATGAGGGACCTTCGGATTGTCCGCCTGCTCGGCCTTCAACCGGTCAATGACTTTCTTGGAACGGGCCACAAGCACCTCCGGGAGGATGAGTAGTCAACTCGTCATCATTCAAGGTGCGCCTACCCGCACCCGTAAGAGCGAGCAGATTGGCAGTTGGGGGAAACCTGCTACAGGAGAAATGGATTACCGCCTTCGAAACATTTCGCCTACATGCCCCTGGGCTTGGTCATATCAGGTTTGTCGCCCACTGTGGGGTAGCTCACGCGGCAGTTGTTCGCTTTGAACCCGGTGCATCCCCAGAAGTCGTAACCGCCATCGCCGCGCTTCTGTCGGCGCGCGAGAGGCATCCCGCACTTGCCGCAGGAGTAGCCGTCCTGGGCGCCCGATGAGGATTCAGGCGACCGCGCCTTCATCGCCACTGTGGGCGCCTGTCGGAGGCTTTCCAGCTCACTCTGGAGGTGCTCGTAGAACTTGGCGACCACAGGGCCGTACCTATCCTCACCGCGGGCGATTCGATCCAAGTCCTTCTCCAGCGTGCTCGTGAAAGCCAGCTCGAGGAAGCTGAATCGGCCTTCCAGCTGGGCGACGGTAGCCTCTCCCAGCGGTCCTGGTACCAGCTTGCGCTTTTCCTCGACGACCAGGCCCTTGCTGGTGATGTTTTTAACGATCGCGGAGAAGGTGCTGGGCCTGCCAATCCCACGACGCTCCAGTTCCTTGATCAAGCTGGCCTTAGTAAAGCGCCCTGGCGGTTTGGTCTTCTGGTTCAACACCTCGCCCTGGAGTACGTTGAGGATCTGCTTAGGTTGCAGCGCCGGCACTGGATTTTTGGGCAGGTCGGTCGACTCCTCATCCGTGTCGTCTTGCTGCAGGAGCTTCATCCAGCCGAGATAGGCTACCGAGCTACCCGTCGCAGCGAAGCGCAGCGGCCTTTGATCCGGCCCCTTGGCCAGCAACTTTGCGGTACGCACGTCGTAGATGGCATCGGCGAGCTGGCTGGCCAGTGCGCGGATCCGAATGAGCTTGTACAGCGCCTGTTCATCGGAAGACTCTCCCGCAACCTCATCATCCCAAGCGGTTGGCGCGATCGCAGGGTGACCTTCCTGTGCGCTGTCTGCTGCCTTGAACGTCCGGCGTTCGTCTACAACGTCGAGCCCCTGGCGTCGTGCGACAGCCTGGATGTCAGGCATGGCCTCATCGGCCAGGTTGGGGTTGTCCGTCCGGTGGTATGTGATGACACCCTGCTCGTACAGGCGTTGCGCAATCTGCATCGTCTTGTCGGGGTCCCGCTTCAACGCCACGCTGGCGGCTTGCTGCAAAGTGGACGAAATGAACGGTGCGGGCGGCGGACGCCGCTTCTTGCCGTCTTCGCACGATTCCACGATAACTGCACGGGTGGCGGCGACCCGGGCGGCGAGCGTGCCGTCCTGGACGTAAGGGTGTTCTTTGCTGGCAAAATCCGGCACCGGCTGCCATGCGGCAGTCCAGGCCAAGCTGGAAGCTTCGTCCCTGAAGGTCAGTTCTGCGCCGAAGTGGTGGATGACCTTGAAGTTGCGGATCTCCCGTTCGCGCAGTACAACCAGGTAGAGCGCAGGTGACTGTACACGGCCCGCAGACGTGGGTTGCCCCATGACTCGGCGCAGCTCCTGAGTGACGGGGTAGCCCACCAAGCGGTCGAGCACCCTACGGCACTGTTGTGAAGCAACGAGCTGGCCGTCGATCTTGCGGGGGTTAGCCAAACCCTCCCGCACACGATTCTGTGTGATTTCATTGAAGGTGACGCGCTTGTACTCGCTGATGCGCAGCGCCTGCTGAATGTGCCAGGCGATGCTTTCACCTTCGCGATCCGGGTCAGTGGCAATATAAACCTCGGTGGCGTCCTTTAGCGCCTTGCGGATCGTGCTGACGTTGCGGGCACTCTTGGGCAGCATCTCGTACACCGGCCGGAGGTTCTTGAGCACCCCAGTGGTGATCATCGTCTCGTCCATCCCCTTTTCAGGGAGGTCTCGGATGTGGCCACCAGTGGCTACAACCGTCCATTGCTCGCCAGGCCGGATCTTCTTCATCATGGGCCCTAGCTTCTTCAGCTTGCCCGGTGCCTCGATGATCATGAGTTTCATAAGGTGACCCTGAACAGTTCGAACAGAGCGCACTCTTGCCGCCGGCCGGAGGCGGCACAACGCGAAATGGTCAACTGAAAGGGCGGGAATTCGTTGGGATTGCTTTTATGAATTGCGTGATGAGGAGTGGTGCAATTTAGTCTCCTTGATCAGATTCCAAAGAGCTTCCTGGGGAATCCAGCTTCTGGAAGCCCAAGTGAGGAGAATTGGCAACCAGGCAAGGAGGGCTTAGAGTCGAGTAGATCTGCGACCTGTTTTATCCAGCTTGAACTTGGCCCCAAGCGTTGAACAAGCAGCCAGATGACGCTGATTAGCCCGAATATTCGAGATCGGGCATTTTGGTCAAGCGCCAGGTTTTGAAAATAAGGGTTGTCAAGAACGGAGAGCGGGTTGGCCGCTACTTGGTTCCAAATACGAGTATGATGTGCGCACCTGTTGCGCAAGGTATTTATCTCTCGTAGCCACTGAGTTAGCACGTGGGTATCACTAATACCTAGTCGAGCCGCAATGCGATTTTGATGGTTGCCTTTGAGGATTTCGAAGTATTTCGATAGTGTACCAAAATCCCATGCCTCCACAGCTACCCAGAACGGAATAGCTTTGTGCGCGCGTCTATGCCATTCAATGGAGTCTTCTTGGCTACGATCCAACAGATTTTTTTGGCGTTTTTGCCACTCTAACCAAGTATTTCGTTTTTGGTTAGTTTTGCGGTCATTCCAGTCTTCGGTCTGTTTAGGGCGAATGAACTGCGAGTCCGTATACGCCATTGGTGAGTGGTAGCCAACCTCGTGAGCAATTACAGTCCTGACCTGGATCTCAATCCGTTCAATCGCGTCAAGCATGAGTTGTCTAAGTTTCTTATCAAAAAGATAAAGATCGACGGCGTCATTGAAGGTTGTGTCAGGTAGAAAATTGCTTTTTCTACGCGGTTTGCGTGTTACTTGGCAGATAAGGACATTCTGTTGCTCGTCCCTATCAAAGTCGCGCGCGGGCTGCCAGTAACCACTGAGCCGATAATAGCCGATCTGTGAAATCTTCCGTTCTGCTCGGTTGGGGTCAGGTACGAGCATGCCTCTGGTAATCAGTAGCTCAACCAGTTCGGAATAATTTTTGAATGGCTTAGGAGGGGCTAGCTGCTGCAACATCCATGTTCCAGA
Source organism: Pseudomonas putida (assembly GCA_041071465.1). NCBI lineage: Bacteria > Pseudomonadati > Pseudomonadota > Gammaproteobacteria > Pseudomonadales > Pseudomonadaceae > Pseudomonas > Pseudomonas putida. The sequence continues at coordinate 633,401 of CP163498.1, read as the reverse complement.
TAAAAGAAGGCCCAAACATAATACTGGACAAAGCCAGCACCAGAGGTTCAGGCGCGATTGGGCGGTGATTCTAGGGAGAAGGCGGAGGGGTGTCAAGACAAAATCAGCAGGTTGGCTGTGAAGGCCACCGCAAGCTGGAGGCTGTAAGAGCAAGAGGTCAGAGGCTGAGGATGAGCTGCTGGGCTCGATTGTACCCTTTAAGCCAAGAGGCCAACATGGCGGGGTGCTTGTAGGGACAAGCATACACGGGCAGCCCTTTCTCGGCGGCTTCCACTCCGGCAGCCTCCACCGCAGGATGGGGGTTGTTGAACTGGCGCCTATCCGCTTTTCGCTCCTGGGCCACTACATGCTGCATCGAATGCTCCTCATCAGTGCCCCTGCACCTGCCGGGCAGATCACGCCTCAAACATTCTTGATACCGGAAGCCTCGCGACAAGGCGCTTTTTTCGACTCCAGTAGCTAATTTTTAAACACGTTAGCAGCTGTAGGGTGGAGATGCCTTCAGGAAATGGTAATTTGCCAATGCGACGATTTCAACCGCCTCCTGACCTGGGCAAGCGCTGCTTGCAGCGCCCCTTCGGCCACGACTTGCCGTCCTGGTTGCGGGAGCTTCCCGAGGCGCGCGACCCTGGGCAGTAGGTTCTGGCCGCCAGGAGTTGTGTGGCATCTGACGCCAAGTGTCGAGTGGGCGGTCGCGTCGATCTGTTCTGGCTCCCAGAAACTTCACGAATGGCGGCGGAAAAATTAGGCCCCACACCAATGCCCGTGTGCCAGACCTAGTGGGGAATCATGCTTGAGCGGTAGAGTGCCGACCAAGCCAGCAGCGTCGCGCTGGGGTCCTCCAATGCGGCACGAACCATCACCTCAGCGTGTTGGCCTGTGATGTCGCAAACTGCCTGCCCAAGTCGCAGGAGCTCAGCCGTCACTCCTGCATCCCGGGCCTTGGTCGCAAACTGATACTCCTCGGCCTGCCCATACTCAAAGGTGGCCTTGAACTGGGAGCGAAGCATTTCGATGGCCTTCACCTCAGCCTCGGGCAGGAGGATGGTTTCGCCGTCGCAAAAGACCTGGGGAACGCCTTCGAGAGCATGTACGGCTTCCATGTAGCGCGAGGAGTCTACCGTCGCTTTGACGGATGGATATTCCGGGTAGTCGTGGTGCACGGGACGTTACCTCGAAGCGGAAATAGGTGGCGAGGCGCTGTCCTTGTCATCGGCAACTTCACGAACGGCGCCTGAAAAATGCCTGCCAAGATGTAGTTGGGTTTCTACGGCGAAGCTTCATCGAAGGGAGGGGTAGCTCGTAGTGACATCCTTGTCACCAGGAGCTTCGCGATGTGGCGCGCCAAATTAAGGGGGGCTACAGAGGGATGTCGTCGTCAAAGCCTTCGCCGTAGTGGCGCATGTCCTCGGGGCTCGGCTGAGGCACGTTTTGAGCCTGGCCACCGCTGGTCTGACTGCGCGCCTGACCCTGCGGTTGGTTGGTCGGACGCTGACCGCCGCCGCCGCCAGACAGAGATACGTGCTCGATGCGATGTGGAAGAATCGCGATCCGGCTGGCTTCGACCTTGAGCGCAGACACCTCCTGGCCACTTTGTTTATCCGTCCAGCTGTCCATGATCGCGCGGCCAATCACCACAACGCGCATGCCCTTCTGGAACAGCGCTGCGAACCGCTCGGCATCCTGGTGCCACCATTCGACGTTGGCCCAGAAGCCACCACGATCCTTGTAGCCACCCTGGCCATCAGGGATCGAGTTGTCGAACATCACATTGAGTCGCAGCATGTGCCGCGGATCTTTGTTGCCGTTGGCGAACGACCGGTGCTCGGCAGCGTTGCCGACGTTGCCTTCCCAAACTACTGGTGTACCCATGGTGTATCTCCGTTCAGTGTTGAGGTGGGTTCATGACCTGCTGCAGTCGAGCCTGATATTCGGCCTCGGCCTGCCCCATTTTTTCTGCGCACTCGGCGGCCTGTTTGCCGATTGAGTGGATGAGGCTGATCTGCATGTTCAGGGTGATTCGGTGTTGCTCCAGGGCAAACAGGTCCTGCAGCAAGTGGGTTGGTGTTTTGGGGGCGTGGATCATCTGGGCCCATACGCCGACACCCATGCGCCGACCTTGCACGCTTTGCCAGCGAAGAAAGGTTGTGCCAGCCGCTGTGTTTTGCTCGATGAGCCTGACGGGCAGCAGGGCGAATGGATGTTGACGGACCTGGGCCAGCACTTCCTGGGTAATGGCGCGCAACCCTGCCTCCAGCGATGCGCAATGCTCCGCCAACTGGATCAGCTCCCCCTTACCTTTAAAGGGCTTTAAAAGGCCTTTTAGTGAGGCACTCTGTTGCAGCGCCTGATAGGCACCCTGTTGCAGCGGTTTGAAGGCACCCTGTTGCAGGGCCTCCATGGGTTGGGGGTCCAAACGCATCAGGATCAGGCCTCGCCTTCGAGATCGTCATCCAGATCCTCGACCGGGTCTGCGGAACCACGGCGGATGGGCGGGGCAAAGTTCGACCTGCGGGTGCCTTCCAGGATGTCCTGGGGGATGTCGCCGTAGCGCTTGTACATCTCGCGCGCGTTTTCAGCCCGTGCATTGTTGGCGGCGAAGTCGTCACGCGATGCACCGGAGAATCGATGGAGCTGGGCCAGTCCAAAAAGACTGCGCAGCAGGTGAGCACCCTCGTCTATCCAGATCTCGCCATCGCGGCGGCCGATCATGGCGACGTGCTGAGCCAGCAGGATGCGGCGGACGACTTCGTCGTATTGAGTCAGTAGATGGACGCCCTTGAAGCCCAGCGGGTTGGAAATGAAGAGTGGCAGCTTCAGCGGTTGAATGGAGAGGTTCTCACCGATTTCGAGCGCCTTGGGCAACTGGGCCATCACTTCATCCAGGCGGCTGTCGATGGCCTTCAGGGCATCGTCCACTTCCTGAATCTTCTCTTCGATCCTGATCATCCACCAGTCCGAGTATGGGTCGTCCTGGGCCGCTCCACGGTCGATCTGGTTGATCTTGAGGCAGAAGCCCGCCAGCCCGAGGATGCTGTGTTTGTCATCGGTCTTCTGGCGGCCCAGCCAGATTCGGGCAGCATGGTGGGTGTGGAGAGTCAGCTGGACCTGGCTCCTGAGGGAGCCGATGTTGAGCTGATAGTTGTCAGCCATGGACATGGTTTCCTTATATAAGGTGGGTGAACGATGTCCATGCTGCTTTTAGGCTGTTGGGCGCGCAGTAATAAATGAAGAACCCGGGGTGCTGGATTTGTCATAGTCGGCGCACACCATCCTGGTGTTGCGGGCCGCAACACTCCCAGGTGGTGCCGGTGACAACACTCGATCGGGCTCACGGCGGTGCCGGTGCCGGTGAATGATGCGGGCCGCATCACTGTCAGGTGGTTCCAGTGGAACCACTCGACCTGGCTCGCGCCGGTGCCGGTGCCAGTGAATGATGCGGGCCGCATCACTATCAGGGGATTCTGGTGGAACCACTCGACCCGGCCTCGGCGCCGGTGTCGAATCAGGTGAGTGATGCGGGCCGCATCACTATCAGGCGATTCCAGTGGAATCACTCGACCTGGCTCGCGCCGGTGTCGGTGCCGGTGAATGATGCGGGCCGCATCACTGTCAGGTGGTTCCAGTGGAACCACTCGACCTGGCTCGCGCCGGTGCCGGTGCCAGTGAATGATGCGGGCCGCATCACTATCAGGGGATTCTGGTGGAACCACTCGACCCGGCTCGCGCCGGTGCCGGTGCCAGTGAATGATGCGGGCCGCATCACTATCAGGGGATTCTGGTGGAACCACTCGACCCGGCCTCGGCGCCGGTGTCGAATCAGGTGAGTGATGCGGGCCGCATCACTATCAGGCGATTCCAGTGGAATCACTCGACCTGGCTCACGGCGGTGCCGGTGCCGGTGAATGATGCGGGCCGCATCACTGTCAGGTGGTTCCAGTGGAACCACTCGACCTGGCTCGCGCCGGTGTCGGTGCCAGTGAATGATGCGGGCCTCACTATCAGGGGATTCCGGTGGAACCACTCGACCTGGCTCGCGCCGGTGTCGATGCCGGTGAATGATGCGGGCCGCATCACTCGACTAATGGTCCATGGGTTATTAATCAATGAGTTAGAATCACAAATGCGCTCCAGCCTGCGGCGGAGATGAACGGACCAAATGGAATTCTTGCGTCGGTAGATCGCTTTCCCAGGAGTATGAGAAGCATTGCGGCTAGACCTGCACCTAGCAGAGAGCAAACTACAGTCCAGCCAAGTACCTGTAGGCCACCCCACGCACCCATCAATGCCAACAGCTTAATGTCGCCTCTACCGATGCTTTCTCGGCCAGTGATTAGTCCGGTTAGTTGACTCACAGACCAGAAGAAGCCAAAGCCAACGACACACCCCCAAAGAGCGTCCTGCAGTACCGTGAACAGTCCGAAGGAGTTGAGGACTAAGCCGGCCCAGAGTCCTGGTATTACCAGCGAATCCGGCAGTAGGTGGTGCTCACTGTCGATCAAGCTCAAAGCCAGAAGCATCCAGGTAAACAGCAGGGCACAGAAGGCCTGCATAGTTGGCCCAAAATGCATTGTCACCACGAGTGACAACGCAGCGCAGCTAATCTGCGCGGTCCAGATTACTCGCGAAGGGGTTCTGGCCGGTTGAAGGTCGGAATGTTTCTCTGAATCCAGCCCCAGCAGTTCCCGTGCATCCCGCTGCCATTGGCGCTTGAGGAGTGCAGGTAGGCAGCAAGCGCCCCAGGTACAAACGCGGCCCGCCAGCATACCAATCACAACAGAGGCAAATCCCAGGGTGATCGTAGAACCCATCCAATCACTCATCGGTGGGCTCCACGCGGCGTCGAGGGTCAAGCAGGGCCTGCAGCGAGGTCAGCGCGGAATTTGCTGTCTGCATCGCAGTCGCTGTCGGTGCCGGCTTGGGAACGGCGGGCTGAGTGGGCCGTGCTACCACGCTGGCCGCTGGCGATGACGTCGGAGTTGCAGCAGGCGCTGTAGGGCTCCACTCTGCGTTGAAGTCACCCCGTATGGCCTTGCCTGCAAGGCTCGTCAGGTACGCGAGGGGCTTGGCGACACTCCCGCTAGTACAGCGATGCTTCCACTGGTTGATCACCGCCTCTCGGAGATTCTCCGGTACCGGCCCCATGATCTCACGTGCCTTCACACGGTCCTCTGGCTTGAGGAGATCTAGGGCAAGTAACCAGTTCACACCTGCACTCTCGCGCGGTTGTACAGAGCTTTTAGATACAGACTTGTCTGTATTTGTATACGTACTAGCTGAGTTCGGAATCCGAACTGAGGGTGAACTCAGTGGTTTCAGGCTGAGTTCGGAATCCGAACTGAGGGGGAGGGCCCCCTGTTTCGCTGAGTTCGTACTGAGTTCGGATTCCGAACTCAGTCCATCCACGGCTAAGTCTTGCTGAGTTCGGATTCCGAACTCAGGCGCAGGCAGTGCATTTTGTTTGGTTTCAACTGCCCAGGTCTGGGCGTTCAGTCGATCGCTAATCGTGTCAATGCGCGAGGGAAGTCGTCGCCCAACGTCTGGATCGCTGGTGAATTCTCTCCAGGTAATTGCCGCGATGTCCTTGATCGCTTTGTTCTGATGCTCCATGGATTGCATCAGCAAGGTCATATAGTCCTTGTCGAACTCCAGGGCCTCCGCCGGCGTGACAGGCTCGTCGTGTAGGAGGTAGACGTTCCCCTGAACCTGGCCGTTGATCTCATTCCGCACCGTCCGGCCCAGGCTTAACCAGCGGGTCAGACGGAGCACCGTCAAGGCTTTTGCCACGGTTTCTCTAGAGGCGTGTTTACCTGGATTCATGCCGAGGTAGGGCCGCAGTTGGTCATAGGTGGGGAAAGCCGTGATTCCATCTTCATTGACCAGCAGTCGAAAGACTTGCCAGCAATTGCGTTCCAAGGGGGTCAACCGATTGTCGAGTAGGAGTTTACGCGGGACCGTTTCATGCGGATTTCCGCTGAAAATTATCCCGGAGTAGGGTGTAGCAGGCGCTGCAGTAGGGGCGGTGTCCTCAGCTCTCTTCTTCTGCACATGGGCCTCGAGTTGCCCCGAGGCCGAATCTAGGAGCGTGGAAATCGGGAACCGTGTGAGCTTCATCTTCTCTGATCGCCTTCTCCAGGATGGATAGAGGCGGTGCCGCTTTCATCGACATGACGTAGGCCGCCCTCATCCAAAAGGGTGAGCTGTCGTCGCTCAGTGACTCGGGAGCGTTCAGTGCTGCCTGGATACAAGCCTTGTTCGACCCACTGAGTGATCCGTGACCAGATCTGCGCAAGCGTGAGACCGTCCGTGCTCAGCTCCTCGGCAACCAGCATGGCCACGTCGAGCATGGCCAAGCTGTCCTCGAGCTCGACGCGGTGCTCATCCATCAACTTGGTCCAGCGATGCCAAATATGGTGATCCTGATCTTCAGAGAGCTCTGGCCATCGACCGCGTGGGGCACGCACCCCAATGACGGTACGCTGCAAGGCTATCTCTTGAGGTGTGAGCCCGAAGAACTTGCCGAGCAAGCTGGTCGTGGCCCCCAGCCGGATCGCGCGCTCGATAAGCCGAGTTTCCTCTTCTGTACGCGCGGCGCCGGTCAGCAGCTTGAGGATCATTGAGCTGTTGATTGACACGTTGACCCATGAAACAGGGGTATTGCGGAGCAAACTGAGGACTGTTGGGTGCTGGATCTGGCCCAGCACCTCTGGTTCAACTCCCATCTCTACACAGCGCTGAAGTTGACCGTTACGCATGAGGTCAAGCAGCTGTGAGAGAACCGCTTCGTTAAGTGTTGACTTGGACATTGAGACTCCCTCCCATTCATCTCATCGAGTGTTCAGTTGTCCTGGACTGGCGAGGACCGTTTGAACTCTTCGATTTCCAAGTCGATCAGGCGTCGAGCCAGCCGAATGATGCGGAATAACTTGACCAGCGCACCGTCACTCAAACGACCTTCGTCACCTGGTGCCTGCTCAGCACCCAGAGGTTGGCCCAGCAGCAGTTGGCCCAGGCCGGCAGCAAACTCAAATTCGCCCAATGCACTGGCAGGGTTTGGTTGCTCGTTCAGCATCTTGAGTGCGATAGCCATCGCACCGCTCAATGACTGAAGCAGTGTCAGCGTATGTTGAGCTGTTGCAGTGACTTCAACTTCGGTCTCCGGCTGTTTGTACTTGAACCCGATCCCTCCATCGATTACCTGGATATCGCCAGGGCCGTTGACAGATTCGAGGATCTCCACGGCCAGTTGGGCTACCTGGTTGCGCAACTCGCCAGGTTGGTCAATCTGACGCTCGATGTACCAGAGGTCGGTAATGGGGTGCAGTCCGCCGGCTTGCACGGGGATGGCGACCAGGCAGTTCGAGTTGAAATCGGGCAGCGTTTCCCCGCTGAGGGCGGCAACCTTCGCTTTTGTCTCGATCACCCGCTGGCTGAGGTTCGTTGGGGACGCGATATGCCCTGCAATCCGTTCCTGCTCTTGCTCTGGTGTGAGCGAAGCTCCCGGCATTGGAGCAGCTGGCTGGTGGGGAGGCTGAGAAGGCTTCGGCGAACTCCCAGTAGCTTCAGGTAGCTGTTGCGATGCCGGTACCGGTACCGGTGAAGCTGTACCAGTACCCAAAAGACTGGCGGGATGATTACTGGACTTGCCGGTACTCGGCACTTCTACCACTGGCGTTGAGCGACGGAGCTTATCCTGCTGCTGGGTAATCTCCAGCAGAATGTCCTCGTAGCCGAGCTGCAGCGATTTTTTCATCGTGCCGATGAGCTCGTCCTGGAAGCGCTGGAACAGGAATTCTTCCGCTTCTCCCTCGAACTGGGCAAGGACGTCCTGGAACAGCATTTCGAAGTCAACGCCTTCATTGCTGTAATGCTTGTCCCAGCAAGCCAATGCAGATTTTCTCAGCGCGATTATTTTCGTGATCCGGTCGATACCGAGACCGGAGTAGAGCAAACCAGGCACTGCAGGCAGCAAAAATTGCAGGGTATCCAGCATCCTGCTGATATGGGACTGAGAAATAGGGTACCCATCTTTAGATAGGCGTCGAGCGAGCTCGCGCTGGGAAATGGTCTCGCCGCTTTCCTCCTCATAAAGCGCCTTCGCTCGACCCACCGCGACAGCTCTCTCGATGAATTTGAGCTCACCTTTGAGATCCTCGGCCAGGTGACCGGTGAGCATCACGATCTCGCCTCGGATCTGATCCCATGGGCGGAACAGAACATTAATCCTCTGAAACCTTTCGTCGCCAGTTTCCTGGAACAGCTCCTTCAGAATTGTGATTCGCGTGTTCCCACCGTTGCGGATCCGGTATTTTTCCTCTCCAGGTCTGCGTGTTACAGGCGGAGGGGTGTCGAGGCCACGGTGGCGGATCGACTCCTTGAGTTCATCGTATCGTGGGTTGCGAGTGGTACGAGGGTTATCCTCCCAAGGGAGGACCTGCTCGACAGTCAGCACCAATGGGGTGTCCGCGATAGGGTCACTCATGGCCGCGGTGGTGCCTGTAGGGGTGAAGCCTGGAGCGAGAAGCTTGGCTTTGAGGTCTGTAGCGGCCATCTCAAGCTCCTACCGCAGCAACGTGCGGGTGAGCCAGAGGAGAGTGGCGAACCAGGTGCAGCACTTCCTGAATGTCGTCTTGAGTTGGAACAGCATTTTGCAACAGGCGATCGATGATCCGGTATGCGCGGGTCAGCTCGGATCTCAACTCCTCTGCGTTGGCGCCGTCGCCCTGGGCTTTCTGCGCCGGCTCAAATTGACCGTTGAGTAGCGATTGCTCGAGGCGATCGATGATTTCGCTGTTCATGGAACGATGGTTCTTGCGGGCGACTTCTGCCACTTGTTCACGCATGCCATTCGGCAGGCGAACCACGAACTTGTCAGCGGTACGGGAATTGGTTGCGTTCATGGTGGTTCTCCTTACTGGCGGCGTTTGAGTTGGTCGGTGAGCTGAGTGGGCAGGTTCTTGATCGTCAGCGAGCCGGTGTCGGCGTCGTAGGTGACGTTGGAACCGAGCAGGTGCGCCTCAAAGCTGATCGACAGACCTTCGGCGCGGCCGGTGAAACGGCGGAACTGGTTGAGTGTGCGCTTATCGGCCGGGATCTCAGGGGATAGGCCGTAGTCGCTATTGCGGATGTGGTCGTAAAACGCCTGAGGGCGGTCTTCATCGAGAGTCTGGGACAGCTCTTGAAGAGAGAGGGGCTGCCCCAGCTTCGTTTGGGTGGTGGCATAGTCGAGCAGCGCGTGGGTTTTCTCCCGGGCGCTTTCTTCTGGGAGATCCTCTTTCTCGACGTAGTCGGTGAATGCCTTGAGAAGCGTGCGGGTTTCACCTGGCCCGTCGACGCCTTCTTGGCACCCGATGAAGTCGCGGAAGTAGTCCGAACTCTTCCTGCCGTTTTTGCCTTTAACGAAGGAAATGTACTGCTTCGAGTTAGGGTTGTTGCGCCACTCGCTCAGGTTGATCCGGGCCGCGCAGGAGAAGTTGCTGGTGTCCAGGTAGCGAGAGGCTACAACATTAAGATCACCGTCCAGGCTGACGGTTTCGACCTGCTGGAGGACAGCGATCATCAAGTACTCAGTCAAGCCTTGTTGGTAATGGCTGAAGAACACGTGGCCACCGGTGGACAGGTTGACCTCTTCAAGCAGTTTCTGCAGGTGTTCGACAGACACACGGCTGAAGCTGGTGAAGTCTTGCTGCTCCTCCAGGTACTGTTTCAGCCAACCGCTGAATGGGTACGCACCCGACTCCCCATGGAAGAAGCCCCACGCTTTGCCTTGCTTGGCGTTGTAGCTGTCGTTCAGGTCGCCCTGGAGACTCACGATAGCATCGGACGGTGGGAGCTCAGTGTCACGGGCATGAAGGACGGCGGGGCTGCCGTCGGGCTGCTTGTCGAGCTGGTGAATAATTACGTGTCGGATCGGCATTATTGAATCCCCCGCGAGGAGCTGTTTTGGACTTCCGCACGTCGAAGCAACGCCCGGGTGTTGCGCTCGGAACGGTGGTCGCTAGGTGTGCAGGAAGTGAAAATCGGTGCGAAGCCGGACTTGCTGAACTTCAGGTGGCCGCTATTGGACCTGGAGAGAGTCCAGCCCTCGGAGAGGGCAAACTCAGCAAGCCGGCGGACACTGTCGTGGGCGCCGCGAAGAAGGTTACGCATTGGATCCGGCCTCCTTCGGGCAAAGTGCATCACCCGCTTGGATGGCCACGATTTCCGGGGTGCAGCCCGGATATTGGGTGGCCAGGTCGGTGAGGAACTCACGTGCAGTCTCGCGCGATCCAGGAATCCGGAAGACCACGGTGCAGTGATGAGCCTCGTCCACGGAGCTGGTCAGATGGGGGGTTACTGCAACCTTCAGACCGCAGCTCAGGAGGTGCCTTGGTACCCATACTGACCAGAAGTAATTGGTCAGCAGGGCTGGTTGGCCAAGGAGGGTCGCTGCCAGCGTTCCAGCATCATGGCTTTCCAGCTCGACGTACTGCAGCTGTGCAAGCTCTTGCAGAGCCTCATTCAGCTCAACAGGCACCGTGGTTTCACCGAACTGGGTGAGCCGTGAGACAACCTGGCTGAGAGCATCCAGCCAAACCGCGTTTACGCCAGACTGGTGCGCGAATGCCAAGGCCGATTGGTCGGTGTTTGCGATTGCAGGGATCGAAGGGTAGATCTGCTCAGCCTGCATTGGGCACCTCCGAGAGAGGAACGGGGTCATAGCTGCCGCAGACCGGGCATACCAGAACCTCTGCCTCACCTTCAGGGGTATGCTCAGCAGGATGCACCTGCCGTACCTGATGAAGCGCGAAGTGCCGGCCACAGTTAAGGCAGCCATGCGTAATCAGATGGGATTCTGTGAGCGTCATGCGGCAGCTCCTTGCCAATGGTCAGCAGTGAGGTTTGCGAAGCGAGTTTGGTTGGCGATAAAGGCTGCGCGTACATAGCCCGTAGGCCCTTGGCGTTGTTTGCCGATAATCAGCTCGGCAATCCCCTTGAACTCGGTGTTTTCGTTGTACACCTCGTCTCGGTACACGAAGAGGATGATGTCGGCGTCTTGCTCGATCGCTCCGCTGTCGCGCAGATCGGCGTTGACTGGTCGTTTGTTCTGACGTTGCTCCAGAGCCCGGTTGAGCTGAGAAAGAGCTACGAAGGGGCAGTTGAATTCCTTCGCGATTCCCTTGAGGGAACGAGATATCTCGCTGATCTCATTGGCCCGGTTCTCTTGCCCAGGGCAGCGCATGAGTTGCAGGTAATCCGCCATGATCAAGCAGGGCCTCCCAAAGCGCCGGCTAGCGCGTCGAACCTTGGCGCGCATCGCAGCAGGAGTGAGGTTTGCACTGTCATCGATGACCAGACGGTTGCCGTATGCGCTCATGCGATGCACGGCGGCGGAGAGTTTGGGCCAGTCCTCGTCCTGCAACTGACCGGACAGGAGCCTGCTCAGGTCGATGTGGCCCAAAATTGCCAGCATTCGGTAGATGAGGGCCTCGGTAGGCATCTCCATGCTGAAAACCAGCACGATCTCGTCAGGCTTACTGTTCAGCGCGGCATCTACGATGCTCAAGCAGAACGAGGTCTTGCCCATGGATGGGCGCGCGCCGACGATGATCAGGTCTGCTGGCTGCAGGCCGCGCGTCATTTCATCGAGATCGGTGATGCCTGTTGGCACCCCCGTTACGGTCACATGACCGTTGAAATTCGCGTCGATCTTGTCGACGACAGAGAGCAGTGCCTCGTTCATGTTGGCGAATTCACGTACAACGCGACCTTCGCCCAGCGCGAACAGCTTCTGCTCGAGCGTGTCCTGAACCTCCGCCGCGTCAGCAGCAAGTTCAGCTGCATCCCGTGTCCCCTGGAAACACAGGGACATGATGCGACGAAGGTGTGCGCGATTACGCACGATCTCCGCATACGATTGGATATTCGCTACAGACGGGGTGTTCTTGGCCAGCTCTGCCAGGTAGGAAAGTCCTCCAACCTCCTCGGGGACGGCCATCTGCTCGAAAATCGTGACCACGTCGAAAGGGCTGTTTTTCTCTGACAGTTCTTGGATAGCGGTGAAAATCAGCCTGTGTTCGCCCCGAAAGAAGTCATCTGCCTGCAGTAGGTCACCGACGAGATCCCAGGCTTCGTTGTCCAGCATCAGCCCGCCCAGGACGCCCTGTTCCGCCTCCATGGAGTGAGGAGGTGAATAGCTCAGGTCGGTCATCTGGCACCCCCGTGGGAAATGCCAGGCTGTTCGGTGCGGCCAACTCCGTGGTGGAGCTGAGCATGCCGGCCTTGCCGAATACCTGCGTACAGAGAGCTACGATCGTGGCCTTTGGCTTCGCTTGGCGTGATGTCGCTTTGCTTCAAGTCAGGGTGATGCACGGTCAAGTAGGCCGTGATCTCAGCCTTGATCTCCGGAGCCAGGTCACCCGCGAACTCTCGAACTTTGTAGGCCACTGCTCCAATCCAACCCTCCGCAAACAGTTGGCCGCGGCGTCGTTTGGTCTTCAGCTGGCACCGTTTCTGCTGCGAGACATGCTCGCGACGTGCTTTCTGTAACTGCAGGACGAGGCTGCTGTAGGCATAGGCAGCCAGATCCGGACCGATACCCTTGCCCAGGAACTTGAAGCAGTAACCCTTCAATGGGTGGTAGTAAGAGAGGTGGCTGCAGTCGAATGCGGCTGCACATGTTCCGGCGAGGGCATGCAACCAATCCGCTGGGGATCGACGTGTGCCCGTGGGGATACTTGCTTCAAGAACTTGGCTGGCCCGCAGTTCGTCTGCGTCGATGTTGTACTGGGCCATGAGCGAGCGGGCCTGGCGCAATGCGATTGCTGCCTCGTTCGTGTTTGCCCCTGGGCTGTTGGCCAAGGCCATCAGCTTGGTGACTTTGTCGAGGATCTTCTGCTTGTCCATCAGGAGCCCTCCCCAAGTTGGCGAGGTTGTCCACGCATAGCTGATGCGATCAGCACCAGGAGATTCAGCGTCCCGACCGTGCCGAGCGCATAGGCCGAGTAGACCGAACCCTGCAGAGCGATTTCGGCGAGCGGGGCTTTGAAGATCGAACCCAAGCCATAGGCGGTCGCCAGTGCCACAGAGCAGTTCATGAGGTACAGGCAAAGCGTGCCAGCGAACTGGGAAATAGAGGCAGGATTCATCATGCAGCCTCCGCGCGATGAGCCTTCGAAGCCGCTAAGGCCGCTTTGTAACTGGCCTTGGCGTCTTTCTTGGTCTTGCACCACTCGCCCGTAGCACGGCTTGAGCTCATGCGACAGCCGGACTCTATAGAGATCAGGCTGCCCACTTCGCTGTAGCCGAATGACTTACAACGATGCTCAATCGTGGGTTTTTCGATCCCGAGCCATTCGTGAAACTCAAGCCCGCTGTCTGCATCCAGAAACTCGTCATACCGAGTGAGTTTTGGTAGCGGAGGGAGGCTGGTCTCTGCGAAGTGCTGGCCCTGACTCGTAGCGCGATAAACAACTTCATCCTGGGGACAAAAAGCTGGAGGCTTTCCGCACGACATGAGCCCTGCTGCGACGAGCACGTCGAGCTGTCGTGCATCGCTGCAACCTGGGCTTGTGAGAAAGTAATTGCGGCTAACTGTGCGCCGGTGTCTGTTTTCGGCGGACAGACCCAAGGTGTGCCAGAGAAGGTCGAGCTGCTGTTGGCTGACGTTGTTCATGCTTGGCCCTCCTGCTTCGCCCCATCGGGGGAGAGAGCCTCTTTCCACAGGCGCAGGGTCTCGCGTTCGTCTGCTGTCAAGGCAGCCAGGCCAACAGCTTCGGCCACTTTCTCCTGCAGGAGTCGCAGACGTTCCTCAACCGACGAACCATCGTCATAAGCAAGGTGGCTGGTCAGGTCGCTGATCATGAAGTAACGGAGTGTTTGGATATTCCCGACCCGGTGTTGCTCAGGTGAGGCCCCGTAGAGTCGATCAGGCGTCTTCAGATCGCTCCTGACGTAGAGGTTGAATTCAGATGGGTTGTAGGAGGTATGGAACTGTCGTGCACGATTCAGGATGAGTGCAGCCTTGATCGTCTCGAGCCGTTCTTCATGGGTTTCGGTGGGCAAGGGGAATGTACGCGCAACGAGCTGCTTCGCCAGTGCATCACGGGCATCTTGCCGGCGTTTCGTGTCCTTCTCGGTCCGAACAAGTTTTTCCTTGGCATGAGTAACGTTGTTGCCGATGGATTCAACCAGGCGCGATGCGTCGAGCAGAAGCTGCCGTTGAGCATCGGTCAGGTGCTCTCCGAGTTTTCCGAGTAGCCCAGACTCTTTATTCCAGTGATACCCGAACTTGCGCAGATCACCTGCGATGGAGGTGAGCCGGGTTTGGACGCTGCGAAGGTCCTTGGCGGAGTGCGTTCTCCCGAGTTGCAGAACCAGTTCGGTAGTGATGTCGCTGGCATCGGTGATGACGATGGGTCTCTTGGCCATCTCAGCGCCCTTCTTTGACGATTTGGGCTACACGCTCTTCGGTCATTGCCTCGAAGCGGTCCGTCCACTCAGGGAAGGCCTCGATCGCCAAGCTGCGGATGATGTTCAGCGCCGCCGGCGACTTACGGTTCGAAGGTTGACGATATTCAAGCCGATGCGCCGGCACGCCTTGGCTCGCGGCTTTCTTGAAGATGACGGCATCTGGAATGATCGATTGCAGGACGGTGTAGTCTGGGTTCCCGTCGAAGATTTCACGGACGGTGCGGTGGATCTCGCGCGCGTCAGCAGTTTCATCCAGGCCGTTGATGATGATGTTGATGTGGGGAATGGTGAGGCCGAGACGAGCGTAACTGCGCAGGCCATCCATCATATGGATGGTTCCACGGCTGAATTCGCGCGCGGCCAACATGTTCGGGGGGAGGGGGAGAGGATGATATCAGATGCAAGAACGACCATCTCCAGCATCGCAGAGCGGGCGCCCTGGGTGTCAAAGAGGATGAGATCGTAATCGGCATCGAAAGCCGACATCAGGTTGGCTAGTCGCAGTCTGCCATCAGGCGCCTGCAGTATGAGGTTGTTGAGCTGGTTGTTGGCATCGTTCGAAATGATGACGTCGAGATTCTTGATCGACGTGCGGGAGATGATCTTGGCCGGGTCGGTCTCGTTGTACGACAGCAGCTCGAAAATGCCGCCCGGGGCAGTGTACTCCAGGGGGAAATAGGAGGATGCGGAAGGCTGGACGGGTCCAGATCGATGAGGAGGGTGCGCAACCCAGCGTCTGCTGTGAATGCCCCCAGATTGGTGGAGCCGGTGGATTTACCGGTGCCGCCTTTGGTTGAAACCTTACCTGCTCGTTTTGCTTTCTTCGGATGTGTCATTGCCATGCCTCTAATGTGGATTTCATTAGAGGCTGCGTGCCTAGGCGCGGAATGGTGCTGAAAACCCCTCCCTAGGTGGAATTATCGGCCTAGATCCCAATTGTCTTTTAACCAATTGGTCGTAGGTTCGAATCCTACACGACCCACCACACGCAATACGTCAAAGCCCGCTACCAGTAATGGTCGCGGGCTTTTTCGTTTTCACAGGCCTTGTTCAGCTGGCTTACTCAGCCCATTCCGGGTCCCCGGTAAACACCACCGTAATCCAACGGTCAGGCCCTTCGCCACCTACCGCATCGCCAATCTCGTTGCGCCACGCATCCCATTCTTCGATGGTCTTCGCAGCCATGCCTTTTGGCACGATGAAATACAGCTCGATTTCCCGCGAGCGCCCGACCTTGGCGACATAGGCGCGGTAAGACTGCAGCCCGTGGCGGGCGACGAAGGCCTTGGCCACTTCATCTACATGCAGCTTGAGGTCGCCGGGGGTGACCAGAAAAATTTCCGATAGCGCCTGGCGCACCACCGACAAGGGCAGCGGTACGATCACCAGGCACACCAGCGCCAGCACCGCCGGGTCGATGTACGGCGACACCCATTCCAGCGAAGTGCCCTGCACCGCGTAGCCAAAGCAGAAGGCGATCAGCAGGGCGGCGGTGATGCTGGCCGACATCACCCAGCCCTTGACGTCCATGCGCACGAAGTCCGATTGCAGCTTGCGGTTGGCGCGCGCCTCGACGACGGCGATGGTCACGCAGGTGATCACCGTCAACACCGCGTAGACCATGGCAATGCCGAACTCCAGGTGACGGCCGCCTTGCAGCAGGCTGCTGACGGCGTTGATCAGTGCGTAGATGGCTACGCCGCTGAGCAGGATGCCGTTGAGTGCCAGCACCATCGGTTCCAGGTGCCAGAAGCCCATGGTGAAGCGCTCGCGCAGCTTGCGCGACATTTGCACGCTGGTGGTGTGCGAGGTGATCAGCTTGACCACCACCAGCGACAGACCACTCATGCTGGCGTCGACCAGCGAGTACACGCCGTCGAACACGATGGAGAACGAGCCGGAGGCCAGGCCGAAAGCGATGCCGATGGTGGCGATGAACAGGGTGACGGCAATCGAGGTGCGTAACAGGCCCTGTTCGCTGGTGATGTCAAAAAAGGTGGATCTGGTTGCGGTTTGCATGAGTTGTGCTCAGTAAAAACGATAGTGCTGTGGCGCCTGTAAGGGCTTGCTGGCGGGCAAACCCGCCAAGAAACCCTACAGGCTAGACGCGAAATTGCTCCATCAGCGCCTGCTGCTGATTGGCAAGCCGGTTCAGCGCCTGGCTGATGCGCGCCGATTCGTCAGCCTGGCCAGCCAGTGATTCTGTCACATCACGGATGCCGGCCACGTTGCGGTTCACTTCCTCGGCCACCGCGCTCTGCTCCTCAGCCGCCGAGGCAATTTGCAAGTTCATGTCGCTGATGACCGCCACCGCCTCGCCAATTCGCTGCAGTGCCGGCAGCGCCTGCTCCATGCGCGCGGCGCTGTCCTGGGCCTGGCGCTGGCCTTCATGCATGGCACCGACGACATCCTGCGTGCCTTGCTGCAGGCCTTCGATGACCTGGCGAAATTTCCTCCACCGACACCTGCGTGCGTTGAGCCAGGCCGCGCACCTCGTCGGCGACCACGGCGAAGCCACGCCCGGCTTCGCCGGCACGAGCCGCTTCGATGGCGGCATTCAGTGCCAGCAGGTTGGTCTGCTCGGCAATGGTACGGATCACCTCCAGCACCGAGCCGATCTGCCCGCTGCGGCCTTCCAGCGCACGCGCTTCGTCCATGGCTGTGTTCATGCCGGCGGCCAGTCGATCGATGCCTTGACGCGTGCTGCCGATCAGTTGCAGGCCTTCCTGGCTGGCCTGGTCGGCGGCGCGTGCGGCCTGGGCCGCCTGCGAGGCGTTATGGGCGACATCCAGGGCAGTGGCGCTCATTTCGTTGGCCGCCGTGGCCACCTGTTCGATTTCGCGATGCTGTTGCTGCATGCCGTTGCTGGTCTGGCTGGCGATGGCGGCCGACTGGTCGGCGGTGCCGCGGGCCTCCTGCAGTGAGCCTTTGACTTGGGCGATGACTGGCTGCAGCTTGTCGAGGAAGCGGTTGAACCAGCCGGTGAGCTGGCCCAGTTCGTCCTGGCGGGCGTAGTCCAGGCGACGGGTCAGGTCGCCTTCGCCGCTGGCGATGTCTTCCAGGCGTGCGGCCACGGCCAGGATTGGCCGAGTAACGCCGCGTGCGGTCAGCCACACCAGCAGCAAGCCGACCACGGCTGCGCCCAGGCCGATCAGCAGGCTGGTGAGGTTGGCGCGTTGGTTGTGCGCGTCCAGGCGCTGGTTGAGTGCGGCGGCAGGGGCCTGCAGCACGCTTTCCGGCAGCTCCAGCAACACTTGCCATGGGGCTGCGTCAGGGATTGGTGTGAAAGGCTGGGCCACGCGCAGCAGGCCGTCGGCTACTGTGTTGTCCATGGGCTTGCCGAGCGTCGTGTCGTCGCGGCTGTTACCGGCCAGCAGGCCGGCGGCGCTGGCGATACTCACCTGGCCCTGGCCATCGAACAGCTCGCGGCGGCCGTCCACGCTCAGTTGCTGCAGGTTGGCCAGGCCGATGTCCAGGCCGACTACGCCGACCACCTTGCCGTGCTCCAGCAGCGGCAAGGCGATGCTGGTCATCAGTACTTGGCGGCCGTTGACCTCGTCGAGGTACGGTTCGAGCATGCAGGTTCTGCCGGTGTCCTGCGGGCAGGTCAGCCAGCGGTTTTTCGCTGCGCCGTTGCTGCCGATACTGGCATCGCCAAGCATCGTTTCCGGCATGGCTTCCAGTTCCAGGGTGCCGGGGGTTGGTTGCGACCAGTAAAGCGAAAAGCGTCCGCGCTCATTGCTGCCCATGGCGTCCTGGCCGAGGTACTGGCTGTCTTGCTGGTCCAGGGCATCGGGCTGGAATACCAGGTACAGGCCGATCACATCCGGGTTGCCGGCCAGGCTGGCACGCGCCTGGCGGGTCAGTTCGGCGCGCAGGTCGCTGCCGCCACGGGCCTTCAGTACCTGTACCAGGCGGGCAAAGCCATTGCCGTATTGGTAGGCGTCCATGAAGTAGCGCTGTATTCGCAGGGCCTGGGTTTGCGCATGGGCCTGCAGGCGCAGGCGGGCGCTGCTGTCGAGCATGGCGGTGTTGGCCTGGTTGACCAAGGCAGCGCTGCGTTGCGCCTGGGTCAGCGAGGTGGCCACCAGCAAGGCGACGATGGCCAGCAGACACAGGCCGGCAAGCAAGGTGATCTTCCATTGGATGGAGAGGCGACGCAGCGGCATGAGGGCTTTCCTTTTCGATCAAGTACAACGCCCGCGATCAGGCGCGGGCGTTGTCAGCAGCATGGTTCATTCGGCGATGTAGTTGGGCGGTGCCGCGCGGAAGGCTTTGGTCAGCCAGCCAAGGTAAATCAGGCCAAGCGCGGCCCAGATGCCGCCAAACATCAGTGAGTGCGCATTCAGGTCCAGCCACAGCGAGACGATGATGCAGAAGCCGATGGTGGGCAGCACCAGGTACTTCAGCTGGTTGGCCAGCCCCTTGCGGTTGCCTTCGCGCAGGTAGCAGTGGTTGATCACCGACAGGTTGACGAAGCTGAACGCGACCAGGGCGCCGAAGTTGATGATCGAGGTGGCGGTCACCAGGTCGAAGAAGATCGCCGACAGGGAAATGATCCCCACCACGGCAATGTTCAGCACTGGCGTCTTGTAGCGTGAATGCAGGCGGGCGAAGACGCTGGCCGGGATGACGTTGTCGCGGCCCATCACGTACAGCAGGCGCGACACGCTGGTTTGCGAGGCCAGGCCCGAGGCGATGGTGTTGATCACGGTGCAGGCGATGAAAATCGACTGGAACAGCTTGCCGCCGACGTACAGGGCGATTTCCGGCAGGGCCGCTTCCTGGTCGTGGAAGCGAGCCATGGTCGGGAAGTAGGCCTGGATGAAGTAAGAAACGGTGATGAACACCACGCCGCCGATCAGTGCGGTGAGGAAGATCGCACGGGGGATGGTCTTGGCCGGGTCGCGGGTTTCTTCGGACAGGCAGGTGACCGCGTCAAAGCCCAGGAACGAGAAGCACAGGATGGTCGCACCGGCGGCCAGGGCGCTGAATTGGGTCTGGCTGTCGGCGAACGGCATCAGGCTCCAGGCGGTACCCAGCCCTTCACCGTGGTCCAGGCCGCGTACGCACAGGTAAATGAATACGGCAATGATCGCCACCTGCACGCCCACGAACAGCAGGTTGAAGTGCGCCACCAGGTTGACGCTGCGCATGTTGATCAGGCTGATCAGGGTGACGAAGCCTGCTACCCACATCCACTCCGGCACTTCCGGGAACATCGCCGAAAGGTACAGTTTGGCCAGCAGCGCGTTGACCATCGGCAACAGCAGGTAGTCCAGCAACGACGACCAGCCGACCAGGAAGCCCACGTGCGGGTTGATCGCCTTTTGGGTGTAGGTGTAGGCCGAGCCTGACTGCGGGAAGCGCTTGACCAGGGTACCGTAGCTCACGGCGGTGAACAGGATCCCGGCCAGTGCCAGAATGTAGGCGCTGGGTACGTGGCCGGCAGTAATCCCGCTGACGATGCCGAAGGTGTCGAACACGGTCATCGGGGTCAGGTAGGCCAGGCCGATGATGATCACGTGCCAGAGGCGCAGGGTTTTGCGGAGTTGGCCGTTGCCGGTAGCGCGGTGGTCAGGCTGCATGCTGGCATGGCTCCTGGTGCTGGGCGTAAACGGCGGGCACGGTGTATTGCGCATGCGGCAGGGGCGAGCGGGTGGGCTCCATATTGTTCACCTTTTATGTTGGAGCGGCGGAAGGCGCGGGGAGAGCGCGCAAAGTGGTGAAAATAAAAAACGATGGGTAGGTGGGTGTCAAGTTAAACATGACAAGATGTTACTGAATTGAAATATTTATCAATTTTTAAGGGTGTTTGTTCGGTTTTTGCGCGGTTTTTTGCGGTTTTGATCAATTTGAATGTTCGTAAAAATTAACGAATGTTGCCCTTCTGGCAGAGTGGTCAGATGCTTCCGGAAATGGTTTTTCTCGATCCGGGCCGGCCCTCGACTTCTACCGCAGTGGTACTCTTCGCTTTCTGCGTGGCCTCTGGTCGCCATCGAAGCCCTTACGGACAGCAATCGGTTCTATTCATGAAGAAATCAGTTGGCATCCTTTCCGGCCTGGCGATCGCCATTGCCGTCGCAACCACTGCTGGCGCCTGGTACACCGGCAAGCAGCTGCCTGCCGAGCTGGACAACGCCCTTGCCCGCAGCAACGCCGACCTCAAGAAGGCCCTGGTCAGCACCGGCGGCAGCATGAGCATCGAGCGGGTGTCGCTGGAGCAGCATTTCTTCAGCAGTACCGCCCAATACCGGCTCAAGGCCCGCGACATCAATGTGGGTGAGGGCGAGGTGATCAATTTCGACGTAGGTGTGACCGATCAGATCGAGCACGGCCCGTTCCCCTGGTCGCGGGTGAAGGCGCTCAAGCTGATGCCTGTACTGGCAGTTAGCAACAGCACCTTGCAAAAGGACGATGCCACCGCGCCGTGGTTTGCCGCCGCAGGCGAGCAGGCCCCGGTCAGTGCACAGACGAGCCTGGGATACGACGGCAATGTGGTCAGCCAGGTCCGACTGGCACCGATCAAGCTCGACGAAGCAGATGGCAATAGCCTCGATTTCTCGGGTATGCAGTTTGAAGCCAGTGGCGACAAGGAAGGCAAGGCTTCGAAATTCCACGGGCAGGCCGACCGTTTCGTGATGAAACTTGTGCGCGATGATCAGCCGCCTGCCACATTCGAACTCAACGGCCTGACGGTTGGTGGCAACCTTGCCGCCACCGAGCACGACGCCATCTACGTGGGTAACGTCGACCTGGCGCTGGCCGAAACCAAGGTGACCCTGGGGCCGAAACAGCAGGTGCTGTTGATCAAGGGCCTGGAGCAGAACGCCGTGCAAAGCCTCGACGGCCCGGACACCGTGGGTGGCCGCGTGGAGTACAAGGTCGGCGACATCACCTGGGATGGCCGTGCGGTAGGCAAGGCGCAGATGGCGGTGAGCGCTTCCTCGGTCAACGCCCCGGCGCTGCAGGCATTGTCGAAGTGGTACCAGGCACACTTGCCGGAATTCGAGGCCGCCTCCGCAGCCGGCCAGCCAGTACCGCAAATCCAGATGGACGACGCCGAAAAAGCCAGGTTCCAGGGCGACTTGCAGAAACTCCTGGCTGCCAAGCCCAAGGTCGCGGTAGAAAACCTGTCGTTCAAAACGGCCAATGGCGAGAGCCGCTTCAATCTGTCGATGGGCTTCACCGCCCCGGCCAGCTTCGACCTGCCGCCGGACCAGTTGAGCAAGCAGATGATCACCGAGGTTAAGAGCAAGTTGTCGCTGTCCAAGCCGATGATCGGTGACCTGGCGACCCTGCAGGCACTGCTGGACGGCCAGACCGACGCCCAGGCGATTGCCATGCAGTCGGGCCAGGCGGGGGAGATGGTCGGCATGATGGCGCTGCAGAGCGGCATGGCGACTGTCGAAGGCAACGATGTGGTGAGCAGCCTGCACTATGCCGATGGCATGGTCGATTTCAACGGCAAGAAGATGACCGTGGAAGAATTCGCCATGCTCATGGCCGCACACCTGGCGGCATTGTCGCCGCAGGAGTGATCGATTGAACCTGCACAGGCCTCTTCGCGGGCGAGCCCGCGAAGAGGCCTGTGCAGGCAAAACAAAAACCACTTTAGAAATCGCTGGATTGTCTGTAGCCTTCGGCCTCCGATAATAATCCGCGCCCGCAGAGGGCCGTGGCGGCCAGTGTGCCGTCCGGCACCCTTAGCCGATCTGCCAGGGCCGGGTGATACACTCGATTTGACGCGCACGCGCGCCTGCAGGTCCAGCGATCATGACCCAGATTTCCGAACGCCTGTTGGTTCAGGCCCACCTCGACGCCAAGCAGCCCAATCCGCTGACAGCCGAGCAGGAGGCCGAATACCGTGCGGCCATCGCTGCCGAGCTCAAAGCCCAGAATGCCGTGCTGGTTGCCCATTATTACTGCGACCCGGTTATCCAGGCGCTGGCCGAAGAAACCGGCGGCTGCGTGTCCGACTCGCTGGAAATGGCCCGTTTTGGCAAGAACCACCCGGCCGAAACCGTGATCGTGGCCGGTGTGCGTTTCATGGGCGAGACGGCGAAAATTCTCACCCCCGAAAAGCGCGTGCTGATGCCGACCCTGGAGGCCACCTGCTCGCTCGACCTGGGCTGCCCGGTAGAAGAATTCTCGGCTTTCTGCGACCAGCACCCTGAGCGCACCGTGGTG
This sequence comes from Pseudomonas putida, assembly GCA_041071465.1. NCBI lineage: Bacteria > Pseudomonadati > Pseudomonadota > Gammaproteobacteria > Pseudomonadales > Pseudomonadaceae > Pseudomonas > Pseudomonas putida. The sequence continues at coordinate 610,760 of CP163498.1, read as the reverse complement.
GTCTACGCCAACACGTCCGCTGCGGTGAAAGCACGTGCCGACTGGGTGGTGACGTCGAGCTGTGCGCTGGAAATCGTCGAAAGCCTGATGGACAACGGCGAAACCATCATCTGGGGGCCGGACCAGCATCTGGGCCGTTACATCCAGAAGCAGACCGGTGCCGACATGCTGCTGTGGGACGGTGCCTGCATCGTTCACGAGGAGTTCAAGTCGCGTCAGTTGGCCGACATGAAGGCGCTGTACCCGGATGCTGCGATCCTGGTGCACCCCGAGTCGCCGGAAGCGGTGATCGAGCTGGCCGACGCGGTCGGGTCCACCAGCCAACTGATCAAGGCTGCTCAGACGCTGCCGAACAAGACCTTCATCGTCGCCACCGACCGCGGCATCTTCTACAAGATGCAGCAGCTGTGCCCGGATAAAGAGTTCGTCGAAGCGCCTACCGCCGGCAACGGCGCGGCATGCCGCAGCTGCGCGCACTGCCCGTGGATGGCGATGAACACCCTGGAGCGGGTGCTGGACTGCCTGCGCAAGGGCGGCGATGAGATTTTCGTCGACCCTGCGCTGGTGCCCAAGGCGATCAAGCCGCTGAACCGCATGCTGGACTTTACCCAGGCGGCACGCCTGAAGCTGTCTGGTAACGCCTGAAAATGCTGGGCGCAAAGCGCCCCCGGATTCTCAGCGCCCCATCATTTCCCGAACCATGCGCTGCTGCTCCATGATCTCGCGCTGGCGCTGATCGATCTGCGAGGCCAGTGGGAAGTTGCCGCCCGCCCGGCGCTTGGCGTAGTCCAGCTGCTGAATCGCCTGGTCAAAGTCCCCAACCAAGGTGAAGTACTCGGCCCGCGCCCGGTGCAAACCAATGGTATTGCCCGACAAACCGCGTACTTCGGCCATGTCGTACCACACATCCGGGTCGTCCGGTCGGCTCTTGACCAGCTCGTTCAACACCTTCTCCGCCTCGGCAGGCTTGTTTTGCTTTACCAGCAGGTCGGCACGCACTTGCTTCAGCGGGTAGTTGCCCGGGTACAGCCCCTGCATTCGCTCGGCCCGCTGTTGTGCATCGGCCAGGCGATTGTTGGTAATGTCCAGGTCGATCTGTGCCAGGTTGTAGGTGATGTCGTTCGGCGCCTTGGCCAGCAGCGGCTTGAGCAACTCGCGCGCCTCGTTCAGCTGGCCGCCCTTGATCTGTGCCAGGGCCAGGCCGTAGCGCGCGGCGTCCAGTTTCGGGTCTTCGTCCAACTGGGCGCGAAAGCGCTTGGCGGCAAGCCCTGGGGTGCCTTCGTAGGTCAGCGCCACCCGAGCACGAATCAGCTGGTAGCGCATGCTGTCTTCTATGCCGCCTTTGGGCGCCTGGTCGGCGCGGTTGCGGGTGTCGGCGATACGCGATTCAGTCACCGGGTGAGTCAGCAAGAACTCCGGCGGCTTGGCGTCATAGCGATACTGGCGTGCCAGGCGCTCGAACATGGTCGGCATGTTGCGCGGGTCGTAGCCGGCCTTTTCCAGGTTCTGGATGCCGATGCGGTCGGCTTCCTGTTCGTTCTGCCGCGAAAAGCGCCGTTGTTCCTGGATGGCCGCTGCCTGGGTGCCGGCGATCATGCCGATACCCGCATCGCCAGCGCCACCGGCGGCCAGCACGATGCCGGCCAGCAGTGCAGCCATCATCGGCAATTGCATGCGTTGCTGGGCTTCGACGCCGCGGGCGAAGTGGCGTTGCGACAAGTGCGCCAGTTCGTGGGCCAGAACCGAGGCGTATTCCCCTTCGGTCTGAGCGTTGAGGAACAGTCCACCGTTGACCCCGACGATTCCACCCGGCGCGGCGAAGGCGTTGAGCTCGCGGCTGTCGATGAGGATGAACTCCAGGCGCCGGTCCTGCAGCTGGCTGGTCTCGGCCAGCTTGTACACGCTGGTTTCGACGTAGTCCTTGAGCTGTGGGTCGTTGAGCTGGTTGACCTGGCCGCGCAGCAGGCTCAGCCAGGCGCGGCCCAGTTGGTGCTCTTGTTGCGGCGAAACGATCGCGGAACTGGCATCCCCCAGTGATGGCAGGTCGTCAGCATGGCCGGGAAGGGCCATCAGGCAGGCCAGCGTCAGCAGGGTAGGGCGCAGTAGATTCATGCATGAAGCTCGCGTCGGTCAAAGATACCTACTGTAGCGGGCTCACACGTTGGCGACCAGTGGCGCTATTCTAGCCGGCCCTGTCAGCAAGCAGTCTGGCAACGCCTTTGGAGACCCCGCGATGAGTGACACCCTGACCTGTGACGCCGAACTGGACGCCAGCGGGCTGAATTGCCCCTTGCCACTGTTGAAGGCAAAGATGGAGCTCAACCGCCTGGCTAGCGGTGCGGTACTCAAGGTGATCGCCACTGACGCAGGCTCGCAGCGCGACTTCCGCACTTTCGCCCAGTTGGCCGGTCATACCCTGCTGCAGGAAACGGCCGAGGCCGGCACCTACACTTACTGGCTGCGCAAGGCCTGAGTCTTTTCCAAGGATCGTCAATGTTCAAAGTGCTTCGCGACTGGATGCAGCGCTACTTCTCCGATGAAGAAGCGGTGGTGCTGGCGGTCCTGTTGTTCCTGGCTTTTACTGCGGTACTGACCCTGGGCGGTATGCTCGCGCCGGTGCTGGCCGGCATGGTGCTGGCGTTCCTGATGCAAGGGCTTGTCAACGCCCTGGAGCGTGTGCGAGTCCCTACGCGGCTGGCGGTGATGCTGGTGTTCGCCCTGTTCATGGGCGCGCTGGCGGTATTCATGCTGGTGCTGGTGCCGCTGCTGTGGCACCAGTTGATCACCCTGTTCAACGAGTTGCCGGGCATGCTCGGCAAGTGGCAGTCGCTGTTGCTGCTGTTGCCCGAGCGCTACCCGCATCTGGTGTCGGACGAGCAGGTGCTGCATGCCATCGAATCGGTACGCGGTGAAATCGGCAAGTTTGGCCAATGGGCGCTGACCTTTTCGCTGTCCAGCCTCCCGCTGCTGGTCAATGCCATGATCTACCTGGTGCTGGTGCCGATCCTGGTGTTCTTCTTCCTCAAGGATCGCGAACTGATCGGCCGCTGGGTCAGCGGCTACCTGCCCAGCCAGCGCGCGCTGCTTAACCGGGTGGGCAGCGAGATGAACCGGCAGATTGCCAACTACATTCGCGGCAAGGGTATCGAGATCCTGATCTGCGGCATCGCCACCTATATCGCCTTCATCAGCCTGGGGCTCAACTACGCCGCGCTGCTGGCGTTGCTGGTGGGGCTGTCGGTGGTGGTGCCTTACGTGGGGGCGGTGGTGGTGACCGTACCGGTAACGCTGATCGCGCTGTTCCAGTGGGGTTGGGGCGACCAGTTCATCTACCTGATGACGGTGTACGCGATCATCCAGGCGCTGGATGGCAACGTGCTGGTGCCGCTGCTGTTCTCCGAGGCGGTGAGCCTGCACCCGGTGGCGATCATTTGCGCGGTATTGCTGTTTGGCGGGTTGTGGGGGTTCTGGGGGATCTTCTTCGCGATTCCGCTGGCGACGTTGATCAAGGCTGTGCTGGATGCCTGGCCGCGACATGAGCCGAGTGTGTCACCGATGCTTTGAATGTGAATGGGGCTGCAATGCAGCCCCATTCAATTTCAAGCCTTGTTCAAGGCTTGGGCAGCGGCCAACACGGCATCCACATGCCCGGGCACCTTCACCCCACGCCATTCCTGGCGCAGCACACCGTCCTTGTCGATCAGGAAGGTGCTGCGATCTACGCCCATGTATTCCTTGCCGTACAGCTTCTTCAGTTTGATCACGTCGAACAGCTGGCACAGGGCCTCGTCCTTGTCGCTGATCAGCTCGAAGGGGAAGCCTTGCTTGGCTTTGAAGTTTTCGTGCGACTTGATGCCATCGCGCGATACGCCGAACACCACGGTATTGGCTGCGGCAAAGGCGTCATGCTGGTCGCGAAAGCCCTGGCCCTCGGTGGTGCAGCCTGGGGTGCTGTCCTTGGGGTAGAAGTACACCACCACTTGCTGGCCCTTGAGTTCGGCCAGGCTGACGGTTTGCCCGCTGGTAGCCTGGGCCTGGAAGTCGGCAACGGGTTGGTCGAGTGCTACAGCCATGGTCGGTTTCCTTACATTGGGTTCTGTGGACGCCATGGCTCGATCAACGCATCGAGGTTCAGGGCATCGGCAAAGTCCAGGAACTGGTCGCGCAGCCAGCTGATCTGCGTGCCGGCCGGCAAAATCACGGTGAACTGGGCGTTGAGCATGCTGCTGCCGGTTTGCGGCGCCAGGTAGGTGTCGCAGGTCATGGCTTCCAGCTCGACGCGGTGATCGAGGAAGAACTGGCACAGCTCATTGATGATGTCCGGGCGGTAGGCGGCGCTGACGTAGGCCACGTATGGCAGGGCCTGTGGGCGCACTTCCTGGTCGGCGCTGCGCACCACGTCCAGGGTCAGGCCGTGCTTCTTGCCCAGGCCTGGCAGGGTGGACTCCAGGCGCGCCAGGGCGTCCCAGCTGCCGCCCACCTGCAGCACCAGGGCGCTGGTCTCGCCGTGGCGGCTCAGGCGCGAGGTGACCACCGCGCAGCGGTTTTCGAAGGCAGCGCGGCTGAGGACGTTGGCCAGCTCCATGGGGTTTGGGCCCAAGGCACTGATGACAAGGAATTGTTCGCGGACGGTGGGGGTGGACATGCAGCATTCCTAAAGCGATGAGCGGTCGGCACAGGACGGGCAAAAGCCTCCTGTCGGCAGTGCCCGGGGCTCGCATGCGAGGTCTTGGACGCTGGCGGGGAGCAAGGTCGACGGCCCGGCGGGCCGCGCTGCACCGATCAAAGGATCAAGGGTAGCGAAATAAGGCGCCGAGGGGAATGCTCCGCCCGCCTGCTTCGCTTGTGCAAGGCCGATGCCCCCAGTACCATTACCGCTCTCTTTTTCCGGCAGGAGCAGTTACATGATTGCGGGCAGTATGGTGGCATTGGTCACACCCATGGATGCACAAGGGCGTCTTGATTGGGGCAGCCTCGACAAACTTGTAGACTTCCACCTGGAAAACGGCACCCATGCGATCGTCGCTGTCGGCACCACCGGTGAGTCCGCCACGCTGGATGTCGAAGAACACATCCTGGTCATCAAGCACGTGGTCGAGCGCGTCAAGCACAGCAAGAAGCCGATTCCGGTCATCGCCGGCACCGGTGCCAACTCCACCGCCGAAGCCGTGCACCTGACCCAGAACGCCAAGAATGCCGGCGCTGACGCCTGCCTGCTGGTCGTGCCGTACTACAACAAGCCGACGCAAGAAGGCCTGTACCAGCACTTCAAGCACATTGCCGAAGCCGTCGACATTCCGCAGATCCTCTATAACGTACCCGGCCGCACCTCCTGCGACATGCAGGCCGAGACCGTGATCCGCCTGTCGACCGTGCCGAACATCATCGGCATCAAGGAAGCCACCGGCGACCTGGTTCGCGCCAAGGCCATCCTCGATGGCGTCAGCAAGGACTTCATCGTCATGTCCGGCGACGACCCGACGGCCGTCGAGCTGATCCTGATGGGCGGCAAGGGCAACATTTCGGTCACCGCCAACGTCGCCCCGCGCGAAATGGCCGACCTGTGCGAGGCCGCCCTTGAGGGCAATGCCGAGAAGGCCCGCGCAATCAACGAAAAACTCATGCCGCTGCACAAAGACCTGTTCTGCGAAGCCAACCCGATCCCGGTGAAATGGGCGCTCGTTGAAATGGGCCTGATGCACAAAGGCATTCGCCTGCCACTGACCTGGCTGAGCGAAGGCTGCCACGAAAAAGTCCGTACTGCCTTGCGCCAGTCCGGCGTACTGGTTTAAGAGGAAGTACACCGCATGAAGCGACTGGCTGGTCTTTCCGCCCTTGCCCTGATCATTTCCAGCACCAGTGGGTGTGGTTGGCTGTGGGGCGAGGATGGCTATTTCCGCGACCGTGGCAGCGACTACCTGCAGGCGCACCCGACCGCGCCCATGCAGCTGCCGCCGGACGCCAGCAACGTCAAGCGTCTTGACCCGCTGCTGCCGATTCCGCGTAACGTTGCCGACGATAATGTTGCTGGCGAGTTCGAAGTGCCGCGCCCGCAACCGCTGACCGGCGGTGCCGCCCAGGTCACCGACTACAGCCTGCAACGCAGTGGCAGCAGCCGTTGGGTACTGGCCCAGCATTCGCCAGCCGAAGTGTGGCCGGTAGCGCGCCAGTTCTTCGAGGACAACGGCTTCCGCATTGCCGAAGAACGCCCACAGACGGGTGAGTTCAACACTACCTGGCAGCGTTTCGATGAACTGTCGGCATCGCTTGGCCAGCGTCTGGCCAGCACTGCCAGCAGCGGTGACAGCGAAGTACGCGTACGTGTGCGCATGGAGCCTGGCGTGCAGCGCAACACCTCCGAAGTGTACGTGGTCAGCGTCGAGCGCCCGGCTGGCAGCACGGCCGACCCTGCGTTCCCGTCCTCGTCCAGCAACACCGGTGCCGATGCCCTGCTGGTCGACGAAATGCTTGCCAGCATGAACCGCAGCGCCGAGAAAGGCGGTTCGGTGTCGCTGCTGGCCGCGCGCGATTTCGACGCGCCAAGCCGCGTCAGCCTGAGCGAAGACGGCAGCGGCAACCCGGTGCTGTACCTGGGTTCCGACCTGGACCGCGCCTGGTCTGGCGTGGGCCGTGCCCTGGAACAGGGTGGCGAGTGGCGTGTCGAAGACATCAACCGCAGCTTGGGCCTGTACTACATCAACCTGTCCGAAAAGCCTGACGACAAGCAGAACCAGCCTGGCTTCTTCAGCCGCATGTTCGGCAGCGAGCCGACCAAGGAAGAGCGTGAAGCCCGTGCCGAGCGCTACCAGGTTCGCCTGAGCAAGGTGGGTGAGAGCGTGCAGGTCACGGTCGAGAAAAACATCAACACCGTGGCTCCGGCCGATGTCGCCCGCCGCGTGCTGAGCGCCATTCAGGACCACCTGGGCTAAGTGCGCTTCGCGGTACTCGGAAGCGGTAGCCAAGGGAACGGCACGCTGATCGCCAGTGGTGACACGTTCATCCTGGTCGATTGCGGCTTTTCCCTGCGCGAAACCGAGCGGCGCCTGGCGCTGCTCGGTGTGTCCGCGGCCCAGCTCAGTGCAGTACTGGTCACCCACGAACATGCTGATCATGTACATGGGGTCGGCTTGCTGTCACGGCGCTACAATGTACCGGTCTACCTCAGCCAAGGGACCTTGCGCGGCATGCGCAAGCCGGTGGAGGTGGCCGGTTTTCTCGCTTGTGGCGAAAGCCTGCGCATCGGCAGCCTGGAAGTGACTGCGGCGCGGGTCGAGCACGACGCCTACGAGCCATTGCAATACGTGGTCAGTGACGGCCAGCGACGCTTCGGCATGCTTACCGACCTGGGCTCGTACGACGCGTTGCTGCTGGAGCGCTACCAGGGCCTGGATGCACTGCTGATCGAGGCCAACCACTGCCGCGACCTGCTGGCGCGCGGTCACTACCCGGCCTTTTTGAAGCAGCGGGTAGGGGCATGCAAGGGCATTTGAACAACCACCAGGCCGCGCGCCTGGTGCACGAGTTGGGCTGGAGCAACCTGCAACACCTGGTGCTGGCCCACCTCAGCAGCAAGAACAACCTGCCACACTTGGCCCGCCAGTGCTTCGTCGATACCCTCGGGTGCGACCCGGACTGGCTCCAGGTGGCGAATCAGGAACACGGGCTCGACTGGCGCGAAATCGCCTAGCCCAACACCTCAAGCAAGCGGAGCCCAATCATGGAAAAACGCGACGAACTCTACCGCGGCAAGGCCAAATCGGTTTTCAAGACCGACGACGCCGACCGCTTGATCCTGCTGTTCCGTAACGACACTTCGGCGTTCGACGGCAAGCGTATTGAACAACTCGACCGCAAAGGCATGGTGAACAACAAATTCAATGCCTTCATCATGCAGAAACTGGAAGAAGCCGGCGTGCCGACCCAGTTCGACAAGCTGCTGGGCGACAACGAGTGCCTGGTGAAGAAACTGGACATGATCCCGGTCGAGTGCGTGGTGCGCAACTACGCCGCCGGCAGCCTGGTCAAGCGTCTGGGCGTGGAGGAGGGCATCAAGCTGGAGCCGTCCACCTTCGAACTGTTCCTGAAGAACGACGAGAAGGGCGACCCCTTCATCAACGAATCCCACGTTGTTGCGTTCGGCTGGGGCACCGCCGAGCAGTTGGTCGAAATGAAAAAGCTGTCGCTGAAGGTCAACGAAGTGCTGAGCAAGCTCTTCGATGACGCCGGCCTGCTGCTGGTCGACTTCAAGCTGGAGTTCGGCGTATTCCACGGCCAAATCGTGCTGGGCGACGAGTTCAGCCCGGACGGCTGCCGCCTGTGGGACAAGGAAACCCGCAAGAAGATGGACAAAGACCGCTTCCGTCAGGGCCTGGGCGACGTGATCGAAGCCTACGAAGAAGTTGCCAAGCGCCTGGGCGTGCCGCTGTAAGCGGCGCGTTCACGCAAGCGCCTGATACCACGCGATTTTTTTTAAAAAAAGGTTTGCGTTTTAAAAGAACGCTGGTATGATGCGCGGCATTGGAGAGATGCCGGAGTGGTCGAACGGGACGGATTCGAAATCCGTTGTACTGGCAACAGTACCTAGGGTTCAAATCCCTATCTCTCCGCCATACAAGATGAAGCCCCTGGAAGCGAAAGCTTTCAGGGGCTTTTTCGTTGTGCCTTGTTTTGCATCATTCCAAATTCAGCATCATTCAGCAGTGCCTTGGTCCTTTCGCGAAACAGAGCCGCTCCTGCAACTATGTCGACTAAGCCGAGACAGAGCGGTTTCTCGCAACATTTTGTCTTGAACTGTCAACGGCACCTTGCGCTACAATGCGGGCCTCTAATACGCCACTCACGCCCAGGCCAAACGCCGTAATGATTACGCGCGCTGGGCGATGACCTCTTCCTGACATGGATTCGTTGGATGCTTCGCGCCGTACTGGTCTTCCTCTACGCCCTTCGTTCGACGGCTAAATTGCCGTCCGCGTCCAGTGCTGCCAGCTCACTCATAAAACCGCACAACGTCGAATGCTGCCGCCAGATCCTGGCTGCGGTACGCGGCTGTGCGCCCCACCGAAAATGGAGTGCTCCACTTGCGTAAGAAATTCGTCGCGTCCCTTCTGGCGGTCGCCATCGCCTCTACCACGGCCTGTGCACAGCTCGGGATCAGCAAAGAGCAAGCGGGCACCGTGATTGGTGGCCTGGCCGGTGTGGCCATCGGCTCGACCATGGGCAGTGGCAACGGCAAGATCGCCGCAGCCCTGATCGCCGGTGGCATTGGTGCCTACGTGGGCAACCGCATCGGTCACATGCTGGACGAGAAGGACCAGCAGGCCCTGGCGCTGCGCACCCAGGAAGTGTTGAGCCAGCAGCAGGCTACCGCCAGCGCCCAGCCAGTTACCTGGAAGTCCGACCACTCGGGTGCTACCGCGCAGATCGTGCCGGGCAAGGAATACACCCAGACCAAGAAGGTCGAGGTCAAGCGCGCGCCGAAGATCCAGGCGGTGCCGTCGATGAAGTTGATCAACGAGCCCTACGTGACCGTCAGCGACAACCTGAACGTGCGTGCCGCACCCAACCAGAGTGGCGAGAAAGTTGGCAGCCTGAAAAACCACACCGAGTTCACCGCCGTCGGCTCCACTGGTGACTGGATCCTGGTCGGGCGCAAGGGCGTGACCGTGGGTTACGTGCACAAGAACTACGTCGAGCCCAAGGCGCAGGCCGTGGCCAAGCGTGTGACGCCAGCGGTAAACCTGGACGAGCTGGACGTTGCCGCCAGCAAGGAAACCCAAGGCTTCGACCTGGATTCGGTGCAGTCGCTGCCGACCGAAACGGTCGCCGCCGAAGCCGCCTGCCGCCCGGTCACGGTCAGCCTGAAATCGCAAAGCGGCCAGACCGAGCAAGAGCAGAACACCTTCTGCAAACAAGCCAACGGCACCTGGGAACTGATCTGAGGAACTCCATGAAAAAGCACGCGCTCGCGTTGGCTGTGGTCGGCGCTTGTGGTCTGGTACCGCAGGCGTTCGCCCACGAGCTGGCCTTCTCGAAGAAAGAAAACATCAAGGTCGAAGTACCTGGGGACGCCGCCACCTGGTGCAAACCCGAGGTCGAGCTGACCATCACCCGCCCGGCCTGGGACAAGCAGGAGCTGCTGTCGGGGCTGCTGACCAAGCTGCCGTTCGTGTTCGCCAAGGACTGCGCGACCGCCAAGGTGAGCTGGAAGGCGGTTGATGCCAAGGGCAACCTTTACGCCAGCGGTTCGGGCAATGCCACCAACCTGGGCCTGGTGACCCTGGCTGTCGCGCCTGCCGCGGCACCAGCTGCATCAGCACCAGCACCAGCACCAGCACCTGCTCCGGCCGTTGCTGCCCCGGCCCCGGCTGCACCCGCTGTACCTGCGCCAGCAGAAGCCCCGGTAGCCGTTGCCGCTGCGCCGGCGCCTGCTGTAGTTGAACCAGCGCCTGCAAAAGCAGAGGTGGCCCCGGCCCCGGTGGTTGCTGCAGAACCCGCGCCAGCCCCCGTTGCCGAAACCCCGGTAGCAGCCCCAGTCGCACCGCCTGTTCCAGCACCTGCTGCTGCGGTAGCCGCTGCCCCAACCTCGGACTTCGGCCGCGCCGTGGTCCTGCAAAACCGCAACCTGATGCAGGTAACGGATGGCACAGGCTGCAAATGGGTGCTCAGCACCTCGATCATCAGCGACGGCGACACCCTGTCGTTCGGCACTACCCCGGTGATGCCGTGCCCGGCCTCCGGCTTTGGTGAAGGCAGCTTCGAAAAAATCAGTTGGAAGGCCGTTGGCACCTACCGTGGCGACAACTGGACCCGCGTATACGCTCACCCCAGCGGGCTGATCTTCAACAAGAACCTCGAATCTGCAGTGAAGGACAAGGCTGTTTCCTACCTCACGGCGGATGCTGACCAGGCCGCGTTCCTGGTGGGCGAGATCCCCAGCCGGCAGATGAAGGTGTACCTGACCTTCACCCGTTCCAGCTACGGCGTGCTCCGCCCGTTCAGCAGCGATCCGTACTACGTTGCCGTAACGCCTGACGAGTCGTTCGCCCTGGACGCGGCCAAGTACAAGGAAGCCGCGCTGGAAATCTTCGACCTGATCAAGGCCACCTCGCCGACCACCACCGATGTGGCCAACCTGTTCATCGTCAAAGATATTTCGGCGATTACGAACAGCATGTGGGGCAACGACGCGCAGAAGATCACTCGCAACCGCATCGGCATCACCCGCCAAGGCCTGTTCTTCGATGTGCGCGAGGGTGCCAACTGGGCGGTTCAACGAGAGCAGCAGCGTGTGCGTGAAGAACGTCAGCGTCAACAGGAGCTGGCCCGCGTGCACACCCGAGTGCTGGAACGCTACCAGCAGCTGCAAGACGGCATGAGCGACTTCAAGGGGCGCGAAACCGAGGCGCTGGCGCAAATGGCTGGCATCAAGGTGCGTTTCGCTTCGCCGTTGGCGCAGCAAGACCCTGCGACCTCGGCCCGCGTTGCGCCAATGATGGTGCACGTTACCGGCAAGAAGGGCGATTTCTACACCCTCGACTTCCCGAGCAAGGGCCGCCTGGTGGCGGACGAGGAGTACAGCGAAGGCTGGTACGTGACCCAGGTCGCCAACGCCACACCGTACTACCCGCTGGACGATGGCCGCGCCGTGCCCACCTACCGTGCCTACAGCGCAGGTGAGCCCGAGGCCTGCCAGCAGGACCACTGTGCCGACCGTGTGTCGTTCGGCGCCGTGCTGGCCAAGGAATTCCCCAACGCCGGTATCGATTTCAGCTGGACCCCCGAGGTCTCCCAAAAGTACGTGAACGACTGGAACAACGCTTCCGCCATGGTCCAGTGAGGCAAACACCATGATCAAACAGATGAACAAGAAGCAGCTGCTGATTGGCGGTGTAGCCGCGGCGGTGCTGGTGCTCGGTGGTGGCTATGCGATGGTCTCCAGCTCGGGCAAGAAGGCTGCGCTGGCCTACTACGAGGACTTCAAGGAGCGCTATTTCCTTGAAGATGTACTGTCTGAGGGCGACATTTCCTATTCGGCGTTCTCTGGCAACCTGACAGTCGCCGACCCCGAAATCCGCGTCGCTGCGGCCCAGACCAATGGCGCCCAGCAGTTCATGCGCGGCCTGACCGGCTTGATGGAATCGGCTCGCGGTGGTTCGCCGGAGGAGGGCTTGGCAGGTTGGGCCAAGTACCAGCTCAATGTCAGCCGCAATGTCGCCGGCATATACCTCAAAGCCGATGCGCTGAAACTGGCCCATGACGGCGACAGCAAGGACGGCACCCTTCACATCCAATTGCTGGGCATGCAGATGGCCAACCCCTTCGTTGCCAGCAAGGGCGCCGAAGTGGTGCTGGTGGCTGATGTCAGCGACGAGATCCAGCCGCGCGCCGAGCTGGCCGCCAATGGCCGGGCCACTGAGTCGAGCTTCGATTGGGGTGCCAACATGGCGGTACGCCAGCCGGTTACTGGCGCGTTCCTGGTCAGCAGCACGGGTGATTTTGGCACCACGGTCGACTTGGATTTCACCCTCACGCGCTCCAGTGATGGTGAAGGTTCGATGGCGTTTGTGGTAACCCACCGTAACGATGGCTCCAAGGTGGGTGAGATCGTACGCAAGGCCGACTTCCAGTCGCTGCCGGAGCTGGACGATGTCGAAACCCAGCTCAAGAGTGCCTTGAGCGCCATGTTGATCGGGGCATACAGCCCGTACACCGGCCAGGCCGTTTTGGCCGAAGCGGTAAGTGGCTTTGCGCGCAAGGCGAAGGTGGAGAACTACAGCGTGAGCTACAGCGGCTTCAAACCGCTGAAAGAGGCTTACAGCGACTTCCAGCAGAGTGTACCGAAGGCGAAGTTCGCGGCTTTCTGCGAAGAAGTTGGCTTGTCGTCGTGGAGCAGTGATTTCGGCGCCAAGGGCAAGAACCACAGCGATTCGGAATGTGCCATTGGGCAGAAGCTGGTCGAGGAAGGCAAGTTCGAAGAGCAGTACACGTTCAAGGAAGGCAAGAGCCTGTTTGCGGCGTTGTTCGTGAGCAAGGCATATCAGCTGGAAACCAATTGATTGGGTAGTCGCTGATTGAACAAGCCCCCGGGAACTGTGAGTTGCCGGGGGCTTTTTTTTGCTTTGGAATTTTGGGGCCGCATGGGGCGCGCCCGAGGGGCCTCAGCGCATGGCGGCCAATTTAATGCCAAACCCCACCAGACAAATGCCCGCCAGCCGCTCGAACAGGTTGCTGATCCTTGGGTTGGCGCGCATGCGTTCGGCCAGTCGGTGAGTCAGTACCACGGCAATCAACCCGTACAGGAACGTGATCACCGCCACCGTCGCCGCCATGAAGCCAAAAGTCACCAGCCCCTGGTGTTTCAATGGGTCGATGAACAGTGGGAAGAATGCCATGTAGAACATGATCGCCTTGGGGTTGAGCAGGGTGATCAGCATGGTCTGGCGCAAGTACTGGCCGTTGTCCATGCGGCTGGTGCGTGGCGCGTCACCTGGTTTGCTCAGCAGCATGCGCAGGCCGAGATAGGCCAGGTACGCAGCGCCCGCCCACTGCACCACATGGAAGGCTGCCGGGTAGGTGGCCAGCAACGTGGCGACGCCGGCTACTGCCAGCCACAATAGCACCTGGTCACCGACGATCACCCCACAGGTCGCAGCCAGGCCTGCTTTGATACCGCCTTTGCCAGTGGCGGTGATCAGCGCGAAATTGCCCGGGCCGGGAATGGCCAACAGAATGATGAAGGCGATGACGAATGCGCCGTAGTCGGTAACGCCAAGCATGGTGAACTCCTGTAGGGCAGTGCAAAGGCAGAGTATGACTATCGTCGCCAACGGCGTGCTTTACAACCGGTTGTTGCGTCTTCGCAAAGCATCAATGCCACCCGCGACTTGGATCCAATGCTCAGGTTCTGTATCATCCCGGCGCCATCAGACGATGGCCGAAGATGATTCATTTAAAGGACTGAGTAATGAAAAAGCTGTTCAAGGCCACCGTAGCCGTTGCTGTCGTTTCGGGTGTTGCCCTGCTGTCGGGTTGCACTGGCCAGGTTTACAACCAACCAAAAAACTGCACCTACGACTACCTGTTCCACCCTTCGGTTTCCATCTCCAAGATCATCGGTGGCTGCGGCCCAATCGATAAACTGCCTCAGCAGCAGTAATCTTGGCGGTACCCTGATCGCGACGCTTGCGGCGTGATCCAAGGCCCCCGGTCATGCAAATGGCCGGGGTTTTTGTTTTTGGCGTGGCATTCTGCCGCTGGGGCAACCCGTCGCCTTGACGCAAGGACCTGCAATTTGTTTGTGCTGGCATTTCAGATACAATCGGAAAAACGATTCAGCCTTGTCGGTCAATTCGACAAAAGCCCGGGTCGTTTTTTGGTTCTCTGGCTGCTGAACAATGATCAACAACAAGCCTGCGCTGAAGAACACGCTTTACCGGGGCCAGCCACAGGCCCTCACTCTGTTCTCCTGACTGGAATTGATCAATGTTCAAGAAAGCTGGCAAGACCTTGCTGGGTCTGGCTGTCGCTGCAAGCGTCATGCAAGCGCACGCCGTAGAAACCAAGAAAGTAGACGTGCTGCTGGTCGGCGGCGGCATCATGAGCTCCACCCTGGCCGTGTGGCTGCACGAGCTGGAGCCAAGCTGGTCGATGGAAATGGTCGAGCGCCTGGACGGCGTGGCCGAAGAAAGCTCCAACGGCTGGAACAACGCCGGTACCGGCCACTCCGCGCTGGCCGAGCTGAACTACACCCCGGAAGACAAAGACGGCAACGTCAACATCACCAAGGCCATCGAAATCAACGAAGCCTTCCAGATCTCCCGCCAGTTCTGGTCGTGGCAGGTCCGCCAGGGCGTGCTGAAGAACCCGCACTCGTTCATCAACACCACCCCGCACATGAGCTTCGTCTGGGGCGATGACAACATCAAGTTCCTCAAGAAGCGCTACGACGCACTGCAGGCCAGCCCGCTGTTCCGCCCGATGCAGTACTCCGAGGACCACGCGCAGATCGCCAAGTGGGTCCCGCTGATGATGGAAGGCCGCGACCCGAACCAGAAGCTGGCCGTGACCTGGACGCCAATCGGCACTGACGTCAACTTCGGCGAGATCACCCGCCAGTTCGTTGGCCATCTGCAGACCCAGAAAGGCTTCGACCTGAAGCTGTCCAGCGAAGTGCAGGACATCACCCGCAACAAGGACGGCTCCTGGCACGTCGAGTACAAGAACCTGAAGGACGGTACCGAGTCGGCCACCGACGCCAAGTTCCTGTTCATCGGTGCTGGCGGTGGCGCACTGAAGCTGCTGCAGAAGTCGGGCATTCCGGAAGCCAAGGAATACGCAGGCTTCCCGGTGGGTGGTTCGTTCCTGGTGACCGAGAACCCGACCGTGGCCATGCAGCACATGGCCAAGGCCTACGGCATCGCCTCGACCGGTGCGCCACCCATGTCGGTACCGCACCTGGACACCCGCGTGCTGGACGGCAAGCGCGTGATCCTGTTTGGCCCGTTCGCCACTTTCTCGACCAAGTTCCTGAAGAACGGCTCGTACCTGGACCTGCTCAGCAGCACCACTACCCACAACGTGTGGCCGATGACCAAAGTCGGTATCGAGCAGTACCCACTGGTCGAGTACCTCGCTGGCCAGCTGATGCTGTCTGACGATGACCGCTTCGAAGCGCTGCGCACCTACTTCCCGAACGCCAAGAAGGAAGACTGGCGCCTGTGGCAGGCCGGCCAGCGTGTACAAATCATCAAGCGTGATGCCGAGAAGGGCGGCGTACTGAAGCTGGGCACTGAAGTGGTAGCCTCCGAAGACCGCACCATCGCGGGCCTGCTGGGTGCATCGCCAGGTGCTTCGACTGCTGCGCCGATCATGCTGAACGTGCTGGAAACCGTGTTCAAGGAGAAGGTCGCTACCCCAGAGTGGCAGGCCAAGATCAAGGAAATCGTGCCCAGCTACGGCACCAAGCTGAACGACTCGGCAGCGGCCACTCAGAAAGAGTGGAACTACACCGCTGAAGTGCTGCAGCTGGAGAAACCGCCGGTGATCGACGCCAGCGTCGACTTCGGTGGCGCTGCTGGCCAGCCGGTCGAGAGCAAGCCTGAGAACGACATGGCGCTGTAATCAGCAGCCTTGTCGTGATCCAAAGCCACGGGGGTGACCTCGTGGCTTTTTTGTTGTCTGTTTGGGCCTGTTCGCAGGAAACCGCTGATCGGAAACCTGTTCGTCGACCAATAAAAACATATTTTGATGCTTAAATTAATCTTGTCAGTCGATCCCCTCCAGGAGGGTGCCGTCATGAATACCAAGATTGCCGCCTTACTGCTGCTGGCCCTGTGCGCCCAGCCGGCATGGAGCCAGAGCTACGCCTACTCCAGCACACCCCCGCCACCAAACCCGCCGAATCCGCTGCAATGACCACGCGCATGGCCCTGCGCGACCTGTGGGTCGAGCACATCTTCTGGGTTCGCAACTACGCCGTGGCCAACCAGGCCGGCAACGCCAAGCAGGCTGAAGTCGCCGCCAATGAGGTGGTCAGCGACGCGACCCGAATCGCCAACAGCATCGCGCCGTTATACGGCCAGCCCGCTGCCGACCAGTTGCTGAAACTGTTGGCCGGCCACTGGGGCGCGATCAAGCACTACAGCGATGCCACTGTGGCCAAGGACAAGAAGGGCCAGCAAGCTGGCGTCGACGAGCTGACCAGCAATGCCAAGGCCATCGCGGCGTTCCTGGCCAAGGCCAACCCAAACCTGCCCGAGGCGACCCTACTTACATTGCTCAGCGCCCACGGTGGCCACCATGTGACGCAGATCGATCAGTTGGCGGCCGGTGACTATACGGGCGAAGCGCGCACCTGGGGGATGATGCGCGAGCATATTCTGACCCTGTCCGATGCCATCGCTGCGGCGCTGGTCAAACAGTTCCCGGACAAGTTCTGATGCTCGAGGGACTGGGCCGTACCCAACAGGACCTGCTCCACGCGTTGCTGCACCAGCCAGCCGGCATGAGCATCGACGACCTGGCGCAAGCCCTGGCCATTACCCGCACGGCGGTACGCCAGCACCTGGCCGCGCTGGAGCGTGATGGCCTGGTCAAGCGCGGCGCCACCCGGCCTACCGGGCGGCGCCGGAGCAGTTGCATGAGCTGACTGATCTTGCCCGCGAGCAGTTTCCCCGGCAGTACCCGCTACTGGCGAATCTGCTGATTGGTGAGGTGGCAGGGTTGCTAGGCCAGGAGGCACTGCTGGCGCTGATGCGCCAACTGGGGCGCAAGCTGGCGGCGGACCTTGAACACAAGGTGGTGGATGAAGCACGCATCGTCGAGCACATGAACAATGCCGGCTATGAAGCGCAGGTGTTCTTCCGCTCGGGGGGGCGCCGCAGATCGTGGCGCACAATTGTGTGTTCCATCATTTGGCCAAGGCGCATCCGGTGGTGTGCGAGCTTGATCTGGCGCTGATCGGGGCGCTGGGTGGGGCCGATGTCAGCCATGAGGAGTGCATGCTCAGGGGAGGGCAGGTGTGCCGGTTTGCGCTGGCCCATCCAGAACCGGCAGGCTGACAGGTCACACCTGGCGCAGTATGCACGCCAGCAACCCAGGGAACCGCTCATCCAGCATTTCGCTGCGCAGTGAATTCATATGGGTAGTGCCCACATTGCGGGTTTGTACCAACCCAGCATCACGCAAAACGCGGAAGTGGTGGGACATGCTCGACTTCGGCCGCCCCCGTCCAGTTCGCCACAGCTGGCCTCTGCCACGCCGGCCAGATGGCGGACGATTTCCAGGCGCACGGGGTCGCTGAGCGCATAGAGCAGGCGTTCGAGGATCAGGTCTTCAGGGTTGGGATGTTTATAGGCTCGCATGCCCGACATGATAACGGGGGTTTCATTAATTGCCATAGTTCGATTATGATCGAACAACAGTATTCAAATGAACCCGGAGTTTCCCATGTCCGCACTGTTCGAACCCTACACCCTCAAAGACGTCACCCTGCGTAACCGCATTGCCATTCCGCCGATGTGCCAATACATGGCCGAAGACGGCATGATCAACGACTGGCACCACGTGCACCTGGCCGGCCTGGCCCGTGGTGGTGCCGGCCTGTTGGTGGTCGAGGCCACTGCGGTGGCGCCGGAAGGGCGCATTACCCCCGGTTGTGCCGGTATCTGGAGCGATGCCCACGCCCAGGCCTTCGTGCCAGTGGTGCAGGCCATCAAGGCGGCAGGCTCCGTGCCGGGTATCCAGATCGCCCACGCCGGGCGCAAGGCCAGCGCCAACCGCCCATGGGAAGGTGATGATCATATTGCCGCCGACGATGCCCGTGGCTGGGAAACCATTGCCCCGTCGGCCATCGCATTTGGCGCGCATCTGCCGAAAGTGCCGCGCGAGATGACCCTGGACGACATCGCCCGGGTCAAGCAGGACTTTGTCGATGCCGCTCGCCGTGCGCGCGATGCCGGCTTCGAGTGGATCGAGCTGCACTTTGCCCATGGTTACCTGGGCCAGAGCTTCTTCTCCGAGCACTCCAACAAGCGTACCGATGCCTACGGTGGCAGCTTCGACAACCGTAGCCGCTTCCTGCTGGAAACCCTGGCCGCAGTGCGTGAAGTGTGGCCGGAAAACCTGCCGCTGACCGCGCGTTTCGGTGTGCTGGAATACGATGGCCGCGACGAGCAGACCCTGGAAGAGTCGATCGAACTGGCGCGCCGCTTCAAGGCCGGCGGCCTTGACCTGCTGAGCGTGAGTGTCGGTTTCACCATTCCCGAGACCAACATCCCGTGGGGCCCGGCGTTCATGGGGCCGATTGCCGAGCGTGTGCGCCGTGAGGCGAAGCTGCCGGTGACTTCGGCGTGGGGCTTTGGCACACCGCAGTTGGCGGAAGCGGCTTTGCAGGCCAACCAACTGGACTTGGTTTCGGTAGGGCGTGCGCACCTGGCCGACCCGCACTGGGCGTACTTTGCAGCCAAGGAGCTGGGGGTGGAGAAAGCCTCCTGGACCTTGCCGGCGCCGTATGCGCACTGGCTCGAGCGTTATCGCTGAGTGATGCCGGGGGCCGCACAGCGGCCCTCGAATCTAGAAGCGATCCAACCGGTAGGCTGCCATCTCATGCCCACGGGCCCGCTCAGTCAACCGCCCCATCCATTCCGCCGTCACCGCTGCTTGGGTCAACCCCAGGTGCTGATGCCCGAACGCCAACAGCACCCGCCCATCACACACCCGGTCGATCACTGGCAATGAATCTGGCAACGAAGGCCTGAAGCCCATCCACGGTGTCGCCCCTTCGACGCTCAGGTCTTGTCGGAACAACCCCTTGCTCAGCCGGTGCAATTGCCACGCCCGTTGCATGCTCGGCGGCGCCTCCAACCCGGCGAACTCCACCGTGCCAGCCAGGCGCAAGCCTTCGGCCATGGGCGTCATGATGAACTTGCGTTCAAGCGAGGTGACTGCAAACGGCAGGCGCTGGTGCTCACCCGGCAACATCAGGTGGTAGCCGCGCTCTGTGTCCAGCGGTACCCGCTTGCCAGTCAGCGCGGCGGTCAGTTTCGCAGAATGCGCACCACAGCTGATCAGCACCTGGCGAGCATCGAGCGTGCCCTTGTCGCTGGCCAGGCTGACCCCGCCACTGTGCAGTTGCCCACCCTCGACCTGCGCCTGGACAAAGCGCACGCCACTGGCCTTGGCCGCTTCGAACAGTTCGCACACTACCCGGTACGGGTCGATGAAGTGCCCGGTCTTGGGGAAGAACAGCCCGCCCAGCAATGATGGGCTCAATTGTGGCGCCGCTTCGCGCACGGCCTCGGCCGACCAGAAACTCACCGGTACCGCCTGCTGGCGCATGCGTGCGCGCAACGCCTCCAGCGCCTGGCGCGACTCGGGCCGTTCGAACACCAGCAACGAGCCATCCTCCTGGAACAGTTCGCTGCGCCCGATTGAGCCCAGCAACCGCTGCCAGGCGCCCAGGCTGCCTTCGTTCAAGGTGCGGATGCCCGCCACGCTGCGCTGGAACGGCGCCGCTCGCAGGTTGAGCAGCAGCCGGGTGAACCACGGCATGGCCTTGGGCAAGTACTTCCAGTCCAGGCGCAGCGGGCCCATCGGGTCTAGCAGCATGCGGGGCAAGCGCTTGAGGATGGACAGGTCGGCAATCGGGAACACTTGTTCAGTGGCCAGGTGCCCGGCATTGCCATAGGACGCGCCAAGGCCTGGCGCCTGGCGGTCGATCAGCGTTACCCGGCGGCCCTGACGGGCCAGCTGCAGGGCGCAGGCGACGCCGACGATGCCGGCGCCCACCACGGCGATGTCGGTTTCAGCGGTTTCGACCATGCTCAGCCTTCCCGTTTACCATCAAGCAGGCGCCGCAGCCGCAGCGGGTTGCCGTGCTGCAACGCGTGCGGCAGCAGCGCATCGGGGAAGTCCTGGTAGCACACCGGGCGCAGGAAACGCAGGATCGCTGCCGTGCCCACCGAGGTGGTACGGGCATCGGAGGTGGCCGGGAATGGCCCGCCATGCACCATCGCATCGCACACCTCGACGCCGGTCGGCCAACCATTGACCAGTATGCGCCCGGCCTTGCGCTCAAGGGTCGGCAGCAGGGCGCGGGCGCTGTCGATGTCGGCCTCGTCCAGCTGCAGGGTGGCGGTCAGTTGACCTTCAAGGTGCTCGGCTACCTGGCGGACCTGCTCGTCACTGTCGCAGGCCACGATCAGCGACGCTGCGCCGAACACTTCAGCCTGCAACGCCGGGTCGGCGAGGAAGGCCTCGGCCTGGGTCACGAACAGCTGTGCCTGGCACTGATTGGGGCTGTGGCTGGCCGGGCCGCAGGCGGTGGCCTGGGCATTGGCGTTGGCCGCAAGCGCAGCGACGCCGGCCTGGTAGGCGTCAAATATGCCCGGCGTGAGCATGGTTTGCGCAGCAGCCTGCTGCACATGCCCACTGGCTGCCGCGACAAACCGCTGCAACGCCGGCCCCTGGCGAGCGATTACCAGGCCGGGGTTGGTGCAGAACTGGCCGGCGCCTTGGGTCAGCGAAGCGACGAAACCTTGTGCCAGTGCTTCGGCACGGGCCTGCAGCGCGGCGTCGAACAGAAACACCGGGTTGATCGAGCTCATTTCGGCATACACCGGGATTGGCTCCGGGCGCGCCTGGGCGGCCTGGCACAGCGCCACGCCGCCACTGCGCGAGCCGGTAAAGCCAACGGCTTTGATACGCGGGTCGCTGACCAGGGCAATGCCCACTTCGCGACCCGAGCCGTACAGCAGCGAAAACACACCGGCTGGCAAGCCGCATTGTTTCACGGCTTGCGCCACCGCCCGGCCGACCAGTTCGCTGGTGCCTGGGTGGGCGCTGTGGGCCTTGACGACCACAGGGCAGCCAGCAGCCAAAGCCGAGGCCGTGTCGCCACCGGCCACCGAGAAGGCCAGCGGGAAGTTGCTGGCGCCGAACACGGCTACCGGCCCCAGGGCCACCTGGCGCTGGCGCAGGTCGGCGCGCGGCAGTGGCTGGCGTTCGGGCAGGGCGTTGTCGACCCGCACATCCAGCCATTCGCCAGCCCGTACCACTCGGGCGAAGGTGCGCAACTGGGTGCAGGTGCGGCCACGTTCGCCCTGTATGCGTGCCTTGGGCAGGCCGGTTTCGGCCACGGCGCGGTCGATCAGGGCATCGCCCAGTGCCTCGATCTGCGTGGCGATGGTTTCGAGGAACTGTGCCCGTTGTTCGAGCGAGGTTTCGCGGTAGGCATCGAACGCCGCCCAGGCCAGGGCGCAGGCCTGGGCCACGTGTTCGCCGGTGCCGCCCAGGTAGGCCGGTTCCAGCGCCTGGCCGGTGGCCGGGTCAATGGCGCGGATGGCTTGGCGGCTGCCGGTTACTGGCGTCTGGCCGATCAGCAGGTTGCCTGTCAGGGTCATGGAGCCTCCTTGGGAATCGATTGCAGGTGCATGGGGACTGCTTGCAGTGTGGGTGCGGGCGTACCCGCGCCCACAGAGCAAGCAGTGGCTGCATCAGGCCAGGTTCTGCTCGGCCGACCAGCTGGCGTACCAGCTACGGAACAGCGCGTATTGCTGCTCGGCATAGTTGCGCTGGGCGTCGGTCAGCACGTCGGTCTGGTTGAAGTGCAGGCTGTACTCGGTGTCGCCGTTCAGCACCATCAGGTGCTTGTAGTACAGCACCAGGTCGCAACCTTCATCGAACGACGACAGCACGGCCAGTGCCGCCTCCAGCTCGCGCGCCAGGCGGCGGGCACGGGCGTCGCCCTTGGCCGCCTGCTTGCTCAGGCTCACCAGCTGCAGCACTTCACGCGGCAGGGCGTTGCCGATGCCGGTGATGGCGCCGGTGGCGTTGCAGTTGACGAAGCCGTGCACCACTTGGGTATCCACGCCGACCATCAAGGTCACATCGTCGTCCTTGGAGGTGATGTGTTCGGCGGCATAGCGCAGGTCGGCGCCACCGCCGAATTCCTTGAAACCGATCAGGTTGGGGAACTCGCGGCGCAGCTCGAAGAACAGGTCGGCGCGGGTGGCGAAGCCGTAGTACGGGCTGTTGTAGATCACCGCTGGCAGCTTTGGTGCGGCGGCGAGAATGGCCGAGAAGTGGTGCTTCTGGGCGATCAACGAAGCGCCGCGGCTGAGCACGCGGGGGATGACCATCAGGCCGGCGGCGCCGACGCTGGCTGCGTGGGCGGCATGAGACACCGCTTCACGGGTGTTCACCGCGCCGGTGCCGACAATGGTTGGGATGCCGGCGGCCACCAGGCGCGCCACGCCTTCCTGGCGCTCGGCCTCGGTCAACAGTGGCCAGTCACCCATCGAACCGCAGTACACCACGGCGCTCATGCCGGCTTCGATCAGTTCGCGGCCTTTGCGCACCAGGGCGTCGAAGTCCGGCTTGCGCTCGGCGGTGCACGGGGTCATCAGGGCAGGCATGGTGCCGGTGAAGATGTTGTCGGTCATTGTTATCACTCCTAGCAGTATTCAGTCGGAAAAAGGCCGAGGGTCAGATGCCCCAGGCGAAAGGGTCCTGTTCGTCGATCAGCAGGGTGCTGTCGGCGGTCATGTAGGCGCGGCCGGTGATGAACGGGCGAATGCGCTCGCCGTCGCGCTCGTAGCGGCCATGGAACTGGCTACCGGTGATACTGGCCTGCACCCAGGTCTGGCCTTCGGCAAGCTTGCCGTCGGCGGCCAGGCAGGCCAGCTTGGCGCTGGTGCCGGTGCCGCACGGCGAGCGGTCGTAAGCCTTGCCGGGGCACATCACGAAGTTGCGGCTGTCGGCGTTGGCGTCGTCGGCGAACAGCTCGACGTGGTCGATGGGGGCGCCGTTTTCGCCGGTGATACCCTGGGCTTCAAGGGCTTTGAGCATGGCCCAGGTGTACTCGGTCAGCGCTTCGCGGTTATCCAGTTCGATGCGCTGGCCATGCTCGGAAACGAGGAAGAACCAGTTGCCGCCCCAGGCGATGTCGCCGCGCACCACGCCATGGCCGGGCACGTCCACCGCCACCTGCTGGCGGTACCGGTAGGAGGGCACGTTGCCCACGGTGATGGCGCCGTCTTCATGCAGGGTGGCGCTGACCTGGCCGACCGGGGTGTCGATCTTGTGCTCGCCCGGCGCGATCAGGCCCAGGTGCTGCAGCGAGGCCACCAGGCCGATGGTGCCGTGGCCGCACATGTTCAGGTAGCCGGCGTTGTTGAAGAAGATCACCCCGCAGGTGGCGTCGGCCGACACCGGCGGGCAGTACAGCGCGCCCACCAGCACATCGTTGCCGCGTGGCTCCAGCAGGCAGGCCTTGCGCCATTGGTCGTGCAGCTCGCGCAGTTCGTCACGCTGTTCGGCCATGCTGCGGCCGTGCAGTTGCGGGAAGCCCCTCATCACCAGGCGGGTGGGTTCGCCGCCAGTGTGGGAGTCGATGACGTGAATCTGTTTCATGGGCTTGTCCCTTGCGTAAAAGATCAGGAAGCGACGGCAGCGGGGCGGCTGGGATAGGTTTCAGCGCTGGCTTCGCTTTCGTCTTCACCTTCCAGGCGTACCAGGTGGGCAGGTACGCCAGTCGCAGCGCCCCAGTAGTAGATGCCCAGCGCGCAGGCGGCCACGGCCAGGGTGTCGAACGGGTGGGCTAGCACGCCCAGGCCGCCAAAACTGCCCAGCCACGACAGCAGGATGGTCACCGCGTAGAAGCCGATCAGCCACGCCGACGAGCGTACTTGCTGGGCCAGCGACAGGTGTTGGGTGGGCACGAAGCGGCCGCACAGCAGGTACAGCACGAACATCACGATCTGCAGGGCCAGCAACCACGACACGGTGTTCCAGCCCGACCAGTACACGATCAGCGCGGCGATGATGAACGACAGCGGGCCGAGCACGCCCATGCCCTTGACCCGGAACGGGCGCGGCATGTCTGGCGCGTTGCGGCGCAGGGCGGCGACGGTGACCGGGGCGACGGCGTAGCTCAGTACCAGGGCAGCCGATACCACGTTGATCAGCGCTTCCCACGATGGGAACGGCAGGGTCCAGAACACCGACAGGCCAAAGGTCAGCCACAGTGCCGGGCGTGGGATGCCGGATTCTGCGTCGATGCGGGTGAAGTACTTGAAGAAGGTGCCGGTCTGCGCCCAGCCATAGACCACGCGCGGGGTGGCGTTCATGTAGATGTTGCCGCAGCCGCTGGGCGAAATCACCGCATCGGCCACCACCAGGTAGGCCAACCAGCCCACACCCAGGGCCAGGGCGATATCTCGGTAGGGCAGGGCCAGCTCCTTGGTCACGCTGGCCCAGCCGTTGGCCAGCATTTCGGTGGGCACACTGCCAAGGAAGGCCAGTTGCAGCAGGGCGTAGATGGCGGTGGACAGCAGCACAGACAAGATCAGCGCGATCGGGATGGTGCGTTGCGGGTTCTTCACTTCGCTGGCCACCGAAATGATCGGCGTCAGGCCCAGGTAGGCGAAGATGATGCCGCCCGCCGACACGGCCATTTCCACGCCGGACAAGCCGAATGGGGCAAAGCCCTGAACCTCGAAGTTTTCTGGTTTGAAGAAGGTGAACAGCACGCCGATCACCAGTAGCGGCACAATGAACTTGAACACGCTGACCAGGTTGTTGGCCTTGGCGAAGGTTTTCACGCTGCGGTAGTTGAGGAAGAAGAACAGCCCCAGCAGGGCGAACTGCACCAGCCAGCCGAGTACGGTCGGGTCACTGGAGCCGGCCTTGGTCAGCCCGGGAAACCAGGCGGCGGCGTATTGGCGTGAGGCGACCACTTCGATGGCAATCAGGCTGGAAAAGGCGATCAGCGTGATGAAACCCATCAGGTAGCCCAGCAGTGGGCCGTGCGAATACACCGGGTAGCGCACCACGCCACCGGCACGGGGCAGGGCGGCGCCTAGCTCGCAGTAGACGATGCCCAGCAGCAGTACGGCGAACCCGCCAAGGAACCAGGAAAGGATGCCAGCCGGGCCAGCGATGGCCGAGACGTGGCTGGCGGCGAACAGCCAGCCGGAGCCGAAGATGGCGCCTAGGCCGATGAAGGTGAGGTCCAGCAGTGATAACTGTTTTTTGAATTTGCCTGACATGGGTTCGCCTTTTTGTTGGTTATTGGATAGGCAGGTCTGATGTCACGAGATGCGGCTTTTTGGGCCGCGCTCTTGTAGGACTTGGGCGGCTTGCGTGGGGCATAGAGTGAACCGGTCGGGTCGGCGGTTCTTGATGGTTTTCTGCAGAGGGGGTGACGAAATCGGCACAGTTGCAGAAAAACGATGGCAAGGCGCACAGCTGGACGATAGGCTGAAAGCCACACTGCATAAGGGCCGGCACAGCCAGCAGAGAACCGAAGATGACCGTCAACCCCTTGGCCACCCTCTACCATTCCCTCGACCAGCACCGCCCCGCCACCCTCGAGGCCTTGCTCGCCGGTGTATCGCTGCTGCTGCCGATTCTCGACGCCATCCCCAACGCCGCCATCTTCATCAAGGACCCGGCTGCCCGTTACGTACTGGCCAACGACACCCTGGTTCAGCGCTGCGGCCTCAAGCGCCTGCAGCCGTTGCTGGGCAAGACCAGCGCCGAAGTGTTTCCGGCACAGCTGGGCCCTGGCTACACCGAGCAGGACCGTCGCGTTCTCAAGGAGGGGCTGGTACTGGAAGACCAGTTGGAGCTACACCTGTACGGCAGCCGTGAACCGGGCTGGTGCCTGACCCACAAGCGCCCGTTGTACAACCAGGCGGGCGAGATCATCGGCCTGGTTGGCATTTCGGTAGATTTGCAGTCAGCCGCCGACAGCCACCCTGCCTACCAGCGCCTGGCCGCGGTGGACGAGCATATTCGGCGGCATTTCCACCAACCGATCAGCATGGGCGAGCTGACCCGCATTGCCGGCATTTCCGTGGCCCAGCTGGAGCGCTACTGCAAGCGGGTGTTCCACCTCACGCCCCGGCAGATGATCCACAAGGCGCGCCTGGAGCACGCCCACCGCTTGCTGCATTCGGCGCTACCGATCACTGAAGTGGCGATGTGCTGCGGCTACACCGACCACAGCGCCTTCAGCCGCCAGTTCAAGCAACTGACCGGCTTCACCCCGCGCCAGTACCGCCAGGCGACTGCCGATCAGGTGGCTTGAAACAGCCCGCGCGCTTCGGCAAAGCATTGTTCGGCAATTGCCGAGCGCGGCTCGCTGCGGCGCAGCAGCAAACCGACCGGGCTATGGATGGCGGCGTCGGCCACCGGCAGGATACGCAGGTGTTCGCTGAGGTCTTCCAGGCCGCAGTCCAGTGGCATGATCGCGCAGCACATGCCGGTGTTGATCGCCTGGATCAGCTGGAAGCTCGAGTCGCTCTCCAGCACCGCATTGGGCTCCAGGCCACGGCTGCGGAAGCTCAGGTCCAGCGACTGGCGGTAGTGCATGCCTTTGCTCAGCAGCCCTAGCGGAATGTCGCCGAGTTCGTCCCAACGCAGCGTGTCGCTGGCGAACTGGAAGTGCCGAGTGTCGTGCAGCAGGCCCATGGTGGTCGTGCCCAGCTCGATCACGTCGAAGAAGCTGGTGTTGACCTGGTCCAGGTAGCAGATACCCAGGTCGAGCTGGTTGCGGCTGAGCCCGTCGATGACCTGCTCCGAGCTCAGCGAGCTGAGCTGAAAGTGCAGTTCGGGGTACTTTTCGCGCAGCGGCAGCAGCAGGTGCATGGGGTTGAAGCTGGCCAGCGGCACGGTGCCCAGGCGCAGGCTGCCGACCACCTGGCCGCGGCAGCTGGCGGCCTCGGCCTGCAGGCCGTCGTGGGCGGCGAGCAGGGTGCGGGCCCAGGCCAGGATGCGCTCGCCGGCCTCGGTGAAACCCTCGAAGCGCTGGCCACGCTTGACCAGTACCAGGTCCAGTTCGTCTTCCAGGTTGCGCAGGCGCATGGACAGCGTCGGCTGGGTGATATGGCACAGCGCCGCGGCCTGGCCGAAGTGGCGGGTCTGGTCGAGGGCGATGAGGAACTTGAGCTGCTTGATGTCCATGGAAGTGCCTGGCGTCTGGTTGTGCAGACCATAACCTACGTCTGCGATAGATGTCATTGATCGGCCGGTACGCCATATCGATTGGACGCACCTGGGGCCATGCCTCTAGCGTGGTGACAATGCCATTCAAGGAGCTTCACCGTGCGCGTCCAACCCGATGCGGTCTTCGTACCGCTGAACATCGCCGTGCTGACTGTCAGCGACACCCGTACCTACGACAACGATACTTCCGGCGAGCTGCTGGCCAGCCGCTCGGTAGAGATCGGCCATCGACTGGTGGCGCGGGCACTGCTCAAGGACGACCTGTACAAGATCCGCGCCCAGGTGGCTACCTGGATTGCCGATGAGCAGGTGCAGGTGGTGCTGATAACCGGTGGTACCGGCTTTACCGGGCGCGACAGCACGCCAGAAGCAGTCGAGTGCCTGCTGGATAAGCGTATCGATGGTTTTGGCGAGCTGTTCCGGGCGTTGTCGATTCTCGATATTGGCAGCTCGACCGTGCAAAGCCGGGCCCTGGCCGGGTTGTCCAACAGAACCTTGGTATGCTGCCTGCCGGGCTCCACCGGGGCTTGCCGTACCGCGTGGGAGGGGATTTTGGCAGAGCAGTTGGATGCCCGACACCGGCCCTGCAACTTCGTCAAACACCTGCTGCCGATCGAGGCCTGTGCAAGCCGGGGCTGATGCTGCTGCCTGTCAGCTCAACACATACCCCACCGGCAACAACGCCGGTGGTAACTGCTGTTCCCCCAGCCCCGCCAGCACATCCCGTTCCACCGTGCGCACCAGGGCATCGGTCGGCAGGTCGTTCTCATCCCGCCCGAATGGGTCTTCCAGTTCGTTGCCAATCGCATCCAGCCCGAAGAAGGTGTACCCCACGATGGTGGTGAACAACGGCGCCAGCCAGCCCAGCGGCTCGGCCAGGGCAAACGGTAGCAGAATGCAAAAAATGTAGATGGTACGGTGCAGCAACAGCGTGTAGGGAAACGGCAAGGGGGTGAACTTGATCCGCTCGCAAGTGGCCTGCACTTCGGTCAGGCCCACCAGGCGTTGTTCCAGCAGGCTGTAGCGCCAATCACTGATCTGTTGTCGTTCGGCCAGGCGTGAGCAGTGCTCGCCTATTTCACGCAGGATACCGTCGCACACGTTGTGCGGGCTGATCGTCTCCGGCCGGGCCAGCCAGGGGCGAGCGGCCGCCAGGTCGTCCTCGTTACGCAGCCGGGCATTCAGTGCATGGGCATAGCCGCACAGGCTGCGCAGCAGCTCGGCTCGCAACTGCTGGTCGGCAATGACCACGCTTTCACGCACGAACGAACGCGTTTCGATGATCAGCTTGCCCCAGGCCTTGCGCCCCTCCCACCAACGGTCGTAGCAGGCGTTGTTGCGAAAGCTCATGAAAATCGACAGCGACAGGCCCAGCAAGGTGAATGGGGTGGCGCTGACCGGGTAGAAAAACGCCGGGAAATGCCGCTCGACCAGCACGATCAGCGCGGCCAGCAGGGTGACCATCAGGCAACGCAAGGCAATGCGTTTGACGATCGACCCCTTGAGGGTGAACAGCACACGCAGTACATCGGGGGTGGGGTGGACGATCATGGAAATCCAGAGGCGGCTGCTCAGCCGCCGGTCATGTTCATGAAGCGCAGGATCTGCACCTCGCCGCCGACTTCGAAGTGATGGCGGTAGGGCTTGAGGTGCAGCGAATCGCGGATGGCCTTTTCCAGGCGCTCGGGGTTGCCTGGGTGGGCGCGCAGCACGTGCTTGAGGTCTACCGAATGTTCGTTGCCCAGGCACAGCAGCAGGCGGCCTTCGACGGTGAGGCGCACACGGTTGCAGGTGGCGCAGAAGTTGTGGCTGTGCGGGGAAATGAAACCGACCCGGGTGTTGGCCGCTTCGGCCAGGCGCCAGTAACGGGCCGGCCCTTGGGATGACTCGGTCGATTCGATCAGGGTGAATTGCCCTGCCAGGCGTTCACGTACTTCATCGCTGGAGCAGAACGATTCGCCGCGCTCATGTTCGCTGATGGTGCCCAGTGGCATTTCTTCGATGAAGGTGATGTCCAGTTCGCGGTCGATGGCAAAACGCACCAGGTCGACCAGTTCATGGTCGTTGCGGCCTTTGAGTACCACGCAGTTGAGCTTGGTGCGTTTGAAACCGGCCTGGCGTGCGGCGTCGATGCCAGCGACCACCTGGGCCAGGTCGCCGGTGCGGGTCAGCTGTTTGAAGCGGTCGGTATCCAGGCTGTCGAGGCTGATGTTCAGGCGCGTGACGCCTGCGTCGAACAGTGGTTGGGCCAGGCGCCCGAGTTGCGAACCATTGCTGGTCATGCACAGCTCGCGCAGGCCGGGCAGGGCGGCGATGCGCCCGCACAGCTCGACGATGCCCTGGCGTACCAGGGGCTCGCCGCCGGTCAGGCGGATCTTGCGGGTGCCCAGGGCGACGAAGCGCTCGGCTACCTGGAACAGTTCTTCGAGGCTGAGGATTTGCTGGCGCGGCAAAAACTGCATGTCTTCAGCCATGCAGTACACGCAACGGAAGTCACAGCGGTCGGTGACCGACATCCGCAGGTAGTCGATTTTCCGGTTGAAGCCGTCGATCAGGGCCCGGCTGTTCTGTTCCACGTGCGCGCTCGAATGGGTTGGGACACAACTCCAAGCTATAACCTGGCCGCAGGGCCGTCAAATTGCTTTGCCCGACTGATTGATCAATGGCCTCTATGACGGCCACACGCGGGTTTCAGCCGGTGATCGAAACCGCTTATCACGCCGTAAGATCTTTCGATTGGACGCCCCCGCCCCACGCTCAATAGGCTGGAAAAAAGCATCGAAGCGTGAGGATTCATCGCATGAGCCAGGACGAACACATCAGGGACTACAAAGGCGCCGCCGCCGGCTGGGGTGCGCTCAAAAGCGTGACCAAGAGCTGGCTGGGCAGCGAAAATGCCTTCAAGAACCTGCGGGCCATGCTCAAGACCAACCAGAACGGCGGCTTCGATTGCCCCGGCTGCGCCTGGGGCGAGTCACCGGAAAGCGACATGGTCAAGTTCTGCGAGAACGGCGCCAAGGCAGTCAACTGGGAGGCCACTGGCCGCTCGGTGGACCCGGCGTTCTTTGCCAGGTACAGCGTCAGCGCGCTGAAGGAACAGACCGACTACTGGCTCGAATACCAAGGCCGTCTCACGCACCCAATGCGCTACGACGCCGCCACCGATCACTATGTCGAAACCACCTGGCAAGAGGCCTTCGAGCTGGTCGCTCGGCACTTGCGTGCGTTGCAGTCGCCGGATGAGGCCGAGTTCTACACCTCGGGCCGGGCCAGCAACGAGGCGGCGTTCCTCTATCAGCTGTTCGTGCGCGCCTACGGCACCAACAACTTCCCCGACTGCTCGAACATGTGCCACGAAGCCAGCGGCGCGGGCATGTCGGAAACCCTTGGCGTGGGCAAGGGCACCGTGGTGTTCCACGATCTGGAGCTGGCCGACGCGATCTTCGTCATCGGCCAGAACCCCGGCACCAACCACCCGCGCATGCTCGAACCGTTGCGCGAAGCGGTCAAGCGCGGGGCCCAGGTAGTCTGCTTCAACCCGTTGAAAGAGCGTGGCCTGGAGCGCTTCCAGCACCCGCAGCACCCGTTCGAAATGCTCAGCAACGGCTCCGAGCCGACTTCCAGCGCCTACTTCCGCCCAGCCTTGGGTGGAGACATGGCGGCCATGCGCGGCATCGCCAAGTTCTTGTTGCAGTGGGAGCGCGACGCCCAGGCCAAGGGTGAACCGGCGGTGTTCGACCACGCCTTCATCGCCGAGCACACCAGCGGCGTCGATGACTACCTGGCAGCGGTCGACGCCACCACCTGGGAGCATATCGTCAAGCAATCCGGCCTGACCCTGGCCGAGATCGAGCTGGCCGCGCGCATGTACCGCAAGGCCGAGCGGGTCATCATGTGCTGGGCCATGGGCGTCACCCAGCACCGCCATTCGGTGCCGACCGTGCAGGAAATCGTCAACCTGCAGCTGCTGCGCGGCAACGTCGGCAAGCCCGGTGCCGGCCTGTCGCCGGTGCGTGGCCACAGCAACGTGCAGGGCGACCGCACCATGGGTATTGACGAGAAACCCAAGGCGGCGCTGCTCGATGCCATCGAAAAACGCTTCCAGTTCCGTGTGCCGCGTGCCCACGGGCACAACGCGGTGTTGGCGATCAAGGCCATGGAAGAGGGGCGGGCCAAGGTGTTCGTCGCCCTGGGTGGCAACTTTGCCCAAGCCACCCCCGACACTCCGCGCACCCACGCGGCACTGCAGAACTGTGCGCTGACCGTGCAGATTTCCACCAAGCTCAACCGCTCGCACCTGGTCACCGGCCGCGATGCGCTGATTTTGCCGTGCCTGGGCCGTACCGAAATCGACCTGCAGGCCGAAGGGCCGCAAGGCGTGACCGTGGAAGACACCTTCAGCATGGTGCACATTTCCAACGGCCAATTGCGTCCACGCTCGCCGCACATGCGCTCGGAGCCGTGGATCATTGCCGGCATGGCCAAGGCCACGCTGGGCAACCAGCCGATCGACTGGGAGTATGCGGTGGCCGACTACAACCGCATTCGTGACATGATTGCCGATGTGATCCCTGGTTTCACCGGTTTCAACGAACGCCTCCATAGCCCAGGCGGTTTCCACCTGGGCAACACTGCCGCCGATCGCAACTTCCGCACGGCCACGGGCAAGGCCCGCTTCATGCCCCACGCGCTGCCCGAAGAGTTGGTCAACGCCAAGGTACTGGCCCGTGGTGACAAACCCGACCTGATCCTGCAGACCCTGCGTTCGCATGACCAGTACAACACCACCCTCTATGGCCTGGACGACCGCTACCGCGGGGTGTTTGGCCTGCGTGAAGTGGTGTTCGTCAACGAGGCCGACATCCGCCGCCTAGGCTTCGAGCCGGGCGAGCAGGTGGACCTGGTGTCGCTGTGGGAGGATGGCGTTGAGCGACGGGTGTCGGGCTTTCGCCTGGTGGCGTATGACGTGCCCGAGGGGCAGGCAGCTGCGTACTACCCGGAGACCAACCCGCTGGTGCCGTTGGAAAGTTATGGCGAAGGGACCTACACCCCGACCTCGAAATTTGTGGCGATCAAGGTTGAGAAAGCCAAGGCGGGGAACCGGATTGCGGCGGTGTTGGCAGCGGATTGATGGGTTGCCTGTACCGGCGTATTCGCGGGCTTGCCCGCGAAGAATCCAACGCCGATTCAGGCGCGATGCACGGGGTAAGCCGTGGTGTATTTCATCTGCTCCATGGCAAAGCTGGAGGTGATGTTCGACAACCCATCGGTACGGGTAATCAGCTTTTTGTAGAACCGGTCATACGCCGCGATATCCCCACCACCACCCGCAGCATGTAGTCCCAATCCCCTGACATGCGGTAGAACTCCATCACTTCTTCGAACCCCGTCACGGTCGCGGCGAACTGCTCCAGCCAGGCGCTGTCGTGGCGCTGGGTCTTGAGCTGGACGAACACGGTAAGCCCCAGCCCGAGCCGTTCGGGGTCGAGCAGGGCGACACGGCCGAGGATGTAGCCGTCTTCCTCCAGGCGCTTGACCCGCTTCCAGCACGGCGTGGTGGACAGGTTGACGGCCTCGGCCAGGTCCTTCAGCGAGATTGAAGCGTCGCGCTGAAGCAGGGTGAGAATGTGCTGGTCGAAACTGTCCATATCGCGCGCTGGCCGTGCAGAAAAATATTTCACAGATTACCCCAAGCCCAGACGATTTGGGTTATGCGATAGTGGCGACTTTCACTCTGCCAATGGGCCTGACCATGTCCGAAAAGCCGCGCAATTTCGCCACCCGCACCATTCACGCCGGCGAGCAGTTCAGCGTCGCCGATAACGCCATTTTCCCGGCCATCGTCACCGCCAGCTCGTTCACCAAGCGCAGCCTGGACGACAAGCCGGAATATTCCTACAGCCGCGTCGGCAACCCGACCCGGCATGCCTACGAAACCTGCGTTGCCGCCCTGGAAGAAGGTGTGGGCGCAGTGGCCTGCGCCTCGGGGGTGAATGCCACCGCGACCGTGCTGGAGCTGCTGCCCAAAGATGCTCATGTGGTGGTGATGAACGGTGTGTACGGTGGCACCTTCCGCATCATGGAAGACTACCGCAGCCGCACTTCGGGCCTGACCACCACCTACGTCGACCTCAACGACCTCGAGGCCGTGGCGGCTGCGATCAAGCCGCAAACCCAGCTGATCTGGATCGAATCGCCGACCAACCCGCTGCTGCACCTGGTCGACATCAAGGCGGTATGCGACCTGGCCAAGGCGCGGGGTATTCTGACCTGTATCGACAACACCTTCTGCTCACCGTGGAACCAGCGCCCGATCACCCTGGGCGTGGACCTGGTGATGCACTCGGCCAGCAAATACATCGGCGGCCACTCCGACCTAACGGGTGGTGTGGTGGTGGCAGCCAATGATGCGCTGCTGGCGCGCCTGCGCCGTATCAGCATGGCGATTGGTGCGGTGCAGGGGCCGTTCGACTGCTACCTGGCCCTGCGCGGTCTGAAGACCCTGGATGTACGCATGGAACGCCAATGCGCCAATGCCTTGCAAGTGGCCCGCTTCCTCGAAAGCCACGCGCAGGTCGAGCAGGTGTATTACCCAGGGTTGGAAAGCCACCCACAGCATGCGCTGTGCAAGCGTCAAATGCGCAGTGGCGGTGCGGTGGTGGCGATGAAGGTGAAGGGCGACCGCGCTGCGCTCAACCGCCTGATGGAGGCACTGCAGATTTTTGTGCTGGCCGACTCGCTGGGTGGGGTGGAGAGCATGATCAACCACTCTTGGAGCATGTCGCACTGCTCGTTGAGCCCTGAGCAGAAAGGGGTGATGGGGATCAGCGAGAACCTGCTGCGGCTGTCGGTGGGGATCGAGGACTACCGCGACCTGGTCGAGGACCTGGATGGGGCGCTGAAAGCGCTGGTTGCTGTGTAAGGGCAACTGGCTTCTTCGCGGGCTTGCCCGCTTCCACAGGTACTCCACAGGTCTTGAGGGCCGTGGTGACTCTGTGGGAGCGGGCGAGCCCGCGAAGAGGCCGGCAGGTTCAATGAATGCCCGTCAGGATTTGGGCGGATGAATGATCCGTTCGATCTTGTCCTTGATCAGTAACCTTTCCTTGCGCAGGCGGTTGACGGCCTCGTCGTTGGTGCCGTTGCCTTCGGCGGCGACCACCTCCTTGTCCTTGGCGTTGTACTCCTTGTGCAGTTTGTGCAGGTCGTGGTCCCTGTCTATGAGCGCCTGGAATGCATCAGCGGTAACGTGCAGGTCAGCGAGCAGATCATGCGGAACTGGCATTTCTTCACCTCTGTCAGGGTTGTCGGTAAGGTCCTGACCACTGAGGATAGCTGCCTTTGCGCAGGCTTGTAGCGGCCGCCCAGCCTGAATGGCAGCTGAATGGCTTTCAGGTAATTGATAAAAGACGCGCCTTCACGAAATTGTTACCGACTTTTTCACGAAAAATTGATGACGCGCTTTCTAGAGTTCGCCCAACTTTCCCACGGTGCCAATTGGCCTGGGGGTTGATAATCACTCTTGATTGCGAACACTGATGCTCAACTTCAAATCCCTGCGGACTGAATGGGTCACGCTGCTGGCCAGCCTTTACCTGCTGATCGGCTTCAACATGTTCCTTTGGGGGCATCTGCAAGAGATTGTGCCCGCCGGCCTGTCGGGGCTCTGGCTGAGCCTGGCGTTTGCCGTGCTGATGCTGTTCGCTTTCAATCTAATCCTCACGTTGTTTGCCTTCCGCTATGTATTGAAGCCGGTACTTATCGTGTTGTTCATGAGTGGCGCGGGTGTGGCTTACTTCATGAATCAGTACGGCGTACTTATTGACTCTGGCATGTTCCGTAATATGGCCGAGACCAATGTTGCGGAAGTGCGCGACCTGATGTCGTTCAAGTTTGCCGCCTATATTCTGCTGCTGGGCGTACTGCCTTCGGTTCTGTTGTGGAAAGCGCCGATCGCCTACCGTGCCTGGCACCGCGAGCTGCTGGGCAAGCTGGTGGTCAGCGGTGCCTGTGTGGTGGCCCTCGGCTCGGTAGCGTTGGTCAATTATCAAGGGTTGTCGTCGCTGTTTCGCAATCACCATGAACTGCGCCTGATGCTGACCCCAAGCAATATCGTCGGGGCCTCCATTGGTTATGTCAGCGAGCGTGTCGGTACCGCCTCGCGCCCGTTCCAGAATTATGGCGAAGATGCCAAGCGTGATGCAGCCTGGCAAAAACATGAGCGCAAGTCGCTGACCGTGCTGGTGGTTGGGGAAAGTGCCCGGGCAGACCATTTCGGTGTGCTGGGCTACGACCGCGACACCACGCCGAACCTCGCCAAGCAACAGGGCCTGCTGGCGTTTTCCGACGTGCACTCGTGCGGTACGGAAACGGCGGTCTCGGTGCCGTGCATGTTCTCTGGCATGACGCGCAAGGACTACGATGCCCGCGTGGCCAAGAACCGCGAAGGGCTGCTGGATATCCTCCAGCGTGCCGGCCTGGCCGTGCAGTGGCGTGACAACCAGTCGGGTTGCAAGGGTACCTGCGACCGGGTGCAGTTCATCGATGTCAGCAACCTCAAGGACCCGCAACTGTGTGCCAATGGCGAATGCCATGACCAAATCCTGCTGCAGGGCCTGGACGAGCTGATCGACAACCTCGACAAGGACACCGTGCTGGTGCTGCACCAGATGGGCAGCCACGGCCCCGAGTATTTCAAGCGCTACCCCAGTGGCGAAGAACGCTTCACCCCGGTGTGCCAGAGCAACGCGCTGAACCAGTGCAGCGAGCAGGAAATCATCAATGGCTACGACAACACCCTGGCCTATACCGACAAGGTGCTGGCCTCACTGATCGACACCCTGCGCAGCAAGCAGGACAAGGTCGACACGGCGATGATCTACCTGTCCGACCATGGCGAGTCGCTGGGTGAGTACAACCTGTTCCTGCACGGCACGCCGTACGCCATTGCCCCTGAGCAGCAGAAGCACGTACCGCTGCTGACCTGGTTCTCCGACAGCTACAAGGAAGACTTTGGCATCGATACCGACTGCCTGGCCAAGCTCAGCGATGCCCCGCTGTCGCAGGACAACCTGTTCCATTCGATGCTCGGCCTGTTGCAGGTGCGCACCGAGGTCTACCGGCAGTCGCTGGACATGTTCGCCAGTTGCCGGCCTTGGCTGGCGGCCAAGCGCTGAAACGAAGCGCGCTTTCCGTGGGCGCGGGCGTGCCCGCCCCCACATAACTGCACCACTGATCGATATCAAGGATGGCCCGGGTTTCACCAGCAGTGCCCGCGCCGTATATACTGCGCGCCAATGTTAGTGGGAGAGCCTTGTGGCCATCGAAATTCACTGGATCCGTGACGACCAGAGCCTGGCCGAACACTGCCGCGACTGGCACCAACTGCCCTTCGTCGCCGTCGATACCGAATTCATGCGGGTCGACACCTTCTACCCTAAAGCCGGGCTGATCCAGATCGGCGACGGCCAGCGGGCCTTTTTGATCGATCCATTGCTGATCGGTGACTGGCAACCTTTGGCCGACTTGCTGGAAGACAGCGGTGTGGTCAAGGTGCTGCACGCCTGCAGCGAAGACCTCGAAGTGCTGTTGCGCCTGACCGGCAAGCTGCCCCAACCACTGTTCGACACGCAGTTGGCCGCCGGTTACCTGAACCTGGGCTTCTCCATGGGCTATTCGCGCCTGGTGCAGGACGTGCTGGGCATCGAACTGCCCAAGGGTGAAACCCGCTCCGACTGGCTGCAACGCCCGCTCTCGGAAACCCAGGTCAGCTACGCTGCCGAAGATGCCGTGCACCTTGCCGAATTGTTCACCGAGCTGCGCCCGCGTTTGAGCGACGACAAGTACACCTGGGTGCTGGAAGACGGCGCCGAGCTGGTGGCCGCGTTGCGCCGTGAAGTCGAGCCCGAAACCCTGTACCGCGACGTGAAACTGGCCTGGAAGCTGGCGCCTCAGCAACTGGCCGTGCTGCGTGAGCTGTGCGCCTGGCGCGAGCGCGAAGCACGCCACCGCGACGTGCCGCGTAACCGCATCCTCAAAGAGCACTCGCTGTGGCCCATGGCCAAGAGCCAGCCAAACAACCTGTCGGCGTTGGCCAAGATCGACGAGATGCACCCGCGCACCATTCGTCAGGACGGAGAGTTTCTCATCCAGTTGATCAAGCGCGCCGCCAGCCTGCCCGCCGAACAATGGCCGCAGGTGTTGCCCGAGCCGCTGCCGATCGAAGCCGCTGGCATCCTCAAGCAGCTGCGTGCCATCGGCCAGGCCGAAGGCGAGCGCCTGGGGATTGCCCCTGAGCTGATGCTGCGCAAGAAAACCCTGGAGGCGCTGCTCAAGAGCGGTTACCCCCATGGTCCTTATCAACTGCCCGATTCGCTGCGCGGCTGGCGCCGTGAGCGTATGGGCCAGGCCCTGCTGGACAACCTTGCAGGTGCCGGAGAGATTCGATGAAACGCATTTGCTCGATCTACAAGAGCCCACGCAAGAACGAAATGTACCTGTACGTGCTCAAGGCTGACGGCCTGGAGCGCGTGCCCGAAGGCCTGCTGCCGTTCTTCGGCACCCCGATGCACGCGTTCGACCTGGTGCTCAGCCCTGAGCGCAAGCTGGCCCGCGAGGACATCACCAAGGTGCTGGAAAACCTCGACAACCAGGGCTACCACCTGCAGATGCCGCCGGCGGAAGACGAGTATATCGAGCACCTGCCCGAAGAGCTGCTGCGCCGTAACGACCCGGTCTGATCATGCGTGTACTGATTGCCGAGCATGATCATGCTCGATACGCCGAGCTGTTGCGCGCAGCCGCACCTGAAGTGGAAGTCTTGACCAGCGGCGACTCTGCCGAACTGGCCCGCCTGGCGCCTCAGTGCCCGGTGTGGCTGGGCCAGCCGGACCTGCTGGCAAGCCTGCTGCGCCAGGGCCACAAACCGGGCTGGATGCAGTCGACCTGGGCCGGTATCACGCCGTTGCTGGCCGATGGCCTGCCGCGTGATTACCGCCTGACCCGTGCAGTGGGCATCTTCGGCCAAGTGATGGCCGAATACATGCTCACCTACATGCTTGGCCACGAGCGCGAGGTGCTGTCGCGCCTGGTCAGCCAGGTCGAGCGGCGTTGGGATGACCGCCCGGGGCGCAGCCTGGAAGGGCGCAAGGTGCTGGTTGTCGGCACAGGCGACATTGGCCAGCGTGTGGCCGAGTTTCTGCAGCCGTTTGGCGTGGTGCTGTACGGGGTTGCCAGCAGCGCCCGTGAACAGGCGCCGTTCGTCGAGGTGGCGGCGCTGGCCGACCTGCCGCGCATGGTTGCCCAGGTCGACTACGTGCTCAACCTGCTGCCGGACACGCCGGCCACTCATGACCTGTACGACGCGGCGCTGTTCAAGTGCTTCCAGCCCTCGGCCTTGTTCATCAATGCCGGGCGCGGGGTGGCGGTGGTCGATGCCGACCTGGTAGAGGCGTTGAAGGAAGGCCATCTCGCCGGTGCGGTGATCGATGTCTGCCGGCAGGAGCCGTTGCCCAAGCAGCACCCGTTCTGGACCGCATGGGGCTTGCTGCTCACCGGGCACAGCTCGGCACCCACCTCGCCTGCGGCGATGGTGCGGTTGTTTGTCGAGAATGCACGGGCTTATGAAGCGGGGCAGGGGCTGCGTGGCGAAGTGGACTTCGCTCGGGGCTACTGAATTCTGTTGTCTGTACCGTCCTTTTCGCAGCACACGGCCGGTACAGCCAACCCCTAGCTTACAGGCTGAAATCGCCCTCGGCCGCCAGCTCGCTCAACGGCTTGCGTGGGCTCGGTACTTCACGCGCCTGCAGCGCCTCGTCCAGGCTGGCCTTGTCACCCAGCTTGCCGATCGCCACCATGGCATGCAGCACATAGCCTTCAGGAATCTTCAGTTCCTGACGCGCCAGGTCCTGGTCGAAGCCGGCCATGCCATGGGTATGCCAGCCGCTGATGCTGGCTTGCAGCGCCAGGTGCCCCCAGGCGGAGCCGGTGTCGAAGGTGTGCCACAGCGCCGGTTTTTCTTCCGTAGCGCCTGGGGCCGCGAACGTGGTCTTGGAAATGACCAGCACCAGTGCCGACGCCTGTTGCGCCCAGCTACGGTTGAACGGCACCAGCAGGCTCAGATAGCGCTCCCAGCTCGGCGTGTCACGGCGGGCATAAAGGAAGCGCCAAGGCTGCGAGTTGTACGCCGACGGTGCCCAACGGGCGGCTTCAAGGAAGCTCAGCAGGGTTTCTTCGCTGATCGGCTCGGCGGTAAAGGCGCGTGGCGACCAGCGGTTGATGAACTGCTCGTTGATGGCGTAATCGGCAATGCGGGGGTTGGCGCTCATGGCGGCTCCTGCAAACGGACGGGAAAAGCGCACGCTACTGCGTCCCGTCGCGACTGACAAGCGGTCTGGCTTTGCCGAAGGCCAGGCTCTAGACTGGCGCCGCCGCGCGCCGTGGCCCCAAGATGAATGCAGGAACCCCGTGTGATGATCGCTGAAAACGCGCCGTTCTGGCAGCGCAAGACCCTCGAACAACTCAGCCCGCAAGAGTGGGAGGCGCTGTGTGACGGCTGCGGCCTGTGCTGCCTGCAAAAGCTCGAGGACGAAGACGACAACAGCGTCTATTACACGCGCATCGCCTGCAAGCTGCTGGACCTTGATTCCTGCCAGTGCAGCGACTACCCCAACCGCTTCGCCCAGGTGCCGGACTGCATCCAGCTCACCCCAGGCAAGGCCGACCAGTTCAAGTGGCTGCCGAGTACCTGCGGCTACCGCCTGGTCAGTGAGGGCAAGGACCTGCCAGCCTGGCATCACCTGGTTTGCGGCGATCGTCAACAGGTTCATGAACAGCGCATTTCCCAGTCGGGGCGTATGCTCAGGGAGCAGGATGTGCACGAAGACGACTGGGAAGACCACCTGATCTTCCGCGCCAGCTGACCGGCGCGGCCCGCTGCCACGGGGAAACAAGGAGTTTCTGTATGCGTTGCCAGCTGTTCTTGCTGTTGGGCCTGATGGCCAGTTCGCCAGCCTGGGCGAAAAAAGTCGACCTCGACTACCAGGTGCGCCTGCTGCCTGCCAGTGGTCAGGCGCAAGTCCGCGTGACATTGGCCGACGGCAGCGCCGTGCGCAGCCTGGACTTCGACCTGGGCAAGGCCGGTGCCTACAGTGGCTTCCAGGCAGATGGCCAATGGCAACTCAAGGGCCAGCGTGGTGTGTGGCAGCCGGCGGCGGGCAAGACCAGCCTCAGCTACCGCGTGCAGTTGGACCAGAAACTGACCAGTGGCGCTTATTCATCGCGCATTACCCCGCATTGGGCGCTGTTTCTCGGCGATCAGCTGATACCGCCTGCGCGTCTCGATCAGCAGGATGGCACGGAGCTTGTGGCGCGCCTGGCTTTCGACCTGCCCGAAGGGTGGAAAAGCATCGAAACCTCATGGCCGCGTATTGGCAAGGACAAATTCCGCATCGACAACGTTTCGCGCCTGTTCGATCGCCCGACCGGCTGGATGCTGGCCGGTGACCTGGGCAGCCGCCGTGCCCGCCTGGGCGATACCGAAGTGACCGTTGCCGCGCCGGTGGGGCAGGGCATGCGGCGTATGGACAGCCTGACCTTGCTCACATTCGTCTGGCCGCAATTGCAGGCAGTGTTCCCGCGCAATCCGCCAAAGCTGCTGCTGGTGGGGGCGCGTGACGGCATGTGGCGTGGGGCGATGGCGGCCCAGGGTTCGCTGTACCTGCACAGTGCTCGGCCGATGGTCAGCGAGAATGGCAGCAGCCCGTTGCTGCGCGAAGTGGTGCAGCTGTTTGCGCAGATTCATGGGCGCGACGGCAATGACTGGTTGGTAGAGAGCCTGACCGATTACTACGCCAGCGAGTTGCTGCGCCGTTCCGGTGGTGTAAGCGATGACCGTTACCAGGCCTGGCAGGCCCGCCTGAGCAAGCAAGGCGCCAAGGTCACCCGGCTCAAGGGCGAGCGCACAAGCCCGGCCCAGGTGGCCCGTGGGGTGATCTTGCTTCAGGCACTGGACAAGGAAATCCGCATTCACACCCAGGCCAAGCGCTCGCTGGACGATGTGGTGCGCGGGTTGATGCGCCTGCCCAGCGTCAGTACCGAGGACTTCGTGCAGATCAGCGAGAATGTGCTGGGCCGGCGTTCCGAGGTGTTGCAGAGCAAGGCGTTGCGCTAGGCACTTTTGTTACCTGTACCGACCTCTTCACGGGCCTGCCCGCGAAGAGGTCGGTACAGGTAAAGCAGATTCAGCTGTCGGCCAACGGATCCTTCCCGGTTACCGTCACCCCTCTGGTCGCCGCCCTGGCACTGGCCTTCAACACCTCCAGTTCTGCCGCGCTGCGCGCTATATCCGAACGCAACCGGTGGTATTCCTGCCGATGCCGCTGCCACCAGGCCTTGGTTGAGCAGTGCCCGCTGACGCCGCGTGCTACCGCAATGCCGCCCACCACCATTTGCAGCAAGCCGACCAGGCCACCATGGCGCAGCCCCTTGCTGAACATCAGCGCTCCGCCAGCCAGCGAGCTGACCCGTTCCAGGCCATG
This sequence comes from Pseudomonas putida, assembly GCA_041071465.1. Taxonomy (NCBI): domain Bacteria; kingdom Pseudomonadati; phylum Pseudomonadota; class Gammaproteobacteria; order Pseudomonadales; family Pseudomonadaceae; genus Pseudomonas; species Pseudomonas putida. Next base: position 568,719 of record CP163498.1, on the reverse strand, counting down.
AACATTGTGCTGCGACGTCGCAGCAGAGTGGATATCGAACATGGCAAGACCTCCGTGTGAAATGTCTGCAGGTGACCTGCAGGAAGTCGCCGGCGTTCAATCGGGGCGCCCGGCGGTGGCAATGTCATCTATGGTCAACTCCGTGGCGGATCCAGGCAACTTGACCGCCCCCTTGCTGGCGTACCGTGACCGGGCGCGAAGCTCATCCACGCTGGGTTTCGATCCAGGAGCTTCACGTCCCCCCACAAAGAAAACAAAAGCAGGGATCAGGATGACAATGACAAGCGCGAGTGGCGCCGGCAATCAGCTGGCGCAAGGCTTCAAGCAACGCCATGTGACCATGCTCTCCATCGCCGGGGTGATCGGTGCCGGGTTGTTCATCGGCTCCGGGCACGCCATCGCCGCGGCCGGCCCCTCGGCCATCGTCGCCTACGCCTTGGCAGGTGCATTGGTGGTACTGGTGATGCGCATGCTCGGGGAAATGGCAGTCGCCAGCCCCGATACCGGCTCGTTCTCCACCTACGCCGACCGCGCCATCGGCCGCTGGGCCGGCTTTACCATCGGCTGGCTGTACTGGTGGTTCTGGGTGCTGGTGATTCCCATCGAAGCCATCGCCGCTGGCGTGGTGCTCAACAACTGGTTCCCGCACATCGATGCCTGGTTCTTTGCCCTGAGCATGACCGTGCTGCTGACCGCGACCAACCTGTTCAGTGTGGCCAAGTACGGCGAATTCGAATTCTGGTTCGCCATGCTCAAGGTCATTGCCATCGTCGCGTTCATCGCCCTGGGGGCAGCGGCGCTGGCCGGTGTGTTGCCTGGGCGTGAAGTCAGTGGGCTGCCACGGTTGCTGGAGCAGCAGGGCGGGTTTATGCCCAATGGCTGGACGGCGATTATCGGCGCCTTGCTGACCACCATGTTCAGTTACCTGGGTACCGAGGCGGTGACCATTGCCGCCTCCGAATCGAAAGACCCGGCACGCAACATCGCCAAGGCTACCCGTTCGGTCATCTGGCGCATCAGCGTGTTCTACCTGCTTTCGATCTTCGTGATCATCTCGGTGGTGCCATGGAACGACCCGCTGCTGCCCGTGCAGGGCTCCTACCAGCGAGCGCTGGAAATCATGAGCATCCCCTACGCCAAGCAGTTGGTGGACATCGTCGTGCTGGTGGCGGTGGCCAGCTGCCTGAACTCGTCGATCTACATCTCGTCGCGGATGCTCTACTCGCTGAGCAAGCGTGGCGATGCACCGGGCTTCATCCAGCGCACCTCGAAGGTTGGCGTACCGCGTGCGGCGGTGATTGGCAGTACGCTGATCGGCATGTTGGCGACCATCGTCAACTACTTTGCCCCGGCTGAGGTGTTCGCCTTCCTGCTGGCCAGCTCCGGTTCGATTGCCTTGCTGGTGTATCTGGCGATTGCGTGCTCGCAACTGCGCATGCGCGCGATCCTGCAGCGGCAGAATGTCGAGATCGCTTTCCGTATGTGGCTGTACCCGTGGCTGACCTATGCAGTCATCGGCTTCATCATCTTTGCCCTGGGCACCATGTTTGTCATGCCCAAGCACCGCATGGAGGTGTCGCTGACTCTGGCACTGGCGCTGGTGATTCTGGTGCTGGGGGTGGTTACCAGCAAACGGCATGCGCGGCGGGAGGCCTTGGCAACCGCGTAACGGGAAATGTGACTGGAAGGGAGCCACCTGCTTGCAGGTGGCTTTTTTGTTTGTAGCGGCGAAGAGGCCGGCACATTGTGCGCACTTGTCTTGTCTGGAGAGTTTTTTGTCCGGTTTGGCAATGCAGCCTCAAGGGTGTTTAATCTCCCCCGGAAACCCGCTGGAACCCTTATAAACAAAGGCTCAGACAGATTTCGCCGTTCATCGAAAATGCTGTAGACACATTGTCTAACAGTACCCTATAGTCGTTATACAAATAGTAGACACAGCGCTATGACAACAAAGAAGGCCGCCATGAAAGCCACCGTCCAACCACTCGCTGCAGAAGTGCCGCAGGACCGCAAAGCCGTCCTCGCCGAAGCGCTGCGTCGCCGGATCCTGAGCATGGAACTGGCCCCGGGCGCCGTGGTGGATGAATTGGCCCTGTGCGACGAATTTGGCCTGTCGCGCCCCCCTGTGCGCGAGTTGCTGCGCCAGATTGCCGCCGAAGGCTACATCGAACTGGAAGCCAACCGCGCGCCACGCGTCGCCGCCATGAACCACGAGTCGCTGCACAGCTTTTACGTTGCCGCCCCGCTTATCTACGTGGCCACTACCCAGCTGGCCGCCACCTATGCCAGCGCTGAAGAAATCGCAGTGCTCAAGGCTATCCAGGCCCAATTCCGCCAGGCCATCGAAGAGCGCGACGTGGAAAACCGCGTGCTTTACAACGACGCCTTCCACCTGGAAATCGGCAAGATGGCGCACAACGATTACCTGATGCCAAGCCTGCGCCGCCTGCTGATCGACCACACCCGCTTGGGCAAGATCTTCTATCGCCACCCGACCACCGACGACATGCAGCGCGACCTCGAGCTGGCGTGTGAACAGCACGAACAAATGATCCAGGCCATCGAGCGCCGCGACCCGCAAGCCGCAGGCCAGCTGGTGCGTGAGCACTTCGAGCTGTCGCGCCGGCGCATGGCGGAGTACGCCGCGCCGCAAGGGCTGGATGTGCCGATTCAGATTTGAGTTACACAGGTAAGCCCCGCCGGTGCTGACCATTCGACGACTACAAGAACCAGGTTTGTGACATGACAAGAATAAGTTCGTTACCCGCCGATGATGCCACCTGTGGCTGGTATCACCTGAGCAAGCCCCGCACGCCAAGGCCGGCCCACAAGGGCCGCAGCCAGGCGCGTTGGGTGGTGGTCGGCGCCGGTTTCACCGGCCTGGCTGCCGCGCGGCAGCTGGCAACGAACTTTCCGCATGACGAGATCATACTGGTCGAGGCCCAGGAGGTCGGTTATGGCACCTCCGGGCGCAATGCCGGCTTTGCCATCGACCTGCCGCACGATATCGGCGCCGAGGACTACATTGGCGACATCGCTATCGCCAAGACCGTGCTCAAGCTCAACCTGGGTGGCCAGCAGTACCTCAAGGACCTGATCGAGCGTTACGCCATCGAGTGCCAGTTCCGCCACTGCGGCAAGTACCAGGCGGCCATCGAAGGCCGCGGTATTGCCGTGCTGGATGCCTACCGCCGGGGGCTGGACAAACTGGGGCAACCCTACGAAGTGGTCGAGGGGCGCGACCTGCCTGAGCACATCGGCACGGATTTCTACCGCAAGGGCCTGTTCACGCCCGGCACTGCCTTGCTGCAACCTTCGGCGTTGGTCAAAGGCCTCGCCGACAGCCTGCCGTCCAACGTCTCGTTGTACGAGCACACCCCGATCACCGACGTCGAGTACGGCGACAAGGTGGTGCTGCGCCACGCCCACGGTTCGATCACCGCCGACAAGCTGGTGCTCACCACCAACGCCTTCGGCATGAGCTTCGGCTTCCTCAAGGGCCGCATGCTGCCGGTGTTCACCTACGGCAGCATCACCCGGCCGCTGACCGAGGACGAACAGGCACGTCTTGGCGGCAAGCCCTACTGGGGCGTGATCCCGGCCGACCCGTTCGGCACCACCATGCGCCGCACCGTCGACAACCGCCTGTTGATCCGCAACAGCTTCAGCTACAACCCCGACGGGCGCAGCAATGGCAAATACCTGGAGCGCTTCGTCCAGCGCCACCGCGAATCGTTCGCCCGACGCTTCCCGATGTTGCCCAATGTGAACTTCGAATATACCTGGGGCGGTGCACTGGCATTATCGCGCAACCACATGGGCTTCTTTGGCAAGTTGGCGCCCAATGTTGTAGGTGCACTGTGCTGCAACGGCCTGGGCGTTACCCGTGGCACCGTTACCGGCAAGTTGCTGGCCGACTGGCTGGCTGGCGACAAGCACGAGCTGATCGAGTTTTTGCTCAATGCCCCCGGGCCCTCTGCAAACCCGCCGCAACCCCTGGTTTCCCTGGGGCTGAACGCCAACCTCATGTGGGGGCAGTTCCGCGCTGGCAAAGAAAGCTGATCGTCAGCTGAGTTAGGCCAATAGAACATTTACGTCGGCATTGGTTGGCCGGCACGGGCGCGGCTTGCCCGAACTTGATGATCGAGATGCGCAGTTCGATCACCCGGGGCTGAAGGCGGTTTTCAGTTTCGCGGACGCGCTCGCCTTGCAAATGTGCATGTAGCAGAAATGGTAGGAACAATAATGACAAGTCCGAATGTTTCGATTGAAGATGTACCGATCAACAACTTCCACCAGTGGCTGACCCTGCGCTCCGGTGGCGGCTCGTTCGTCGACGGCTATGTACTGAGCATCATCGGCGTGGCCATGGTGCAGATGTCCGCAGGGCTCAACCTGACCAGTTTCTGGCAGGGCATGATCGCCGCCTCGGCGTTGATCGGCATTTTCTTCGGTGGTTTCTTCGGCGGTTGGCTGACCGACCGCTTCGGCCGCAAGCGCGTGTTCTTCGTTGGCCCGACCTTGTTCATCCTGGCTTCGGTCGCGCAGTTCTGGGTCGAGTCGGCGCTGGTATTGTTCCTGCTGCGGTTCGCCATCGGTATTGCCGTGGGTATCGAATATCCGGTCGCCACGTCGCTGCTGGTGGAGTTCCTGCCCAGGAAGAACCGTGGCCCGCGCCTGGCTACCCTGACGGTGTTGTGGTTTGCCGGCGCCGCCACTGCCTATCTGGCGGGTGAGGCCATCCTTCGCCACGGCGGCGACGATGCCTGGCGCCTGGTGCTGGCCAGCGCCGCAGTGATCGGTGCGCTGCTGTTCGCCATCCGCCTGGGTACTCCCGAATCGCCACGCTGGCTGATCAGCAAGGGCCGCTCGGCCGAGGCCGATGAGGTGATCAAGCGCGTCTACGGCCAGGGGTTTTCGCTGAGCAACCTGCCGGAAGAGCCCAAGACCCGCAAACTGTCGTTCCTCAGCCTGCTGCACTCCGGCTATGGCAAGCGCATGTTGTTCGTCACCATGTTCTGGACCTGCTCGGTGATCCCTGTGTTTGCGGTGTACGCATTCGCCCCGAAAGTGCTGGGCGCGCTGAACCTCAAAGGTGACTGGGCATCGATCGGCTCCATTGCAATCACCTTCCTCTTCGTGGTCGGCTGTATTGTGGGCACCCGCCTGCTCAACACCATCGGCCGGCGCACCACGCTGTTGCACAGCTTCTTCTGGTCGGGGTTGGCGCTGCTGGGCCTGGGTGCCTTCAGCAACGGCAACGAGATGCTCATCCTGGTGCTGTTTGGTGCCTATGCCTTGTTCATCGGTGGCGCCCAGGTGCTGCAGCTGGTGTACCCCAACGAATTGTTCCCCACCGAAATCCGTGCCGGCGCCGTGGGCGTGGGCACCTCCATGTCGCGGGTCGGTGCCGCCGTCGGCACCTGGCTGGTGCCCATCGCCCTCGATAGCTACGGCATCGGCGCCACCATGTACGCCGCCGCTGCCGTGACCTTCGTCGGCCTGGCTTTCTCGGTTGCCCTGGCCCCGGAAACCCGCTCGCTGAACCTGCAACAAGCGGCTTCGCTGAGCTGAAACCCTACAACCCGCCGCAGCGTCTTTGCGTTGCGGCCTTCACAACACTGAGCAACGCACTGGAGAACCTACCGTGAAATTCGAAGGCATCTACACCCCGGCAATCACTCCGCTGGCTGCGGACGGCTCGATCGACAAGGCGGCGTTCGCCGAGGTCCTCGAATACCTGGTCGAGTCGAAAGTCCACGGCGTCATCATTGGCGGCTCCACCGGCGAGTACTACGCCCACACCACCCAGGAGCGCATCGACCTGGCTGCCCAGGCCAAGGACGTGCTCAACGGCCGCCTGCCGCTGATCGTCGGCACCGGTGGCATCCGTACCGAAGATGCGGTTGCCTTCGCCCAGCACGCCAAGGAAATCAAGGCTGACGCGCTGCTGGTCGGCACCCCACCGTACGCGCTGCCGACCCAGCAGGAAATCGCCCTGCACGTGAAGGCTGTCGACGCTGCCGCCGGTCTGCCGATCATGCTCTACAACTACCCAGGCCGCATGAGCGTGAGCATGGGTGAAGCATTCTTCGACGCCGTGGCCGACGTGAAGAACATCGTCGCCATCAAGGAAAGCTCCGGTGACATGGCCCAGCTGCACCGCCTGGCCATCCATCGCCCGAACATCCAGCTGTCGTGCGGCTGGGACGACCAGGCCCTGGAGTTCTTCGCCTGGGGCGCCCAGAGCTGGGTCTGCGCCGGTTCCAACTTCATCCCGCGCGAGCACGTGGCCCTCTACGAGGCCTGCGTGATCGAGAAGGACTTCGCCAAAGGCCGCAAGATCATGGCCGCCATGATGCCGCTGATGGACTTCCTGGAAGGTGGCAAGTTCGTCCAGGCCATCAAGAACGGCGTGGCCCTGAATGGCTTGAAAACCGGCGGCGTGCGCAAGCCGCTGTACGACCTGGATGACGCCGAGAAGCAAGCACTCAAGCGCGTGGTCACCGAGCTGAAAGCCACCATCGCCCAGATCAAATAAGGAGGCCGGAAAAATGGCTGAATTGCTGAGCAAGGAACAATACGCGGCCATCGCCGCCGAACTGCAACTGCGGACCAAGGCCTTCATCGACGGCGAATTCCGCGATGCCATCTCGGGCAAGACCTTCGTCACCACCAACCCGGCCACCGGCAAGCAACTGGCCGAGGTCGCCGCCTGCGACGTCAACGATGTCAACGTCGCCGTGGCCGCTGCCAAGCGTGTGTTCGAAGCAGGCACTTGGTCGAAGATGCAGCCCAGCGACCGCAAGCACGTGCTGCAGAAGTTCGCCCAGTTGCTGGAGGACAATGCCCACGAGTTGGCCGTGCTGGAAGCGTTGGACAGTGGCAAGCCGGTCAGCGAGTGCCAGACAGTCGATGTACCGGAAACCATCCACACGCTCCGCTGGCACGCCGAGCTGATCGACAAGATCTACGACGCCACCGCGCCGACCGGCAACGCAGCCGTCACCATGGTGGTGCGTGAAGCCATTGGCGTAGTCGGCCTGGTGCTGCCGTGGAACTTCCCGCTGCTGATGCTGGCCTGGAAGATTGCCCCATCGCTGGCTGCCGGTTGCTCGATTGTGGTCAAACCGGCCAAAGAAACCACCCTCAGCGCCCTGCGCGTGGCCGAGCTGGCCCACGAGGCCGGCATCCCGGCCGGTGTGTTCAACCTGGTGCCTGGCGGTGGCCGCGAAGTGGGTGAGGCCATCGGCCGGCACATGGATATCCCGATGGTCAGCTTCACCGGCTCGACCGACACTGGCCGCCTGTTCCTGAAATACGCTGCCGAGTCCAACCTCAAGCGCATCGTCCTGGAGCTGGGTGGCAAGAACCCGGCCGTGGTCATGAACGACGTCGAGGACCTGGACGAAGTGGCCCAGTTCGTCACCGCAGGTGCGTTCTGGAACATGGGGGAGAACTGCTCGGCCTCGTCGCGCCTGATCGTGCACAAGGACGTGAAGGACGAGCTGCTGAGCCTCATCGCCAAGCACCTGAAGGGCTGGAAGCTGGGCGACCCGCTGGACCCGGACAACCGCCTGGGCGCCATGGTCAGCAAGTCGCATTTCGAGAAGGTCAAGTCGTACCTGGAATACGCTGCCGAGCAAAAACTCAGCATCGTTCAGGGGGCGAAACCGAGGACGGCGTGTTCGTGCAGCCGACCATCGTCGACAACGTTGGCCGTGACAACAAACTGTTCGTCGAGGAAATCTTCGGCCCGGTGCTGAGCGTGACCAGCTTCGAGACCATCGACGAGGCGATCGAGCTGGCCAACGACACCGTATACGGCCTGGCGGCTTCGGCCTACACCGGCAGCTTGCGCAATGCGCTGCGCCTGTCGCGTGAAATCCGCGCGGGTGTGGTCACAGTCAACTGCTTCGGCGAAGGTGACGTGACCACGCCGTTCGGTGGCTACAAAGAGTCTGGCTTTGGTGGGCGCGACAAGTCCATCTGGGCCCACGACCAGTACACGGAGCTGAAGACCATCTGGATCAACGCTTCGTGATTCGAGCAAGACCGGTGCTGTTCTGACGGAGCTCAGCACCTGGCCGCCCCTGCTGTTGCAGTGGCGGCCTTTTCATTACTTGAACTTGGGCCCCGAGCGGGTATTCAGCCCTTTGGCCAAACGGTCATACAGCACCACGTTCACCGTCGCTGCCAGGTTCATGCAACCCTCGGTCGGAATGTAGATAGTCTCTTCACACCACCCCCGCACTTCCTCGCTCAACGAACCATCCTCCGGCCCGAAGATGTAGATGGCCCGGTCCGGGTGGGTATATTCCGGCAAGGGCCGCGCACCTTCCACCAGCTCCACCGCCACTGGCGTGCAGCCCAGCGGGATGATGCGCTGCAGATCGTCGATGCCGATCAGCGGGATGTCGTAGTGCACGCGCTTGGTGTCGGTGACGAAGTCACGCGCGCGCTCATACCGTTTGCCGGTGTAAAACACCGAATTGACGCCATAGCAGCCCGCGGCGCGCATCACCGAGCCGACGTTTTCTGCCGACTTTGGGTTGAACAGGCCGATGCAGCTGTATCGTTTGTTTGCCACGTACCGGGGCCCTTCGCGAAAAAAGCGCGATTATACGGGCTGCCCGGTAGCTGCGGGGGGCAAATCGATGGTCAGTCTTTCTTCAGCATGCCCGCAAGACCAGCGAACGGGTTGTGAGTGGCCTTGGCGATGCTCGGGGTGCTGGTGGAGCCTTCGCTGAAGTACTGCTGGTCGGTGTAGCGCGAGTGCTCGTTGTCGTGGCAGTAAAGGCACAGCAGCTCCCAGTTGGAGCCGTCCTGCGGGTTGTTGTCGTGGTTGTGGTCGCGGTGGTGCACGGTCAGCTCGCTCAGGCGCTTGCCGGCGAACTCGCGGGCGCAGCGGCCACAAACGTGCGGGTACATTCTCAGGGCCTTGTCGCGGTAGCCCATTTCCTTGTCGCGCTTGGCGTCGGCCAGAATGCGGTCGAGGCGCGCGGTGGCGGCGGCGGAAGAGGTGGAGCTCATGGTGTTTCCTTTGTTCTGATCAGGCAGATGACGGTTATGTCATTGAGTCTAGCGCGCTTGCAGGGCAGGCGGACAGGCGAAAGCTTTGATTTAGGCGTAGGCTGTTGGAAGGTTCCCGACAGGAGGTTGCTGATGTTTCACGCGATCCTCACCGCGCTGTTGCTGGCAGGCTGGCCCCTGGCCGAAGCCGCCAGCACGCCACCCCGGCTCACTACCCCGGTACCCGGCGCACCCGGTACGCCGACGCCTACGCCATACCCGCAGATAACCCCGAGTACGCCGCCCAAGGCTTATGACAGCCAGCCGGGGGCGCCGCTGTTGCCACCGATGCCGGTGCCCGGGCCGCCGAAGGACCAGCCATTGCCGGGGTTGCGGCCAGAACCGCCGAAACCGGCGGTGGATGATGATTGATATAGCAGACGTGTGTGGCGGTGGTTTTTGGGGCTGCTTTGCAGCCCATCGCGACACTAGGCCGTTTCCACAGATACCGCGCAGGACTCGTGTGGGAGCGGCCTTGTGTCGCGAAAGGGGCGCAAAGCGCCCCTAGCTATCTCAAACGATACCCAGCTCGCCGAATACGAACGCATATTCCAGCGCCACATCCTTCAGCCCTTGGTATCGCCCGCTCATCCCGCCATGCCCTGCGCCCATTTCGGTCTTGAGCAGCAGCAGGTGGTCGTCGGTCTTGCGCGTACGCAACCGCGCCACCCATTTGGCCGCTTCCCAGTACTGCACGCGGCTGTCGTTGTAACCCGCCACCACCAGCATCGCTGGATAGTCCTGGGCCTTTACGTTCTCATAAGGTGCATACGCCTTGATGCGCTCGTAAACCTGCGGTTCCTCTGGGTTGCCCCATTCGTCGTATTCGGTCACGGTCAGCGGTAGCTCGGGGTCGAGCATGGTGTTGAGCACGTCGACGAACGGCACTTCGGCAATCGCGCAGCGGAACAGCTCGGGGCGCAGGTTGAGCACCGTGCCGATCAGCAGGCCGCCGGCGCTGCCGCCGCTGATGGCCAAGCGATCGGCAGCCGTCACGCCTTTGGCGATCAGGTGCTCGGCGCAGGCGATGAAGTCGCTGAAGGTGTTGTGCTTGTACTCCTGCTTGCCCGCGCGGTACCAGGCTTCACCCAGTTCACCGCCGCCGCGCACGTGGGCGATGGCAAAGGCCACGCCACGCTCCAGCAGGCTCAGGCGCGCATGGGAGAACCACGGGTCGAGGCTTTCCCCATAGGCGCCGTAACCGTACAGGTACAGCGGCACGGTCTTGCCCTGGTCGCGGCGACGGCGTACCAGGCTGATCGGCACCTGGGTGCCGTCCGCCGCAGTCGCCCACAGGCGCTCGCTGACATAGTCATCGGCATCGAACGCACCCAGCACCGGGGTTTGCTTGAGCACAACCTGCGCGCCCGTGGCCAGCTCCAGCTGGCGCACCTGGGCCGGGCGATTGAGGGCTTCGTAGCGCAGGCGCACGCGTGTGCTGACGAACTCCAGGCTGTCCTGTACGTACAGGCTGTAGGCGGCGTCGGGTAGCTCGACGCGATAGGCCGACAGCCCCTGCGGGCGTACTTCGATGATTGGCAGGCCGCCTTCACGCAGGCTCAGGGTGAGGGCGCTGGCATTGAGGCTGAGGCCTTCGAGCATGATTGCGTCGCGGTGCGCCACCAGCACCTGCCATTGCTCACGGCCTGGCACTGGCGCGACAGGGGCATGGTAAAGAGCGAAGTTGATGCCGTCCTGGTTGGTACGGATGAACCAGCGCCACTCGCCGTCGAGCTGGCCATGGTCGGGGAAATATTCATGGCCTTCGACACGCGGCGCCAGGCAGGTGAACGGCGCCTGCGGGGTTTCGGCGTCCAGTACCCAGGCTTCGCTGGTGGTCTTGCTGTTCAGCAGCAGCACCAGTTGGCGCTCGGAGCTGGTGCGATAGCAGTGCAGGAAGAAGCGCCCGTCGGGCTCTTCGAACACGGTCTGCACGGCGTCAGTGCCCAGGGTGTGGCGATGCAGGCGCCATGGCCGATGGGTGTCGTCCAGTTCGGCGAAGAACAGCGTTTGGCTGTCGTTGGCCCAGGTCAGGCTGCCGTCGCAGTCGTCGAAGGGCAGGGGCGTGACGCTGCCACTGGCCAAGTCCTTGACGTACAGGGTGTAGATTTCGTCGCCGCTGGTGTCGAGGCTGTAGGCCAGCAGGCGGTGGTCGGGGCTGACGTTGAACGCCCCCAGCGACAGGAAGCCGCCATTGGCCAGGGCGTTGGGGTCGAGCAGCAGTTGCTCCTGGCTTTCATCGACGGTGTTCGAATCGTCGGCAGGGCGTGGGCAGCGGTAGTGACGTGGGTACTCGTCGCCGGCGGTGGTGCGGGTGTAGTACAGGTAGGGGCCCCAGGGCGACGGCAGCGACAGGTCGGTTTCCAGGATGCGACCCTTGATCTCTTCGAACAACTGCTCACGCAACGCTGCCTGGTCGGCCAGGCAGGCTTCCTGGTAGGCGTTTTCGGCTTGCAGGTAGGCGAGTACCTCGGGGGTGTCGCGCTGTTGCAGCCAGGCGTACGGGTCGGCGGCGTTATCGGCGTGGGCGATGGGCGGCTGAGGCTTGTTGGGCATGGGTGATCTCTTGGCTGGGGACAGGCAAACACTGTCTGCGCCCGGAAAAGTGTTTATCATAGGCATCTCTTTGCCTGGCTTGCACGAACACCATGACCGAGAACGACTACACCTTCGCCTGGGGCCTGTACGCTGTGGCCGCGCTGGGCTGCCTGCTGGTGGGCTTCAAGCTCACCGGCTGGATGTGGCGCTGGCTGCGCGAACCGCTGCGGGTGGTGCTGGCGGTGCTGCTGCTGACGCCGACCATCGTCGACCCGGTAAAGGACAGCTTCGCCCCGGCCATTGCCATCACCGCGTTGGACGTCGCCTTCAAGGTCGGTAACAACGCCTGGCGAGCAGTGTCCGACTTCGCCATGTATGGCTTGATCGCCTTTGGCCTGTATTTCCTCTTCGTGCTGCTGCGCTGGCCGCTTGAAAAACGCGCCCGTGAGCGCCGCGCGCAGGCCGAAGCCGCCGCCAAGCGCCAAGCGGTTGAAGATGATGCAGTCGTTGCCCATGCGCCGCTGGCCGCTGAGCGCGGCGACCGTTACCGTGACGCCCCGCCCCCAGCCGCCCCGCGTGGCGGTGGCCGGGTCGAGCCCCGTCTGTAAACGGAGACACGCCTATGTGTGAACTGCTGGGCATGAGTGCCAACGTCCCTACCGACATCGTTTTCAGCTTCACAGGCCTGATGCAGCGCGGTGGGCGCACCGGCCCTCACCGTGATGGCTGGGGTATCGGCTTTTACGAAGGCCGTGGCCTGCGCCTGTTCCAGGACCCAGCCGCGAGCAGCGAATCGGAAGTGGCCAACCTGGTGCAGCGCTACCCGATCAAGAGCGAAGTGGTGATCGGTCATATCCGCCAGGCCAACGTCGGCAAGGTGTGCCTGTCCAACACCCACCCGTTCGTGCGGGAAATGTGGGGGCGCAACTGGTGCTTCGCGCACAACGGCCAGTTGGGCGACTTCAAGGGCCAGGCCAGCTTCTACCGGCCGGTCGGTGATACCGACAGCGAGGCGGCTTTCTGCGACCTGCTCAACCGCATTCGCAGTGCCTTTCCAGAGCCGGTGCCGGTGGAACAGCTGCTGCCGGTGCTGGTCGAAGCCTGTGCGGGTTACCGTGGGCAGGGCGTGTTCAACTGCATGCTCAGTGACGGCGACTGGCTGTTCTGCTTCTGCTCGACCAAGCTGGTGCACATCACCCGGCGAGCGCCGTTTGGCGCTGCACGCTTGAAAGATGTCGACCTGATCGTTGATTTCCATACCGAAACCACCCCCAACGACGTGGTCACGGTGATCGCCACCGAGGCCCTGACCGAAAACGAGACCTGGCACCGCTACGAGCCGGGTCAGTGGGCGCTGTGGCGCCACGGCGAATGCGTGGCGCACGGCCAAAGCTAAGGACGCTGCATGTTCAGAAGTTACCTGCGGTTGCTGCTGTTCACCTTCGGCCTGCTGGCCGGCATTCAGGTCCCGGGGCTGGTCAAGGACTATAGCCAGCGGGTCGAGGCGCACCTGTTCGAGTCGCGCGAGGCGCTCGACGGGTTTCGGCAAACGGCTGAGCGCTTTTTCAAAGGCGACCTGCAGGCGTTGCTGCAGCATTACCGCAGCAGTGACGACCCGGTGTTCAACAGTGATGCCAACAGCATCGAAAGCCTGATGATCCGCAACGAACTGCTGGAAAACGAATGGCAGGCGCTGCAAGGGCCGTGGGCCGAGCGTACCTGGCATGTGCTGGTGCAGGCCGACCCGCAGTTGCGCGAAGAAACCCTCAATGGTTACAGCTACCAGATTTTGCTGGTGCCCGAGGCGATTGGCTGGGGCGTTGGCGCAGGGTTTGTGCTGGCCTTTGTGGTCGAAAGCCTGTTGCTGGGGATTGGCTGGGTGATCCTGGGTGGGCGGCGCAGGGCGGTGAAAGAAAGCTGGCGCTAAGCTGCGCGCAGCGCCCCCTGGGCTTTAGCAATGATGCCTAGATTGTCGGGCCGGCGACACTCTCTGGCTCCATGACCTGCAGGCCGTGGCCGGGCCTCTCATGCGAACGCAGTCGTCAGGACAAGGCGGTCGCATGAAAGCCATGTTGTAATTGGAGAAGGAAACTGCATTTCATCACGTTTTGTCCGTGGATGATTTAGCAATATCCAAGAACTCAAAATTGCAGGATAGTTTGAACTTGGATGTTTCCTTGTTTGTTTTGGGAGGGGCATTTTTCAGGGGGGCGGGCATGTCTGGCGTCCTGCTGTGCTCAGCCTCGAAACTGCCAGAAACATCGGTAATCTTGAGGTTTCCCATTTTTGTATCAAACTTTACTGTTCCAACCATGCTGCCGGCAATCATGCCGTCATAAATGCATTTGACGAAGATATTATTGTTGAAATCGCTGGTCGAGTAAACTCCATCCGGAAGTCCTTTTTTTATAGATACGACGACGCGATCAAACGGTTTGTCTAGAATGGCGACACCTCTCCAATAGTTCGCATCACTGATAGTTAAATATACATCGATAGGTTTGAGAGGCGCTTCTCGTCCGAGTGGCCATTTCATCTTGCCTTTGAACTTTCCGGGGTGGCTGTCGGATGATTTGGGCTCACCGTAAAATGGATCCTCAAGCAGTTGCCGTTCACTTTTCATGATCGTTCACTCTACGCTGGTGTGCAGTAGTTGCACGAACGGTAAACTACGCGGCATAACCCGAATTTACTACTGGCAGAATTATCAGGTGCGGAGTTTGGCGTTTTCTCTGCTGGAACCGCCAGTTCAATCGTTTCCACAGGACTTGGGTGGCAGCCATTCACGGGATGAGAACCGTATGCGGTGGTCCAAAAACCACGCTGGTCGTATCAGAAGAGCATTATCCGCTGCCCCCCCACATCCCGCGCATACGCTTCCAGCACCTGTCGACAAACCCCAACCACCTCATCCACCAACGCCACCCCGGTCTGCCACGCCACCACCAGCTCCAGGCTCGGCGGCGGTTGCAGCCCCTCCAGCAGCACCAACTCACCCCGGCCCAGCTCGGCATCCACCAGCGCTGGGGGCAATGCGCCAATGCCAAAACCGTCGCGCAACAGCCGGGTGATCGCCGCCACCGAGTTCACGCAGTTCAACCGCGGCGCTTCTGCGCCCGCAGCTTGCAGCAGGCTCAGCACCTCTTGGTGCGGCCGTGAGTTCTTCGAGAAGGTGATGATGCGCTCGCGACCAAGCTCGGCCAGCGAGGCATAGTCCCGGTGCTGGTGCGAGCCGGCAGCCACTACCCAGCCCATCGGGTAGCGCGCCAGGTCGAGGCTGCGGATGGACTGCTCGCGCAGCAAGTCGGTCTGCAGAATCACGTCGAGAAAACCCTTTTGCAACTGCTCGCGCAGGTTCAGCGCGGTGTCGGCCACCAGCTCGATTTCCACCTGTGGGTAGCGCTCGGTCAGTTCCGCCACCAGCGCGCTCATCCAGGTGTGGATTACCGTGTCCATCACGCCAATACGAATTCGCCCGACCTTGGCCCGGTCGCTGTCCAGCGACTGCTTCATGGCCTTGGCGGTTTCCAGCATGCGCTCGGCATATTCCAGCACCTTGCCACCTTCCGGGGTCAGGCTGACACCCCGGGAATCGCGCAGCAGCAGTTTTACGCCCAGGTCGGCCTCCAGCGCGGCAATGCGGCTGGACACCGAGGCCTGGGTGGTGAACAGCTTTTGCGCCGTCAGGCGGAAGCTTTTGAGCCGGGCGACCCAGACGAAGGTTTCGAGGAAGCGAAGGTTCATGATCAGTTTTTCTTGTTCCAGACCGGCGGTTTTTATCGTTGGACTCAAGCGTCGCGGCCTCTGAACAATGGTGCCCAGGCCGCGACGCTTTATGTCGCCCATAAAACAATACCAACAAGCCGAGGCATCCATGAACCCCACCGGCGTGCAGCAGCAGGTCAGTTCCCCCCCTTCGTCCGGGCCCTTCGCCTGGTACCGCGACATCGACAAACAGCAACGGCGCACCTTCTGGAGCTGCAAGATCGGCTATGGCCTGGACGGCATGGACACGCAGATGCTCAGCTTCGTCATCCCCACGCTGATCATGCTGTGGGGCATCACCACCACCGAAGCCGGGTTGATCCACACCAGCACGCTGATCGCCTCGGCCGTGGGTGGCTGGGTGGCCGGTATTCTTTCCGACCGCATCGGCCGGGTACGCACCCTGCAGTTGACGGTGCTGTGGTTCGCCTTCTTCACCTTCCTGTGCGGCTTCGCCCAGAACTATGAGCAACTGCTGATCGCCCGCACCTTGATGGGCTTTGGTTTCGGCGGCGAATGGACCGCCGGTGCGGTGTTGATCGGCGAAGTGATCCGTGCTCAGGACCGAGGCAAGGCGGTTGGCATGGTGCAGTCCGGCTGGGCCATCGGCTGGGGCCTCACGGCGATTCTCTATGCGCTGCTGTTCTCATGGTTGCCGCCAGAGCAGGCCTGGCGTGCACTGTTCCTGCTGGGGCTGGTACCGGCGATCTTCGTGATTTTCGTTCGCCGCCTGGTCAAGGACCCCGAGGTATACCGCGAGGCCAAGTCGGTGGAAAACGCCGAGGCACCTTCGCACTTCTACGAAATCTTCGCACCGGGCATGCTCTGGACCACTGTACGTGCGTCCCTGCTGACCACTGGCGCACTGGGTGGGTACTACGCCATCACCTCGTGGCTGCCGACCTTCCTCAAGAACGAGCGCGGTCTGAGCGTGCTGGGCACGGGTGGCTACCTGGCCATGGTGATCGTCGGCTCGTACGTGGGTTATGTGGTCAGCGCGTACTTGTCCGACCTGCTGGGGCGCAAGAAGAACTTCATCCTGTTCGCCGTGGGCTCGTTCGTCATCGTGCTGCTGTACACGCAGATGCCGGTCAGCGATGGGGTGATGCTGTGGCTGGGCTTCCCGCTGGGCTTCTTCGCATCGGGTATCTTCAGCGGCATGGGCGCATTCCTGACCGAACTGTTCCCCACGCGCATCCGGGGTTCGGGGCAGGGTTTCTGCTACAACATCGGCAAAGTCATTGCGGCGCTGTTCCCATTGCTGATCGGCATGCTCGGCCAGAACGTGCCCCTGGGCCTGGGTATCGGCGTGTTTTCTGCGGTGTCCTACGGCATTGTGATCGTGGCCGCCTTGAGCCTGCCGGAAACACGCGGCAAACAGCTGCTGGCGCGGTAAGGTAGGCCTATGAACAACAACAAGGGAGACCGCGTGGTGGAACGCCTGCTACTCAATTGCGACATGGGCGAGAGTTTCGGCAGCTGGCGCATGGGCCTGGATGCCGAGGTCATGCCTTATATCGATTGCGCCAATATCGCCTGCGGCTACCACGCTGGCGACCCCAGCATCATGCGCCGCACCGTGGCTTTGGCGTTGGAGCACGGCGTGACCATCGGTGCGCACCCGGCCTACCCGGACCTGGTCGGCTTCGGCCGCCGCTCCATGGCCTGCAGCCCCGAGGAAATCCGCGACCTGCTGCACTACCAGATCGGTGCGCTGGACGGCATCTGCAAAGTGCTGGGTGGCCGCGTGGCCTACGTGAAGCCCCATGGTGCGCTGTACAACGACATGATGGCCGACCCGCTCAAACTGCGCACGGTGCTGGAGGCCGTGGCAGCCTACGACAGCACCCTGCCGCTGATGTTGATGGCCACCGCCGACAACCGGGCCGCCCAGGCCTTGGGCGATGAAATCGGCGTACCGCTGTGGTTCGAGGCGTTCGCTGACCGCGCCTACACCGCCAGCGGCCACTTGGTATCGCGCCGCTTGCCGGGTGCGGTGCATCACGACCCGGCGCTGGTGGTGGAGCAAGCCGTGCGCCTGGCCCGTGGTGACACACTGGTAGCGGACGATGGTAGCGCCCTGCGCCTGCAGGCAAGCACGCTGTGCGTACATGGCGATAACGACAGCTCGGTGGCGGCGGTGCGGCAGATACGCCAGGCCCTCGATGCCTTGGAGCCGCGATGAAAGCGCGCATTGAAGTGGTGGCCATCGACAGCCTGATGGTGCGCTTGTTCGACCGTATCGACGAGGCCAACATGCCGTGGATGCTTGCAGCCAGCCAGCGTTTGAGTGCAGCGTTCGGCGAGCATCTGCTGGACCTGGTGCCGTCCTACACCACGCTGATGGTGCAGTTCGCCCTGCCGCCTGGCGAGGCGAGGGCACTGATTGATCAGGCGCTGGAAGGTTTGCAGCCCGACGCCGGCGGCGGCGGGCGCCGACATGAGATCCCGGTGTGGTACGACGCCAGTGTCGGCCCTGAACTGCCTGTGCTGGCGGCCCGTAGCGGGTTGACTGAAGCCGAGGTTGTTCACTTGCACAGCGAACGTGATTACCCGGTTTTTGCTTTGGGGTTCGCCCCCGGTTTCGGTTTCATGGGCCTGGTGGACGAACGCCTGGCCAGCCCACGCCTGAGCACCCCGCGCAAGCGGGTGGCGGCGGGTAGCGTGGGCATTGCCGAGCGCCAGACGGCGGCGTATCCGGCGGTATCGCCGGGTGGCTGGAACCTGATCGGGCGTACCCCGGTGCGCTTGTTCGACCGAGAGCGTGAGGGCTACAGCCTGTTGCAACCGGGTGATCGGGTGCGTTTCGTGCCGGTTTCGCGTAGTGAGTTCCTGGCCTTGGGCGGTGATGTGGAGGCGCAAGGATGACGCAGTTGAAGATCGAGGCCAGTACGCCGTTGTGTCAGTTGCAGGACGCCGGGCGTTTCGGCGTGCGCCATCTGGGGGTAACCCAGGGCGGCGCGTTGGACTGGGTGGCGATGCACTGGGCCAACTGGCTGCTGGGCAACCCGTTGGCGGCACCGGTGGTCGAGGTGGCGCTGGGGGGCTTTTGCGTGGTGGCCGAACAGGATTGTGTGCTGGCGCTGGCCGGTGCCGACCTGGACGCGCGCGTCGATGATCAGCCGATCGCACCTTGGCGCAGCTTTGCCCTGGGCCAGGGGCAGCGCCTGACCCTGAAGCAGCCCAGGCAGGGTGTGCGGGCATACCTGGCGGCACCGGGTGGGTTCATGGGCGAGGATGTACTGGGCAGTTGTGCCACGGTGGTCCGTGAAGAACTGGGTGGCATCGATGGCCAGGGTGCCGCGTTGGCTAAAGGCCAGGCATTAAGTTTCACCGGCAGCGATGCAACCCTGCGCGAGGTGCCGCACGCACTGCGTCCACAGTACCCGCAAAAGCCTGTACTTGACCTGGTGATGGGCGCGCAGATCGGTGAATTCAGCGGTACCAGCCTGTTCGAGGCCTTCAACCGGGAGTGGACACTGGACAGCCGGGCGGACCGCATGGGTATCCGTCTGTTGGGGCCGCAGCTGGTCTATCAGGGTGCACCGATGATTTCCGAAGGGATACCGCTGGGGGCGGTGCAGGTACCGCCGGATGGGCAGCCGATCGTGTTGCTCAATGACCGGCAGACCATTGGCGGTTATCCGCGGCTGGGGGCGTTGACGCCGTTGGCGCTGGCGCAGCTGGCGCAGTGCATGCCAGGGGCGGTGGTGCGGTTCAAGGCGGTGGTGCAGGACGAGGCTTGGCGGGAGCACCAGGTTTACCTGGACCGTTGGCGGTGAGGCTGCCAGCCCTTTCGCGGTAAACCCGCGAAAGGGCCCATAAAGGCTGCATCACTTGGACAGATACCGCATCCCTTCCTCCAACCCCTGCAAGGTCAACGGGTACATCTTGTCCTCGATCAAGTCCCTCACCAGATGGGTCGAAGCCGTGTAATCCCAAGCTTGCTTCGGATACGGGTTGATCCAGATGATCTTCCTGAATTTCTCCATGAACCGCTGCATCCACACGTACCCGGCCTCTTCGTTCCAGTGCTCCACGCTGCCACCTGGCTGGGTGATTTCGTAGGGCGCCATGGCCGCGTCGCCGACGAAAATCACTTTGTAGTCGTCGCCATACTTGTGCAGCAGGTCGAAGGTGGAATACCGCTCCGAGGTGCGGCGCAGGTTGTTCTTCCACACCGACTCGTAGAGGAAGTTGTGGAAGTAGTAGTACTCCAGGTGCTTGAACTCGGTTTTACAGGCTGAGAACAGCTCTTCGCAGACCTTGATGTGGGCGTCCATCGAGCCGCCGATATCGAACAGCAACAGCAGCTTGACGGTGTTGCGCCGTTCCGGGCGCATCTGGATGTTCAGCAACCCTGCGTCACGCGCGGTGTGGTCGATGGTGCCGTCGATGTCCAGCTCTTCGGCGGCGCCTTCACGGGCGAACTTGCGCAGCCGGCGCAGGGCCAGCTTGATGTTGCGTGTGCCCAGTTCCACCTGATCGTCGAGGTTCTTGTACTCGCGCTGGTCCCACACCTTTACCGCTTTGCCTTGGCGTTTACCGGCCTCGCCAACGCGAATGCCTTCGGGGTTGAAACCGCCGAGCCGAACGGGCTGGTGCCGCCGGTACCGATCCACTTGTTGCCGCCAGCGTGGCGTTCCTTTTGCTCTTCAAGGCGTTTCTTGAATGCCTCGATCAGCTTGTCCAGGCCGCCCAGCGACTGGATCTGCGCGCGTTCCTCCTCGCTCAGCGAGCGCTCGAACTCCTTGCGCAGCCAGTCTTCGGGGATCAGTGCCTCGATATGCCGGTCGAGGTTTTCCAGGCCTTTGAAGTAGGCGGCAAAGGCCCGGTCGAACTTGTCGAAATGGCGTTCGTCCTTCACCAGGATGGCGCGGGCGAGGTAGTAGAATTCGTCCATGTCGGCGAACACCACGTGCTTTTGCAGGGCCTGATGCAGGTCCAGCAACTCGCGTACCGATACCGGCACCTTGGCCGCACGCATTTCATTGAACAGGTTGAGCAGCATGGCCCGGCTCCTGTCAGCGGTTGCCGCGCCGGCTCATGAAGGCCAGGCGCTCGAGCAGTTGCACGTCCTGCTCGTTCTTCACCAGCGCACCGGCCAGCGGCGGAATGGCCTTGGTCGGGTCGCGTTCGCGCAACACCGCTTCACCGATATTGTCGGCCATCAGCAACTTGAGCCAGTCGACCAGCTCGGAGGTGGACGGCTTTTTCTTCAGGCCCGGCACTTTGCGTACGTCGAAGAACACATCCAGCGCCTCACTGACCAGCGACTGGCTGATGTTCGGGTAATGCACGTCGACGATCTGCTGCAAGGTGGTGCGGTCGGGGAAGGCAATGTAGTGGAAGAAGCAGCGGCGCAGGAAAGCGTCCGGCAGCTCTTTTTCGTTGTTCGAGGTAATGATGATGATCGGGCGTTGCTTGGCCTTGATGGTCTCGTCGATTTCGTAGACGTAGAACTCCATCTTGTCGAGTTCTTGCAGCAGGTCGTTGGGGAACTCGATGTCGGCCTTGTCGATTTCGTCGATCAGCAGAATCACCCGCTCTTCGGCCTCGAAGGCCTCCCACAGCTTGCCCTTTTTCAGGTAATTGCGCACATCGTGCACCTTGTCCACGCCCAACTGCGAATCGCGCAGGCGGCTGACTGCGTCGTACTCGTACAGCCCTTGGTGGGCCTTGGTGGTGGACTTGATGTGCCAGGTGATCAGGCGAGCGCCGAACGAGGCGGCCAACTGCTCGGCGAGCATGGTCTTGCCGGTGCCCGGTTCACCCTTGACCAGCAGCGGGCGTTCGAGGGTGATAGCCGCATTTACCGCCAGTTTCAGGTCGTCTGTGGCGACGTAGTCGCGGGTGCCTTCGAACTTCATCGGTTTGTCCTCTGTTGTAAGCCTGTACAGGCCTCTTCGCGGGTAAACCCGCTCCTACACAGAACGGCGCAAGCTTGAGGGCTGCGCGGTCCTGTGCAGGAGCGGGTTTACCCGCGAAGAGGCCGGTACAGGCAACACATGAATTTATTTGTCACCGACTATAACGCGGGGTTAGGCAACTGAAAACGCAGACCGGGTATTCAGTCCCTGAATGCCCCGTCACGCCGACTCAGTCGGCATCCGGCGCCCCCCGCTCATACCGGGCATTGAACGCCTGGATAAACCCGTTGCGCAGGATCTGCAAGAACGCCTCGAAGGCGCTGATATCCTGCTTGTGCACGCTGCCACTGAGTTCCACGCGGGTGGCGAACTGGTTTTTCGGCTGGTTCTTCAGGACCGTCTCGGTCGCACCCACCAAGGCCTCCCACACCGAGCGGAAGAAGCCCTTGTCCTTTTTTTCGACGTCCTGTTGCCAGTCGAACACGTCGACATCGCGCAGCAGCGGCTTTATATAGCCATTTAGCCGGCCGTTTTCCGCCTGGGCCTCGATCACCACGTCACCATGCCCGGCATTGAAGTCGAACTTGCCATAGGCGCTGGCAAAATCATTCAGTTTGCGCAGTTCGATGCCGGTAGCGCGAAGCCTGAATTTGAAGTCATCGAAATCACTGAACGGGTCGAAGGTGGCACGGCTTTCTACCTTCGCATCGCCCGCGATGAGCGCCGTACCTTCGAAACTCGCATCGCGACGGCCTTTTTTGTCGCGAACATTGGTCAGGTTGCGGATGTTGGCGTTCAGTTGTGTGGCCTTGAGGTCGACCGGTGGTTTGGAGTTGAAGTTGCGGAAGGTCAGCACGCCGTTGTCGATTCGCACTTCGTTGAGGGTGATGGGCAGCAGTTTTTCCAGCTGCTGGCGCCAGTCGGTGCCCCGGCCCGTCTGCGATGCCTGTTTGCTGCCACCGTCGACGAAATTCAGCTCGGGGCGCACGAAGGTCACTTCGGCCACCACCGCTTTGTCGTACCACAGCGAACGCCAACTCACCGAAAGGTCGATCAGCGGCGCGTCGAGAAACGGTACCGGCACCTTGCCGCTGGTCTTGACGATTTTCAGGCCATTGATCTGGTATGCGCCGCGCCACCAGGCCAGGTCCACATCGGCTACCTGGCCGCGGTAGTCACCCATGTCGGCCAGTTTGTCGTTCAGGTAGTCGCGCACCAGGTAGGGCAGGGCCAGGTGCAGGGCAACCAGCAGCACGATCAGGCTGCCCAGGCCCAACAGCGGCCAGCGATAACGGGCTCTCATCGGAGCGTCTCCAAGGCAGGATGTGCGGTTGACCGCGACGCGCCCCGCTGAGTTCGAACAGGCTTTACGGGCCATCGGCCGGGGCTTACCCTTGAGGTCTTTCCCTGCTTTTTTTTCATGCCAAGGACCCCTGCCATGAGCCGTATCTTTGCAGACAACGCCCATTCCATCGGCAACACGCCGTTGGTGCAGATCAACCGCATCGCCCCTCGCGGTGTGACCATCCTTGCCAAGATCGAAGGGCGCAACCCAGGTTATTCGGTCAAATGCCGCATCGGCGCGAACATGGTCTGGGACGCCGAGAGCAGCGGCAAGCTCAAGCCGGGCATGACCATCGTCGAGCCTACCTCGGGCAACACCGGTATCGGCCTGGCCTTCGTTGCCGCTGCCCGTGGCTACAAGCTGATGCTGACCATGCCCGCTTCGATGAGCCTGGAGCGCCGCAAGGTGCTGAAGGCGCTGGGCGCCGAACTGGTGCTGACCGACCCGGCCAAGGGCATGAAGGGCGCCATCGAGAAGGCCAACGAAATCGTCGCCTCCGACCCCGCCCAGTACTTCCTGCCGGGCCAGTTCGAAAACCCGGCCAACCCGGCCATCCACGAAAAGACCACAGGACCGGAGATCTGGAACGATACCGACGGTGCGGTTGACGTGCTGGTGGCGGGCGTGGGTACCGGTGGCACCATCACCGGTGTATCGCGCTACATCAAGCACACCCAGGGCAAGGCGATCCTCTCGGTGGCCGTGGAACCCGTTTCGTCGCCGCTGATTACCCAGACCCTGGCCGGCGAAGAACTCAAGCCCAGCCCGCACAAAATCCAGGGCATTGGCGCCGGTTTCGTGCCGAAAAACCTCGACTTGTCGATCGTCGACCAAGTGGCGACGGTGACCGACGAAGAGTCCAAGGCCATGGCCATTCGCCTGATGCAGGAAGAGGGCATCCTGTGCGGCATTTCTTGCGGTGCGGCCATGGCGGCGGCCGTGCGCCTGGCCGAAAAGCCGGAAATGCAAGGTAAGACCATCGTCGTAATCCTGCCCGATTCGGGCGAGCGTTACCTGTCGAGCATGCTGTTCAGCGACCTGTTCAGCGAGCAGGAAAACCAGCAATAATCGGCGTTGCCGCTGATCCGGCGCAAGGTTGGGCGGCCTGGTTTATTGCAAAATCTTCATCAATGCGATCCCGCCCGGGTTGTTTTTACCTCGGCGGGATCGGTTTATGATGGCAGGATGATTTTTTGGAGAGCAGGCCGCGCAGCCCTGGCTCTTCCCCAAGGAGTGAAAGCATGACCTTTTCCTTTGCAGCCAAGGCGGGTGTCTTGCTGGTGTTTTTCGGCAGCGTGCTGTTCGTGCACCTGCGCGGCAAGGCCCGCCTGCCGGTGTTGCGCCAGTTCGTCAACCATTCGGCGTTGTTCGCCCCCTACAACGCGTTGATGTACCTGTTTTCCGGCGTGCCGTCCAAACCCTACCTGGACCGCCAGCGCTTCCCAGAACTGGACGTGCTGAAAGACAACTGGCAGGAGATCCGCGAAGAGGCCATGCGCCTGTTCGACGAGGGCTATATCCGCGCCGCCGAAAAGGACAACGACGCAGGCTTTGGCTCGTTCTTCAAGAAGGGCTGGAAGCGCTTTTACCTGAAGTGGTACGACAAACCCCTGCCGTCGGCCGAAGCTTTGTGCCCGCGCACGGTCGAGCTGGTCAGCAGCATCCCCAACGTCAAAGGCGCGATGTTCGCCCTGCTGCCCGGCGGCAGCCACCTGAACCCGCACCGCGACCCATTCGCAGGCTCGCTGCGCTACCACCTGGGCCTGTCCACGCCCAACTCCGACGCCTGCCGCATTTACGTGGATGGCCAGGAATACGCCTGGCGTGATGGCGAAGACGTGATGTTCGACGAAACGTACGTGCACTGGGTCAAGAACGAAACTGACGTTACGCGGGTGATCCTGTTCTGCGACATCGAGCGCCCACTGAGCAGCCCGCTGATGACCCGCATCAACCGCCAGGTCAGTGCCTTCCTCGGCCGTGCCACCGCGCCGCAGAACACCGACGACGAGCGCGTGGGTGGGATCAACCAGGCGTATGCCTGGAGCAAGCGCTTCAGCAACAAGATCAGCAGCCACGTGAAGCAGTTCAAGCGCGCCAACCCCAAGGCCTACCGCGTGCTGCGGCCGGTGCTGGCGGTGGTGGTGGCTTACGCACTGTACCGCTGGTTGTTCTGATTGCGGCCTGCGTAGAGCGCCAGATTGATGGGGCGCTCTACGTACAGGAACCTTCAGCCAAGCCCTTCCAGCAAGCCATCAGCGCGGACCAGATCGACGATTACCTGCTCATCTACCGCGTATACGCCCCGTGATGCCCTCCACACCAGATGCTTGTCCTGCAAGGCGATGAGCGCTTGCTGAACCCCCGGCACCTCGGCCTTGATTTCGCTTTCCTGCACACCCGCCCGTTCCATCGCTTTGGCGTACAGTGCCAGGGTTGGGGCCTCAAACGGTGCGTATTCATTACCCTTTACGCACATGACGCGTAGAACGGCGGATTGAATCGGAGTGAGGCTGTGGATCACCTTTTTCAGGTTCGCGTTAAGGTCATTGGCTTGCGCCTGAACAAGCTCTCGGAACCGTGCCGGTACGGCTTCGGGCTCGATGCTGAAGTCGAAGCGTATTTCATCTGCTGCCGCGCCCAGTAACTCAGGGCGGTAGCCGCTTTCTTTGAACAGTTGGAACACCTCTACCGGGTCGAGTGCGCAGGGGAGATCGATGTTGGCGCAAAGCCAGTCGATGAAGTCCTGATCCAGCGTTGGGAACTGCACCATCGCAGCGCCGAAGAACGCCTGATCTTTGCTATTGCGCAGCATGGCCAGTTTGTCCCGGTTCGAGCCCGTGCAAACGATGCGCAACCCATGGTGCTTCGAGCTGTTGAGTTCGTCCCGGGCCGCTTTGAGGGCGAACAAGGCTGCTATTCCCTGGTCGGTCGTGATTGCATGTTGCGCCTCGTCGATGATCAGCACGATGATCTTGCGTGATTCGTCGGAGAGCGCGACCAGCGCACTGGTGAGATCGACATCTTGCCCCAGCCCGATCTTGTCCACGCTGAAATTCAGGCCACCTACGGTTACCTTCTCCATGCCAGTGGACTTTGCCAGCCGCGTAATGAAGCCTTCGTTACGCCCGAGCGCCTCACGCACGGTTTCCACGATGACTTGGCCTGGGTCTTTGGTCAGGTCTTTCCAGAGGTCGGCGTACAGCACGATTGCCTGCGCAGCTTCGAGAGCGGGTCGAAGGTCTTCGCGTGCAAAGGTGGATTTACCGGTACGCCTGGGGGCCGCCAGAAACACCCCCGAGCTTGCTGCACTGCCCACGGCAACTTGCATGATCAATTTCGACAGCCGCGATGCTAGCGCTGGGCGGTGATAGACGGTTTCCGGCATTACGGCCTCCCATACAGCTTTATAGTCAATTATAGAGTGATTATAGAGCTATTATAGGCCGTATGAGAGGCGTGGTTTATAGGCAATTATAGGTCGACTATAGATCGATTATAGGGAGCGTAAAGGTGATGGGGCGCATAGCGCCCCTCGGTCACTCAAGCCGGCTCTAATGCCTCGACCACCTTCCCACGGCTCAGGTGCACCACCTTGTCCGCCGTATCGAAGTACCGGTCATCATGCGAGATCACGATGATGGTCTTGCCCAAACGCTTCAGGTCCGGCAACAGCTCGGTGTAGAACACCCGGCGGAAGGTTGGGTCCTGGTCCGCCGCCCACTCATCGAACACCAGTACCGGCCGCCCATCCAGCCAGGCATTGACCAGCGCCAGGCGCTTGCGTTGCCCGGTCGACAAGTCGGTGGTGGTGAAGGCGCCATCGCGTACGCTGACCTTGTGGGCAATTTCCAGCCGTTCCAGGTAACGCGTGGCATCGCTGGGCAGGCTGTGCTCGTGCTCGGGCAGGTCTTCGAACAGGTAGTAATCGGCGAACACGGTGGTGAACAGCTGGCGATAGTCGTCCAGCGCCTCCGGGCCGACGGCCTTGCCGTTCAGGCGCACTTCACCGCGTTGTGGGCGTACAGGCCCAGTAGCAGCTTGATCAGCGAAGTCTTGCCGCAGCCGTTTTCCCCGACGATGAACAGGATTTCGCCCGGTTCGATGCTCAGGTTCACAGGCCCAACGCGAAACGGCTCGTTGCCGTCCACGGGTGGGTACGCGTATTCGACGTTGTGCAGCTCCAGGTGCGCGGTAGCCGGGGTTTCGCGCTTGACCGGCGGCTCCAGCAGCAGGTGCGGTTCGGGCGAGGAGAAGCGTTCGGACAGGTCGGCTATACGGCGGAACGCCACCTGGGCGCGGCCGAGGATCGGCAGGTTGCCGATCAGCGTTTCCAGCGGGCCTTTCATGTACAGCAGCACCAGCACGAAACCGCTCATCACCGCCGGGTCATTGCTCGGCCACAGCGATTGCAAGGCCAGGGTCAGGCCGATGACCACGAAGAACAGCATCGACCCCAGGCTCTTGGCCGCCACGAAGATGTTGATGGCGCGGATGTGAGTGTTGGCGATGAAGTCGGCGGTGCCCTGGATGTTGCGCGTCAGCATGGCATGGCGGCGACGGCGGTCGATGCGCAGCTCCTTGGCCCCTTCGGCAATGGCCGAATAGTGCTTCTGCAGGTTGTCTTCGGCATCGCGGGCGGCGTTGAAGCCAGCCACGCCTTTTTGCCGTGCCACGTACTGGATGCCGCTGCCGATGCCGATGGCTGCCAGGGTGATGAGGAAGATCGGCCACGACAGCCACGCCAGGTAGGCCATGCAACCGGTTACCGTGGTGAGCGAAATGGCCAGCGGTGCAAAGGCGAAGGCAAAGTCGCTGATGGTGTCGACGTCGCGGGTCAGCACGGGGATCAGGCGGTGGGTGCGGTAGCGCTCGATCTGCTCGATCGGTGCCGACAGCACCTTGGCGCCCAGGTCCTTGCGCAACCGGGCAATGACCTTCTGGCCGACGTAGTTGGTGCCGCTGTCGGCCGCCACGCTACTGACCAGGGCCAATACACAGAGGCCGGCAAAGGCCAGGATCACACCCTGGCTCATGCCGCCTTCAGCGTGCAGGCCCTGGTTGACGGTGGCCAGCAGCGCAGTGACGGCCAGGCCGCCGACCATGCCCAGCAGCACCGAGACGATGACCGCCGGGCGGTAAGGTTTGAGCAGGCCCAGCAGTTCGCGGATGGCCCCGGGGGAGGAGGTTTTCATGAAGCGTGATCTCGCTGGTGAAAGTGGGGGGCGGGGTCAGCTACCAAGGGTCAGGGTGCCCTTCATCAGGGTGCTGTGGAACGGGAACGAGCAGTAGAAGCTGTAGTCGGTACCGGCCTTCAGCGCCTTGGTATCGAGGGTGACGCTGTCCTTCTCGCCACCACCGATCAGGCGGGTATGAGCGATCACCCGTGTGTCGCCAGGCTTGACGTAGTCCTGCGCCTCGCCGGCCTTCAGGCCGTCATCCAGTACGCCCTGCATGTCGGCCTGGGTGCTCAATACCCAGTTGTGGCCCATCACGTTCTTGGGCATGTCGCCTGGGTGGGTGAGGGTAACGGTGAACGTGGTGCAGGTTTTGGGCACGCTGATGGCGGCCTTGTCGAAGGTCATCTGGTCGGTGCCGTGGATTTCCATGGCGCATGGCTCCGCCGACCAGGCGGCAGGGGCCGTGGCGAGCAGGGCTAGGAGCAGAAGCTGGCGAGTCATGTACGGTTCCTGGGCGATAAAAGGGTGCACATCGTTCAGACGAACCGGCACGCGCTGGCTTTACCTGTGAGTGCTGCCCTGGTGAATTTCCCGCGGGCCCGCTCGTTCACCTAGTCAGGCGCCGTGATGGCGCACAACCCGATTTCGCCGCCAACGCGGCCCTGGCTTGAGGTGACCGTACATGAGTGAACTGCTGAGCTTTGCCATCGAACCGCTGGACGCTGCGCGCGGCAACCTGCCGCTGCTGGTGCGCGCACCGGAGCCGGGGATCGACCTGCTGGAGGCTTTTACCGAATTGCAGCCGCTGGTGGATCGGCACCTGCTGCAGGCTGGCGGCATCCTGTTCCGCGGCTTCGAGGTGGGTGGCGCCGAAGCCTTCCGCCAGTTTGCCGCCTCCTTCGGTCACCCACTGCTCAACTACGAGTTCGGTTCTACCCCCGCAGCAACGTGACCAAAGGCGTGTACACCTCAACCGAATACCCGGCGCACCAGAGCATTCCCCTGCACAACGAGCAGGCCTACACCCTGGAATGGCCGATGAAGATCTGGTTCTACAGCGTCATCCCCGCCGAGACCGGCGGCGAAACGCCAATTGCCGATAGCCGCGAGGTGTACCGACGCATGCCGGCGCGCATTCGCCAGCGCTTGGAGGAGAAAGGGCTGATGTATGTGCGCAACTATGGCAACGGCCTGGATGTGGAGTGGTCGCAGGTGTTCAACACCGAAGACCCGCGCCAGGTCGAGGCGTACTGCCGGGCGCATGCCATCGAGTGCATCTGGAAGGACGACGGCGAGCTGCGCACGCGCCAGCGCTGCCAGGTGGTGGCGCGCCATCCGGTAACCGGGGATGACGTGTGGTTCAACCAGGCCCACCTGTTCCATGTGTCGAACCTGCAGCCAGAGGTGCGTGAATCGCTGATGGACATTGTCGAGGAAGAGGACCTGCCACGTAACGTGTATTACGGCGACGGTACGACCATCGAGGATTCGTTGCTCGATGAAGTGCGCGGGGTGCTGGATGAATGCACCATCAGCTTCCCCTGGCTGACAAACGATGTGCTGATGCTCGACAACATGCTCGCGGCCCACGCCCGCTCGCCGTTTACCGGTAAGCGCAAGGTGGTGGTGGCGATGGCCGAGGGGCACAGCGAGGTGTTGGGCTGATAGGTGTTTGTCGTGGGAGGTGCAGCGCCTGTGAGATCGAGCGCCGCCCGCGCGGCGCTCGATCTCACAGGCGCCAAATTCCCAACGGCGGGCCCCTGGTGGCCCTGCTTCAATCCCCCCTAAATCAGCCCCCCATGCCTTCGTCTGACAGTTACCGCTCGACTGCCAGGACACCGCTCGACATGAATGCTGATCAAACGCTCAAGCTCGCCCGCCGCTTCATCGAACTCAGCCCCGACAAGCGCCGCCTGTTCCTCAAGGCGCTGCAGGGCGAGGGCATGGATTTTTCCGTGCTGCCGATCGCGCACGGGTGGAGGTGGCCGAGCGCGACCAGCTGTCGTATGCCCAGCGGCGCATGTGGTTCCTCTGGCAGCTCGACCCGCAGGGCGCAGCGTACAACCTGCCGATGGCCGTGCGCCTGCATGGTCCACTTGACCTGGCCGCTCTACAGCAGGCTTTCGATGCCCTGGTGGCGCGCCACGAAACCCTGCGCACTCGGTTTGTCGCCGACGGCGATGACGTGCGCCAGCAAGTAGACGCCGTGGCTGCTCCGTTGCAGCTGCGCCAGGACGCCTTGGCCAGCTTGGACGAAACCGCCCGCCAGGCCGCGGTCGAACGCATCGCCGAAGCCGAAGCTCTGGCCCCGTTCGACCTGGCCAGTGGCCCATTGCTGCGCGTACGCCTGCTGCAACTGGCCGCACAGGAGCATGTACTGCTGCTGACCCTGCACCACATCGTCGCCGACGGCTGGTCGATGAACGTGCTGATCGATGAATTCCTGCACCTGTACGAGGCCGCCGTAGCCGGCACCGAGGCCACACTCGACGCGCTGCCAATCCAATATCGCGACTTCGCCCTGTGGCAACGCAGCTGGCTGGAGGCTGGCGAGCAGGAGCGCCAGCTGGCCTACTGGCAGGCCCGCCTGGGCGAGGACCATTCGCCGCTGGAGCTGCCACTGGATCGTGCCCGCCAAGGCCGGCCCAGCTACCGGGGCGCGCGCCACGAATTCCCCGTCGCCGCAGACGTTGCCGAGCGCCTGCGCGGTGTGGCGCGCAAGCACAACGTCACCCTGTTCATGGTGTTGCTGGCTGCCTTCAAGCTGCTGTTGCAGCGCTACAGCGGTCAGGCCGCGATCCGCGTCGGCGTGCCCATCGCCAACCGCAACCGTGCAGAAGGCCAAGGGCTGATTGGCTGCTTCATCAACACCCAGGTGCTGCACACCGAGATCGACCCGCTGCTGGATATCGCCGGCCTGCTGCAGCGCGTGCGCGAAACCGCCGTGGGTGCACAAAGCCACCAGGACTTGCCCTTCGAGCAGTTGGTCGAAGCCCTGGACCTGCCGCGCAGCAGCGAAAGCCCGCTCTTTCGTGTGCTGTTCAACCACCAAGCGCAGGTGGCGGATGTGCAGGCCATCGAGACTCGCTCCGGCCTGAGCCTGGCGCCCATTGCCCTGGAGAAGCACAGCGCACGCTTCGACCTGGCGTTGGACACCCACGAACGCGCCGGGCAGTTGCATGCCGCGTTCACCTACGCGACGGATGTATTCGAGGCGGCCACCATCGAAGCCCTTGGCGAGCAGTGGCTGGCGCTGGTGCAGGCGCTGGCTGCCGAAACGGCTGGTGCTGTAGGCGAGCTGGCATTGCCGGGTCTGGCCGCAACCCTGGGCGCCCCCGCGCAGGCCGCCGAGTCGCCCAGTGTGCAGCAACGCTTTGCTGCAGCCGCCAGTCGTCACCCCGAGCGCATCGCGGTAGTGGCTGCGGGCGAACAGGCGAGCTTCGCCGAACTCGATGCCCGCGCCGAGGCCATTGCCAGCCGCCTGGTCAAAGCCGGGGTAGGGCCAGACACACTGGTTGGCGTACTGGCCGACCGCAGCGTCGGCATGCTCGCCAGCATTCTGGGGGTACTCAAGGCGGGGGCGCCTACCTGCCGCTGGAGCCCGAGCAGCCGGCTGAGCGCCTCGCCTACATGCTGACCGACAGCGGCACCCGCCGGGTGCTGGCCCCCGGTAACTGGCAGGCCGAGTTGCCCGCGGCTGTGCAGCACCTTGACTGGGCGCAAGCGGGCAACGGCAGCGTCGCACGCACCGCGCCGGCTGCGGCAAACCTGGCCTATGTGATCTACACCTCTGGCACCACCGGCCAGCCCAAGGGCGTGGCGATCAGCCACGGCGCCCTGGCCAACTATGTCGATGGCATGAGCGCGCGCCTGCCTGTCGAGCGAATCCGCAGCATGGCCCAGGTCTCGACCCCGGCTGCCGACCTTGGCCACACCATGCTGTTCGGCGCACTGTGCGGCGGCCACACCTTGCACCTGTTGCTGCGCGAACAGGTGCTGGATGCCGAAGGTTTCGCCGCGTACCTGGCCGAACACCAGGTGGATGCCCTGAAGATCGTGCCTTCACACCTGGAGGCCATGCTGGTGGCTGGCCGCGCGGCGCTGCCGAGCCAGTGCCTGGTATTGGGTGGCGAGGCCATCAGCCCAGGCCTGCTGGGCAAGATCCGCCAACTGGCCCCGGCGCTCAAGGTGTTCAACCACTACGGCCCGACCGAAACCACCGTCGGCGTGCTGGTTGCCGAACTGAGCGAACAAAGCAGCCTCGGCCAGCCGTTGGCCAACACCCGCGTGGCAGTGCTTGACCGCTGCCTGCAGCCACTGCCGGCCAAGGCCAAGGGCGAGCTGTACATAGGCGGTGCAGGCCTTGCCCGTGGCTACCTGAACCGCCCGTCGCTCACTGCTGAGCGCTTCGTGCCCGACCCGCACGGCAGCCACGGCCAGCGCCTGTACCGCAGCGGTGACTGGGTACGCCAGGGCAACGACCTGCAATTTGCCGGGCGTATGGATGGCCAGGTGAAGATCCGTGGCTACCGTGTCGAGCTGGCCGAAATCGAAAACCAGCTGCGCGCACTGGACGGTGTGGCCAATGCCCTGGTCCGCGTGCAGGGCCAGGCGCCGCAATTGCAACTGGCTGCCTGGCTGGTGCCCAGTGAAATGCCTGCCGACTGCCAGGCCTGGCAGGATTCGACCCGCGCCACCCTCAAAAGCCGGCTGCCCGAACATATGGTGCCGACCCACTTGATGGTGCTGGAGCACCTGCCGGTCACCGCCAACGGCAAGGTCGACGTCAAGGCGCTGCCCGAGCCGGTCGCCACCCTGCAGGCCTACCAGGCACCAGAGAGCCCGCTGCAAGTGCAGTTGGCAACGATCTGGGCCGAAGTCCTGCAAGTGCCGCAGGTTGGCCTGACCGACAACTTCTTTGCCCTCGGTGGCCATTCGCTGCTTGCAACCCAGGCCGTATCTCGCGTGCGCAAGCAGTTGGGCGTAGATATCCCGCTGCGCACCCTGTTCGACACCGTCGACCTGCTGGCCTTCGCCCAGGCGGTGGCGGAGGGCGAGAAGGGCACGGGCCTGGACATCGAAATCCTCGACCGCCAGCAGCCGCTGCCGGTGTCCCGTTCGCAGAACCGCCAGTGGTTGTTCTGGAAGCTCAACCCACAAAGCCTGGCCTACAACACGCCGATGGCCGTGCGCATGCAGGGCAACCTCGATCGTTCGGCGGTGCAGGCCGCACTGGATGCACTGGTGGCCCGCCACGAGTCACTGCGCACGGTGTTCGTCGAAGCCGACGGCTTGCCGTGGCAGCGCATCCTGCCAGCCGCCACGGTGCCGATCGGCTTCGAAGACCTCAGCGGCCAGGACCACGCGGCGCAGCTGCGCAAGCTGGAAGCCGAAGCCTTTGTCCCGTTCGACCTGGAGCATGGGCCTCTGCTGCGTGCCCGTCTGTTCAAGGTGAATGCGCAAGAGCACCTGTTGTCGCTGACCCTGCATCACATCGTCTCCGATGGCTGGTCGATGAGCCTGCTGGTGCGCGAGTTCGCTGCCGTCTACAACGCGGCGGCCACAGGCCGGCAGCAGACCATCGAACCCTTGCCGGTGCAGTACGCCGACTTCGCCGCGTGGCAGCGCAAGTGGCTGGCCGAAGGGCAGATGCAGGCGCAGATCGATTACTGGAAGGCCCGCCTGGAAGACGACTTCGAAGTGCTCGAACTGCCCGCCGACCGCATTCGCCCGCAGGTCAAGAGCTACCAGGGCAGCCGCTTCGACGTGCGCCTGCCGCTGGCCCTGACCGAGCGCCTGCGGGCCCTGGCAGTGGCGTCCAACGCCACGCTTTTCCATGTATTCCTGGCGGCCTATGCCATCGTACTGTCGCGTTACAGCCGCAAGGACACGTTGAACATCGGGGTACCCGTCACCAACCGCAACCGCCTGGAGCTGGAGGGGCTGATCGGCTTCTTCATCAACGTGGTGGTAGCCCGCATCGGCGTCGATGGCAGCCAGCCGTTCCCGCAACTGCTGGCGGCGATCAAGGAAACCACCTTGCAGGCTCAGGCCAACAAAGATGTGCCGTTCCTTGAAGTGGCCGAGGCGCTGTACCCGGACCGCGACCAGGGTGTGAACCCGTTCTTCCAGGTGCTGTACAACCACTTGCGCGACCTGGGTGAGCAGGTATCCAGCGATGCCCTGCACGGCTTGCAGGTCAAGGAAGTGGACCTGCTGGAGCCCGGTGCGCAGTACGACATCTCGCTCAACACGCTGGAACGTTCCGATGGGGTGACGGCCTCGTTCAACTACTCCACCGACCTGTTCGACGCCGCACGCATCGAACGCATGGCCGGTCATTGGCAGGCGTTGCTGGAAGCTATCTGCGCCGAGCCGCAGCGCTGCATTGGCGAGCTGGGCTTGCTAGGCAGTGCCGAACACCAGCAACTGACCCATGGCTGGAACCCGGCGTCGCAGGCCAGTAGCGGCCTGTGCGCACACCAGTTGCTGGAGCACCAGGCAAGTCTGCGACCAGACGCTGTGGCGTTGATCTTCGACGACCAGCAAATGACCTACGCCGAGCTCGACCGCTGCAGCAACCAGCTGGCGCATCGTTTGCGGGCGCTGGGCGTGGGCCCGGACCGTCTGGTCGGCGTGGCTGTCGAGCGCGGCCTGCGCATGGCCCTGGCGCTGGTTGCCATCCACAAGGCGGGTGGCGCTTATGTGCCGCTGGACCCGGACTACCCGCAGGAGCGCCTGGCCTACATGGTCGAGGACAGCAGCATCGGTTTGTTGCTGGCCGACGTGCCTTCGCGTGAACGCCTGCAGTTGAGCACACCGCTGCCCTGCGTGGTGCTGGAGCCGGGTAACGACTGGCTGAGTGCCTGGCCTGCCGAGCCGCTGGCCAACCTGGCCGCGCCGGAGAACCTGGCCTATGTGATCTATACCTCCGGCTCCACCGGCATGCCCAAGGGCGTGGCCATCGATCACCATGCCTTGTCGGTGTTCTGCCAAGTGGCTGGTGACTATTCGCGGCTGAGCCCGAATGACCGCGTGTTGCAGTTCGCCACCTTCAGTTTCGACGGCTTCATCGAGCAGTTCTTCCCGCCGCTGGCCCAAGGCGCTTGCGTCGTGCTGCGCGATCTGCGGCTGTGGGACACCGCGACTCTGCTGGATGAAATCAACCGCCACGATGTCACCGTAGCCGACCTGCCAGCCGCCTACTGGCGTTTACTGGCACTGGAGCGCCGCGCACCGGAAGCCTATGGCCGGCTGAAGCAGATTCACGTCGGTGGCGAGGCGGTGCCAGAAGACGCCCTGCGTGCCTGGCTGGCCGATGGCCCAACCGCAGTGCGCCTGTTGAACACCTATGGCCCGACCGAAGCCACCGTGGTCGCCACCACCTATGACTGCTCGCAGATGACCCCGCAGCAGATCAGCCAGGGTGGCGTACCCATTGGCCGTGCCATACCAGGCCGCAGCCTGCATGCCCTTGACGATGGCCTGGCGCCAACCCCGGTGGGGGTGCCAGGCGAGCTGTTCATCGGCGGGGCAGGTTGCCTGGCACGCGGTTACCACCAGCGGCCATCGCTGACTGCCGAGCGCTTCATCCCTGACCCGTTCGACCCGGTTGGCGGCGGCCGCCTGTACCGCACCGGTGACCTGGGTTGCTATGACGAAAACGGCCAGCTGGCCTATCGCGGCCGGGCCGATCACCAGGTGAAAGTGCGCGGCTTTCGCATCGAACTGGGCGAGATCGAGCAGTACCTGCGCGCGCACCCGGACGTGCGCGAAGCCACTGTACTGGCCATCGACCTGCCTGCGGGCAAGCAGCTGTGCGCCTATGCCGTGCCGGTTGAAGGCCATGACGGCGACCTGCGCCTGGCCTTGAAGCACTACCTCAAGGCCAGCCTGCCGGACTACATGATTCCGTCTTATCTGGTGACCCTGCCGAGCATGCCGCTGACCCCAAGCGGCAAGCTCGACCGCAAGGCCCTGCCGCTGCCTGACCCGAGCCAGCCGCAGCATGACTACGAGGCGCCGCAGACCGAGCGGCAACAGCAGTTGGCCAATATCTGGGCGCAATTGCTGAGCGTCGCCAGGGTCGGCTTGAACGACAACTTCTTCGAGCTGGGCGGCCACTCCTTGCTGGCCGCCCAGGCAGTGTCGCGGATCAACGTCGAGCTGGGGCTGGACATCCCACTGCGGCTGATCTTCACCCACCCCGAGTTGCGCGCCTTCGCCCTGGCGCTGGATGAACAGGCCCTGTCGCTGACCGACGATGGCCTGAGCGATATCGAAAAAATGATGAACGCATTCACAGAGGCCTGACATGGAACTCACTGCAGCACAACGCATCGCCCAACGTTTCGTCGGCCTCCCCGTGGAGCAACGCCAGCAGATCCTGGAAAAGATGCAGGCCAGCGGGCAGAGCTTCCGCCTGCTGCCCATCGTGCCGGCACGCCAGGGCCTGGCACGCATTCCGCTGTCGTACGCCCAGCAGCGCCTGTTGTTCCTCTGGCAACTGGAGCCCGACAGCCCGGCCTACAACGTGCCCATTGCCGTACGCCTGAAAGGCGCACTGGACCAGGCGGTGCTGCAACAGGCGCTGGACGCGCTGGTGCAGCGCCACGAATCGCTGCGCACGCGCTTCGCCTCCGTGGAGGGTGAATTCCACCAGGAAATCCTCGACCCGTGCCCGCTGCCCCTGGAGCTGGTGATGTTCGACGGCGAGCCCGACGCAGCATCGCTGAGCGTGGCCGTGGACGCGGCCCTCAAGCAGCCGTTCGACCTGCTGAGCGGGCCGCTGCTGCGGGTGACCTTGCTGCGTGTGGCGGACCAGGAGCACGTACTGGCGCTGAGCATGCATCACATCATCTCCGACGGTTGGTCCAGCGATGTGCTGGTGCAGGAGTTCATCCAGCTGTACACCGCCCTGGCCGAGGGGCGGCAGGCCGATTTGCCGGCTTTGCCGATCCAGTACGCCGACTACGCCATCTGGCAGCGCGCCTGGCTTGAAGCCGGTGAAGCACAGCGCCAGCTGGCCTACTGGCAAGCGCAGTTGGGTGACGAGCAGCCGGTGCTGAGCCTGCCACTGGACTTCGAACGCCCGGCCACGCCAAGCCAGCGCGGTGCGGTGGTGCGCGTGGATATTGCGGGCGAACGGGCCGAGGCCCTGCGCAGCCTGGCACGCAAGGGCGGCCACACGCTGTTCGTGCTGGTACTGGCGGCCATGGCGGTGGTGCTGTCGCGCTACAGCGGCCAGGCCGACATCCGTATCGGTGCACCGAATGCCGGGCGTAACCGCAAGGAACTGGAAGGCCTGATCGGCTTTTTCATCAACACCCAGGTGCTGCGCGTGCAGGTGGACGAGCGCGCCACTTTCACCGCACTGCTGGAACAGGTGAAAGAGGTGATCGGCGGCGCCCAGTCGCACCAGGAGTTGCCGTTCGAGCACCTGGTCGACGCCTTGTTGCCTGAGCGCAACCTGGCCCACAACCCGCTGTTCCAGTTCAAGATCAACCAGCATGTGGCCACCAGTGAGGCGGGGCGTCAGCGCCTGGGCGCGCTGGAGGTGGAAGGCTTTGCCCGTGACGGCGGCGATGCTCGCTTCGACTTGGCCTTCGACTTCGCCGACAAGGCCGACGGTATCGAAGGCTACTTCACCTTCGCCACCGACCTGTTCGAGCAGGCCACCATCGAGCGCATGGCGGTTTCGCTGCGACAGGTACTGGAGGCACTGGTCCGCGACCCGCAGCAGGCGATCGTCGATTGCCCGGAAGTACCAGTAGTGTTGCCAATGGCCGGACAGGCCTATCCACAGGGCGACTTCCTGGGGCTGTGGCGCCAGGCAATGGTTCAAGGCCAGGCGCGCGGCGGCGTGCGTGCGGGTGACCGGTTCATGACCCAGGCCGGGCTGGAGGCCGGGTCCAACCGCCTGGCCAATTACCTGCGCCAGCGCGGTGTTGGCGCAGGCAGCGTCGTTGCCTTGTGCCTGCCGCGCTCCATCGAATGGGTCAGCGCCTTGCTTGCGGTGCTCAAGACCGGTGCGGCCTACCTGCCACTGGACACCCAGCAACCGCAGGAGCGCCTGCAACAACTGCTTGCCGACAGTGCTGCCACAGTGCTGCTGCACGAGCCAGGTGATTCGCGTTTCGTGGGCCTGGATGGCCTGCAGGTGATTGCCTGCGACCACAGCGCCTGGGCAACCTGCAGCGACAGCCCGCTCGACGTGGCAGTCGCCCCCGAACAGCCGGCTTACCTCATCTACACCTCGGGCTCGACCGGGCAGCCGAAAGGCGTGGTGATCAGCCATGGGGCGCTGGCCAGTTATACCCAGGCGGTGCTGGAGCGCCTGCAATTGCCGGCAGAGGCAAGCATGGCAATGGTCTCCACCACGGCGGCCGACCTTGGCCATACCGTGCTGTTCGGCGCCTTGGCCTCGGGCCGCCTGCTGCACTTGCTGCCACAGGAATTGGCTTTCGACCCGGATGGTTTCGCCAGTTACATGGCGCAGCACCAGGTTGGCGTGCTGAAACTGGTGCCGAGCCACCTGCAAGGCTTGCTGCAAGCAGCCCGCGCTGCCGATGTGCTGCCTGGCGAAGCGCTGATCCTTGGCGGCGAAGCATGCAGTTGGGGCCTGTTGGAAAAGATCCGCGAGTTGCGCCCTGGTTGCCGGGTGATCAACCACTATGGCCCGACCGAAACCACGGTTGGCGTGCTCACCTTCGAGCCCGGCCAGCCCGTGCCAGGCTGCCGCACGGTGCCGGTCGGCCGCCCACTGGGCAACGCTAGCGCGCAGGTGCTGGATGGCTATCTCAACCCGCTGGCGGCGCATGTGCCCGGCGAGTTGTACCTGGGCGGGCAGGGCGTAGCCCAGGGTTATCTCGGCCAGCCTGGGCTGACGGCCGAACGCTTCGTGCCCACCGAGGACGGTGCCCGCGTGTACCGCACCGGCGACCGTGCGCGGCTGACTGCCGATGGCCTGATCGAGTTCATCGGCCGTGCCGACGACCAGGTGAAGATTCGTGGCTACCGCGTGGAGCCGGGCGAAGTGGCTCGCCTACTGGCGGGCTTGCCCGCAGTCCGTGAGGCCGTGGTGCTGGCCCTGCCGCTGGACAGTGATGCCGAGCGCCTGCAACTGGTGGCTTATGTGGTCGCCGAGGCTGGCGTCACCGAGCAGCAACTGCTGGCACAGTTGCAAGCACGCTTGCCTGAGTACATGGTGCCGGCACAGATGCTGCTGCTCGAACGCCTGCCACTGACCGCCAACGGCAAGCTCGACAAGCGCGCACTGCCGGCACCGGGCGCTGTCAGCCGAGGCTTCGTGGCGCCGCAAGGTGAAATCGAAGAGAAGCTGGCCGCCGTATGGGCCGATGTGCTCAAGCTGGAGCGGGTCGGCAGCAGCGACAACTTCTTCGAGCTGGGCGGCGACTCGATCCTCAGCCTGCAGATCATTGCCCGGGCCAAACGCCAGGGCATCAAGATCACCCCCAAGCAGTTGTTCGAACAACAGACCATCGACCAACTGGCGCAGGTGGCCAAGCGTATCGAGGCCAAGCAGCCAGCGGCGGCGCTCGTGGACACGGCTCTCAGCGGCGAGGTAGCCCTGCTGCCGGCCCAGGCGCGGTTCTTCGAGATGGATGTGGCGCAACCGGCGCACTGGAACCAGTCGGTACTGCTCAAACCCGCCAGCCCGGTACAGTTGCAACAGCTGGAGGCCGCCTTGCGTGCGGTGGTCGAGCAGCATGATGCCCTGCGTCTGCGCTTCACCCGTGGCGATGGCCAGTGGCGGGCACGCTTCCAGCCGTTGGGCAGCGCACCGTTGCTGCACCAGCGCCAGTTGGCTGCGCTAGGCGAGCTGGATGCTGCCGGCAACGAGGTACAAGCCAGCCTGAACCTGGAACAGGGGCCATTGCTGCGTGCCGAACTGTTCGATTTCGCCGATGGCCAGCAGCGTTTGCTGCTGGTGGTTCACCATCTTGTGGTCGACGGCGTGTCGTGGCGGGTGCTGCTGGAAGACCTGCAAGAAGCCTACAAGCAATTGCTGAACGGCCAGGCCGTAAACCTGCCCGCCAAGACCGCTGCAGTACAAACCTGGGCCGAACGCCTGGTCGCCCACGCCGGCAGCCCTACGCTGCAAGCCCAGTGCGACTACTGGTTGCAAGCGCTGGCCGACAACAATGCCGAATTGCCACGCGATAATCCGCAGGGCAGCCTGGACAATAGCCATGCCCGCACCGCCGCTACACGGTTGGATGCCGAGCGCACTGCCAAGCTGCTGAAGCAGGCTCCGGCAGCCTACCGCACGCAGATCAACGACCTGCTGCTGACCGCACTGGCGCGCACGCTGTGCCAGTGGAGCACGCAAGACAATGTGTTGGTCCAGCTCGAAGGCCATGGCCGCGAAGACCTGTTCGACGACCTCGACCTAAGCCGCACCGTGGGCTGGTTCACCAGCCTGTTCCCGGTGCGCCTCACGCCGGGCGTGGACCTTGGCCAGTCGATCAAGGCCATCAAGGAGCAACTGCGCGCCGTACCGGACAAAGGCATTGGCTACGGCCTGCTGCGCTACCTCGGCGATGCCCACGTGCGTGGGCAACTGCAACGCGCCGCCCAGGCCCGTGTCACCTTCAACTACCTGGGCCAGTTCGATGCCAGCTTTGCAGGTGAGGCTGGCGCACTGTTCACCCCAAGCGGCGAAAGTGCGGGCCGCACTCAATGTGCAGGCGCGCAGCTAGGCAACTGGCTGAGCATCACTGGTCAGGTGTATGGCGGCGAGCTGTTCCTGGAATGGACCTACAGCGCCGACGTGCACCACCCGGAAACCATCGAAGGCTTGGCTAACGCCTATGAACTGGCCCTGGTCGAGCTGGTCGAGCACTGCTGCGATACCCGCCACCAGGGGGTGACCCCGTCGGACTTCCCGCTGGCCGCGTTGACCCAGGCGCAACTGGACAGCCTGCCGCTGGCGGCAGCGCAGATCGCCGATGTTTACCCCCTGTCGCCCATGCAGCAGGGCATGCTGTTCCACACCCTTTACGACCAGCAGGCCGGCAATTACATCAACCAACTGCGCGTGGAAGTGCAGGGGCTGGATGTGCAACGCTTTCAGCAAGCCTGGCAGGCCACGCTGGACGCCCACGACATCCTGCGCAGCGGTTTTGTCCTGCAGGGTGAGCTGGTGCAGGCCGTACAGGTGGTGCGCCAAGCCGTCGACCTGCCCTTCAGCGAGCACGACTGGCGCGGCCAGCCTGCCCTGGAGCAAGCCCTGCAGACGCTGGCCGAGGGTGAGCGCCAGCGCGGCTTCGACCTGGCCGCCGCGCCGCTGCTGCGTCTGGTTCTGGTGCGCACCGGCGATGCCAGCCACCACCTGATCTACACCAACCACCATATCCTCATGGACGGCTGGAGCACTTCGCGCCTGTTGGGTGAAGTGCTGCAACGCTATGCAGGTGTGGCGCCGCAAGCGCCGGCCACGCATTACCGCGACTACATCGCCTGGCTGCAAGGCCAGGACGCAGCCGTTGCCGAAGCGTTCTGGAAGGCCCAGCTTGCCACGCTGGACGAGCCGACCCGCCTGGCCCAGGCCATTGCCGGCAGTGCTGGCGCCGGTGGTAGTGGCTACGGCGACTACCGCCTGGCCTTCGACCGCGTGCAGACCGCACGCATCGAAGCCTTCGCCCGGGCCAATCGGGTCACGGTCAACACCTTGGTGCAGTCTGCGTGGCTGCTGTTGCTGCAGCGCTGCACCGGCCAGGCCAGCGTGTGTTTCGGCGCCACCGTGGCCGGGCGCCCAGCAGACCTGCCAGGCGTGGAAGAGCAGATCGGCCTGTTTATCAACACCTTGCCGGTGATCGGCGCGCCGCGTGCCGAGCAGCGCGTGGCCGAGTGGATCGGCCAGGTGCAGGCCGGCAACCTGGCCGTGCGCGAGTTCGAGCACACGCCGCTGTACGACGTGCAGCGCTGGGCGGGGCAGGGCGGCGAAGCGCTGTTCGATAGCATCCTGGTGTTCGAAAACTACCCGGTGGCCGAAGCGTTGCAACAGGGCGCGCCGGGTGGCCTGCGCTTTGGCGACGTCGCGGTGCAGGAGCAGACCAACTACCCGCTGACCCTGGTGGTGGAACTGGGCGCCACCTTGTCGATGCACTACAGTCACGACCGTGCGCTGTGGAGCGACGAGACGATCGGCCGCCTGGCTGGCCACTTTGCCAACTTGCTGCAGGCGCTGGTCGAGCGTCCAGATGCCGTTATCGGCGAGCTGCCAATGCTGGGCCAAGCGGAACAACAACGAATGGTCGAAGGCTGGAACGATACCCAGGCCGCGTACCCGGATGAGCGCAGCATTCATCAGCTGATCGAGGCCCAGGTGTTCGCCACCCCGGACGCCCCGGCGCTGGTGTTTGGCGAGCAGAGCCTGAGCTATGCCGAACTGAATGGCCGTGCCAACCAGCTGGCGCACAAGCTGCGCGAACAGGGCGTTGGCCCCGATGTGCTGGTGGGCATCGCCATGCAGCGCAGCCTGGAGATGGTCATCGGCCTGCTGGGTATCGTGAAAGCCGGCGGCGCTTACGTGCCGCTGGACCCTGAGTACCCGCAGGACCGCCTGAGCTACATGTTCGACGACAGCGGCATTGCCTTGCTGCTGACCCAGTCGCACCTGCGCGAGACCCTGCCGATTCCAGCCGGCCTGCGCAGCCTGGACCTGGATACCGAGGACCTGAGCAGCTATAGCGATGCCAACTTAAACTTCGACGTGGCGCCGCTGAACCTGGCCTACGTGATCTACACCTCCGGCTCCACCGGCCGCCCGAAAGGCGCCGGCAACAGCCATCAGGCCCTGGTCAACCGCCTGTGGTGGATGCAGAAGGCCTATGGCCTGGACGCCAGCGACAGTGTGCTGCAGAAGACCCCGTTCAGCTTCGACGTGTCGGTGTGGGAGTTCTTCTGGCCGCTGATGACCGGTGCCCGCCTGGTCATGGCCCAGCCGGGTGCTCATCGCGACCCGCAATTGTTGGTGGAAACCATCAATCACCATGGCATCAGTACGCTGCACTTCGTGCCGTCGATGCTGCAGGCGTTCATGA
Source organism: Pseudomonas putida (assembly GCA_041071465.1). Taxonomy (NCBI): domain Bacteria; kingdom Pseudomonadati; phylum Pseudomonadota; class Gammaproteobacteria; order Pseudomonadales; family Pseudomonadaceae; genus Pseudomonas; species Pseudomonas putida. The sequence goes on along the minus strand of CP163498.1, from coordinate 525,881 downwards.
CCCACGAAGCGGTCGAGAGCTGCGTCAGCCTCAAGCGCGTGGTGTGCAGCGGTGAAGCGCTGCCGGCCGAGCTGGCGCGCCAAACCTTGCAACGCCTGCCAGCGGCGGGCCTGTACAACCTCTACGGCCCGACCGAAGCGGCCATCGACGTCACTCACTGGACCTGCCAGCCAGACGAAAGCATCAGCGTGCCGATCGGCCAGCCGATCGACAACCTGAAAACCCACATCCTGGAAGGCAGCCTGCAACCCGCCGTGCGCGGCAGTGCCGGCGAGCTGTACCTGGGCGGCGTGGGCCTGGCCCGTGGTTATCACCAGCGGCCAGCACTGACCGCCGAACGCTTCGTGCCGGACCCGTTCATCGACAACGGTGGCCGCCTGTACCGTACCGGCGACCTGGCGCGCTACCGCGCCGACGGCGTGATCGACTATGCCGGGCGTATCGACCACCAGGTGAAGATCCGTGGCCTGCGCATCGAGCTGGGCGAGATCGAAGCGCGCCTGCTGGAGCTGCCGAGCGTGCAGGAAGCCGTGGTGCTGGCCCAGGACGGGCCGAACGGCCAGCAACTGGTGGGCTACGTGGTGCCTGCCGACAGCACGCAAGACCAAAGCGCATTGCGCGACAGCCTGCGCGAGGCCCTCAAGGTTGGCCTGCCGGACTACATGGTGCCGGCGCACCTGCTGCTGCTCGGCAAGCTGCCGGTGACGCCGAACGGCAAGCTGGACCGCAAGGCCCTGCCGCAGCCGGATGCCAGCTTGCTGCAGCGTGAATACGTTGCTCCACAGAGCCAGCTGGAGCAGCAGATCGCGGCGATCTGGGCGGATGTGCTGAAACTGGAAAGGGTTGGGCTGACCGATAACTTCTTCCAACTCGGCGGGCATTCGCTGTTGGCCACACAAGCGGTGGCGCGCCTGCAGATGGAACTGGGGGCCGAGACACCACTGGCCCTGATTTTCCAGACCGACAACCTACGCGATTACGCCGCCGCGGTCAGCGCTGCAAGCACTGACCGCACGGCTGACCTGGACGAGTTCCACGACTTCATGAATGAGCTTGAGGCAGTTTGAGATGAGCACCGATACCCGCAACACCGACCTGGTTCACCGCTTCATTCGGCTGCCACTCGAGCAGCGCAGGCTGTTTCTGGAAAAGCTGGCCTCCAAGGGCAGCAGCCTGGCGCAGTTGCCCATCCCGCAGGTGCGTGGGGAATTTGCGCAACTGCCGCTTTCCTTCGCCCAGCAGCGACAGTGGTTCCTGTGGAAGCTCGACCCGAACAGCGCGGTGTACAACATCTCTTCGGCCTTGCGCTTCAAGGGCGAGCTGGACCGGGCCGCTCTGCAGCGTGCCTTCGACACGTTGCTGGTCCGGCATGAAGCGCTGCGTACAACCTTCAGCCAACAGGGCGAGAAGGTGGTACAAGTGGTTCACCCGAGCCTGCCATTGACCGTGGCCTACGAGCACTTGAACGGTGCCGGCGAACATGCCCTGCGCGAGCAGGTGGAGCGTGAGGCCCGTCAAACCTTCGACCTGGAAAACGGCCCATTGCTGCGGGTGAAACTGCTGCAATTGAATGCTCAAGAGCATGTGCTGGTGTTGGTGCTGCACCACATCATTGCTGACGGCTGGTCCATGCCAGTGATGGTGGAAGAGTTGGTGCGCCTGTATGCAGCATACAACCAGGAGGGCGACGTGCAGTTGCCTACCCTGCCGATCCAGTACGCCGACTATGCTATCTGGCAACGCAGCTGGATGGAGGCCGGTGAGCAGGAGCGGCAGCTGGCTTACTGGACCGCCCAACTGGGGGGCGAGGCCCCCGTGCTGGAATTGCCGACGGACCGCCCGCGACCTACGGTCAGCAGCCTTAAGGGCGAGCGGCTGGCGATCGACCTGCACGAGCAGCAAGCACATGCACTCAAACAGTTCGCCCAGCAACAGGGCGTGACGCCATTCATGGTGCTGCTGGCCAGCTTCCAGACCCTGTTGCACCGTTATTCGGGGCAATCTGATATCCGCGTCGGAGTGCCGGTGGCCAACCGCAACCGTGTGGAAACCGAGCGCCTGGTGGGGTTGTTCGTCAACACCCAGGTGCTGCGCGCCGAGTTCGATGTGCAGATGTCTTTCAGCGAGTTCCTCGGCCAGGTCAAACAGCGGGTCGTCGAGGCCCAGGCTCACCAAGACCTGCCGTTCGAACAGCTGGTAGAGGCCCTGCAGCCAGAGCGTAGCCTTAACCACAGCCCGCTGTTCCAGGTGATGTACAACCATCAGACCCAGGCCCAGGGCGAGCAGCACAGCTTGCCGGGGCTGGAAGTGCAAGCCGTGGCGTGGGACAACCATACCGCCAAGTTCGACTTGACCCTGGAAACCTACGAGCATGACAAGGGTATTGGCGCGGCGCTGATCTACGCCACCGACCTGTTCGATGCTTCGACTGCTCGCACGTTCGCCCGGCATTGGCAGAATCTGCTGACGGTCATCATTGAACAGCCTGCTCAGCGCATCGCCGACCTTGCCCTGCTGGACGATCATGAGTATCAGCAGATCGTCGAAGGCTGGAACGCGACCCTGGCCAGCTACCCTGATGACAGCTGTATTCACCAGCTGTTCGAAGCACAAGTGACGAAAGCCCCAGATGCGCCAGCGCTGATTTTTGGCGAGCAGACGCTGAGCTATGGCGAACTCAATCGCCGGGCCAATCAACTGGCGCACAAGCTGCGCGAGCAGGGTGTCGGCCCGGATGTGCTGGTGGGCATTGCCATGCAGCGCAGCCTGGAGATGGTCGTGGGCTTGCTGGCTATCCTCAAGGCGGGTGGCGCCTACGTGCCGCTGGACCCGGAATACCCGCAGGACCGTCTGGAATACATGCTCGATGACAGCCAGGCGATCCTGCTTTTGTCAGAGACCAGCCTGATCACGCGCATGCCTGCGCAGTTCCAGTCGCGTACGCTGCTGCTCGATCAGTTGACGCTCGACGGCTACCCGGATACTGACCTGGCCTGTTTGACCACCGCCCGCAACCTCATCTATTGCATCTACACATCAGGCTCCACCGGCAAGCCCAAGGGGGTGCAAATCGAGCACCGCAGCGTGGCGGCCCTGATCGGCTGGTCGCTGTCGGTATACAGCCAGGCGGACCTGTGCGGTGTGCTTTTCTCCACCTCGATCTGCTTCGACCTGTCGGTATGGGAGCTGTTCGTCACCTTGTCGGCTGGTGGCTATGCGGTGTTGGCTGCCAACGCCCTTGAACTGCCTGACCTGGCGGCCAGGGACCGGGTGCGGCTGGTGAATACCGTGCCGTCGGCCATCAAGCAGCTGTGCGAAACCGGCAACATTCCGCCGTCGGTAAAAATCATCAACCTTTGCGGCGAAGCGCTAAAGCAGTCGATCGTCGACGATTTGTACCGCTTGGAGCATGTGAGCGATGTGTACGACCTTTACGGCCCGTCCGAGGACACTACCTACTCTACCTGCACGCTCAGGGCCGCTGGCGGCAAGGCCAATATCGGCCGGCCGTTGGACAACAGTGCAGCCTATGTGCTGAGCGGCGGCTTGCAACCTGTGCCGGTGGGGGCGGTAGGCGAATTGTACCTGGCCGGTGCCGGGTTGGCCCGTGGTTACCTGAAACGCCCGGGGCTCAGTGCTGAGCGGTTCTTGCCCAACCCTTTCGATGAGCAGGGCGGGCGTATCTACCGTACCGGTGACCTTGCCCGCTATCGCCCCGACGGTGTGCTGGAGTACGTCGGCCGGGTGGATCATCAGGTGAAGGTCCGCGGCTTTCGGATCGAACTGGGTGAGATCGAAACCCGCCTGCAGCAAGAGGCGGTGCGTGAAACCGTGGTCATGGCCATCGACGGGCCGGCGGGGCAACACCTGGTGGCCTATGTCGTGCCTACCGATGCCCGCGTGATGGCCGATGTGGCCGCACAGGAGACGCTGCGTGAAAACCTGCGGGCTGCGCTGCGCAAGAGCTTGCCGGAGTACATGGTGCCCTCCCACCTGGTGCTGATGGACAGACTGCCACTCACGCCTAACGGCAAGCTGGACCGCAAGGCGCTGCCGCGCCCGGACACTGCCCAGCTCGCAGAGGCCCATGTGCCGCCGCGTACGCCGCTGCAGCAGCAGGTGGCCGCTATCTGGGCCGATGTACTGAAAATCGAACGGGTTGGCCTGAACGACAATTTCTTCTTCCTTGGCGGGCACTCGCTGATCGCCACTCAGGTGACCGGTCGCGTCCAGGAGCAGGCGGGGTTGGCGGTCAGCCTGAAGGCACTGTTCGAAAACCCTGTGCTTGGCGACTACTGCACGCAGTTGGAGCAACTGGCACCGCTGGCGGACCCGTTCAGAACGAACTGGCTAAATCCCTGGAGGCCTTGAAACGTCTATCTACGGAGGAAATTGAAAAGCTGCTTTCTTAGGAGATTTTTACTGTGCAAGAGCTGCTTGAGTCTGTAAAGCTACTGTCCACCAAAGAGCGCCAGGCCCTGGCAGCCTTGCTCAAGCAGCAGGGGGTGAACCTTTATGGCGTCACCCCGATCTTCAAGCGTGAGCCTGAAGCCTCCCTACCGCTGTCGTATGCCCAGCAGCGGCAGTGGTTTCTGTGGCAACTTGACCCTGGTGCACCGACGTACAACGTCCCGGCTGCGCTGCGTCTGCGCGGCCGCTTGGATGCCGAGGCTTTGCAGCGCAGTTTCCAAGCCTTGATCGCCCGCCACGAGACCCTGCGTACACTCTTCAGGGAAGAGGCGCAGGGTACCGTCCAGGTCATTCACCCCGAAATCACCTTGGTGCTCGACATCCTGATGCTGCAGAGCGCCGCTGAGCGTGACGTGCTGGAGCAGGTGCAGGCCGAGGCGCGTCGCCCATTCGACCTGCAGCAGGGGCCGCTGCTACGGGTCAAGTTGCTGCGCCTTGCGCAGGACGAGCATGTGCTGGTGGTGACAATGCATCACATCGTCTCCGATGGCTGGTCGATGCCACTGATGATCGACGAGCTGATGCAGCTGTATGCGGGATACAGCCAAGGTGAAGGCGTGCAGCTGCCAACGTTGCCAGTGCAATATGCCGACTATGCGATCTGGCAGCGTCAGTGGATGGAGGCGGGTGAGCAAGAGCGCCAACTGGCGTACTGGAAGGCGCAGCTTGGCGATGACCAGCCGGTGCTTGAGTTGCCGACCGACCGCCCACGTGCTGCCGCCAATAGCCACCGTGGCGCCCGGCACGAGGTTCGGCTGCCGGACGCGTTGGTGCATTCACTCAAGCAGCTTGCCCAACAGCAGGGTGCGACCTTGTTCATGCTGCTGCTGGCCAGCTTCCAGACATTGTTGCACCGCTATAGCGGGCAGCCGGACATTCGCGTCGGGGTGCCGGTTGCCAACCGTAATCGGGTAGAAACCGAGCGGCTGATCGGCTTTTTCGTCAACACCCAAGTGTTGCGCGCTGAGTTCGATCTGCAGATGACCTTCAGCGAGTTGCTGGAGCAGGTCAAGCAGCGAGCGTTGGGGGCGCAAAGCCATCAGGACTTGCCCTTCGAGCAACTGGTCGAGGTTTTGCAACCAGAGCGTAGCCTGAGCCACAGCCCGCTGTTCCAGGTGATGTACAACCACCAGATGCAGGCCAAGGGCAAGCAACGCAGCGTGCAAGGGTTGCACGTGGAGGGGCTGAGCTGGGATCACGACACGGCCAAGTTCGACCTGACCCTGGATACCTTCGAATACGAACACAGCCTTGGCGCCGCGTTGAGCTACGCGGTCGACCTGTTCGATGCTGCCACCATCGAGAAGATGGCACGGCACTGGGTGAACCTGCTGGAGGCCATCGTTCGCCAGCCTGGGCAGCGGATCGTCGAGCTGCCGTTGATCGGCCAGCAGGAGCAGCAGCAGATCCAGCGCGCCTGGAACCCGGCGCTGGCCCACTACCCGGCAGAGCGGCCACTTCACCAACTGATCGAAGCCCAGGTCGAGGCCGCCCCAGATGCCGTGGCGCTGGTGTTCGGTGAGCGTTCCCTGAGTTACGCCGAGCTCAACCGCCGCGCCAATCAACTGGCACACAAACTACTGGAACTGGGCGCCGGGCCGGATGTGCTGGTTGGCCTGGCTGTGGAGCGCAGCCTGGAAATGGTCATCGGCCTGCTGGGCATACTCAAGGCTGGCGCTGCCTATGTGCCGTTGGACCCAGAGTATCCACAGGACCGTCTCAGCTACATGTTCCAGGACAGCGGCATTCATCTGTTGCTGACCCAGCAGCATTTGCGTGATGCGCTGCCAGTACCGGCAGGGGTGAAAACCCTTGTGCTGGATGGCCACGCCGGCCTCGCGGGCTACAGCGACGCCAACCCCGTGTGCCGAGTGACCCCGGACAACCTGGCCTATGTGATCTATACCTCCGGCTCAACCGGCAAGCCCAAAGGCACGCTGTTGCCACACCGCAATGTGGTACGCCTGTTTGCGGCCACCCAGCACTGGTTCAACTTCGATGCCAGCGATGTGTGGACGGTGTTCCATTCCTACGCCTTCGACTTCTCGGTGTGGGAGTTGTACGGCGCGTTGCTGTATGGCGGTAAGGCAATCATCGTACCCAAGGATGTGGCGCGCTCCAGTGAAGACTTCCACGCATTGCTGGTTCGCGAGCAGGTCACCGTACTCAACCAGACACCTTCTGCGTTCAAGCCGCTGATCCCGGTGGCCTGCGAGGCGATGAAAGCGGGGCAGGGCCTGGCCCTGCGGCACGTGGTGTTCGGTGGCGAAGCCCTGGAAGTGAGCAGCCTGAAGCCTTGGTTCGAGGTATTCGGCGACCGTCGGCCGCGCATGATCAACATGTATGGCATCACCGAAACCACCGTGCACGTGACGTATCGGCCGGTCACTTTCGAAGACTTGCACAAAGGTGCCAGCAGCCCGATTGGCGAGGTGATTCCCGACCTGTCGTGGTACTTGCTCGATGCAGCATTGAACCCGATTCTGCCGGGTTGCACGGGGGAAATGTTGATTGGCCAGGCGGGCCTGGCGCGTGGCTATCATGGCCGCCCCGGGCTGACAGCCGAGCGCTTCGTACCGAACCCGTTCGATGGCAATGGCGGGCGCCTGTACCGCTCGGGCGACCTGGCGCGTTACCGCAGCGATGGCGTCATCGAGTACATCGGGCGAATCGATCATCAAGTGAAGATTCGCGGTTTCCGTATCGAGCTGGGCGAGATCGAAGCACGCCTGATCGAACAACCAGCGGTACGGCAAGTGGCGGTGCTGGCGGTGGATGCCGCCAGTGGCAAGCAACTGGTGGGTTACGTGGTGCCAGTTGAGTCTGAGGTGCTGCAGGACACCGAGCAGCAGGCCAGGCTACGTGACAGCCTGCGAAGCGAACTGAAGGCAAGCCTGCCCGAGCATATGGTGCCCGCGCATTTGCTGTTCCTGGAGCAGCTGCCGCTGACCGGCAACGGCAAGCTCGACCGCAAGGCCTTGCCTGCGCCTGATGCGAGCTTGTTGCAGGGCGAGTACGTGGCACCGCAAACCGAGCTGGAACGAGAGATCGCGGCCATCTGGGCCGACGTGCTCAAGCTGGAAAGAGTCGGCCTTGCCGACAACTTCTTCGAGCTGGGCGGCGATTCGATCATGTCGCTGCAGGTGGTCAGCCGTGCTCGCCAGGTGGACATACAGTTCACGCCCAAAGACCTGTTCCAGCACCAGACCGTGCAAGGTTTGGCTGCGGTTGCTCGGCGTGAGGTGAGTACGTTGATCGACCAGGGACGGGTAGTGGGGAGCATGCCGCTGACGCCGATCCAGCACTGGTTCTTCGAGTCAGATATCGTCGAGCGCCACCACTGGAACCAATCGGTGATGCTGCAAACCAGCGAGGTGTTGGACGAACATCACCTACAAGCGGCCGTGCAGGCGTTGGTGGCGCACCATGATGCCTTGCGCTTGCAGTTTACCCAGGCGCATGGCCGCTGGCAGGCCGAGTTCGGCGATGCAGAGCACGCCCTGTTATGGCGTCGTACGGTGGTAGATTCCGAGGCGTTGACGCAGCTGGCTGACGAGGCGCAACGCAGCTTGAGTCTGACGCATGGGCCGCTGCTGCGCGCCGTTCTGGCCGATTTGCCAGACGGCGGCCAGCGCTTGCTGCTGGTCATCCATCATCTGGTGGTGGACGGTGTGTCGTGGCGTGTGCTGCTGGAAGATCTGCAGCAGGCTTATGAGGCGCTGCGCGATGAGCAGCCGTTGAAACTGCAGCCCAAGACCACCTCGTTCAAGGCCTGGGCCGAGCAGCTGCAGGACTATGCAGCCAGCGCGCAGCTGCAAGCGGAACTGGGGTATTGGCAGGCGCAACTGCAAGGCGCCAGTGATGCCTTGCCGTGCGACCGCCCGCAAGGCAGCAACCTCGAACGCCATGCCGCCTCGGTCAGCACCCAGCTGGACCGCGAACTGACCCGACAACTGCTGCAGGAAGCGCCGGCCGCCTACCGAACGCAGATCAATGACTTGTTGCTGACAGCCCTGGCGCGAGTGATCAGCCGCTGGACCGGTCGTGCCGAGGTACTGGTACGCCTGGAAGGCCATGGCCGTGAAGACCTGTTCGAGGGCGGCGACCTGAGCCGCAGTGTGGGCTGGTTCACCAGCATGTACCCGGTCAGGCTCAGCCCACAGGCCGGGCTGGTCAACTCGCTCAAGACCATCAAGGAGCAGTTGCGCGCGGTACCCAACAAAGGCCTTGGCCATGGCCTGCTGCGCTACTTGGGTAGCCCTGAAGCGCAAGCGACCCTGGCGGCATTGCCACGGGGTGAGGTCGTGTTCAACTACCTCGGCCAGTTCGACGCCAGCTTCGACCAGCAGGCAGGGTTGTTCGTGCCGGCCAAGGAGTACGGCGGTGCCACCCAAGATGAAAGTGCCCCGTTGGGCAGCCTCTTGGCACTGAACGGGCAGGTGTACGGTGGGGAGCTGAAACTGGGTTGGCGCTTCAGCCGGGACATTTTCGATACAGCCACCATCCAGCACCTGGCCGACGATTATGCGCAAGAGCTGGCGCTACTGGTCGATCATTGCCGCCAACCGCAGCACCGTGGCGTGACGCCTTCGGACTTCCCGTTGGCTGACCTTACCCAGGCGCAACTGGACAACCTGCCGATAGAGGCCGAACAGATAGCCGATGTGTACCCGCTGTCGCCGATGCAGCAGGGCATGTTGTTCCATACGCTTTACGAACAGCAGTCCGGCGACTACATCAACCAGTTGCGCGTGGATGTTCAGGGGCTGGACGTGGAACGCTTCCGCCAGGCCTGGCAGGCGGCGGTGGATAAGCACGCGATCCTGCGCAGTGGCTTTATCTGGCAGGGAGAGCTCGACCAGGCTGTGCAAGTGGTACACAAGCAGGTCGTGCAGGCCTTGGCCGAGCACGATTGGCGTGGTCAGCCAGCGTCGGAGCAGCTGCAACGTCTGGCCGAGAGCGACCGACAAACCGGCTTCGCGCTGGACCAGGTTCCGTTGCAGCGGCTGACCCTGGTGCGCACGGCAGATGACAGCCACCACCTGATCTATACCAACCATCACATCCTGATGGATGGCTGGAGCACTTCGCGCCTGCTGGGCGAGGTGTTGCAGCATTACGCCGGGCAGCAAGCAACGGCGCCGGCCGCACCTTATCGTGACTATATCGCTTGGCTCCAACGCCAGGACGCGGCAGCAGCCGAAGCGTTCTGGAAGGACCAACTGGCACCGCTGGAGGAGTCGACCCGGCTGGCTCAGGTAGTACGCCGAAGCACTGCGCCGCAGTCAGGCCAGGGTGAGCACTATCAGTTGTTCGACCACTCGACGACCCAGCGCATCGAAAATTTTGCACGTGCCAACCGGGTCACCGTCAATACCTTGGTGCAATCAGCCTGGTTGCTGCTGCTGCAACGCTATACCGGTCAATCTGCCGTTTGCTTTGGCGCCACTGTGGCTGGGCGTCCGGCGGATCTGCCAGGGGTGGAAGAACACATCGGCCTGTTCATCAATACCCTCCCAGTCGTCGGTGCGCCGCGCAGCGAACAGACCGTTGCCGAATGGGTTGCCCAGGTGCAAGCCTGCAACCTGGCCTTGCGTGACTTCGAGCATACCCCGTTGAATGAGGTACAACGCTGGGCCGGCTTGGGTGGCGAAGCGCTGTTCGACAGCTTGCTGGTGTTCGAGAACTACCCGGTTTCCCAGGCCTTGCAGGAAGGTGCACCCGATGGTTTGCGCTTTGGTCCGGTGGCCAACCTGGAGCAGACCAACTACCCGCTGACCCTGGCGGCCACCTTAAGTGACACCTTGGCCATTCAGTACAGTCACAACCGCGGCAGTTGGGACGACGAGGCTATCCAGCGTTTGGCCGAGCACTTCGGCAACCTGCTGCGGGCGCTGGTAAATGATGCCTCGGTGGCGATCGGCGAGCTGCCGATGCTGGGAGATGCAGAGCGCCAACTTTTGCTGCATGACTGGAGCCAAAGCGAGGCAGTTAGCCCGTCGGGCCTGTGCGCTCACCAGTTGTTCCAGTTGCAGGCCCGAGAGCGCCCCGGTGCGACAGCGCTGGTGTTCGGCGAGCAACAGCTGACTTACCGAGAGTTGGACCTGCGCACCAATCGTCTGGCGCATCTGCTGACTGCGCACGGTGTTACCGCCAACAGCCTGGTTGGGGTTGCCGCCGAGCGTGGGTTGGCGCTGGCCGTGGCCTTGATTGCCATCCACAAAGCCGGGGCGGCATACGTCCCGCTGGATCCGGATTACCCGCAGGACCGCCTGACCTACCTGATCGAGGACAGTGGCATCGGCCTGCTGCTGGGTGACGCCGAGGCGATGGCGCGCATGCCGGTCCCTGCTGAGTTGCCATGTATCGAGCTACAGTCAGGTGAGGACTGGCTGCAAGACTGCAGTGAGCAGCCGCTGTCATGTGAGGTCTCGCTCGACAGCCTGGCCTATGTCATCTACACCTCCGGCTCCACGGGCATGCCGAAAGGGGTGGCCATTGCTCACCAGGCACTGTCAGTCTTCTGTGAAGTTGCCAGTGGTTATTCGCGACTGACGCCGGATGACCGGGTGCTACAGTTCGCCACGTTCAGTTTTGACGGGTTCATCGAGCAGTTCTTCCCGCCATTGTCACGGGGCGCCTGCGTGGTGATGCGCGATCAGCAGCTGTGGGACACAGACACATTCAGCACGCAGGTCATCCGCCACGGCATTACGGTGGCTGACTTGCCGGCAGCCTACTGGCGCTTGTTGGCGCTGGACCGTCGCGCTGCAGCTGCCTATGGCCAGCTGAAGCAGATTCATGTGGGGGGTGAGGCGGTGGCCTTGGACGGGTTGCAGGCCTGGCTGGAGGATGGGCCGGCGCAGGTGCGTCTGCTCAACACCTACGGCCCTACCGAGGCCACCGTGGTGGCGACCACGTACGATTGCTCACGGCTTGCGCAGGTGCCTGCGGCACATAGCGGTGTACCGATTGGCCGCGCGTTGGCCGGGCGTACCCTGCGTGCCTTGGACGACGGCCTGTTGCCTACACCGATTGGCGTGCCGGGTGAGTTGTACATCGGTGGTGACGGCTGCCTGGCACGCTGTTATCACCAGCGCCCGTCGTTGACGGCGGAGCGCTTCATCCCTGACCCGCTGGCCGAAACAGCGGGGGCTCGCTTGTACCGCACCGGCGATTTGGGTTACTTCGATGAGCAGGGTGAACTTGCCTACCGTGGTCGGGCCGACCATCAGGTGAAAGTTCGCGGTTTCCGCATCGAGCTGGGGGAAATCGAGCAGCACTTGCAGGCGCACCCACAGGTTCGCCAGGCTGCAGTGATCGTTGTCGACCACGCCGGCGTCAAGCAGCTGTGCGGCTATGTGGTCGCGGTTGACCAGGGCGCGGATCAGGCGGAGCTGCGGGCAACGCTGAAGCAGTCTCTGAAGGCCGGCTTGCCGGATTACATGGTGCCGACCTACCTGATGCTGCTCGAGCACATGCCCATGACGCCAAGTGGCAAGCTCGACCGCAAACGCCTCCCGGATATCGATCAGACGCAGTCGCAGGGCGAGCATGTGGCTCCGCGCAACGCGCTCGAGCGGCAGTTGGCGGATATCTGGGGTGCCGTATTGAAAGTGGCGCAAGTCGGGGTAACGGACAACTTCTTCGAGCTCGGTGGTGACTCGATCATTTCGATACAAGTGGTGAGTCGCGCGCGCCAGGCGGGTATCCGCTTCACACCCAAGCAATTGTTCCAGTATCAGACCGTTGAGCAATTGGCCGCTGTAGCCGAGGTGGGTGAGCAGGTTGCCGATGACCCGGTGACAAGTAGCCAACAACCTTCGCTGGCCGGCCTGACCCAGACGCAGTTGCAGCACTTGCCGGTGCCGGTGGCGCAGGTTGACGCTATCTACCCTCTGTCGCCGATGCAGCAAGGCATGTTGTTCTACAGCGACCAGGGAGGGGACGCTGCGCTCTATCTCAACCAGACATCGGTTGCGGTCGACGGCCTGGATATCGAACGCTTCACCCAGGCATGGAAGCAGGTGGTGGCGCGTCATGACATTCTGCGCACCAGCTTCTGGTCAGACGCGCAACTGACACAGCCACTGCAAATCGTCCATCGCCATGTCGAGCTGCCGATCCGTGTGCTGGACTGGCGTGCGCGTGATGACCAGGCCGACGCTTTGCAGGCACTGGTCGATGCTGATGCCGAGCTGGCCTTCGACCTGTCGCAGGCACCGTTGATGCGGGTAACGCTGGTGCGCCTGGATGAACAGCGCATGCAACTGATCTGGACCCGCCATCACATCCTGATGGATGGCTGGAGCAACTCGCGGCTGTTGGGTGAAGTGTTCCAGGCTTATCACGGGCAAGCGCTGGATACCCTGGTACCGCGCTTCGGAGACTATATCCGCTGGCTCGAGGCGCAGCCCCAGGATGAGCTGGAGGCGTTCTGGACGCGCAAGCTTGGCAGCCTTGAAAGCTCGACCCTGCTGGAGCAGACGTTGCTGCCACGACCGGATGCCAACTTGCCTGGGCATGCCGCGCTGTACCTGCATTGGGATGCCAGGCGAACCGAGCGCCTGCGCGCCCAGGCTCAACGCTTGCGGGTAACGCCCAATACGCTGGTACAGGCTGCCTGGTTGCTGCTGCTGCAGCGCTATAGCGGGCAGCAGGCTGTCTGTTTTGGCGCCACCGTGGCTGGCCGGCCGGCGAATTTGCCGGGGGTGGACAACATGCTCGGTTTGTTCATCAACACACTGCCTGTCGTCCAGGCGCCTGCTGCACATTGGCGTGTCAACGACTGGTTGCAGCAACTGCAAGCCTACAACCTTGAGCTGCGTGACCATGAACATGCCACGCTGTCGAATGTTCAGCGCTGGGCGGGGCGCCCGGGGCAACCGTTGTTCGATAGCATTATCGTGTTCGAGAACTACCCGCTGGACGAACGCCTGAACGACAGTGGCGACAGTGCGTTGCAGTTTGGTGCAGTGAGCGAGCGCGGCGTCACCAACTATGCGATGGACCTGGCCGTGCACTTGAGCGAGACACTTTCGGTAGAGTTCATGTACCTGCGTGGCAGCTTCAGCGAGGCCGCAGTGGCTGTTATCCGCGGCAGCTTCGAGCGGCTGCTCGAGGGCATGCTGGATAACCCGGATGCCACGCTGGGCAGCCTCGACATGCTGACACTGGAGCAGAGCCAGCAGGCCCGTCAGCGCAACACGCTGGCGGCAGCTACGACGCATGTTGCGCATCTGGCCCGGAGCATTGCCGAGCACGCTCGGTTGCGGCCTGACGCCCTGGCCGTCGTATGTGGTGATCAGCAGTTGAGCTATGCGCAACTCGACCAGCGCGCCAACCGCCTGGCGCACCATCTGATCGCCTTGGGCACCAAGCCGGAGAGTACGGTCGGTATTGCCCTGGAGCGTTCGGTCGAGGTGATCGTTGCCTTCCTTGCCGTGATGAAGACCGGTGCTGCCTATGTACCGCTGGACATTGATTATCCGCAGGACCGTTTGCAATGGATTGTCGAAGACTCGGCCATGCACCTGCTGCTGACCAACAGTGCCTTGAGCCAGCGTTTCGACACGGTTGGGCGAATCGTAGAGCTTGACCGCCTGGCGCTGGCGGGCCTGCCCGACGGTGTGCCACGCGCGCGGGTGGAAGATGACAACCTGGCGTACCTGATCTACACCTCGGGTTCGACTGGCAAGCCCAAGGGGGTGGCCGTCAGCCATGGGCAGATCCGCATGCACTGCCAAGCCATTGCCGAACTTTATGAGATGGACGAAAGCACCCGTGAGCTGCTGTTCATGTCATTCGCTTTCGACGGCGCGCAAGAGCGCTGGCTGTCGACGCTGTCGTCGGGTGGCTGCCTGGTGATCCGTGGCAATCGCCTGTGGACGGCAGAGGAAACCTGGCAGGTGCTGCATGAGCAACGCATCGATATCGCCTGCTTCCCTCCGGCGTATCTGCAGCAGTTGGCCGAGTTCGGCGAGAGCCAGCAACAGGTTGCACCGCCAGTGCGTATCTACTGCTTTGGTGGCGATGCGGTGCCCGATGCGTTGTTCGAGCTGGTCAAGCGCACGCTAAGGCCACAGTACCTGACCAACGGGTACGGGCCTACCGAGACGGTGGTGACACCCCTGCTGTGGAAGGTATCGGCCGATCAGTCCTGTCAGGCGGTGTATGCGCCGATTGGCGATCGTGTGGGCCTGCGGACCTTGCAGGTACTCGACCAGGACCTCAACCCGTTGCCTGATGGCGTGGCGGGTGAGCTCTATATCGGCGGTGAAGGGCTGGCGCGGGGGTATCACCAGCGTGCAGCGCTTACCGCCGAGCGTTTTGTCGCGGACCCGTTCGCGGAAGGCGCGCGTCTTTATCGCACTGGTGACCGCGTACGCCGCCGTGCCGATGGCACCTTGGACTTCATCGGCAGGCTGGACAACCAGTTGAAAATCCGCGGGTTCCGTATCGAGCCGGGCGAGATCGAGGCGCGCTTGCGCAACTTGGCCGATGTCCGTGATGCGGTTGTGGTGGCGCGTGAAGGCGCCACCGGCAAGCAGCTGGTGGGTTATGTGGTCAGTGGCAGCGAGAATACGAACCCGGCACAACTGCGTGAAGCCCTGCGTACCGAGCTGCCGGACTACATGGTCCCGGCGCAACTGGTGGTGCTGGAGGCGATGCCGTTGACGCCCAATGGCAAGGTCGACCGCAAGGCGCTGCCGGCGCCTGATTTTGCCGCGCATCGGCAGCACCGGGCACCGCGCAATGAAGCCGAGTTGGCCTTGGCGCACATCTGGCAAGACGTGCTGGGTGTTGAGTCGATTGGAGTCGACGACAACTTCTTCGAGCTGGGGGGGGATTCGCTTCGGGTGCTGAAAATGCTCTCCAAAGTGCGTGCGCACAGCGATTTGGCGCTGGATCTGAAGTTGCGTGACGTGATGGCCAAACCGACCATTGGTGAGCTGTCAGGTTATTCGGCGGATGAAGCCTGCCTGGATCCTGTGTTGTTGCTCAACACCCGCGTGGCCCATGCCACACCGTTGTTCTGCCTGCATGCAGGTTTCGGCACGGTATTCGATTATGAGCCGCTGGCGCGTCGCCTGGAGGGGCATTGCAGTGTTTATGGCGTGCAGTGCCGAATGCTGCTCGACCGCACGTGGCAAGATGAATCGTTGCAGGCGATGGCCATCGACTATGCCCAATACATCCGCCAGAAGCAGCCGGCAGGCCCATACCGCTTGGCAGGCTGGTCGTTGGGGGGAACCCTGGCGGTGCTGGTAACCAAGGAGCTGGAGCGTCAGGGCCAGACGGTAGCATTGCTCGGCCTGGTGGACAGCTTCGTGCCCTGTGCATTGCACACCGAGGTGGCCGAGGACTGGACGGAGGATTTGCAGGGCTTCCTCAGTGTATTGCTGTGTGTGCCAAAAGACCGCCTGGCAGTCCCTGAGCTGGCCGTGGGGACGGACGTTTCGACGTTGCAGGGTGCCATCGAGGCCGTTCGTGCTGCGCAGACCGAGCCATCGCTTTATGCCGATATCGACAGTTCGGAGCTGGCCCATACCTTTGCGGTGGCGATGCGTCTGAAAGCCTTGTCATTGAACCTGACCAGCCTGCCTCCCACCCAAGCCTTGGCGACATGCTGGTGGGCGGGCCGCAATGGCGACGCGGCCTGGGCTTTCGCAACGAAGGCAAGCCATGCAGTGGAGGCAGGGCACTACGACATTCTCAGGCAGCGTGAAGTTATCGACGGTCTGGCCATGCACTGGTTGAAAGAGGGCTCCATGGTCGAGTAACGGTCACTGTCAGGTTTACAGGGCACCATCACCTCTCGCCCCACGCCGACAGCACACAGGCTGTCGGCGTGGGGCGATGTCGTTTGCTCAGCGCGTAGACGTGACCTTGCTGTCCTGGGTAAACATGCGCAAGGGCAGCGCTTTAGGTGTGCGGCGGGAAGTTGAACGCAGTGACGGGGAGGTGACGCGGGGAGTGCGTGGCCAGACCCAGGACTTGCGTGGGTCTGGCCAGCGCGGCTTAGAAGTCGTAGCGCAGTGACACCGTAGCGTTGCGTGGTGCACCGTAGTGGCCATAACTGCCGGCCATGCCTGCATAGTACTTCTTGTCGAATACGTTGTTGACGTTAAGCGTGGCCGCCAGGTTCTGGTTGATGCGGTAGCGAGCCATCAGGCTGGTGACGAAGTAGTCATCCTGGGTGACGTGGCTGTTATAGCGCGCATATTGCAGTGTGGATTTGGAGTTCCAGTTCACGCCCCCACCCACAGTCAGCTTGTCCCATTCGCCTGGCAGGCGGTAGGTGTTCCAGAGGCGGAAGGTGTCCATTGGCAGTTGGGTGGTCAGCCTGTTGCCGTCAGCATCCTCGGTGCGGGAGTGGCTGTAGCCGGTGAAAACGTTCCAGCCAGGTAGCACTTCGCCCGAGAGCTCCAGATCCACGCCTTTGGTTTGCGCACCATCCACTGCTTTGTAGGCATTACCGCCGTTGGGTGCAGGTTCGGTGGTCTCTTCGGCGAAGTTATCCCTTTGTACCAGGTAGATGGCAACGTTGGCGTTCAAGCGGCCATCCAGGAATTCGCCTTTCCAGCCCATTTCGTAGTTCTTGCCGACTTCCGGGTCAAGTGGTTTGCCGCTGGCGTCGATATTGCTTTGTGGCTTGAAGATGTCGGTGTAGCTGACGTACACCGATTGCTCATGGGTCAGGTCATAGACCAACCCCGCATACGGCGTCACTACACCATGCTCTTTCATGTTGTAGGTGGTCGGCGCATCGGGGCTGTCGATGATGCCAAGGCTGTAGTCGAAGCGGTAGTCGGAAGCTCGCGCGCCCAGAATCAGATGCAGGTCATCGGTGAAGTTGAACCGCCCGGCTAGGTAGTAGCCGCTTTGGCGGTTGAAAATGTCATATTTGATGCTTGGCGAAAGCTCGTCTTTACCGGGTTTTGGGGTCACGTTTTCCCACGTGAAGTAGTTGATATCCTGATCAGGCCCGGCGTATTCGCGATGTTTGTTCTCGTACTCAAGATAGTTGTAGCCAAAAATGAGTTCGTGACTTTGGCCAAACAGTTGAAACGGCCCTTGCAGGGAGGCGTCAACACCTTTTTGGTATTGATCCGCCGAGGCCACGCCAGCACTGATGGTTGTTGAGCCATCCGGTTCCAGGTATGACCTGTTGGTTCTTGTCGAAACGTAGGAAGAGAACGTATTGCGATCAACGTCCATGTACAGGGTCGAGACTTTCAACTGCCAGTCGTTGGCCAGTTGCTGTTCGAGCGTCATGGTGTAGTTGGTGGTTTCGTAGTCGTCATAACCCCAGCGAGCGTCGGAACTTTTCGAACGAGAAAAGTGGGTGGGCTGGCCGTTGGTGAAAATGAGTGGAACACCCGAGGCACCGTTGACCTTGTAAGTTTGCCGGTCAATGCCGAAGCGAACCAGGGTGGTGTCGGTCAGGTCGGCCTCCAGGGCACCGTACAGGATGCTGCGGTCCTGGGTGTACCAGTCCATGAACGTGTGGTTGTTTTGCTGCGCAGCGACAAAACGCCCGCGCACGTTGCCTTCCTTGGTCAGGGGACCAGAAACGTCAGCCTCGGCACGGTAGTAGTCCCAGGAGCCGATATCGCCCTGGATGTAGGACTTGAACTCGCGCGTCGGGCGCTTGCGGATCAGGTTGACCACCGCACTGGGGTCACCGGCACCCGTCATCAGGCCCGTTGCACCACGGACGATCTCCACTCGGTCATAAAGGGCCATGTCCAGCAGGGTGCTGGGCATGTTGCGAGTCTGGTTGTCCTGAAACGTGGTAACACCATCGAACTGGTACGTGTTGATGGCACTGCCACGAGAATAGATGTTGAAGCGCTCACCACCATCCTGGGACATGGTGATGCCAGGTGTCTGCTTCAGCACATCGGTCATGCTGCTCAGGTGCTGGTCATCCATTCGCTGGCGGGTCACCACAGTGATGGTCTGTGGCGTCTCGCGGATCGACAGGTTCATTTTGGTGGCTGTATTGGTCACACCCGTGGTGTAGGAACCAGTGCCTTCGGTAGTGGCGCCAAGGCCAGTGCTATTGACGTTGGTCGCCGAAAGCTCGACCTGACCGTCCTTTCCCGCCGAACTCGCCGTCACGGTCACGGTGTTGCCATCGATCTGATAACGCAGCCCGGTCCCCTGCAGCAGGGTGCGCAGCGAGGACTGCAGGTCATGCCGGCCCTTGAGCGCCGTGGAACGCAGCCCGCTGATGTCCTCCGGGCTATACAGCAATTGCATATCGGTCTGCTTGGCCAGTGCCTGCAACGCCGAATTCATCGACTGTGCCGGAATATCCAGGGTCCACTCCTGTGCCTGCACCTGGGCAACCAGCGCCGTGGACAGCGCCAGGCCCAGACCGACGCGAGACAACGCGTGCCGGGGGCGAAGGGAGTGACGGATCAGTAACGCTTTGGCAAGCGGGTTGAGCGGGCCGGGCAAGGACTTGGACATCTATTGCGGTCTCGTTGGCAGAGGGGTTTTTTTCTATGTCTGGTATGTGACGCAGCAACCGTGAAAAACCGGAACGATTCTTATTGACTGTATTTTTCACCACTGCTGCGTTAACCGCGTCACAACTTCACAATTCGCGTGCTACACGAAAACCGAGGAAGTCGCCGCGGGTGGTCTTGAGGCGGTCGTTGCGGTTGGCTGAGCGCGAGAAGATCGGCGGCTCGCCCCAGTCGTTGCCACGCATGTGCGCGCGGATGCACGTGGGGTCCTGGATCCAGGCGCTGCCGTCGCTTGGGGCGCCTTCGTAGCTTTCGTGGTAGCAGTCGGCAACCCACTCGTAGACGTTGCCGTGCATGTCGTACATGCCGAAGGCATTGGCCGGGTAGCTGCCCACCGGCGCGGTGTAGGTGTAGCCGTCGCGGGGGCCGTAGGTGTTGGCGTGCTTGCTGATCTCATACTTGCCCGGCTCGTCGAAGGGGAAGGGGAACGGCCCGGTGGAACCACCGCGGGCGGCGTATTCGCGCTCGGCCTCGCTGACCATGCGGTAGGGTTTGCCGGTGGTCTTGGCCAGCCACTGGGCGTAGGCCTGCACTTCGTCGTAGTCGACGCACACCGCCGGCTGGCGGGGGCCTTGCTTGTAGGTCGGCTTGCTGGCCTCGCACCAGCGGCCGGGGCGGTCGTCACCGCTTTTGATGACGGTGCCGGTGGCCTTGATATAGGCATCCAGTTCGCCGGCGGTAACCTGGTAGCGGCTCATGGCGAACGGCTTGGCGAAGGTCACGGTGTGCAATGGGCCTTCGTCGGGCTGGCGGCCGACTTCGTCGTCGGGCGCGCCCATCACGTAGCTGCCGGCGGGCAGCACGACCATTTCCGGGCAGTCCCTGCAGTCTTTGAACACGTCGCCGGGCTTGGCGGCGTGGGCGTAGGCGCTGACCAGCAGCAGGCAGGTGATCTGGGCTGGCCGGTAGAGCCAGGTGGATACGTTCATCGGTGATCCTCGAAACGGGTGAATGCGTGCTGCGTTTCGCATTCAGACGAGCCGGGGCGGTGGAAAATTAACCAGCACTGGCGCCGCACCTATACCGACGAGGTTGTCAGCCGTGAGTCGCCGGGCTATAGTCCAACCCATTGTTCTCTTCCCGAAGACCTGTTCATGCCAGCCAGCCCTTCCACCCCATGCTTTGCCATCGCGCCCGTCGCGGGCATGGTCGTGCGTGGTAGCCAGCAGCCGGTCATGATCAGTCATTACCCACCACCTGTCAGTGGCGTTGTAGGCGGCGTAGCTCCGCCTCCTTGCGTGGTCGTGCTGGGCTGATCGGCTTCTGGCCGCCCCCTTTCGCACACGCAACCTACTGAACACGGTCGGCTACTTCCCTCGCTGAAGCGCACGCCGTCCGTTTGGCTTATCTGCCTATATCAGGTGGCAATACATGTCTGTCTTTAACAAAGCATCCGTGGCCTCGGCGGCCACTACCAGCCTGTTCGTCCTGCTGTGGAGCAGCGGGGCGATCGTCTCCAAGCTGGGCCTGGCGCATGCCAGCCCGTTCGCCTTTCTGCTGTTGCGCTCGGCGCTGGCCCTGGCCGGCCTGTTGATGGTCAGCCCGCTGCTGGGGCTGCGCTGGCCGCGTACACGCGGGGGCATTCTGCGCGCCCTGGGTACTGGGTGTGTGCTGCTCGGCGCTTACCAGATCTTCTACTTGCTGGCGCTCAACACCCACGTCACCCCTGGCGTCATGGCCACGGTGATGGGGGTACAACCGATTCTCACCGTGGTGCTGATGGAGCGTCAGCGCTCCTGGAGCCGCCTGTTCGGCCTGGGGTTGGGGCTGGGCGGCTTGATCATGGTGGTCTACCAGGGCATCAACCTGGGCGGGGTGTCGCTGGCGGGGATGCTGTTCGCCCTGCTGGCGCTGGTCAGCATGACCTTTGGCTCGATCCTGCAGAAGCGCATTACCGACAACCCCATGGGCACGCTGCCGCTGCAATACCTGGCGGGCTTCGCCATGTGCGCGCTGTTCGCACCGCTGCAGCCACTGCAGGTGGCGTGGACCGGCGGTTTTGTCGGTGCGCTGCTGTGGATGGGGCTGGTGGTTTCGCTGCTGGCGACCTTGCTGCTGTACCGCTTGATCGCCAAAGGCAACCTGGTCAACGTCACCAGCCTGTTCTACCTGGTGCCAGCGGTAACCGCGGTGATGGACTTCCTGATCTTCGGTAACCGCCTGGCACCGCTCAGCCTGCTGGGCATGGGGCTGATCGTGGTGGGCTTGCTGTTCGTGTTTCGCAAACCCGCCGCGCGCTTGGCAGAGGCGTAGGCCTTAGCGGAACTCTTCGGGGATGGCGTGGTGCAGTACGCCTTCCTCGAAGTCCAACAAGCCGGCCTCGCGCTGGGTGAGCAGGTAATAGAGCAGGGTGTCGAGCGAACGCTGCGGCGGGACCTCGACCGCCAGCATCTTCACTGCCTGCTCGGTTTCGCAGTTGCAGCCGAAGTCCTGCAAGGCGGCGCGCACCTGGTCGAGGGTTTCCGGTGGTTTGACGATCACCCGGAACACCGAGCTGCCGCTGCTGTGGCACAGTTCGGCGAACCAGGTCTCGCCTTGTTCTTCACGGGTAGCGATGACGTCACCCGGGGCGATGCCGTAGACATGGAAGGGAATGTTGTCGACGGCGTAGCCACCTTCCACGGCCTTGGCCCACAGGCCCTCGACCGAGGCCGGTGGGTAGCCGTTTGCGTCCTGCTCCAGGCGGAACAGGACCTTCTTGTTCGCGCTGCTCATCGTATGCTCCGCCTCAACTGCGCGCCGGCCGCAGTACCAGCCACAGTGCCATGCCAATCAGCAAGCCGCCGTACAGGTGTGCCATCGACAGCGGCTCGTCCAGCAACCACGCCCCCCACAATACGCCGAATACCGGGATCAGGAAGGTCACGGTGCTGGCTTTGACCGGGCCGATTTCTTCGAGCAGGCGGAAGTACAGGATGTAGGCGAAGGCGGTGCACAGCAGGCCCAGGCCCAGCAACGACAGCCATACCTGCCAGCCGCCCCAGCTGGCGGGCGGCTGGCTGAGCGCGCTCCAGGCGAACACTGGGCTTAGCAGCAAGGTGGCGCCAAGCATGCTGCCCAGCGCCGACAGGCGGCTGTCCAGGCCGCTGACCCAGCGGCGCGCGAGGAACCCGGCAAAGCCATAGCAGGTGGTGGCCGCCAGGCAGGCGAGGGCGCCTTGCAGCAAGGCCATGTCCAGCTCTACCGGGCCGGCGCCGCTGAGGATGCCGACGCCAAACAGGCCCAAGAAGATGCCGCACAGCTTCGGCAGGGTCATGGGTTCGCGGAAGAACAGCATGCCGATCAGCACGCCCATCAGCGGCGTGGTGGCATTGAAAATCGCCGAGTAACCGGCCGGCAATACCTGAGCGGCGACGGAATAGAAGGTGGCGGGGATACCGGAGTTGATCATGCCCAACACCAGGCAGGCGCCGAGCTTGCCCTGGAAGTCCCAGCGCACGCGGGCGGCGGCAACGATGGCGACCAAGCCGAGGCAGGCGATGGACACACGGAAGAACGCCGTCGGCACCGTGCCGAGTTCGGGGGCGATGATGCGCATGAACAGGAAACTCGCCCCCCAGACGGCGGCAAGGGTCAGCAGGCGGGCTAGGGCGATGGGGCTCACGGCGGTCTCCGGGTACAGGGCAGGGGCGCGAGTGTACGTCAGGGGCAGGGGGATTCTTGTGCTTTCTTGCGGTGCAATTCGGATCCCTCGAACAGGCCGGTGCTGGCGACACTCCCTCGAGAGTGCGGCTAAGCTGTCTATCTCACCCCGCACCGAGGTGTCCCGCATGACTCAGCACTGGCCTGCCGGCGAGATCGCCCGGATGATCCTCGATGGCTTCGACGACTATCGCGAGCACTTCCGCCGCATCACCCTCGGCGCGCGCGAGCGCTTCGAACAGGCGCGTTGGCAAGATATCCAGCGGGCCGCCGCTGCACGGATCAACCTGTACGAACAGAAGGTCGGCGAGGTCAATGGCTGGTTGCGTGATGCATTCGATGATGAGGTGCTGCTGGAGGTGGAGCAGTGGCCTCTGGTGAAAAGTGCCTACATCCGCCTGATCGACCCACGGCTGGACGATGAACTGTCGGAGACCTGGTACAACTCGTTGTTCTGCAGTTTGTTCAGCCATGACCAGATCAGCGACGGCTGCATGTTCATCCACACCACCCGGCCATCGATCCGCAGCCACCAGCGCGCTGCGCAAACCCGTACCTATTGCCTTGATGCCAGCCTCCAGAGCCTGTTGCGGGCAATCTTCGCTGACTACGCGTTCGCTTATGGCGACCTTGAAAGCGACGTGTCACGGCTTGAAGCGCAACTGCGTGAACACCTGCCGGACTGGGTATGCAAGGACTCGACGCTGACGGTTGAGCTGTTTTCGCCTGTGCTGTACCGCAACAAGGGGGCCTACCTGGTCGGCAGGCTGTACAACAGCGATGAGCAGTGGCCGCTGGTGATCCCGCTGCTGCACCGCGAAGGCCATGGGGTGGAGGCCGATGCGTTGATCACCGACGAGGCCGAGGTGTCGATCATCTTTTCCTTCACCCGCTCGTACTTCATGGTCGATGTGCCGGTGCCGGCGGAGTTCGTCAACTTTCTCAAGCGTATCCTGCCGGGCAAGCATATTGCCGAGCTGTACACGTCGATCGGTTTCTACAAGCACGGCAAGTCGGAGTTCTATCGGGCGTTGATCAACCACCTGGCCAACAGCGATGACCGCTTCATCATGGCGCCGGGGGTGCGTGGCATGGTCATGAGCGTATTCACTCTGCCGGGCTTCAATACGGTGTTCAAGATCATCAAGGACCGTTTTTCGCCGTCGAAAACAGTCGACCGGGCCACGGTGATCGACAAGTACCGGCTGGTGAAAAGCGTCGACCGAGTGGGGCGCATGGCCGATACCCAGGAGTTTGCCGATTTTCGCTTCCCACGTGACAAATTCGAGCCGGAGTGCCTGGCCGAACTGCTCGAGGTAGCACCGTCGACGGTGGTGCTGGAGGGCGACACGGTGCTGATCCGACATTGCTGGACCGAGCGGCGCATGACGCCGCTGAACCTGTACCTTGAGCATGCCAGCGAGGGCCAGGTGCTGGAGGCGCTGGAGGATTATGGCCTGGCCATCAAGCAGTTGGCGGCGGCGAACATCTTCCCCGGCGACATGTTGCTGAAGAACTTCGGCGTTACCCGCCATGGCCGGGTGGTGTTCTACGACTATGACGAAATCAGCTTTTTGACCGAGGTGAATTTCCGCCACATCCCGCCGCCGCGTTACCCGGAGGACGAAATGTCGGGCGAGCCGTGGTACTCGATCGGGCCCCATGACGTGTTCCCCGAGGAGTTTCCGCCGTTTCTGTTTGCCGATATGGGCCAGCGGCGGCTGTTCAGCCGTTTGCATGGTGAACTGTATGACGCGGATTACTGGAAGGGGCTGCAGGCGGCGATACGCGAGGGGAAGGTGATCGATGTGTTTCCCTATCGGCGCAAGGGGCGTTAGGCCTCAGCGAGCGTTGGTCCGCCGAGACCTGGGGTGTTGTTACAGCAGCCTGAGTACGAGGTTGGCACCGGCCCGCAGGTACTCGACCTGGGCCATCAATGCATCGCGGACAATCGCTTCGCCAGTATCCGTGAGTTTGGCGTTCTTGGCCTGTAGCGCTGTCAACTGCAGCAGTTGCATGGTGACGTCCATGGAGTTCATGTAGGCTTTCAGCGTGCTGTTGCGTGTGCCGAACAAGCCAATGAGGTTTTCCATGCGTTTGTCCGCTTCTTCGCGGACCTGCTGGTATTCTTCTATTGATATCACACCGTCTGACGCTATGGTCTTCAACAGTTCGTCAAGCGTGCCTGAAATGAAAGGGTTGAACTCTTTTTTGATTGTCGATTCAGCGTTCATGCACCTGATCCTCGCGATAATGGTAGGGGCATGGCCTGGGTTTCAGGCCAAGCCGACAGCGTGCATGAGCCGATCCAATGCTTGTGTTAGATAGCTGCCACACCGCTACCGCATCAAGGTGATAGCTCAGGCGGGTGCACCTTTCAGGCACTTCAAATCACTGAAATCGGTACGTACTTTGCCCAACCGCTCCTGTAAGAACCGCCGCTGCTGCGGGTGCTTTGCTGCACCAGATCCACCAGCAAGCTGCGCGCCTGCCGCTCGGTGTTCTGATAGGCCGCCTGGTATTCGGGTGTCCACAAACTCTCCTTGTGCTGCAACAAGGTCGCCAGGCGCGGCTCGAAGCTCGCGTCGTTGCGTTGGTTCATCGCCAACAGCAATTGCTGCTGCCAGTGGGCCCGGTTGGCGATCCATTCTCGGTTCTGATCGCCCAGCGCTTCGGACCAGGCCCGCACACGTTGTTTTTGCACCGGGGTCAGCTCGCCAAACCACGGTGTCAGGCGTTTTTCCATACGTTCGGTTCGGCGGGCGATCTGCTTCGGCAGAGGGGTATCCACGTATTGCTTCTGCCGCTCACTGATGTCGTCGCGGAAGGCCGCGCGCATCTCCGCTACCTGGCTGTCGCTCATACCACGCAGCAACTCGGTGGCCGAAGGGGTGATTTCCTCGGCCACCCGGCCAATCGCTTCGCGGGCCTCGCGGGTGCGTTGCTGCAGGGCCTGGTCGGTAACCTGGTCGTCGGCGACCATGCCGCGTATCCGGTCCAGCCAGTCGAGGTAGCCGGGCAGCTGAGTCTTGCAATGCCAGGCCAGGTGCTCCTTGAGCCGGTCGTCGAGCAAAGCCTTCTGCTCGCGGTTCATGTCCAGGTAATCACCCAGCGACCATGGCACCAGGCGGTCGAGGTTGCGGTAGGCCAGGTCGATACGGCTGCAGGCGGCCAGGGCCGCAGCGAAGCCGATGGTGATGAGCAGGGCTTTGGACAGGCGTAGGGGCATGTGCTGTTCCTTGCATTGGCAACCAATCGGTAGAGGTAAGGGTAGCCGCAGGGTTCCACCGTATCGTTGCAATGGCGGTTTCCTTCCATCGGCAATCTCACTATTATTGCGACTAATTCTTATCCGCATCGTTACAAGGATGATTGCGTGTACAAGGTCCCGCCTGCACCGCACGATGACATGCACTGCCTGTACCGCGACCACAGCGGCTGGCTGCAAGGCTGGCTGCGCCGGCGTCTGGGCGATCGCGAGCGGGCGGCGGACCTGACCCATGACACGTTCCTGCGCCTGATCGCCAGCACGGTGGCCCACCCGCTGCGCGAGCCGCGTCATTTTCTGGCGACGGTGGCCAAGCGGGTGATGGTCGACCATTTGCGCCGGCGCTCGCTGGAGCAGGCCTATCTGGAAGCCTTGGCGCTGGAGCCAGAACTGGTTGAGGCGTCACCCGAGCAACGGGTGCTGCTGCTGGAAACGCTGTTGCAACTCGATGCCATGCTCGATGGCTTGAACCACAAGGTGCGCCAGGCGCTGTTTCTTTCCCACCTCGAAGGCTTGAGCTACGCCGAAATTGCCGAACGCCTTGGGGTGTCTGTCAGTTCGGTGACCAAATACATCGCCAAGGCCACCGAGCAGTGCCTGCTGTTTGCGCTGGATGCCGAACTGTGAGCCCGGCGCAGCAACGCCAGGCCCTGCGTGATGCGGCGCAGTGGCATGCCCGCTTGAGTGCCGGGGCGGACTATCAGACGCTGTACCAGCGTTGGCAGGCCTGGCATCAGGGCGACCCGATTCATCAGTGGGCCTGGCAGCGCCTGGAGGCCTTTCACGCCGAGTTGAGCAGCGTGCCGTCGACTGTGGCACAACGAACGTTGGCGGTGGAACAGCCGTTGACTGGCCGGCGCACTGTGCTCAAGGGCCTGGTGCTAGGCCTTGGCGTGTCGGGCCTGGCCTGGACCGGCTACCGCCAGACGCCACTGTGGCTGGCCGATGTACGCACCGCTACGGGGGAACGGCGCCAGCTGCGGTTGGAGGATGGCACACAGCTCACGCTTAACACGGCCAGTGCCGTGGACATACGCTATGACCACCAGCAGCGGCTGATCATCCTGCGCGCTGGAGAAATCATGGTGACCACGGCCAAGGATGCACGGCCACTCAGCGTGCGCAGCCAGCAGGGCGAGATGCGTGCGCTGGGCACGCGCTTTGTCGTGCGCCAGTTGGACGGGCAGACCGAACTGGACGTGCTGGAACATGCCGTTGCCGTGCGTAACCGCCCAGAGACCGAGCCGTTGCGGGTGGAGGCGGGCATGAGCCTGCGCTTTGGTTCCGGGCCACTGCCTGCGCCACAAGTGCTCGACCCCAATCGGGATGAGTGGGTGAATGGCCGGCTGGTGATCGACAACTGGCCGCTGGGCCAGGTGCTGGATGAGTTGCAGCGCTATCGCCCCGGCTTTATCGAGTGTGCCAAGGAGGTTGCCCATCTACGCCTGTCTGGGGCCTTCCCGCTGGACGATACCGCGCGCGCGTTGCAGGCGATTGCCCAGGCGCTGCCGGTGCGGATCGAGACCCGCACGCGATTCTGGGTGAGGGTGCGGCTTTTGGCCTGAAACTGTCATTGGGGCAGCAGATCGTTTTTAAAAATATTTCTCGTTTGCATTGTCGGTTTTCCAATTTCACACGACCCCTCCTGCAAACCGCCACCACAGGCCTTTGAAGGAGCCCCTCATGCCACGCCGCGTTACCCCTCACTGCTACCCCAGAAAACCCCTCGTCGTTGCCATGTTCAGTGCCGCCTTGCTGCTGCAGGCCACGGTGATTCATCCGCTGAGTGCGGCAGGGCAGGCCCGTGCCGTCGAAGCCACTCGCAGCTATGCCATTGCCAGCGGGCCATTGGGCGCGGTGCTCAGCCGCTTTGCCAGCGATGCCGGGGTGGTGCTGTCGTTCGAGGCCGAGCTGACCCAGGGTAAGCACAGTACGGGTTTGCAGGGGACATACAGTGTCGACCAAGGGTTTGCCCGGTTGCTGGCAGGGAGCGATCTACAGGTGATGGCCGCCAGTAATGGAAATTACCTGCTTTTGCCGCGTACGAAGGATGGCGCACTCGAGCTGGGCGCAACCAGCATCAATGCCTCGGGCCTGGGGGCTACGACGGAAGGGACGGGGTCTTATACGACCGGGTCGACCAATACGGCGACCAAGATGAACCTGTCGATTCGAGAGACACCGCAGACGATTAGCGTCATTACCCGCCAGCGCATGGATGACCAGCAACTGCATACCATGAGCGAAGTGCTGACACAGGCCCCCGGAATTACCATGTCCCAGGACGGCGGCGAGCGCTTCAATATCTATTCACGCGGCAGCCAGATCAATACTTACCAGATTGATGGGGTGACCACGACGCAGGAAAACCAGACACGCACCATGCCTGGCACCTTGTTGGACATGGCCCTGTACGACCACGTGGAAATTGTGCGTGGTGCTACCGGCCTGATGACCGGTGCAGGCGACCCCAGCGGCGTAGTCAACGTCATTCACAAGCGCCCGACTGCGTATTTTCAATCCTACGTGCAAGGCACAATCGGCTCTTGGGACTACAACCGCCTCGAAGCAGACGTCTCCGGTCCGCTGATCGACAGCGGCAAGCTGCGTGGCCGCTTCGTGGCTGCCAAGCAGGACAACAACACCTTCATGGACTGGTACAGCCAGGATAAGAACATTGCCTATGGCGTCATCGAAGCCGATGTTACCGATACCACCTTGGTGCGTTTCGGCGTCGACTATCAGACCTACAAGGCCACTGGCGCCCCTGGCGTACCCTTGATGTACAACAATGGCCAGCAAACCAACTTCTCGCGCTCGACCAGCGCCGGGGCACGCTGGGCCTACGATGACTATGAAACCTTCAACTACACCATCAATGTCGAACAGCAGCTTGCCAACGATTGGCAGTTGAAAGTGGCCGCAAACTACATGGACGTAGACCGGGACGTCGGCGTAGCCTACTACGCAACCAACAGCCTGACCTCCAGCCTGGACCCGGCAACCAACCGTGCTAACGCTGAGCGAGGGAAATCGTGGGCTGACCAGACCCAAAAAGGGGTGGACGTGACCCTGCAAGGGCCATTTCAAGCGTTTGGACAGACCCACGAGCTGATAATCGGCTACAACTACCAGCAATATGACAACACGCACTTTTCCTACACCGGCGGCACCCAAGGTTTCGATTTCGATACGTGGGATAACGAACTGCCGAAACCGGCCAGCTACACGCCACTGCTGGACTTCAACATCAACTCACGGCAAAGCGGTTACTTTGCGGCAACACGCCTCAACTTCACCGATGATCTCCACGTGATCCTGGGGGCGCGCGGCAGCAACTACGAATACAACTATTACTCTAAGGTGCTCAATGCCATCCCCGAACGGGACCCTACCGTGTATGGAATGCGCGAACGTGGCGTGGTCACACCCTATGCCGGCATCGTCTACGACTTGACGCCTGAGCAATCGGTTTATGTCAGCTACACCGACATTTTCAAACCGCAATCGAACCGGGACATCGACAACAAACCACTGGATCCCGTGGAAGGCACCAACTACGAGGCCGGTTGGAAGGGTGAGTTCTTCGACCGCCGCCTCAATGCCAACGCCGCGATCTACTACATCAAGCGTGACAATCTGGGTGTTGCCACGGGCGAGACGATTCCAGGTACCAGCGACATCGCCTATAAAGCTGTCAGTGGTGCCGAAACCAAAGGTGTCGACCTGGAGCTTTCCGGCGAGGTACTGCCAGGCTGGAGCGTACAATCCAGCTACAGCTGGTCCCGTACCGAAGACTCCGATGGCAACCGCCAGCTGACCCAGTTGCCCACAGACACGTTGCGTTTCTGGACTACCTACCGCCTGCCTGGCGAATGGGACAAGCTCACCGTCGGCGGTGGCGTCAACTGGAACTCGGGTACGTCACTGTACTTTAGCCGCTACCAGACTCGGGCTAAACAGGATGACTACTATGTGGCCAGCCTGATGGCACGCTACCAAGTCACCGATCACCTCAGCACCACCCTCAATATCAACAACCTGTTCGACGAAAAGTACTATGCGGGCTTTGCTGGCAACTACGGGCACTACGGTGCACCGCGTAACGCCATGTTGAACCTGCGCTACGATTTCTGATCCAGCGCCCCAAAAGCTCAAGCGCAAAGGGGCAACCGTCCGGAAGCTTTGACACCACCCCATGTCTATCCGGAAAATAGCCCCCTTGTCTTGAGGATCATCGGAAATGGCTCTGCTTGGGCGTTACAACAGTTTGCAAATCGTGAAACACGTGGACTTCGGTCTGTACCTGGACGGCGGCGCCGATGGCGAGATCCTGCTGCCCGGGCGCTATATCCCGAAAAACGCCGAGACCGAGGTCGATGACTGGCTGAACGTGTTCATCTACCTGGACAGCGAAGACCAGCTGATCGCCACCACCGAGAAGCCCAAGGTGCAGGTGGGCGAGTTCGCCAGCCTCAAGGTCAAGGACATCAACGGTGCCGGTATCTTCCTTGACTGGGGCCTGTCCAAGGACCTGCTGATGCCGTACTCGGAAGAGGCACGGCCGCTGAAGATCGGCGATTACTGCGTGGTGCACGTGTACCTCGACAAGCGCACCCGCCGCATCACCGCCACCTCGCGTCTGGACCGCTACCTCGACGTTACCCCGGCCGACTACAAGGTTGGCCAGCCGGTCGAGTTGCTGGTGGCCGGCGAAACGCCGATGGGCTTCAAGGCCATCATCAACAACCGCCACTGGGGTTTGATCCACAAGAACGAGGTGTTCAAGTGCCTGCGCTCGGGCATGCACGAGAAGGGCTTCATCAAGGAAGTGCGCCCGGACGGCAAGATCTCGCTGAGCCTGCAGCCGGTCGGCGCGGCCCTGGCAGACACCCTGCAAGAGCAGATCATGGCGCGCCTGGAGGCCGAAGGCGGGGTGTTGGGTGTGTGTGACAAGAGCGATCCTGCGTTGATCAGCAAGCTGTTCAACGTCAGCAAGGGCAACTTCAAGAAGGCCATTGGCGGGTTGTTCAAGCAGGGCCTGATCGTCATCCATGACGATCGGATCGAAAAGGCCTGATCAGGCCTGCACGAAGGTACGGAAGTCTAGCTGCTCACCACCGGGACGGGTGTCGCGCAGCAGCGAGTCGCGGTCGGCGCTGAGGGCCAGGCTGATGGTCGAGCGGCGCTTGCCGGGGTTGCGCACTTCCATTTGCTCCTGGTGAGCTTTGAGGAAGTTGGTAGGCACCTTCAGGTGCTGCAGCTCATCGCTTTCTGGGTTGTGCAGCAGCAAGTTGACCCAGTCGGGCTGGCCCTTGCGCAGCAGCGCCACCGGCACTTCGAACCACCACAGGTTGCGCTTGCGGTCGAGGATGGCGAACAGGGTATTGCTGCTGGTCAGCACCGGCCGGGCCAGTGCTTCGTTGCGCCGGGCAATGGCGGCGGGTTTGTCGAGTTTCATGCAGGTTCCTGCGGGTTGACGCTATGAAGGCCTGCATTGTGAGGGGTGGCACCGGGCGGGGCAAGGCTTGTAACGTGCGGTGCGTATGCGGGCCCTTTCGCGGGCAAGCCTGCGAAAGGGCCGGTACTTCACCGGCGAACCGGCAGGCTCAATTCAGACGTTGCCCCATCGGCAGTGGTCACCGTCGCAGTAAAGCTGCGCAACTCGCCCATATTCTCCAACACCTGCGCAAACCGCGCCTCGCCCTGCGGGTCGCTGTTCACCAGCACGTCCCCAAGGTACTGCTGCGCCTCGGTGCCATCGGCCTCGGCATTGCCAAAGAACTCCACCCGCAGCAGGCTCGACGCCGGCCCCTGCACTTCTCCACGCAACACATTGCCTTCCAGCGCTAACAGCCGTGGTGCCTGCTGGTTATGGTTGGGTAGCGGCTGGCAAGGCTTGGGCTCGCCCTTGGCATCGCAGATGATCGCCTGGTCTTGCTTGGCAAGGTCGGCCCCCACCCCACGCGACCCCACATACAGCGCATGCGCCTGGGCCGGCACGCCAAACACGATGGCGCCGGTGTGCTGGTCGGGCACGCATGAACCGCCGGCCTCGCAGCGGCGGATGTCCTGGCTGTTACCCCAGATGCGGTTGGCGCTCAGGCGCGTGGCGGTAATGTCCGGCTCCGGGCGCAGGGCCACGCCGATGCGGTTGCCGTGGATCAGGTTGCCGTCGAGGATGTTGCCCTCGCCGGTGACGCTGACGCCGATCGAGTTACCGCTGAAGGTATTGGCCGCCAGGTAATTGCGCTTGCCCCAGTTGATCTGCAGGCCGTCGGAGTAGTTTTCGAACCGGTTGCGCACCACGCTGTTGTCGTTGCCCAGCAGAATCTCGATGCCTTGGGAGGGCTCAGGGTTGGCTGCGGTGGAGCGGAACAGGTTGTCGGCCACCAGGTTGAACGCCGCACCGCGGGTCAGCTCCAGGCCGTCGCCGTTGTCGATCAGCTGGTTGCGCAGCACCTTGTTGTTGTTCGTGGTGGTGGCGGTGGGGTTACCGGCGCCGTCGTCGCCGGTCAGCATGATGCCCGCGCCGCCCTTGTTGGCGACGATGCGGTTGTCTTCGATCACGTTGTAGCTTGCGCGGTTGACCAGGATGCCGATGCAGAAATTGCGCACTTCCAGGCCGCTCAGGTGCACGCCCTGGGTGTCACGCAGCACCAGCCCGGGGTTGGTGGTGGTGCGCACGTTGGTGCCGAACTGGCCGGGCAGGGCGCCGGGGCAGGTGTGTACGCCCTGGTCCTTGATGTAGGCCGAGCCGTCGATGGCGATGTATTGGCCGTTTTGTGCCCAGGGCAGGCCGGTGATACGTACCGGGCCTTTGATTTCCGGCAGTGCGCGGCTGGGGCGGATGACATAGGGCGGCTTGCCCACGGCCGCAATATCGATGCGGTAGTGGCCTGGGTTCTGGTTGCTGGTTTCGATGGCCCAGCGCAGCGAGCCGGGTTGGCCGTCGTCGGCATAACGCTCGACACGCAGGGTTTCGGGGCTGGCCGGTGCGGCGGCCAGGGTGGGCAAGGGGAGCAGTGGCAGCAAGGCCACCAGCGCAGGCATCAAACGCATGGGTGTGGGTATCCGAAAACATTGTTCTTATCGAGTGTCCGCCTGCTTCGGGCGGACGTTTGCGGGGATTCTAGGGCAGCCGTACTGACTGCGCAGGGGCGCGGTGGCGATTGGGTGCGGTATTCGCCCGCAGATTTACCGCTCGGCTTATGGAAGGAAAATTCGTTGAAACTCCTGATGAAGGCGTTGGGTCCACCTACTGTCGACACGGTCCACGTGTCTCCATTTGCAGGAGTTTTGCCATGAGCGGTACCAAAGACAAAGCGAAAGGCCTGGCCAACGAAGCGATCGGCAACGTGAAGCAGGGAGTCGGCAAGGTGACCGACAACGACAAGCTGCGGGCCGAGGGCAAGGCACAGGAACTCAAAGGCGAGGCGCAGCAAATCAAGGGCAATTTGAAGGATGCGGTGAAAAAGCCTTGATTCGAGGTGGTTTGTGCCGCCCCCTTCGCGGGCAAGCCCGCAAAGGGGGCGGCACTGTCGTAAGCAAATTCTTCAATCATGGCCGGGAGCAGCACAGCAACGACAGGGTCTATTAGACTTGCCTGTTGTAATGATCAAGCGGCGAAAGGAGACGCTATGATTTTCCCCGACCTGCGCGGCCTGCCCCTGCACCGCGTGCTGGTACGCACCGTCAAGGAATTCCTCGACGACGAGATGTCCACCTATGCCTCAGCGCTGGCGTATCAGGCGCTGTTCTCGCTGTTCCCCTTCCTGTTGTTTCTGATTGCCCTGATCGGCTTTCTGCACTTGCCGGACTTCTTCTCCTGGCTGCGCTTGCAGTCGGAACTGGTGTTACCGCCCCAGGCGCTGGAGCAGGTCAACCCGGTAATCGACCAGCTGCAGCAGTCCAAGGGCGGGCTGTTGTCGGTAGGTATCGTGATTGCCTTGTGGACTGCCTCTGCCGGCGTGCGCCTGATGATGAGCGCCATGAACGCCGCCTACGACGTGCCTGAAGGCCGCCCGGTGTGGAAGCGCATCCCGCTGTCCATTTTCTACACCGTGGGCCTGGCCGGTATGCTGCTGGCGGCCGCGGCATTGATGGTGCTGGGCCCTCAGGTGATGGAGTGGATCGCTGCCCAGATCGGTATGCAGGAATTCATCGTCACCCTGTGGACCATCCTGCGCTGGCCGGTGATCATCATCCTGTTGATGGTGGCGGTGGCGCTGATCTACTACGTGATGCCCGACGTGAAACAGAAGTTTCGCTTCATCACCCCAGGCTCGGTGCTGGCGGTGGTGGTGTGGATCGTGGCCTCACTGGGCTTTGCCTATTACGTGAAGACCTTTGCCGACTACAACGCCATGTACGGCAGCATTGGTGCAATCATCGTGCTGTTGCTGTATTTCTATATCTCGGCCGCCGTGCTGCTGCTCGGCGCCGAAATGAATGCGGTGATCGAGCACATGTCAGCCGAAGGCAAGAACCCGGGCGAAAAAGACTTCGACGGGGAAAAGCCCAAGGAAACCTTGACGGTACTGGGCCACGAGCACCCGAACCCGAGCGAGCCTCATACCGTCGAGCCGAACCCCCGATGATCCGTGACATTCTCAAGATGGGCGATGAACGCCTACTGCGCATCGCCCCGCCAGTGCCTGAGCACATGCTCGGCACTGCCGAACTGCAGCAACTGATCGACGACATGTTCGAAACCATGCGCCATGTGGGCGGTGTGGGCCTGGCCGCGCCGCAGATCGGCATCGACCTGCAACTGGTGATTTTCGGCTTCGAGCGCAGCGAGCGTTACCCCGATGCCGAGGCGGTGCCGCAGACCATTTTGCTGAACCCGGTCATCACCCCGACCTCCAGCGAGGTCGAGGACGGTTGGGAAGGTTGCCTCTCGGTGCCCGGCCTGCGTGGCGTGGTGCCGCGCTTCAAGCATATCTGCTACGAAGGCATCGACCCCCAGGGCAACCCGATCAACCGCTTTGCCGACGGCTTCCATGCGCGGGTCGTGCAGCACGAGTGCGACCACTTGATTGGCCGACTGTACCCCTCGCGTATCCAGGACTTTGCCAAGTTTGGTTACACCGAGGTGCTGTTCCCTGGGCTTGAGGTCAGCGACGACTGACCCCGCTGCAAGGCGACAAGGCATTTGCTGCGCTGGTAGCGTTGCAGGCGGCCGGCCAAGGCTTCTGGCAGTTGTTGAGCCAGGTCGAAACCCAGGCGCTGATAGAAGGGGACAAGGTCGGGATGGCAGAACAGCCAGACAGGCCTGCGAGCCTGTACCAGCGCCGCCTCCACCAACCGTGCTGCCACCCCCTGACTGCGCTGCTGTGGGTCGACGAACAGGCCGGTCAGCCAGAAACCCTCACCCACCGCACTCAGGCTCAGCCCGGCAATGATGCCTGGGGCCCTTGCTACCCACAGTTCGGCGTCGCTTGCCGCGCGCATGCGTGAGCCGTGCTGGCGATAAAAGTGGTCCAGTAAACGGCGTTCTATGTCCGAAAGTTTCGAACAGGACATTTTTTCAGAAATGGCGAGCCCTACCCTGAAACGTGGCCAGAGGCTCTGGCCTGATGATTTGCGGCCACTTTGTCGCAGATTGTTGCAAAACCGGCAAGGGTGAATATCCGACTCTGGGGTTCAACTATTGCTGGCCGGGAGTAGAATTTTACTCGTCCCCCCTGGCAGTACGAAGCGGGATCGGTACTTCGTGCCATCTTCACCGTAGATGGCAACTTCTCCGCGCCGGATACGGCAATAGAAGTCAATCGATCAGCTTGAATGCTCAAAAGGCAAACCCACATGAAACCATTACTGATTCTTGCATTGGTCGGTATGTCCTCGTTCGCCCTTGCCGATGAGGTCACACCCGTCTCCAGCCAGCCTGTGGCCCAGCAGTACGACTACTCCATGAACCTGGACATCAAGCGGGTGATCAACTTGTCGACCATCCCCAATGTCTGCGAGGTGGTACCTGCGACCATGACTTACGAAGACCACCAGGGCCAGGTGCACACCATCCAGTACCGAGCCATGGGTGAGGGTTGCCAGCAGGGCTGATCGACAAATATCCATTCTACTAGGTGATGGCTCCATCGCCGGCAAGCCAGCTTGCCGGCGATGGAGCCATCACCTTTCAGAATTTTCTACAAGCCATGTCGATTCCTTCAGACATCGTTCGACAATAGGTGAAGGTACGCTCCACGCCGTGCCCAAACCCATTGTCCTGTCGGAGGAACCCCGATGAGCACCGCAGCCGAAACCGAGATCCGCCAACTGATCGAGCGCTGGATGCAGGCCGTGCGCGATCGCGACATCCCCAACATCACCGCCCCCTATGCCGATGACATTGTCGCCTTCGATGCCATCCAGTCCCTGCAATTCAAAGGCAAGGCCCCCTACACCGCGCACTGGGAAATGTGCATGAACATGTGCACGGGCCCCATGGTCTTCGAGCTTGCCGAACTCACCGTGCACGCCGCTGGCGACCTGGCCCTGGCCCATTGGCTAAACCGCTGCGGGCCGGGGGATGACGAAAGCCAGTGCGGCTTCATGCGCGCCACCGTGGGCTATCGTCGTCAAGGTGGCCAGTGGCAGGTGATCCACGAGCACTGGTCGGCACCGTTCGACATGGAAACGCAAAAAGCCCTGTTCGATCTCAAGCCCTGAGCCGTTATCGCCAAACGCACTTTGCCAATGCTCTGGAGGTGACCATGAAATACCTGTGCCTGGTCTATTGTGACGAGGGGTTGCTGCACAGCCTTCCCGACAGCCCGGAAGACGCCGAATGCATGGCTTACGCCGAAACCATTCACGGTTCTGGGCGCATGCTGGCGGCCGAGGCGTTGAAGCCGGTGCAAACGGCGACCACGGTGCGCGTGCGCAAGGGGCACATGAGCCTGACCGATGGCCCCTTCGCCGAAACCAAGGAGCAACTGGCCGGCTTTTACCTGGTGGAGGCCCGCGACCTCAACGAAGCACTGAATATCGCCAAGGGCATCCCTGCCGCGCGGGTTGGCAGTGTTGAGGTGCGCCCGGTGCGCGAACTGCAACCCTGATAGCCAAGGAGAACAACCAGCATGAGCCTTGCACCCACTGCGCAAGCGCAACACGAGTTGTCCATCAGCCGCCTGATCGACGCACCACCGGCCAAGGTATTCCGTGCCTGGACCGACCCCCAGTGGCTGATGCAGTGGTGGGGGCCGCACGGCATGACCACCCCGGAGTGCGAGATGCAGTTATGGGCCGGCGGCCTGTTTCGCACCCTGATGCGGGCCCCGGATGGCAGCGAGTACCCGAACCAGGGCGTATTTCTGGAAATTGCCGCGCCGCGCCGGTTGGTGTTCACCGATGCCTTCGGCCCCGGTTGGGTGCCGTCGGACAAGGCCTTCATGACTGCCGTGATCAGCTTTGACGAGGAACAAGGCAAAACTCGCTATACCGCCCGTGCCTGGCACTGGACTGCCGCTGACTGCCGTGCCCACGAGGAAATGGGCTTCCACCAGGGCTGGGGAGAAAGCCTGGACCGCCTGGTGGAGGTGGTGACCCAGCGGATGCCCGACTGATGACGGCACTGGCGCAGGTGCGCGCCGAAGTCGAGGCGGTGTACCGGCGTGAGTCGCGGCGCATCCTGGCGACGTTGATCCGCTTGCTGGGTGACTTCGACCTGGCCGAGGAGGCCATGCATGATGCCTTCTTCATCGCCGTCGAGCGCTGGCAGCGCGACGGCATACCCGATAACCCAAGGGCATGGCTGGTTTCCACCGGGCGCTTCAAAGCTATTGATGCGTTGCGCCGACGCGCCCGTTTCGACCGCTCCCAGGCAGACCTGAGCATGCTGCTCGAAGGCCAGGCGCAGGATCCCAGTGATGACGAACTGCTGGCCGATGACCGCCTGCGGCTGATCTTTACCTGCTGCCACCCGGCACTGTCGGCTGACGCCCAGGTGCCATTGACCCTGCGCGAAGTGTGCGACCTGACCACCGAGCAGATCGCCCGTGCCTTCCTGCAAAGCCCGGCCACCATTGCCCAGCGCATCGTCCGCGCCAAGGCCAAGATCCGCGAGGCCGGCATCCCTTATCAAGTGCCGGAACTGAACGAACTGCGCGAGCGCCTGGATAGCGTGTTACGGGTGATCTACCTGGTGTTCAACGAGGGCTATTCGGCGTCATCGGGCGAGGCACTGCTGCAGCAGGACCTCAGTGATGAAGCCATTCGCCTGGCGCGGTTGCTTGTGCAGTTGCTGCCCGACCCGGAAGCGGTCGGCCTGCTGGCCTTGATGTTGCTGCAGGCGTCCCGGCAGCAGGCACGTATCGATGCCCAGGGCAACCTGGTGGTGCTGGAACAGCAGGACCGCAGCCTGTGGGACCGGCCACGCATTGAAGAGGGCTGCGAACTGGTGCGCCAGGCCCTGCAGAGCCGGGCGTTTGGCGCCTATACCGTTCAGGCGGCGATTGCTGCCGTGCATGCCGAAGCGGCAACGGCTGAACAGACAGATTGGGCTGAGATCGTTGGGCTTTATGACGTGTTGCAGCGTCATTGGCCGTCGGCGGTGGTGGAGTTGAACCGGGCGGTGGCGCTGGCGAAGCGAGATGGGCCGGAGGTTGGCCTGCGGGTAGTCGAAGGGATTCTGGCGCGGGGTGAACTGCTGGACTATCACCTGGCGCATGCGGCGCGGGCCGAGCTGCATTATCAGCTGGGGCAAATGGAGGAGGCGCGTGCGGCCTGGCGGCAGGCACTGGCGTTGACCCGACAGGCGCCGGAGCGGCGGCATATCGAGCAGCGGTTGAAACTCATTGAATGATGTTGGCGATACCGGCCTCTTCGCGGGCTTGCCCGCGAAGAGGCCGGTATTGGCTTATCAGTTTTCAGCTAGCCACAAAATTCGGCGGCGACACCAGCTCGACGGTCTGCTGCTTGCGCGGTGCCAGGATCTCGGCTTCACCCTGGACCACCAGCTCATCGTTCTGGTTGTACACATTGGTCGCGATGCGCACCTTGAACTTGGGCAACTTCTCGAGAATTTCCAGCCGCACGGTCAGGGTGTCGCCAATTTTCACCGGTTTCTGGAAGCTCATCTGCTGGCCCAGGTAGATGGTGCCAGGGCCAGGCAGGGTGCAGGCCACTGCAGCACTGATCAGCGCGCCGCTGAACATGCCATGGGCAATCCGCTCGCGGAACATGCTCTTTGCGGCGAACTCGGCATTCAGGTGAACCGGGTTGTGGTCACCGGACATCGCAGCGAACAGCTGGATGTCGCGTTCTTCGACGGACTTCTTGTACTCGGCTTTCTGGCCGACTTCGAGGGCTTCGTAAGGCGTGTTGGTGACCTGGGACATCGGTGCTTCCTTAAGCGTTGGGCGAGGGCGGCTATCATTCACTGCGCACAGGGCGGCCAAGGGCCAGCGCCTGTTCAAGCCAGCCGAGAATATCGGCGGTGACCTCGTCACGGTTGGTTTCGTTGAGTACTTCATGCCGCGCATCAGGATAGACGCGTAGCCGTACATGTCGATTGCCGGTCGCGCGCAGGGCGTCGGCCAGATGGGTAAGACGCTTGCCAGCACTGACCGGATCACATTCGCCACCAATTACCAGTATTGGCAGGTTGGGGTCGATCTGCGCGAGGTTACTCGGCTGGCTGATCTGCGCCAACCCTTGCAGCAGGTCCAACCACAGCTGGTTGCTGCAGCGAAAGCCGCACAACGGGTCGTTGACGTACTGGTCGACCTCGCCGGGGTCGCGGCTGAGCCAGTCGAATGCTGTGCGGTTGGGCTTGAAGGCCTTGTTGAACGAACCAAACGACAACCACTCGATCAGTGCACTTTTACCCAACGGCCCTTGGCGCCAGGCCTCAAGCCGGGCAATCAGCCGTGCCACGCGGTACAGCGCCGCCGGCTGGTAGTTGGAGCCGCTGAGGATCGCCCCGTGCAGGCTGCCACTGTGGTGCAACAGGTAGGCCTGGGCGATATAGCTACCCATGCTGTGGCCAAGCAGGAACAGTGGCGTGCACGGGTATTGCTGGCCGATGTGCTGGGCCACGCGTCCGAGGTCGTTGACCACGGCATTCCAGCCATGATGGCGGGCGAACAGGCCGAGGCTGCCCTGTTCGGCGGTGCGCCCGTGGCCGCGTTGGTCGGCAGCGAACAGGGCAAAGCCGGCCTCGCTCAGGGCATGCCCCAGGCGTTGGTAGCGCCCGGCATGCTCGGCCATGCCATGGGCCAGCAGCACCACGGCCTTTACTGGCGTGGCCGGCAGCCATTGGTGTACGTACAGGCTGCAGTGCTCGCTGGCGGGTAGCCAGAAGGCGTCGTGGGGCATGGCGGGTCCTTGTGCGCGCGGTTACCCGGACAGTGTATGCACAACCGGCCGGATTGCAGGAAGGGCACAAATAAGATTCACAATGTTAATGGCGGCACTTGGCGTATATGCCGCCTTGGGCTTACCTGCTAACGTCGGATCAACGCCTTTTTGCCAGCAGGCAATCGGGTAGAGGACAAAAGGACGCAGTGCAGGTCCAGGCAGAGGAACAATAATAAATGCAAGCCGAATTCTGGAATGACAAGCGCCCGGCGGGCGTGCCTTCCACCATCGACATCAACGCCTACGCCTCGGTCGTCGAGGTGTTCGAACGCTCCTGCAAGCGCTTTGCCGACCGCCCGGCGTTCAGCAATCTGGGCGTGACGCTGAGTTATGCCGAGCTGGAGCGCCATTCGGCAGCCTTCACTGCCTGGTTGCAGCAGCACACCGACCTCAAGCCGGGTGACCGCATCGCGGTGCAGATGCCCAATGTGCTGCAGTACCCCATCGCCGTGTTCGGTGCCATGCGCGCCGGGCTGATCGTGGTCAACACCAACCCGCTGTACACCGAGCGCGAGATGCGCCACCAGTTCAAGGACAGCGGCGCCCGTGCGCTGGTGTACCTGAACATGTTCGGCAAGCGCGTGCAGGAAGTGCTGCCCGATACCGGTATCGAATACCTGATCGAGGCGAAGATGGGCGACCTGCTGCCCACCGCCAAGGGCTGGCTGGTCAACACTGTGGTCGACAAGCTGAAGAAGATGGTGCCGGCCTACAATTTGCCCCAGGCGGTGCCGTTCAAGCAGGTGCTGCGCGAGGGCCGTGGGCTGTCGCCCAAGCCCGTGCCGCTGAACCTCGACGACATCGCCGTGCTGCAGTACACCGGCGGCACCACCGGCCTGGCCAAGGGCGCCATGCTCACCCACGGCAACCTGGTGGCCAACATGCTGCAGGTGCTGGCGTGCTTCTCGCAGCACGGCCCCGATGGGCAGAAGCTGCTCAAGGACGGCCAGGAGGTGATGATCGCGCCCCTGCCGCTTTACCACATCTATGCCTTTACCGCGAACTGCATGTGCATGATGGTCACCGGCAACCACAACGTGCTGATTACCAACCCTCGGGATATTCCCGGCTTCATCAAGGAGCTGGGCAAGTGGCGATTCTCTGCGTTGCTGGGCCTCAACACCCTGTTTGTTGCGCTGATGGACCATCCTGGTTTCCGCCAGCTGGATTTCTCGGCGCTGAAAGTCACCAACTCCGGCGGTACGGCGCTGGTCAAGGCAACCGCCGAGCGCTGGGAAGCCCTTACCGGGTGCCGCATCGTCGAAGGCTACGGCCTGACCGAAACCTCGCCTGTGGCCAGCACCAACCCCTATGGTCAATTGGCGCGCCTGGGCACAGTGGGTATTCCGGTGGCGGGTACGGCATTCAAGGTCATTGATGATGACGGCAACGAAATGCCGCTGGGCGAGCGCGGCGAGTTGTGCATCAAGGGGCCACAGGTGATGAAGGGTTACTGGCAGCAGCCCGAGGCCACGGCCCAGGCCCTGGATGCCGAAGGCTGGTTCAAGACCGGTGACATCGCGGTGATCGACCCGGACGGCTTCACCCGCATCGTCGATCGCAAGAAGGACATGATCATCGTCTCGGGTTTCAACGTGTACCCCAACGAGATCGAGGACGTGGTGATGGGCCACCCCAAGGTCGCCAACTGTGCAGCCATCGGCGTGCCGGACGACCGCTCCGGCGAGGCGGTGAAGCTGTTCGTGGTGCCGCGCGAGGGCGGGCTGAGCGTGGATGAGCTCAAGGCCTACTGCAAGGCCAACTTCACCGGCTACAAAGTACCCAAGCACATCGTGCTGCGCGAGTCGTTGCCGATGACGCCGGTAGGCAAGATTCTGCGACGGGAGTTGCGCGACATCGCTTGAGGTAAGTGTTGGCTACTTTGCGAGCAAGCCCGCTCCTACGTCGGTCTTTGTAGGAGCGGGCTTGCCCGCGATTGCCTCGAACAGCTCTAACAGGCCAATTACAGCCTGATCTGCGACATTTTGGTTAAAAACTCTAAAAATGACCTGTATTGTTCATTGAGTCATTTTTGTGACCGCAAGGCCTGTTTTGGCCTCTAGGCGACCCCAGGCAAAGCTGTTACTCTCGGCCCGCTTTCAGATGATCCGGTTTGCAACGAACCGTCATCTCATATCAATAATAAGCGCATCGACGCGTGAATCGAACTTCGCTGTTGCTGAAGGAGTGGGCTTCCATGATCGAAAATTTTTGGAAGGATAAGTACCCAGCCGGGATTACGGCGGAAATCAATCCTGACGAATTCCCCAATATCCAGGCAGTACTCAAGCAATCCTGCCAACGCTTTGCCGACAAACCGGCCTTTAGCAACCTGGGCAAGACTATCACTTATGGCGAGTTGTATGCGCTGTCGGGGGCGTTTGCCGCCTGGCTGCAGCAGCATACCGACCTCAAGCCGGGTGACCGCATTGCCGTGCAACTGCCCAATGTCCTGCAATACCCGGTCGCGGTCTTCGGCGCCATGCGTGCCGGGCTGATCGTGGTCAATACCAACCCGCTGTATACCGCGCGGGAGATGGAACATCAGTTCAACGACTCCGGCGCCAAGGCCCTGGTGTGCCTGGCCAACATGGCCCACCTGGCCGAAAAGGTGGTACCCAAGACCCAGGTCAAACACGTCATCGTCACTGAAGTGGCCGACCTGCTGCCGCCGCTTAAGCGCCTGTTGATCAACAGCGTGATCAAGTACGTGAAGAAGATGGTGCCGGCCTACAGCCTGCCACAAGCCGTGCGCTTCAACGACGCCCTGGCGTTGGGCAAGGGCCAGCCGGTTACCGAGGCCAACCCGCAGGCCAACGATGTGGCCGTGCTGCAATACACCGGCGGTACGACCGGCGTGGCCAAAGGCGCCATGCTGACCCATCGCAACCTGGTGGCCAACATGCTGCAGTGCCGGGCGCTGATGGGCTCGAACCTGCACGAAGGCTGCGAGATCCTCATCACCCCGCTGCCGCTGTACCACATCTATGCCTTTACCTTCCATTGCATGGCGATGATGCTGATCGGCAACCACAACGTGCTGATCAGCAACCCGCGTGACCTGCCGGCCATGGTCAAGGAACTGGGCAAGTGGAAGTTCAGCGGTTTTGTCGGCCTCAACACACTGTTCGTTGCCCTGTGCAACAACGAGGCGTTCCGTGCCCTGGACTTCTCGGCGCTGAAAATCACCCTGTCGGGTGGTATGGCCCTGCAACTGAGCGTGGCCGAGCGCTGGAAGGCCGTTACTGGTTGCGCCATCTGCGAAGGTTACGGCATGACCGAAACCAGCCCGGTGGCGGCAGTGAACCCGGCGGAGGCCAACCAGGTGGGCACCATCGGTATTCCGGTGCCATCGACCCTGTGCAAGATCATCGACGACGCCGGCAACGAGCTACCGCTGGGCGAAGTGGGCGAGCTGTGTGTGAAGGGCCCGCAGGTGATGAAGGGCTACTGGCAGCGCGAAGACGCCACTGCCGAGATTCTCGACAGCGAAGGCTGGCTGAAGACCGGTGACATCGCCCTGATCCAGGCGGACGGTTACATGCGCATCGTCGACCGCAAGAAGGACATGATCCTGGTTTCTGGCTTCAACGTGTACCCCAACGAGCTGGAAGACGTGCTGGCGGCCCTGCCGGGCGTGCTGCAGTGTGCAGCCATTGGTGTGCCGGACGAGAAGTCGGGTGAAGTGATCAAGGTATTCATCGTGGTCAAGCCGGGCATGACCGTGACCAAGGAGCAGGTGATGGAGCACATGCGTGCCAACGTTACCGGCTACAAGGTGCCGCGCCAGATCGAGTTCCGCGACGCACTGCCGACCACCAACGTGGGCAAGATCCTGCGCCGCGAATTGCGCGATGAAGAACTGAAGAAGCAAGGCTTGAAGAAGATCGCCTGATCAGAAGCCTGCACGGCCAGTGTGGGAGCGGCGCAAGGCCGCTCTCACACTGGCCGAGATACTTCTAGAGAAGGTGAAATCAGCGCAGTTTTTCAAGCATCTGGTAGTACCACATCCCCGCCGCCAGCAGCGGGTTCCCCAACAAGTCCCCCATCGGCACCCGCACATGCTTGCACTGGGCAAAGGTGTCGAACTTCTCCAGCGTCCCGGTCAACGCCTCGGCCATGATCTCGCCCATGATGTGGCTGGTGGCAATGCCATGCCCCGAATAACCCTGGCAATACCACACGTTGTCCGACAGCTTGCCCAACTGCGGGATGCGGTTGACCACGATACCCATGGCGCAGCTCCACTGGAACTCGATCGGCACGCCTTTCAATGCCGGGAAGGTGCGCTCGATGCACGGGCGCAGTTCGCCTTCGATGTCCCGTGAGTCACGGCCGGAATAGTTGGCGCCACCGCCGA
Organism: Pseudomonas putida; assembly: GCA_041071465.1. Lineage (NCBI taxonomy): Bacteria > Pseudomonadati > Pseudomonadota > Gammaproteobacteria > Pseudomonadales > Pseudomonadaceae > Pseudomonas > Pseudomonas putida. The sequence continues at coordinate 481,234 of CP163498.1, read as the reverse complement.
ACAACAAGCGCTTGTCGGCGGTCAGGCGGTAGTAGTCGAGCACGAAGCGGCAGTCGTACACCGCCAAGTCCTGCGGGTTGATCTGTTCGGCCAGCTCACCCAGCGGCGCAGTGGTGACGATGCCGCCCATGGCCGGGAAGATCTTGCCCTTGAGCTGGCGCTTTTCCAGTTTGTGATACACGTCGCCGGCCAGCATCACCTGGCGTGCCTCGACCCTGCCGTGGGCAGTGACTACCGCCGGGCGCGGGCCATGGACGATGTCCAGCACTTCGGAGTTTTCGAAAATCAGTGCGCCCAGGCTGTGCGCAGCTCGGGCTTCACCCAGGCACAGGTTGAGCGGGTGCAGGTGCAAATTGCGCAGGTTTTTCAACGCGCCCAGGTACAACGGGCTTTGCAGGTGCTCGGCCACGGCAGCGCGGTCGAGCAGTTGCACCTGCTCGCCCATGCCACGCCGACGGGCCTCGGCCTCGAATGCGCGCAGCTCGTTCATGTGCGAGGGCTTCATCGCCGCATGCAGATGGCCGTGCTTGAGGTCGCAATCGATGCCATAGCGCGCCACGCGTTGCTCGATCACCTGGTGCCCGCGCCAGCGCAAGCGCCAGATGAAGTCATCGACTTCGCTGCCCAGGTGGCTGCGCATCTGCGAGCGCATGGCCTCGTCGCCCGACAGGCTGCCGGTGACCTGGCCGCCATTGCGCCCGCTGGCGCCCCAGCCGATGCGGTTGGTTTCGACGATGGCGACCTTCAGGCCTCGCTCGGCCAGCTCTACCGCGGTGGCTACGCCAGTGAAGCCACCGCCGATGATGGCTACATCCACCTGTACGGTACCCTTGAGTTGGGGGTACTCGGTGTGGTCGTTGAGGGTGGCGGTGTAGTAGGACGGCGCGCGCTGCGCCGGGCCGTTGTTCAATGCTGCGTTCATGGGTGTTCCTTGTTATGTAGGGGCTCAGGCCTGGTGCAGGTACCAGCGCCAGTCCTGTTCGCTGACTTCGGCCATGAACTGGCGGTACTCGGCGCGCTTGACCTTCAGGTACACGCCAAGGAAGTCTGCGCCCAATGCTTCACGGGCCCAATGGGAGTTTTGCAGGGCGTCGAGGGCGGTCAGCCAGTCGGTGGGCAGGTGTTCGGTGGCCTGGGCATAGCCGTTGCCTTCGACCGGTGCGCCAGGGTCCAGCTGTTCGCGGATGCCTCGGTGGCTGGCTGCAAGGATCGCGGCTGCAGCCAGGTAAGGGTTGGCATCGGCGCCGCAGATGCGGTGTTCCACATGTCGGCTGTTGGCCGGGCCGCCTGGCACGCGCAGGCTCACGGTGCGGTTGTCCACGCCCCAGGTCGGCGCCAGGGGCGCATAGCTGTTGGCCTGGAAGCGGCGGAACGAGTTGGCGTTGGGGCAGAACAGCAGCAGCGAGTCGCGCAGGTGGCGCAGCATGCCAGCCACCGCCTGGCGCAGCAACGGGGTGCCGGCTTTGTCTTCGCTGGCGAACAGGTTGTTGCCCGCGCTGTCGGCCAGGCTCAGGTGCATGTGCATGCCGGTGCCGGCCAGTTGCGCGAATGGCTTGGCCATGAAACAAGCCTGCATGCCGTGGGCATGGGCCACACCTTTCACCAGGCGCTTGTAGCGCACCGCCTGGTCCATCGCCTGCAGTGCATCGCCGTGCTCGAGGGTGATTTCCACCTGGCCGGGGGCGTACTCGGAGATGGCCGTGCGCGCAGGGATGCCCTGGGCCTTGCAGGCGGCGTACAGGTCGGCGAGAAACGGCTCGATCTGCTCCAGTTCGCGCAAGCCATAGACCTGAGTGCTGCGAGGGCGACCGCCATCGTTGTCCAGCGCCGGTTGCGGGCGGCCCTGGGCATCACGCTGCTGGTCGAGCAGGTAGAACTCCAGTTCGCAGGCCATCACCGGGTGATAGCCGTCGGCCTTCAATGCTTCGATGGTGCGCAGCAGCACATGGCGTGGGTCGGCGATGCTCGCCGGCAGGCCCTCGCTCGGGTGCATGCTCACCTGCACGGCGGCGGTAGGCACCCGGCGCCAGGGCAGGCGCACCAGGCTGCCGTCAAGCGGGTAGGCGCGGCAGTCGATATCGCCGACGTCCCACACAAGGCCTGAGTTTTCCACGTCGTCGCCGTTCAGGGTCAGGCCGAGGATGGTGCTGGGCAGTGGCCGGCCGGTCTGGTACACGGCCAGCAGTTCGTCGCGGTGCAGCAGCTTGCCGCGTGGTGCGCCGTTGGCGTCGAGGATGAACAGCTCGAACAGCTCGATATCGGGGTTGTCGGCCAGGAAACGGGTAGCCTGCTCTACGGGTGCAAAGTGCATGATGGATTCGCTCACGAGCGCACAGGGCCTCCGCGCAAGCAGGCGGCCCAGTTGAGTCAAACGGCCAGGGGGAGGCCGGGTTTGGTCACAATGGCGTCAGCGAAGTGTCCGGTGGGCGTGCGTGGCGGCAGTGCCACAGGGCCCAGAAGGCGAGGATGACATGCACCAGCGGATTTTCCCGGCACGTCTCCGGGCCTTCGCTAGCGAAGGGCGGCACGACGGTGGGGCGATGGGCTGGGCGGGAGTCATGCCTTTGATACTCACATGCGGCGTAAGGTTGATTAAAGCAGTGAATGGCAACCTTTACATCGTACCTGGCTAAACATTGCCTGGAAGGCCGCTCGTTCAATGTGGGAGCGGCCCTTTCGCGACTCAAGGCCGCTCCCACAGGGATCGTGCAGGCAGCAGAAAATCGGCAAATCTGCGACAATCGCCCGACTTACCGAATGCCGATCATGAAAAAGCAGGCTCACCTGCATCACTAAAAAGCCCCATGACTGACCACGCCATCGACAAACTGCTGCAAAACCTCGACCACGCCATGATTGCCGACCGTCATCGTCTGCGCCGGCAACTGCACGAACTGCGCAAGCGTCCCGATGAGGCAAAGCTGGCGCAGTGGGTGGAAAAGGTCCAGGCCTCCTGCGCCCAGGTCACCGCGCGCCAGCAAAGCGTGCCAACCGTGCGCTACGACGACAACCTGCCGATCGCCGCCAAGCGTGAGGAGATCAAGAAGGCCCTGGCCGAACACCAGGTGCTGGTGATTGCCGGTGAAACCGGCTCGGGCAAGACCACCCAGTTGCCGAAGATCTGCCTGGAACTGGGCCGTGGCAGCCATGGGTTGATCGCCCACACCCAGCCACGCCGGATCGCCGCGCGCAGCGTGGCGGCGCGGGTCGCCGAAGAGCTGGGCACACCCTTGGGCGGGCTGGTTGGCTACCAGGTGCGCTTCGAAGACCAGAGCGATGCCAACACCCTGGTCAAGCTGATGACTGATGGCATCCTGCTGGCTGAAACCCAGCATGACCGCTTCCTCGAGCGCTACGACACGATCATCGTCGACGAGGCCCACGAGCGCAGCCTGAACATCGACTTCCTGCTCGGCTACCTGAAGACGCTGCTGCATCGCCGGCCGGACCTGAAACTGATCATCACTTCGGCCACCATCGACCTGGAGCGCTTCTCCAAACACTTTGACGGCGCGCCGATCATCGAGGTGTCCGGGCGCACCTTCCCGGTGGAAACCTGGTACCGCCCGCTGACCAGCGAGCAGGACGAGGAAGGTAACCAGATCGAGGACGACCTCACCGTCGACCAGGCCATCCTCGCCACCCTGGATGAAGTGGCGCAGCATGAGCGCAGCGAGGGCAAAAGCCCCGGCGATGTGCTGATCTTCCTGCCGGGCGAGCGGGAAATCCGCGATGCCGCGGAGATCCTGCGCAAGGCGCAATTGCGCCACACCGAGATTCTGCCGCTGTACGCGCGGCTGTCGCCTGCCGAACAGCAGCGCATTTTCCAGCCGCACACCGGGCGCCGCGTGGTGCTGGCCACCAACGTCGCCGAAACCTCGCTGACCGTACCTGGCATCCGCTATGTGATCGACACCGGTACCGCGCGGATCAGCCGCTACAGCTACCGCGCCAAGGTCCAGCGCCTGCCCATCGAAGCGGTGTCGCAGGCCAGCGCCAACCAGCGCAAGGGCCGTTGCGGCCGGGTCGAACCGGGCATATGCGTGCGGCTGTACAGCGAAGAGGATTTCAACAGCCGGCCAGCGTTCACCGACCCAGAGATCCTGCGCACCAACCTGGCGGCGGTGATCCTGCAGATGCTGCACCTGCGCCTGGGCGCTATCGATGCCTTCCCGTTCATCGAGCCGCCGGATGGCAAGGCCATCAGCGACGGCTTCAACCTGCTGCAGGAGCTTTCGGCGGTCAACCGCGAGAACCAGCTGACGCCTATCGGCCGCCAGCTGGCGCGTTTGCCAATCGACCCAGGTTAGGCCGCATGCTGCTCGAAGGCGCACGCCAGGGCAGCTTGCAGGAAGTGCTGATCGTCACCAGTGCGTTGTCGGTGCAGGACCCGCGCGAACGCCCGCCAGAGCGCCAGCAGGCCGCCGACCAGGCGCACGCACAGTGGAAAGACGTGGACTCCGACTTCGCCGCGCTGGTCAACCTGTGGCGTGGTTTTGAGGAACAGCGCCAGGCATTGACCGCCAACCCGCTGCGCAACTGGTGCCGCAAGCACTTCCTGAACTACTTGCGCCTGCGTGAGTGGCGCGATGCCCATCGTCAGCTGGCGCTGATCTGCCGCGACCTGCAGTTGACGGTGAACAAGGAACCGACCGACTACCAGAAGCTGCACAAGGCGATCCTTAGCGGGCTGCTCAGCCAGATCGGCCAGAAGACCGAAGAAGGCGACTACCAAGGCGCCCGCCAGCGGCGCTTCTGGGTGCACCCGTCGTCGGGCCTGGGGCGCAAGCGCCCGCAGTGGGTAATGGCTGCCGAGCTGGTCGAAACCACCAAGCTGTATGCACGCATGGTGGCCAAGATCGAACCGGACTGGATCGAGCCGCTGGCCGGTCACCTGATCAAGAAGAACCACTTCGAGCCGCACTGGGAGAAGAAGCGCGGGCAGGTGGTGGCCTATGAGCAGATCACCCTCTACGGGCTGATTCTGGTCGGCCGTCGGCCTGTGCATTACGGCCCGATCGACCCGGTCACCGCACGCGAGCTGTTCATCCGTGAAGGCCTGGTGGGCGGCGAGATTCAGTCACGGGCCAAGTGCCTGGCGGCCAACAAACGCCTGCTTGAAGAGCTCGACGAGCTGGAGGCCAAGGCTCGTCGGCGCGACATCCTGGCTGACGAAGAAACGCTTTATGCCTTCTACGAAGCGCGTCTGCCGGCGGAAATCCATCAGACCGCGACCTTCGACAGCTGGTACCGCATGGGCAGCCAGAAGGACGCCAACCTGTTGATCATGCGCGAGGAAGACGTGCTGGCCCGTGAGGCTAGCGAAGTGACCGCCGCGCAGTACCCTGACAGCCTGCAAGTGGGCGAGCTGCGCCTGCCGCTGAGTTACCACTTCGAGCCCGGCCACCCCCGCGATGGCGTTACCGTGCGGGTGCCGGCGCCGCTGCTGCCAAGCTTGCCGGGCGAGCGCCTGGAATGGTTGGTGCCAGGCCTGCTGGAGGCCAAGTGCGTGGCGCTGGTGCGCAACCTGCCCAAGGCCCTGCGCAAGAACTTCGTACCGGTGCCGGACTTCGTCAAGGCGTCGCTGGCGCGCATGACCTTCGGCCAAGGGGCACTGCCGCAGGCCCTGGGCCAGGAGCTGTTGCGCATGACCGGTGCGCGCGTGCCGGACGAGGCCTGGGACGAATCGGTCAACTTGGTCGAAGGCCATCTGCGCATGAACATCGAGGTGGTCGATGGCCAGGGCAAGTTCCTGGGCGAAGGCCGTGACCTGGCCGAACTGACCGCGCGCTTTGCTGCCGCCAGTCAGGCTGCCCTGGCCGTGCCGCGTGATGCGAAAAGCGAACAGCCGGTGCAGGCCAAGGCCTTCAGCGAAGTGAAGCAGACCGCTCAGCAGAAGATCGCCGGCCTGTCGATGACCGTGTACCCGGCGCTGGTGGAAGACAACGGCACTGTACGTGAAGGGCGCTTCTCGACCCAGGCCGAAGCCGAGTTCCAACACCGCCGTGCATTGCAACGGCTGTTGTTGCAGCAATTGGCCGAGCCGGCCAAGTTTCTGCGTGGCAAGCTGCCGGGGCTGACTGAACTGGGCCTGCTGTACCGTGAATTGGGCCGGGTCGAGGCGCTGGTCGAAGACATTCTGCTGGCCAGCCTGGACAGTTGCATCCTCGAAGGCGAGCAACCGTTGCCACGTGATGGTGCGGCCTTGGCCGGGCTGGCCGAGCGTAAGCGCGGTAGCTGGGCCGAGCATGCCGAGCGCCTGGCACGCCAGACGCTGGAGGTGTTGAAACTGTGGCATGGCCTGCAGAAGCGCTTCAAGGGCAAGATCGACCTGAGCCAGGCGGTGGCACTGAACGACATCAAGCAGCAGTTGGGCAACCTGGTTTACCCGGGCTTCGTGCGCGAAACGCCAGGGGCCTGGTTCAAGGAACTGCCGCGTTACCTCAAGGCGGTGGAGCTGCGCCTGGAGAAGCTGGGGTCGCAAGTGCAGAAGGACCGGGTGTGGAGCGGTGAGCTGGCCAACCTGTGGGCGCAGTACAAGGCCCGTGCCGACAAGCATGCCCAGGAAGGCAAGCGCGATGAGCAACTGGCCTTGTACCGCTGGTGGCTGGAGGAATATCGGGTGTCGCTGTTTGCCCAGCAGCTGGGGACCAAGGTGCCGATTTCCGACAAAAGATTGAGCAAACAATGGAGTCAGGTGGAAGGCTAAACTTCCACAGTTGTGGCAATATTGATGCAATTTGGGGCCGCTTTGCGGCCCTTCGCGGGCACGCCCGCTCCCACAGGTACAGCAGTGTTCTCGGGGGCGACGCGATCCTTGAGGAGCGGGCTTGCCCGCGAACGAGGGCGCAGCCCTCGCCTTTAAATTGGTACTAAAGTGCCATTATCCTGTCATGTTTCCAGCCAGCGCCCTGTGGCGATGGCCTTTGACCAGAGGAACGACCGTGCATAACGTCGTGATCAGCGGCACCGGCCTGTACACCCCGGCCCAGAGCATTTCCAACGAAGAACTGGTGGCCTCCTTCAACGCCTGGTCGCAGCAATTCAACCAGGACAACGCCGCCGCCATCGAGCGTGGTGAACTCGAAGCGGCGCCGCTGTCCGATGCGGCATTCATCGAAAAGGCCTCCGGCATCAAAAGCCGCTTTGTCATGGACAAGGCCGGTATCCTCGACCCGCAGCGTATGAAGCCACGCCTGCCAGAGCGCAGCAACGATGAGCCGTCGGTGCTCTGCGAAATGGCCGTGGCTGCTGCCCGCCAGGCCCTGGAGCGCGCTGGGCGCACCGCTGCCGATGTCGACGGGGTGATCGTCGCCTGCTCCAACCTGCAGCGCCCGTACCCGGCCATTGCCATCGAGGTGCAGCAGGCGCTGGGTATCCAGGGCTTTGCCTTCGACATGAACGTGGCGTGTTCGTCGGCCACCTTCGGCATCCAGACCGCCGCCAACAGCGTGGCCCTGGGCCAGGCCCGGGCAGTGCTGATGGTCAACCCGGAGGTGTGCACCGGCCACCTGAACTTCCGTGACCGTGACAGCCATTTCATTTTCGGTGATGCCGCCACCGCGGTACTGATCGAGCGTGCCGACCAGGCCACCTCGGCGCACCAGTTCGACATCGTCAGCAGCAAGCTGTGGACCGAGTTCTCCAACAACATCCGCAACAACTTCGGTTTCCTCAACCGTGCGGCGGAAGAGGGCGAAGGCGCAGCGGACAAGCTGTTCATCCAGGAAGGCCGCAAGGTGTTCCGTGAGGTGTGCCCGAAAGTGGCCGAGCTGATCGGTGAGCACCTGCAGGAAAACGGCCTGCAACCGAGCGATGTGAAGCGTTTCTGGCTGCACCAGGCCAACCTCAGCATGAACCACCTGATCGTCAAGAAACTGCTGGGACGTGAAGTGGCCGAGCAAGATGCACCGGTGATTCTGGACCGTTACGCCAATACCAGTTCGGCCGGGTCGGTGATTGCCTTCCACCTGTACCAGGATGACCTGGCCAAGGGCTCGCTGGGTGTGTTGAGCTCGTTTGGTGCGGGGTATTCGATTGGTAGCGTGATTCTGCGCAAGCGCTGATTGCTTGGGGCCGCTTTGCGGCCCATTCGCAGCACAGTTTCACAGGCAAAAAAAAGCGGGAAACGCCGTATGGGTCGGCGTTTCCCGCTTCAGGTGAAGCAGAGGCGTTTGCAGCTTAGAACTTGGCTTCCAGGTCTACCTGCAGGGTGTCTACGTCAGCATCGCTGTTCGGCAGGTTGGAGTAGTCGGTCTTGGCCATCATGTAGGCCGCGCCCAGGGCGAAGTTCTTGTCGATTTCGTAACCCACTTTGAACTTGTGGCCACGGGAACCGGTGAAACCGTTGCCGAAGTCAGAGTCGGTGAACAGGCTGACGACACCGTTGCGCTGCACGTCGCGGTAGTTGTAGTCCAGGCTCCAGGCACCGATCTTGCTCTTCAGGCCGGCCAGCCATGCCTTGTCCTTGCCATCGGTGCTTTCGGTGTTCTTGACGAACTGGCCGTAAGCCGACAGAGGGATGGCGAAGCCGGTAAAGTCGACCTGACCGAAGCCTTCCACCAGGTTGAATTCGTCGGTGGTGTTGCCCAGCGAGCGCAGGGCTGCCGAGGCCTTGTCGTTGTCGTAGCCGTAGATGCTGCCACCAACGGTAACCTTGACGGTATCCGCCGCGTTGAACTTGGTACCCAGCTGGGCCGCATACAGCTGTGCGTCGTGCTTGAACTGCACGCCGTCGCCGTCGACGTTGTCCTTCAGGTTGTAGTGGCCGATGCTGCCGAACACTTCGGCCGGGCCGAGGTTGGTCTTGTAGGTGGCGGCCACACCTTCCGGGTTGATGTCGCTGTCCCAGATGATGTCGCCCATGCTCACCCATGGCTGCATCATCTTGCCGCCGATCAGGTGCAGGTTCGGCACGGCGGTCGGGTGCCAGTCGAGGTACGCCAGGTCGACCCACAGCGATTTCTTCTCGAAGTAGTTGTCCAGGCTCTGGTTGGTCGAGCGGGCGTCGGCGCTGCTGCCGGTGGCCACACGCACACCGGCGTCGACCTGCGGGTTGATCTCGCTGTAGAAGCCGACACGGGCACGTACGCGCTCACGGTCCTGGTTACCACTGCGGGAGATCGGGTTGTCGACGTTGACGTCTTCGTAGCGCAGGCGCACGTCACCCTTGATCTGGGTCTTGGCGGCCCATGCCACTTTTTGTTCAAAGGAGCTCATACGTTCGGACTGAGCTTTCTGGTCGGCCTTTTCCTTGGTTTCTTTTGCCAGGTCGCCCTGCAGTTCGTTGTACTGCGCCTGGTTGATCGAGCCATTGGCGCGGAGCATTTCGAGCAGCTTGGCGTCGACAGCAGCACTGGCCGGGGCGCTCAGAGCCAGCATCATGCCGGTGAGGCTCACTCCGGTAAGTGTAGAAACAAGACGCATAAGGTTCTCCCTACTGAAAAAAATGGGGGAGGCTCAAGCGCCTGCCCCTGCGTTGGCATGTCTTCGGAAAGGGCCTGAATAGACAGGTTCTGGGGTTCCGGAAAACAGGCGCAAGTATTGCGGGGGCAATGACAGATTAATGTCTAATTAGTGGCACTGTTGTTAAGTAATTGAGAATAAAAGGATCAGCCTGGCGATCGTCATTTGAGTGGCGGGCATTCCTTGGGGATACTGAAGGCCTTCAGACAGCGAGCCGAAACCGTGACCAGCCTGTACAGCCTTGCCCATTTACGTGATCTTCCGGCGACCACCTGGGATGCCCTGGTGCCAGCCGGTCAACCGTTCCTGCGCCATGCATTTCTCAGTGCCATGGAGGACAGCGGCAGCGTGGCGCGCAACACCGGCTGGGCCGCCGAGCACCTGGTGCTGGAGCGTGACGGGCAGGTAAGGGCGCTGTTGCCGGCGTACCGCAAGTGGCACTCGTTTGGCGAGTACGTGTTCGATCATGGCTGGGCCGATGCCTGTGAGCGGGCCGGCATCGCCTACTACCCCAAGTTGCTCGGCGCGGTGCCGTTCAGCCCGGTCAGCGGGCCACGCCTGCTGGCGGCTGACCCGGCTGACGGCTTGCTGATGCTGCAGGCCCTGCCGGAGTATCTGGGCAAGGGCGGGCTATCCGGTGCGCACATCAATTTCACCGACCCGGCACTGGATGCGCAGCTGGCTGGCTTGCCTGGCTGGATGGAACGCCTGGGTTGCCAGTTTCACTGGCAAAACAGAGGGTATCGCGACTTCCAGGACTTTCTCGACAGCCTCAGCTCACGCAAGCGCAAACAGATGCGCAAGGAGCGCGAGCAGGTGGCGGGGCAGGGCATCGACTTTCGCTGGTACCGCGGCGATGAGCTGGACGAGGCGCAGTGGGATTTCGTCTTCCTGTGTTATGCCAACACCTATGCGGTGCGCCGCCGTGCACCTTACCTCACCCGCGATTTTTTCAGCCTGCTGGCCGAGCGCATGCCCGAGGCCGTGCGTGTGGTAATGGCGCGCCAGGGCGGGCGTGATGTGGCGATGGCCTTGAGCCTGGTAGGTGGCGACAGCCTGTTCGGCCGTTACTGGGGCTGCCTGGATGAGTTCGACCGGCTGCATTTCGAGACGTGTTTCTACCAGGGCATGGACTTTGCCATTGCCGAGGGCTATCAGCGTTTCGATGCCGGGGCACAGGGTGAGCACAAGCTGATTCGCGGGTTCGAGCCGGTGTTGACGCGCTCCTGGCACTACCTGCTGCACCCAGGACTACGGCGGGCGGTGGAGGAATTTCTGCAGCAGGAGCGGGAAGGGGTGAAGGGGTATGCCGAGGAGGCCAGGGAGATGTTGCCCTATCGTCGGGACTGAGTTGTTTCAGGCTGTCACCCATCCTGTGGGAGCCTAATCGACCCCGACAAAGCCCCCGGTCTGGTGGTGCCACAAGCGGGCATACAAGCCTTGTTGCTCCAGTAGCTCACTGTGGCTGCCACTTTCGACAATCCGCCCCTTGTCCAGCACCACCAGCCTATCCATGCGGGCAATGGTCGACAGCCGGTGGGCGATGGCAATCACTGTCTTGCCCTGCATCAGCGTCTCCAGGCTTTCCTGAATCGCTGCCTCCACTTCCGAGTCCAGCGCCGACGTGGCTTCGTCCATGATCAGGATCGGCGCATTCTTCAACAGCACCCGGGCGATGGCGATGCGCTGGCGCTGGCCACCCGACAACTTGACCCCGCGTTCACCTACATGGGCATCGAAGCCGGTGCGCCCCTGGGCGTCCGACAGCTGCGGGATGAACTCGTCGGCGCGGGCACGACGCACGGCTTCGAGCAACTCGGCCTCGCTGGCGCCGGGGCGGCCATATAGCAGGTTGTCGCGGATCGAGCGGTGCAGCAACGAGGTGTCCTGGGTGATCATGCCAATTTGTGCGCGCAGGCTGGCCTGGCTCACTTGGGCAATGTCCTGGCCATCGATGAGGATGCGCCCACCCTGCACGTCGTACAGGCGCAGCAGCAGGTTGACCAGGGTCGACTTGCCCGCCCCGGACGGGCCGATCAAGCCGATTTTCTCGCCTGGGCGAATGTTCAGGTCAAGCCCTTCGATAACGTAGGCGGCTTTGCCGTAGTGGAAATCGACGTCCTCGAATCGCACCGCGCCTCGGCTGACCTTGAGTGCCGGCGCATTGGGCAGGTCGGTGACCGTGACTGGCTGGGCGATGGTCTGCAGGCCGTCCTGGACCATGCCGATGTTCTCGAAGATGCCGTTGACCACCCACATGATCCAGCCCGACATGTTGACGATACGGATCACCAGGCCGGTGGCCAGGGCGATGGCGCCGACCGTGATCATTGATTGGCTCCACAGCCACAGCGCAAGCCCCGTGGTGGTGACCACCAGCAGGCCATTGAGGGTGGTGATGACCACGTCCATGCTGGTGACCACGCGCGATGCAAGCTGGGTTTTTTCGGTCTGTTCGCGGATCGCTTCGCGTGCGTATTGCTGTTCGTAATCGGTGTGGGCGAACAGCTTCAGGGTGGCGATGTTGGTGTAGCCATCGACGATGCGCCCCATCAGCTTGGAACGGGCGTCGGAGGAGATCACCGAGCGTTCCTTGACCCTTGGCACGAAGTAGAAGAGCGCGGCGATGTAGCCGACGATCCACAGCAGCAGCGGCAGCATCAGGCGCCAGTCGGCCTCGGCGAACAGCACCAGCGAGGTGATGGCGTAGATCAGCACGTGCCACAGCGCGTCCACGGCCTGCACAGCGGAGTCGCGCAGGGAGTTGCCGGTCTGCATGATGCGCTGGGCGATGCGCCCGGCAAAGTCGCTTTGGAAGAAGTTCAGGCTCTGCTTGAGCACGTAGGTGTGGTTTTGCCAGCGGATCAGGCTGGTCATGCCGGGGTTGATGGTCTGGTGCACCAGCAGGTCGTGCAGGCCGAAAAACACCGGCCGCAGCAGCAGGATCACCACCAGCATCCAGATCAGCTCGCCACTGTGCTCGCTGAAGAAGTTGGCATTGGGCGTGCCCTGGGCCAGGTCGATGATGCGGCTGAGGTAGCTGAACATCGCCACCTCGATCAGCGAGGCGAACAGGCCGACCACCAGCAGGGCCAGGAAGCTAGGCCACACCTGGCGCAGGTAATACAGGTAGAACGGCCACACGGTAGTCGGCGGTGACTCGCTGGGGGCTTCGCGAAAAATGTCGATCAGTTGCTCGAAACGGCGGTACAGCATGGGTAACGGCACTCCTGTTCCATCCTGCCCTCAGGCGGTTTCACGTCCCTGTGAAGCCTGCGGTCAGTCGATGCGTTTGGCCGACTTGATGTACACCGGGTCCGCCGGTACATCGCGCATGCCTTTCTTGATGGTGGTCGGCGAATTGACGATCTGGTCGACCACTTCCATGCCCTTGGTCACCTTGCCGAATACGGCGTAGCCACGGTCACGCCCTGGGTTGAGGAAATCGTTGTCGGCCACGTTGATGAAGAACTGGCTGGTGGCGGAGTTCGGGTCCGAGGTGCGCGCCATCGACAGGGTGCCACGGGTGTTCAGCAGGCCATTGCTGGCTTCGTTCTTGATCGGGTCGTTGGTGTTCTTCTGCACCATCTGGTCAGTGAAGCCGCCGCCCTGCACCATGAAGCCCGGGATCACCCGGTGGAAAATCGTGTTGTTGTAGAAACCGCTGTCGACGTACTGCAGGAAATTCTTCGTGCTGACCGGTGCCTTCTCGGCGTTCAGCTCGATTTCGACCTGGCCGAAGCTGGTGTCCAGCAGAACGTGCGGGGTCTTGTCAGAGGCCATGACGCTGGTGGCGAAGGCGACCGAACAGGCGGTGAGCAGGAGTTTTTTCAGCATGGGCTCAAAGATCCTTGAGAGGTGGAGGCGGCTGCGAGGAACTGCAGCAGGGTCTGGTTGAAGACCTCGGGTTGATCGAGGGGTGTAGCGTGCCGGGAATCGTCGACGACGACCAGCCTGGCATTGGGCATAAGGGCGACGTAGCGTTCTTTCAGTTGTATCGGGGTGTAATCGTGGTCGGCGGCGATGACCAGGGTAGGACAGTGGATCTGCCCGATGCGTTCCTGCACGCCCCAGTCGACAATGGCGTCGAAACTCTTGAGGTAGGCGCGTTTGTCATTGCGTGCCCAGCGCTGGGCCATCGTCTGCCGCAGGTTTGCTTGTCGGGGCTTGGGGAACAGCCGCTCGGCCAGGCCCTTGCCAACGGTTTCGACACTCAGGACACGCGCCAGGCCCCAGCGCTTGAACCACCATACCCAGTCACTGCGGGTGCGGCGCTTGACTTCGGGGGCACTGTTGACGATGCACAAGCTGCGCAGCCATTGCGGGTGGTCGACGGCAAACTGGAAGCCGATCATGCCACCCATGGACAGGCCGACGAAGTGTACGGGGCCTGTGTGCAGGTGTTCGAGCAAGGCCAGCAGGTCGGCACTGAAGGTGGCGATCTGGTAACCGTCGCGGGGTTTGTCGGAACGGCCGTGGCCACGGATGTCCATGAGGATTACCCGGTAGTGGCGGCTGAGCGCCGGCACCTGCAACTCCCAGTCCTGGCAGCTTGAGCCCAGACCGTGCAGCAACACCAGGGGTTCGCCCTGGCCATATTCCTCGTAATGCAGTGCGCATCCTTCGTGTTCGAAATAGGCCATGGGCGCGGTCCTCTCAAGCTTGTGGGGGGGCTGCGAAGGGCACGTCCAGTGGCGCGGTGTCGAAATTGCGCAGCAGGTCGATGAGAATCTGCGTAGCCGGGCCCAGGGTCTTCTCTTTGCTCGAATAAAGGTAGAACAGCGGGTGACGGCTGCCACCCTGATCTAGCGGTAAAGGCTTGAGCACGCCTTCGCGCAGTTCACGCTCGATCATGTGCCGGGGCAGCCAGGCAAAGCCCAGGCCGCTGCTGACGAAGGTGGCAGCGGTGCCCAGGCTGCCGACGGTCCAGCGTTGTTCGGCACCCAGCCAGCCGACGTCGCGTGGCTGGGCGCGGCCGGAGTCGCGGATCACCACCTGCAGTTGGCTTTCCAGGTCCTGGAAGGTCAGTTCGCGGCCCAGGCGGTGCAGGCTGTGTTCGGGGTGAGCGACGGCGACAAACTCGACCGCGCTCAGTTCGGCGCCCAGGTAGCCGCCGATGCTGTAACTGCTGATGGCCAGGTCGGCGATGCCTTCGTGCATCACTTCTTCTACGCCAGACAGCACTTCTTCACGCAGGCGCACCCGGCAGCCGCGGCTCTGTGGCATGAATGCGGCCAGCGCGCGCACCAGGCGGGCACTGGGGTAGGCGGCATCGACCACCAGGCGCACTTCGGCTTCCCAGCCCTGTTCCATGTGGTGGGCAAGGTCTTCGAGCTGGCTGGCCTGCTTGACCAGGTGGCGCGAGCGGCGCAGCAGCACATTGCCGGCCTCGGTCAGCACCGCCTTGCGGCCATCGATGCGCAACAGCGGCACACCCAGTTGCTCTTGCATGCGGGCCACGGTGTAGCTGACCGAGGACTGCGAGCGGTGCAACGCCTCGGCGGCCTGGGCAAACCCGCCGTGATCGACCACTGCTTGCAGGGTTCGCCACTGGTCTAGGGTTACGCGCGGCGCTTTCATCTTTCGCTCCTGTTGTCCTAAGCTGCGCTCTTTCAAGGAGAGCGGCCGATGAAGAAATGTTGTGCGGCAATACTTATGTGCCTGCCCCTCGCGGCCATGGCGTACCCCATCGATGTGGAGAAAGAGCTGACCGGGGTCAAGCTCGACTACACCGCCTATGACACGGCCTACGACATCGGCGCCATCACCCTCAACAACTATGGGCAGGTCCCGGCGGCGTGCAAGGTGACCTTTCGCAATGGCCCGGAGGCACCGCGCGTGCGACGGGTGAACGTACCGGCCGGTAAAAGCGTCGATGTCACCGCCAAATTCAATCGGCAGATCATCAAGCTGCGGATCGCCTTGAGCTGCAGCGCGGAACAAACTGATTAATCGATTGATTGAACCCACTTTTTACGCTTTTTTATCGATAGGTCAAGCCTTAATCTCACCTCCATCGAATCGCAACCCTATTTGCCGATGGAGGCACCCCATGTCCCGCGTACTGATCATCGAAAGCAGCGCCCGCCAGCAGGATTCCGTTTCCCGTCAGCTGACCGCTGATTTCATCCAGCAATGGCAGGCTGCTCACCCGGCCGATCAGATCACGGTGCGCGACCTGGCGGTCAACCCGGTGCCGCATCTGGATGCCAACCTGCTGGGTGGCTGGATGAAACCCGAAGAACAGCGCAGCGCCGCCGAATTGGATGCCCTGGCCCGATCCAACGAATTGACTGATGAGTTGCTGGCAGCCGACGTGCTGGTGATGGCCGCACCGATGTACAACTTCACCATCCCCAGCACCCTCAAGGCCTGGTTGGACCATGTGCTGCGCGCCGGCATCACCTTCAAGTACACGCCTACTGGCCCACAAGGCCTGCTGACCGGCAAGCGCGCCATCGTCCTGACTGCCCGCGGCGGTATCCATGCCGGTGCCAGCAGCGACCACCAGGAACCGTACCTGCGCCAGGTGATGGCCTTCATCGGTATTCATGATGTCGACTTCATCCATGCCGAAGGCCTGAACATGAGCGGCGAATTCCACGAGAAGGGCCTCAACCAGGCCAAGGCCAAGCTGGCGGCGGTAGCCTGAGATTCACTGAATTCCCAACCCTGACACCTGTTGTTGCTCCTTTGGGTGTATCTGCCCGGCCTGCATGGCCGGTTTTTTTTTGCCCGGCATTTTGTGCAGGCCAGTGCAGCCCCTACATTCCTCATGGTTGAACTCATTTGCCGCAACCCGCTAAGGTCGCGGCCTTGATTCACGAGAGGCAACCATGGGCTACCTGATAATCGTCGCGCTGATCCAGGCGTTTTCCTTCAGCCTGATCGGCGAGTACCTGGCCGGGCACGTCGACAGCTACTTCGCTGTGCTCGCACGGGTACTGTTGGCGGGCCTCGTGTTCCTGCCGCTGACCCGCTGGCGCCAGGTCGAGCCGCGCTTCATGCGCTCGATGCTGCTGATCGGCGCGCTGCAGTACGGCATCACCTACGTCTGCCTGTACCTGAGTTTCCGCGTGCTCACGGTGCCAGAGGTGCTGCTGTTCACCATTCTCACGCCGTTGCATGTGACCCTGATCGAAGACGCCATGAACCGGCGCTTCAACCCTTGGGCGCTGCTGGCCGCGCTGGTTGCGGTGGCGGGCGCCGGGGTGATCCGCTTCGACAGCATCAGCGGCGAGTTCTTCATCGGCTTCCTGTTGCTGCAGCTGGCCAACTTCACCTATGCCGCCGGCCAGGTGCTGTACCGCCACCTGGTTGCGCGCTACCCCAGCGACCTACCGCACTACGCCCGCTTTGGCTATTTCTACCTCGGCGCCTTGCTGGTGGTGCTACCGGCCTTTTTGTTGTTCGGCAACACGCAACACCTGCCGAGCACCGATGTGCAATGGCTGGTGCTGCTGTTCCTGGGCCTGTGCCCGACCGCGCTGGGGCTGTACTGGTGGAACAAGGGCGCATGCCTGGTTTCTGGCGGCACACTGGCGGTGATGAACAACCTGCATGTGCCGGTCGGGCTGCTGCTGAACCTGCTGATCTGGAACCAGCACGAGCCGCTGGGGCGGCTGTTCATCGGCGGCGGGATCATCCTGGCGTCGGTGTGGCTGAGCCGCCTGGGTGGCCGTGCGCAGGCGCCGATGGCCGGCAAGGCCTGACATGCACACCATCTTCGTCATCGTCGCACCGATTTTCGCCTTGATTCTGGTCGGCTACTTGTGCCGCAAAACCAACAAGCTGGGCGACAAGGCCGCCGCCGAAATCAACAAGATGGTGGTCTGGCTGTGCCTGCCGGCGTTGCTGTTCAAGGTGACGGCCACTGCCACCTGGAGCGAGATCTGGCACCCGGGGTTCATCGCAGCCTTCGTCGCGGGGGCCCTGGCCATGTTCGTAATCACCTTGCTGTGGCGCTTGACCAGTGGCCATGGCCTGGTGGCGTCGAGCATCGACGGGCTCAGTGCCGGGTATGCCAACACCGGCTATATAGGCATCCCGTTGTGCCTGCTGCTGTTCGGCCAGGCGGGCTTGCAGCCGGCGCTGATCTCCTCTTTGATCGTGGTGTGCCTGGTGTTTGCCATTTCCCTGACGCTGATCGAGGTCGGGCTGCAGGAAGAACGGCAAATCGGCCGCGCCATCGTGGTGGTTGGCAAGGCGCTGGCGAAGAATCCGTTGGTGATCTCGCCATTGGCGGGGGCGGCCTGGGCGGTGTCTGGCTGGGGATTGGCAGAGCCGGTGATGCATTTTCTCGACATGCTGGCGTTGGCGACCACGCCGTGCGCGCTGGTGTCGTTGGGCGCCTTCCTGGCCGAAAAGCGCCCAGGTGCGCAGGCCAGCCCATGGCCGCTGGTGGTCATGAAACTGGTGGGGCAGCCGGCGCTGACCTGGGTGCTGGCGTACAAGGTGTTCAGCCTGCCGAGCATGTGGGCGGCTTCGGCGGTGCTGCTGGCAGCGCTGCCGACCGGGACCGGCCCGTTCATGCTGGCGGAGTATTACAACCGTGAGGCGGGGCTGATTTCGCGCACGATCCTGCTGTCGACGGTGGCGTCGCTGGTGACCTTGACCGGGTTGCTGTACCTGCTGGGGTATGCGGGGTAGCGGCTGCTGTACTATGGCCGCGCGGCGCAGGCTGTGATAATGGGGGCAATCACAGGGGCCTTATCATGCTGACCATCTCCAACAATGTGCATCTGCCGGATGCCGACATCGAACTGACCTACATCCGTGCGCAAGGCGCGGGTGGGCAGAATGTCAACAAGGTGTCCAGCGCCGTGCACCTGCGCTTCGACATTCCGGCCTCGTCACTGCCCGAGTTCTACAAGGAACGGCTGTTGGCGCTGCGTGACAATCGCATCACCGGCGACGGCGTGTTGATCATCAAGGCCCAACAGTACCGCACCCAGGACCAAAACCGCGCTGACGCCCTGGCGCGTCTTGCCGAGTTGATCATCGCGGCCACCAAGACCGAGAAGAAACGCCGCCCCACCAAGCCCACCCTCGGCTCGAAGACCCGCCGCCTTGAAGGGAAAGCCAGGCGGAGCACTGTCAAGGCGGGCAGGGGCAAGGTGGACTTCTAGTGCAGCCCCGGTAATCTCAAGCTTCGCTCAGCTGTTCCAGGCGATGCTGGACAGGCTCTTGCGCCAAACGCCCGCTCAACCCCACCCGCATGTCATTGCCGCTCGGCTGCTGATACAGGCTCAAGCCGAACTCTGGCAACACCGCCAGCAGGTAGTCGAAGATATCCCCCTGGATCCGCTCATACTCCGCCCATGCCGTGGTGGTGGTGAAGCAGTAGATTTCCAGCGGCACGCCTTCGGCGGTGGTCTGCATCTGCCGCACCATGCAGGTCATGTTCGGGTGAACGTTGGGGTGGTTCTTCAGGTAAGCCAGGGCAAACGCGCGGAAGGTGCCGATGTTGGTCAGCTTGCGGCGATTGGCCGACAGCTCGGCGACAGGCCCCAGGGCTTCGTTCCAGTTCTGCAGCTCCTGGCGCTTGCCTGCCAGGTAATCGCCAAGCAACTGAACCTGGCTCAGGCGCTGTTCCTCTTCGCGGGTAAGGAAGCGCACGCCGGCGGCATCGATGAACAGGCTGCGTTTGATTCGCCGGCCCCCGGATTGCTGCATGCCGCGATAGTTGCGGAACGACTCGCTCATCAGGCGCCAGGTGGGGATGGAAACGATGGTCTTGTCGAAGTTCTGCACCTTCACCGTGTGCAGGGTGATATCCACCACGTCACCATCGGCACCTACCTGCGGCATTTCGATCCAGTCACCCACATGCAGCATGTCGTTGCTGGTCAACTGCACGCTGGCGACGAACGACAGCAGGGTGTCCTTGTACACCAACAGCAGCACCGCCGACATGGCACCCAGACCCGACAGCAGCAGCAACGGCGAACGGTCGATCAGGGTGGCGACGATGACGATCGAGGCGAAGATCCACAACATCATCTTGGCCAGTTGCACGTAGCCCTTGATCGAGCGGGTGCGGGCGTGTTCGGTGCGAGCATAGATGTCGAGCAGGGCATCCAGCAGGCACGACAGCGCCATGGTCATGAACAGCAGGGTAAACGCCAGGGCGACATTGCCGAGGAAGTGCTGGGCGGTGTCGGACAGCTCCGGCACCAGCTTCAGGCCGAACTGCAGTACCAGCGACGGGGTGGTTTGCGCCAGGCGGTGGAACACCTTGTTGTGGCGCAGGTCGTCCAGCCACTTCAGCGCTGGCTGGCGGGCCAGCAGGCGCGCGCCGTGCAGCATGAGGAAGCGCGCCAGGCGGCCGACCACCAGAGAAATCAGCAGCAACACCGCCAAGCCGATGGCAGCGTGCAACATGGGATGTTGGTCGAGGGTGCCCCACAGGTCGAGGGAGTCACGCCAGATTCTTTGTATATCCATGGGCTTGCGTACAGTCTTGTTGCGAAACGAAGCATCATTAGAGCGCGGATGGCGACAAAGTTGCCAAAAGAAATTCGGCTAAGGCGGCAGAAAACGTTACCCTATGCAACTGAATTTCCCGCACTTGCCTGAGGTTACCTCCGTGTTCTCCCAATTCGCCCTGCATGAACGCCTGCTTAAAGCCGTGGCCGAGCTTAAATTTGTCGAGCCAACCCCGGTGCAGGCCGCGGCCATCCCCCTGGCCCTGCAAGGGCGTGACCTGCGCGTGACCGCGCAGACCGGCAGCGGCAAGACCGCGGCTTTCGTGCTGCCGCTGCTCAACCGTCTGGTCGACCTGAGCGGCCCGCGTGTCGAAATCCGCGCGCTGATCCTGCTGCCGACCCGCGAACTGGCCCAGCAAACCCTCAAGCAGGTACAGCTGTTCTCGCAGTTCACCTACATCAAGTCGGGCCTGGTCACCGGCGGCGAAGACTTCAAGGAACAGGCCGCCATGCTGCGCAAAGTGCCGGACGTGCTGATCGGCACCCCGGGCCGCCTGCTTGAGCAACTGAATGCCGGCAACCTCGACCTGTCCCATGTGAAGGTGCTGATCCTCGACGAAGCCGACCGCATGCTCGACATGGGCTTTGCCGAAGACATGGAGCGCCTGTGCAAGGAGTGCGAGAACCGCGAGCAGACCCTGCTGTTCTCCGCCACTACCGGTGGCGCGGCCCTGCGCGACATCATCGGCAAAGTGCTGAAAGACCCTGAGCACCTGATGCTCAACAGTGTTTCGCAACTGGCCGAAGGCACCCGCCAGCAGATCATCACCGCCGACCACGACCAGCACAAAGAGCAGATCGCCCAGTGGCTGCTGGCCAACGAAACCTTCGACAAGGCGATTATCTTCACCAACACCCGCGCCATGGCCGACCGCATCTACGGTCACCTGGTGGCCAAGGACGTGAAAGCCTTCGTGCTGCATGGCGAGAAAGACCAGAAGGACCGCAAGTTGGCCATCGAGCGCTTCAAACAGGGCAGCTCCAAGGTACTGGTAGCCACCGACGTGGCAGCCCGTGGCCTGGACATCGACGGCCTGGACCTGGTGATCAACTTCGACATGCCACGCAGCGGTGACGAGTACGTACACCGTGTGGGCCGCACTGGCCGTGCCGGTGGTGAAGGCCTGGCGATCTCGCTGATCACCCACAACGACTGGAACCTGATGTCGAGCATCGAGCGCTACCTCAAGCAGCAGTTCGAGCGCCGGGTGATCAAGGAAGTGAAGGGCACTTACAGCGGGCCGAAGAAGGTCAAGGCTTCGGGCAAGGCTGTTGGGGCCAAGAAGAAGAAAGTTGACAAGAAGACCGGTGACAAGAAGGCTGCCGCCAAGCGCAAGCCAACCGCCAAGCCGAGGGCCAACGCACCGCTGGCCAGCGCTGATGGCCTGGCGCCGCTCAAGAAGCGTAAGCCTGCTGCCGAGTAAATTTCAGTAGGTGTACTGGCTTCTTCGCGGGCAAGCCAGCTCCCACAAGAACATCACGGGTTCTGATGGCTGTGTTGTTCCTGTGGGGGCGGGTTTGCCTGCGAGAGGGGCGCAGGCGGCCACTAATCGGCCTTCTTCTCTGCCGTTTTCAATTCCTTGATCCGCTGATCGATCAGCTGACACTTGTCGGGCAAGTCCTTGCTCGCCGTCTCCAAATCCATCCCCTGAAGCTCGTCATTGATCTCCTTGGCCTTCTGCGGGTTTTGTTCGGTCAATTGCGTGACCAACCCGGCAAGCTCTTCACGTTTTTGCGTTGCTTCTTCCGGTGTGCAGGCCCAGGCGGGCAGGGCGCAGAGCAGGGCTGTGGCGCAGGCAATGGGCAGTAGCGGTTTCATCCTTTCTACCTCCAGCGGTGGCTATGCGCGGTGGAGGGCTAAAGGGGCGTGGTAGTTCAGCGTTAACGACCGATGGCGGAAACAGTCACTCAGCCAGCAAGGTGGGGGCGCGCCGTCATGTCTATGCCTAATGCCTTCATTACGGTCAGGAACGACTTCAGGGTCGGGTTGCCGTGCTCGCTGAAAGAGCGGTAGAGCTGTTCGCGAGACAGGCCAGTTTCTTTGGCCAGTTCGCTCATGCCCTTTGCACGGGCCACCACGCCAACCGCTTTGGCAACATAGCCGGCATCGCCAGTCTCAAGTGCGTCGGTCATGAACTGCGCGATTGCTTCGGGCGTTGTGAGGTACTCGGCGGGGTCGAATTCGGAAAAGGTTTCAGTCATTTTGCATCCTCCACGAACGCAGAATCTGGTGGGCTGCCTTGATGTCACGCTGTTGGCTGCTTTTGTCGCCACTACATAACAGAATGACGAAAGTGTTGCCCGTCTGATGGAAGTACACCCGGTAGCCAGGCCCGTAGTGAATCCTGAGTTCACTGACGCCATGGCCAACCGGAGATACGTCGCCAGGTAAACCCTCCATTAACCGGTTGATCCGAGAAATGATGCGGGCTCTGGCGCTGCTGTCCCGCAGGCCGGTCACCCAATGTCTGAAACTGCTGGATTCGATTTTCTTCATCGAGTGAATGTAGTTTATAAACTACAGGCGGCAAGTCAGCAAATGGTTTCTGCCTGTTGCCGCCTAAGCGGCTTCTAGCAATGGCATTTCTTCCAGCGTTCATTTTTCGGAACACCGTCCTCACCGGCAGGTCCCAACCTGTGTACCCCTTCCGTCTACAGCAGGAGCCCATCAACATGAGCATCGCCTACGACTGGGACCTGATCGAACGCTTGCTGCACGAAGTGCAGAATGGCGCCGGTCACAGCTTCACGCCCCGCCCTTATGCCGAGCAGCATGCCGCAGCGCTGGCCGCCAAGGGTGAGCCACTGGGCGACTTGGACCACCTGAAAACCCGCGCCTGCGAGTATGAAAAGCTGCTGTTCGAGCGTGGCTTTATCGAGAGCCGGCACGAAGACGACGGCGGCAATGGAGAAAACTTCGTGCTGACCGAACGCGGTTCGCGCTTGATGAGCCTGA
This sequence comes from Pseudomonas putida, assembly GCA_041071465.1. Classification (NCBI taxonomy): domain Bacteria; kingdom Pseudomonadati; phylum Pseudomonadota; class Gammaproteobacteria; order Pseudomonadales; family Pseudomonadaceae; genus Pseudomonas; species Pseudomonas putida. The sequence goes on along the minus strand of CP163498.1, from coordinate 458,326 downwards.
TCGACAGCAGCATCCCCGGCTTCGAGCACCCGCGCCAAGTGCTGGATGAGCAGGAAGATGCCTTGGACGAAGCGACGTTCGAACGGGTATCTGCGAAGGCACAGATTGCTTGATGTCGTTTTAAGGCTGGCAAGTGCGGCGCTGGAAACCCGATAATCGGTAGCTTCTGAACGCTGCCGAGCCTTGCCCATGCCCACGACGACCCCAGAGGCCCGCTTATGAGCGCGGTCCGCAAGAACCCAGACGCCTTTGCATTCCAGGTGATGCTGGGGCTGTGCCTGATCTGGGGTTGCCAGCAGGTGCTGATCAAGACCGCTGCTGTCGACATCGCCCCGGTGATGCAGGCTGCGCTGCGCAACGGTATCGCTGCCGTGCTGGTGGGCCTGATGCTGTGCTGGCGTGGCGGTTGGGAGCAGGTCGGCAGCACCTGGCGCGCCGGGCTGGTGGCAGGCGGGCTGTTCGGCGTGGAGTTCCTGTTCATTGCCGAGGGCCTGAAACTGACTTCGGCGGCGCATATGTCGGTGTTCCTCTATACCGCGCCCGTATTTACCGCATTGGGCCTGCATTTTCGGCTACCCAGCGAACGCCTGCGGCTGCTGCAGTGGGTGGGCATTTTGCTGGCCTTCGGTGGTATCGCCATGGCCTTTGCCGGTGGCATGTCGTTCGAACACATGGATGGCCGTACCCTGTTGGGTGATGCGTTTGGCGTGATCGCCGGGCTGGCCTGGGGCGCGACCACGGTGGTGGTGCGCTGTTCACGGCTTTCGGAGGCGCCAGCCACCTTGACCCTGTTCTATCAGTTGGCGGTCGGTTTTGCCGGGCTGCTGTTGATTGCCCTGCTCAGCGGGCAGATCGGCGCGGTGTCGCTGACGCCGCTGGCGATGGGCAGCGTGCTGTTCCAAGGGATTGTGGTGTCGTTCATCAGCTATCTCACCTGGTTCTGGTTGCTGCGCAAATACCTGGCGTCGAACTTGGCGGTGTTTTCGTTCATTACCCCGCTGTTCGGGGTGACGTTTGGTGTATTGCTGCTCGATGAGCCACTGAGCGTGAATTTTGTGGTTGGGGCGTTGATGGTGCTGCTGGGGGTGATTCTGGTGAGTGCCGAGCCTTGGGTTAAGCAGCAGTTGCGGCGGTTTGTAGGCTAGTACGGGCCATTCGCACTAGCCCCCCGGCCACTACCAACCCGGCTGCAGCCAGCATCAGCGCCGGCTGTAGCCCGCCGCTGTAATGGCTGCTGAGCGCCGCCAGCAACGGCCCGCTCAACTGCCCCAGGGCAAAGCACGCGGTCAGCAGCCCGGCATTGCGCTGGGTGGCATGTGGTGCCAGCTCCCGCGAGCGCTGCATCACCAATTGCATGCAGGCCAGGAATGGCCCGCCGCACAGCACTACACCCAGCGCCAACCCGATGCCTCCGCCCATCAGGCAGGCCAGCACGCCCAGCCCTTGCAACCACAGGGTGGCCGCGAGCCAGCGCGCGGTGCTACTGCCACGGCGCAGGCTCACCAACAGCACACCCAGCGCCGCCGCCAGGCCGAACGCCGGCCAGAACAGGTCGGCCAGCCACTGCCCGCGAAATTGCTGATTGGCCATCTGTGACAGGAAGGTGGCCGGCAGGATGTAACCCACGCCATACAGTGCATACACCAGCCCCAGGCGGCCAATGCCGCCGCTGCGGGTCGGGCCTTGCTGCTCTGGCGACGGAGCTGGCGCGGCTTGCAGCGACCGTGGCAGCCAGGGCCGCACGGCCAGCAGCATCACCAGTGCAGCCACGGCATAGATCAGCCACAGTGCTGCCGAGCCCAGCCCCAACAGATGCGCCACCAGTGCCAACAGCCCCGTCACGGCGATGCCCAGGCCGGGCCCTGCAAACACCAGGGCACCTAGCCGTTGGCGGTTGTGGGCATTGGCCACCTGTTGGCTGAGGCTGGTGATCATCACCAGCACCCAGGCACTGGCCACGCCGGTGCCAAAGCGCAGCAGCAGGTGGCCCCAGAAGCCTTCGGCAGCCCAAGAGGCCAGTGTCAACAGCACGCACAACCACAGCCCGCCATGCAGGCGCAGACGCACCTGGCCTGGCGAGCGAGCGAACATGGCGTCCACCGCGCCTATGAAATAGCCCAGGTAGTTGGCCGCCGCCACCAGCCCTGCGACTGTCAGGTCGAACTGGCCTTCGGCAATCAGTTGTGGCAATTGCGGGGTGAGGGCGAAACGGCCGATGCCCATGGCCATCATCAGCGCCACGGCGCTGGCCAGCAGTTGAATGAGTGGCGACATGACAGGTCTCCTGCACGGATGTAAGCGATGGTTGGCAGGTTAGGGCGATTTCATTTTCAATAAAATTGAATAATGATGATCAAGTTGTTCTGTTTTGGAGAATGCTGTGGAGTTCAGCCAACTGCGTATCTTTCAAGCCGTAGCCGAGGAAGGCTCGGTCACCCGTGCCGCCGAACGCTTGCACCGGGTGCCATCGAACCTCTCGACACGTTTGCGCCAGCTTGAGGAGCAACTGGGTGTCGAGCTGTTCCTGCGCGAACGCCAGCGTTTGCAGCTGTCGCCTGCGGGCAAGGTGCTTCTGGACTATGCCCACCGCATGTCGGCCCTGCGCGACGAGGCGCTGGCTGCCGTGCGAGGCGGTGAGCCGGCCGGGGACTTCGTGCTTGGGACCATGTACAGCACGGCGGCGACCCATCTGCCGGCATTGCTGGCGCGTTATCACCAGGCATACCCGGCAGTGAACCTGCAAGTGCGCGCCGCACCCAGCGGCGAGCTGCTCGAAGGCCTGCTCAGCCACCGCCTGGATGCCGCTCTGGTGGATGGGCCGCTGAACCTGGCGGGGCTGGATGGCGTGCCGCTGTGCGATGAGCAACTGGTGCTGATCACCAGCCCCGAGCACCCGGCGGTGCATACTGCCAAGGACGTGGCAGGCAAGGCGGTGTTCACCTTCCGTCAGGGCTGCTCGTACCGCATGCGTCTGGAGGCGTGGTATGCCCATGCCCATACGCCGATGGGCCGGGTGATGGAGATCGAGTCGTACCAGAGCATGCTGGCCTGTGTAATCGCCGGTGCGGGTGTGGCGATGATGGCCCAGTCGATGCTCGACAGCCTGCCCGGGCGCGACCGGGTGAGGGTACACCCGCTGCAGGCGCCGTTCGACCAGGCGGTTACCTGGCTTATGTGGCGTCAAGGGATGCGCGGGGCTAATCTGCAGGCATGGATCGACCTGCAACAAAGCGAAACGATTAGCCAGTCGTCGGAATGCGCCGCCACGGCTTGATCCGCGTCAAAATGGCCCTTATCTGTAGGAGCAGAGGCATGCGTAATACAGGACATCGGGCTATGATCTGTATGAAGCATCGCAGGATTGATTCGCCGTGAGGTTGACCCGTCAAGGGGGCATTATGAATAAACCACTGTCAAACTGGCTCCACGACCTGGCGGTCGCCTTGGGGCTGATTCCACCACCCTTGCAGCCGGTGCCGATCCCGACTGATGAAGAGCAGCGCAAGCGCCAACCGCGTCGTCGCTGATTAAAGACAAAGGCCGCTGCACCTGGGTGGGTGCAGCGGCCTTTTAGTGTCTGCTGATTGTCTATTGCCAGTGCAGGCGATACCTATCAGGCCAGATTCACTGCACCGACTGGTTTGCGCGACATCAGGCTAACCACCACAAAACTCACCAAGCCAATCGCCAGGCTGTAGTAGATCGGTGTATTGGCCTCCAGCCCGTCCTTGAACATGAACAGCAGCGCAGTGGCAAAGCCCAGCGACATGCTGGCAATCGCACCGGCAGTGGTCGCACGTTTCCAGAAGATTGCCCCGATCAGCGGGATCAGCATGCCGCCGACCAGCAGGTTGTAGGCCAGGGTCAGGGCGTTGATCACATCGTTCACCATCAGCGCGATGCCCAGCACCACCAGGCCGGTGAGCAGGGTGAACAGGCGGCTGAGCCCCAGGCTCGATTGCTTGCCGCCACGCAGCTTGGGCAGCAGGTCTTCGGTCACAGTGGTCGAAGCGGCCAGCAGGCCGGCACTGGCGGTGGACATCATGGCTGCCAGTGCTGCGGCCATCAGCAGGCCACGGATGCCATCGGGCAGGGTGCTCTTGATCATCTCGGCAAAGGCGTTGTTCGGGTTGGCCAGGTCGGGCATCAGCACATGTGCCGCCATGCCGATGGCAGCGCAAGCCAGGCCGTACACCACACAGTACACACCGGCGACGGTGCCGGCACGCTGGCAGACCTTTTCATCGCGAGCAGTGAATACACGCTGCCAGATGTCCTGGCCGATGAGAATGCCGAAGAAGTAGATCAGGAAGTAGGTAACGATGGTGTCCCAGCCAATGGTGGTCAGCTGGAAGCTGGCCGCTGGCAATTTGGCCACCAGGGTGTCCCAGCCACCGGCCTTGTACAGGCACACCGGCAGCAGGATGAACATCAGGCCGACGGTCTTGATCACGAACTGGACGATGTCGGTCAGGGTCAGCGACCACATGCCGCCAATGGTCGAATACAGCACCACCACACCGCCGCCGAGCAGCAGCGAAGCCCAGAACGGCAAGTCCAGCAGCACTTGCAATACGGTGGCCATGGCCAGGGTCGAGGTGACGCCGATCATCAGCGCGTAAGCCAGCATGATCACGGCGCTGGCCTGACGTGCGGTAGGGTTGTAGCGTTGCTCAAGCACCTGGGTCACGGTGAAGATGCGCAGGCGCAGCAACGGTTTGGCCAGGAACAGGTTGATGGCGATGATGCCCAGGCCCAGGGCTGCGCACAGCCAGAAACCGGAAATGCCGTGAACGTAGCCCAGGCGCACAGTGCCAACGGTAGAAGCGCCACCGAGCACGGTGGTGGCCATGGTACCCATGTACAGCACCGGGCCGAGGTTGCGCCCGGCTACCAGGTAGTCTTCATGGGTTTTCGCGCGTCGCATGCCGTACCAGCCCAGCCCGAGCATGCCGGCGGTGTAGATCATTACAACAATGATGTCCAAGGCCATTGGGGGTCTCCCGATTATCTTTATTATGGCGAGATCGACCACGCGGGCGGCTTACGGCGCCCGGCGGTCTTGTCGTGTTGTTGGCGGGCCTCTGTGGCCCTCCCTCATGGCTCCTGCCGGGGTATTGCAAGTACTGCCAGCTCTTTTGTAGGAGCGGCCTTGTGTCGCGATTGGGCCGCAGAGCGGCCCCGGCAATCTATGCATCACGGCCACAAACCGGGGGCCGCTTTGCGGCCCGATCGCGACACAAGGCCGCTCCTACAAAGGGCCGTCGGTCAGCGGCGCACGACGCCTGGTAGCACGCAGAGCATTTCGAACAGCAGGTTGGCACCGAGCAGCGAGGTGTTGCCGGTGGTGTCGTAAGGCGGGGAGACTTCGACGAGGTCACAGCCGATCAGGTCCAGGCCGTGGCAGCCGCGAATGATCTCCATCGCCTGGATGGTGGTCAAGCCGCCAATTTCCGGGGTGCCGGTACCGGGCGCCCAGGCCGGGTCGATGCCGTCGATGTCGAACGACAGGTAAACCGGGCCGCCGCCGACCTTTTCCCGTACTTCGGCCATCAGTGGCTCCAGCGATTTGTGCCAGCACTCTTCGGCCTGAACCACGCGGAAGCCCTGGCGGCGGCTCCAGTTGAAGTCATCGGCGGTGTAGCCCTGGGCGCGCAGGCCGATCTGTACCACGCGGTCGCAATCGAGCAGGCCTTCTTCCACGGCGCGGCGGAAGGTGGTGCCGTGGGCGATCTTCTCGCCGAACATGTGGTCGTTGACGTCGGCGTGGGCGTCGATGTGTACCAGGCCGATCTTGCCGTGCTTCTTGTGCAGCGCACGCAGGATCGGCAGGGTGATGGTGTGGTCGCCACCCAGGGTCATGGGGATGACGTTGTGCTCGACGATCTCGTCATACGCCTCTTCGATGATGCGCACGGCGTCCAGCAGGTTGAAGGTGTTGATTGCCACGTCACCGATGTCGGCTACCGACAGCGAGTCGAACGGGGCGGCACCGGTGGCCATGTTGTAGGGGCGGATCATCACCGACTCGGCGCGGATCTGCCGTGGGCCGAAGCGGGTGCCGGAACGCAGCGAGGTACCGATGTCCAACGGTACGCCGACGAAGGCGGCATCCAGGCCTTTGGCGCTTTGCAGGTGGGGGAGACGGAGCATGGTGGCGATGCCGCCGAAACGCGGCATTTCGTTGCCGCCCAGTGGTTGGTGGAGAGTCTTGTCCACGGTGGGCCTCATCAGTCGGTCGATTGTTCTGTTTGTTCGAACCTGTGCCGCCGCGCGCCTTTCAAGTGTGGTTTTGCCGGCGGGCAGGGACATTTCGGCCAAGTCTGCTCAAGGTAGTGCCCGGGAAGAATCGCTACCGACAAATACTTAGTTCAGGATTTTCTGAACTAAAGGCTGGCGCAGCGGTTAAACTGCGCGCAAATACCCTCGTGGAACCGTTGCACCATGGCCTCGACCCTGCCCGACCTGAAACTGCTGCGCATCTTCATCAGCGTGGTGCGCCACCAGGGCTTTGCCAACGCCCAGCGCGAACTGAACCTGTCCACCTCGGCCATCAGCACCTACATGAGCCAGCTGGAGGGTGCTTTGGGTATCGTGCTGTGCCACCGTGGGCGTGGGGGCTTCAGCCTGACCAGCAAGGGCGAGCTGTTCCATCAGGAAACCCTGCGCCTGCTGGCCGAGCTGGACGGCTTCGAGCAGTATGCCGCCGCCCTCAAAGGCGAGTTGCGCGGCACCCTCAATCTTGGGGTGATCGACTCCACGGTCGGCGACCGTGCCTTGCCGCTGGCCGAGGCCATCGGGGCCTATAGCCAGGAACACCCGGCGGTGCACCTGCATCTGTCGGTGTCCAGCCCTTACGAGCTGCAACTGGGTGTGCAGGACAACCGCCTGGACCTGGCCATCGGCGCGTTTTCTTCGCGCATGAGCGGGCTGCTTTACCAGCCGCTGTACCGTGAACAGCATTGGTTGTACTGCAGCAGCCGCCATCCGCTGTACACCGAGCGGCGCATTCCCGAGCAGGTGGTGACCCAGCAGCGCATGGTCGGGCGCGGCTACTGGAGCCAGGCCGAACTGGCCCGGCATGGCTTCAAGCACAGCGCGGCAACAGTGGAAAGTATGGAGGCGCAGTTGATCCTGATCCTTTCCGGCGCCTACATCGGCTACTTGCCCGAGCACTACGCCCAGGCCTGGGTCGACAAGGGCGACTTGCGCGTGCTGTCGCCGTCGACCTTCGGTTACCAGGCCCCGTTCTCGCTGATCATTCGCCGTGGGCGTAGCCGTGAACCGTTGATCCAGACCTTCCGTGACCTGCTGAAAAGCCAACTCAACGTGGGCTGAGATGCGACGTATTCATGCATTCCGTCGGGAGGCGTTAAATTCTGGCAAAAGCTGACCGCTATCCTGATAGCGCTCTGCTACACATCAACTTGCGCTGATGATTTTCCCTTCATTTCATCCTGCAAGGATCGCCCAAGATGCGCATGAATTTGCCCGTCACTGAGCACGAAAGAACCTTCTCCAGCGATCAACGCCTGATTTCCACCACGGACCTCAACAGCCGCATCACCTACTGCAATGACGCCTTTGTGGCGATCAGCGGTTTTACCTACGACGAGCTGGTCGGCCAACCGCACAACCTGGTACGCCACCCAGATATGCCGCCGGCGGTGTTCGACCATATGTGGGAGACGATCAAGCAGGGCAAGCCGTGGATGGGGGTGGTCAAGAACCGGGCGAAGAATGGCGATTACTACTGGGTCAGCGCCTACGTCACGGCGATTTACGAACAAGGCCGCATCAGTGGCTACGAGTCAGTACGCTCGGTGCCCACAAGGGATCAGATTCGCCGTGCCGAAGCGCTGTACGCGCGCTTGCGCGATGGGCGCGGGCCGGTGCCGTGGGCGGCTCGCCTGGGGCACGGTCTGGGCCATGGCTGGCCACTGATCGGCGCAGGCCTGGTGTCGGCGGCGGGTTACCTATGGCTACCGCCCTATGCGGCGCTTGGTGTACTGATGGCCAGCTTGCTGCTGGCCTGGTACCTGATCGAGCACCGGCAGAACCAGGTCATCCGCCGCACGCTGGCTGAGCACCCCAAGGCCTTTACCAGCCCGTTGGTGGCGTTGACCTACAGCGACAATCCAGGGCTGCAAGGCCAGCTTGACCTGGCCATCATCAGCGAGGAAGCACGCCTGCAAACGGCCCTCACCCGGCTTGTGGATGCCGGGGTCGGGGTGAAGTCGCGGGCGGCGCAATCTTCCGATCTGTCCGATGCCCAGGCGCAGATGCTCGACCGCCAGCGCAGTGAAACCGATCAGTCGGCCACGGCCATTGCGCAAATGGCGGCCACCATCCAGCAGGTTACCCACAACGTGCAGAGCACGGCACATGCGGCGGGTGATGCCGACCAATTGGCGCAGCAGGGTAGCGAGCTGGCGCTGCAGAGCCTGAAGGCCATGGGTAGCATGAGCGATGCGGTCAATGACATTGGCCAGGCAGTGAATGCCCTGGCAGAGCAAACCCAGTCGATAGGCAGCGTGGTCGACGTGATCACCTCGATTGCCGAGCAGACCAACCTGCTGGCGCTTAATGCCGCCATTGAAGCGGCGCGTGCCGGCGAACAGGGGCGCGGGTTTGCCGTGGTGGCTGATGAAGTGCGTTCGCTGGCCCAGCGCACCCGCGCTTCGACCGACGAGATTCACCACATTATCGCCTCCTTGCGGGCCGGGGCAGAGCGGGCAGTGAGCACGGCCAGCCGGGGCGAGCAGATCTCTCGGGACAGCGTGCACAGTGTCGAGGCGGTGCAGGCGGCGCTGAGCGGGATTGCCCAGGCGGTCAGTCGCATCACCGGCATGAGCCAGCAGATGGCGACGGCATCGGAGCAGCAAAGCCATGTGGCCGAGGACATCAACCAGCAGATCGTGAGGATTGCCCAACTGTGTGACCAGAGTGCCGGGCAGGCCAGGCAGGGCGCGCAGATCAGCCAGGACCTGGAGCGCATGGCGGAGTACCTGCATAGCCTGGCGGAGCGGTTCAACCGCTGAGAAGGCCGGGCCCGCCAAGCGGGCCCCGGTTCTGTGGCAAACTGTCTCCGCCAAGGAGAACCCCATGCCCAGACCCCGCTGCGAGCGCTGTCAGCGCCCGCTCGACCACTGCCTATGCCCACTGATCCCCGCACTCGACAGCAATACCCGCGTGATTCTGCTGCAGCACCCCAGTGAAACTGCCCATGCCCTGAATACTGCTCGCCTTGCGGCCCTTGGCTTGAACAATGCCGAGTTGCGGGTGGGTGAGGTTTTCAACGACTTGGGCGATTTGCTCGCGACGCCTGGTTACCGGCCGGCCCTGCTATTTCCGGGCGACGATGCTCGGGTGCTGACGGCTTATGGTGAGGCCGAGGACAAACCGTTGCTGCTTATCGTGCCCGACGGCACCTGGCGCAAGGCGCGCAAGTTGTTGTACATGAACCCGCTATTGGAAGGGTTGCCGCGGGTCACGCTGGGGGCTGTCGCGCCTTCACGTTACCGGCTGCGCAAGGCGCCTGAGGCGGGGGCACTGTCGACTATCGAAGCGGTGGTGGGAGCATTGAACGCGTTGGAGCAACCCGTTTGCTTTGATGCACTGCTGGCGCCGTTCGAAGCGTTGATCGAGGGGCAGATCAGGGCCATGGGCGAGGAGACGTTCCAGCGTAACCATGGCACCGAGTGAGGGCTGGGGGCTGCAATGCAGCCCCGGCTGATTCAAGCCCGATCAGCGCATCTCAGGCAGACGCGCCTCAGTGCGCACTTCGGTAGTCGCCAGCGCCTCTGGTGGCAGCGAAATACGCTGCTTGGTCAGCAACTCACCCATGGTCGCCAGCACGCGGTAGCGCGAGAACTCCTCGGTATAACGCACCTCGGTATAGCGGCGGTCTGCGTTGTACAGCTCGTTCTCACTGTCCAGCACGTCCAGCAAGGTACGCTGGCCCAGGCCGAACTGGTCCTGGTAGGCCGCACGTACGCGCTTGGTGGTCTCGGCGTATTCACGCGCGGTCGGCAGCTGTTTGCTGGCATTGTTCATGGCGTTCCACGCCAGGCTCAGGTTCTCGGTCAACTCACGCAGGGCGTTGTTGCGGATGTCCAGGGCCTGGTTGATCTTGTGCGCGTCGGACTGCAGGCGCGCCTTGTCACTACCGCCGCGGAACAGGTTGTAGTTCATCTCCACGCCAGCTTGCCAGTCGTTGTTGTTGTGGCCTTTTTCGCCGCCGGTGTTGTTGTTGGCACCGGTTGCCAGAATGGCGTCGAAGCGCGGGTAGAAGGTCGACTTGCCCACTTCGTACTGCTGCTCGGCCGCATTGACGTCAGCCTGTGCAGATTTGATGTAAGGGTTGTTCTGGCGCATGCTGTCGCGTGCCCCCTCGAGGCTCTCAGGCACCTCGCCCTTGATGGTTTGCGGGCTTTCCAGCTCGTCCGGCGCGCGGCCGATCACGCTGAAGAAGTTGGCCTCGGCATCGGCCAGGTCGACTTCGGCGGTGTCCAGGTTGTTTTCCGCCAGGGCGCGACGGGCGCGGGACTGGTCAAGGTCGGCGGTGCTGCCAACGCCGCGCTCGTTACGCAGGCCGATCTGGTCGTTGACGCGCAGGTGGGCTTGCAGGTTGTTCTTGGCCAGGGTCACCAGCTCGCGCCGCTTGAGCACTTCCAGGTACACCTCGACCGCACGCAGGGCGACATCCTGGGCAACAGCCTGGGTGTAGTAGGCGCGGGAGGTAGAGACAGCCTCGGTGCGGCCCACTTCATTCGAGGTGTTGAAGCCGTCGAAGATCATCTGCCGCAGGCGCAGCTCGGACTGGGTGTAGCTGAGGGTTTCCTTGTTGTGGTTACCCTCGGCACGGGTGGTGGTGTTGTCCGAACGCTGGCGGCCGTAGCCGGCGACCAGGTCCACGGAAGGGTAGTAGCCACCACGCGCAAACTTCACGTCTTCATCGGCCGACAGCTTGCTGTTACGGTTGGAGCTGACTTGTGGGTGGTAGTCCACGGCGCTTTGGACGGCCTCGGTGATCGACATCGCCTGTACGTTGGCACTCGCCAGGGCCAACAGTAATGCACTGGTGATGGGGTTCAAAACGCGCATGGTACATCTCCCTGATCCTGGAATTTATCCTGCTGTTCGCCAAAAAAATGACGATAAAGTTATCGCGTATAGTGTTGCAGGTTTTTAACAAGACAGCTAAGTACATTCAACGCGATAGATAAGAAGATTTATTCATATCAAATTGCCATATAAGACTTTTATTGTCTAATCAATTTCACTTACAGCCCTCGGAACGATGCTGTTAGTCGCCCTGAAAACCAATGTTTACAAGGCTTGCACACGGTTCCAGAACTATTTCCGATAAAGAAGGTGGCAGTTAGGCGAAAGTGATATTTGGCGACAAAATATTGTCACCTTGGCTTCTGAAGTGTTTTTTGCTTGAGGATATACAGGCTGACGAGTACAGCGCTGGTCAACATGAAGGTACGCGCCCAGAACAGCGGCACCAGGTAGCACGACAGGCCAATGCTGGCCCACATCAGGCCGATGGCGTAAACCTTGCCCTTGAGGGGGATGCCTTCACCACTGAGGTAGTCACGGATCCATGGCCCGAGCTTGGGGTGATGGACCAACCAGTGGTGAAAGCGCGGTGAGCTGCGGGCAAAGCAGGCCGCCGCCAATAGCAGGAACGGGGTGGTGGGCAGTACCGGGAGAAAAATCCCCAACACCCCCAGCGCAACGCTGAGCCAGCCGGTGGCCAGCAGCAGGTAGCGCATAGGCAGCTTAGTGGTGGCGTGGCTTGAGCAGCGCCGGTTTTTCGTCAGGGGCGTGCAGCAGCAGGAACAATGCACTCAGCGCCTCGGGGATCTGTACGATCATGTCGTCCTGCAGGTTGGCGTTGCTGGCAATGTCGGCGAACTCTGGTTGTTCATCGAACAGGCCCGAGCCAACCATGATCGGCAGCAGCATCTCGCTGACTTCTTCCTCGGCGTTCTCGAACCAGGCCTCTTCACGCAGGAACACGCCTTCCATGAAGCCGATGCACCAGCCGCGCAGGTCGGAATCGTCCGGCTCGACGGTCAGGTCGAGTTCGCATGGCAGGTCGAATTCTTCGTCGCTGGCCAGCTGGCGGGCAATGTGCGCTTTCAATGCCACCAGGGTGGCTTCGATTTCGGTGCGCTGGGCGTCGCTGGCGTAGTGCGGCTCTTCGGCGAACAGGGCGTCGATCCATTCGCGCTCGGGCACGTCCTCGGCGTTGATCGACAGGGCGGTGAGGTAGCCGTGTGCGGCGACATAGTCCAGCGCTTCTTCGTGCAGCTCGTCGGCGTCGAGGAAGGCTTGCAGGCGGGTCAGTTGCTCGGCGAAGGACATTACAGGGCTACCTTGGGGAATAAACGATAACGAATTCTAGCACCTTGCAGCGGCAGCGGGGCAAAGGGAACGTCTATCGCCGTGGTGCCTGTGCAGGACGGCGCTGCGGTATACTCCGCGATTTTTCATCCAGGGGCAGGTTTTACCGGTCGCCTGGCAAAAACCGCTTACGCATTTGGCGTGTGCGGGGCGGGTTTTTCGTCCAGCCTGTTGTATTCAGGGTGGTACGGCGATTTGGAGTTGCACATGCTCGAACAGGCTCAGCGCGTTCTCAAGGACATCTTCGGCTACGACAGTTTCCGTGGGCGCCAGGCAGCGATCATCGAATGCGTGGCCAATGGCGGCGATGCCCTGGTGCTGATGCCCACCGGCGGCGGCAAGTCGTTGTGCTTTCAGGTGCCGGGGCTGCTGCGTCCGGGCCTGACGGTGGTGGTCTCGCCACTGATCGCGTTGATGGACGACCAGGTCGCCACGCTTGACGAACTGGGCGTTTCGGCGGCCGCGCTGAATTCCACCCTGAGCGCGGAACAGCAGCGTGAACTGGCCGGGCGCCTGCGCCGTGGCGAGGTAAAAATGCTCTACCTGGCGCCGGAGCGCCTGGTGCAGCCGCGCATGCTGGATTTTCTGCGTGACCTGGACATCTCGCTGTTCGCCATCGACGAGGCCCACTGCGTTTCGCAATGGGGCCACGATTTCCGCCCCGAGTACCTGCAACTGGGCCAACTGGCCGAACTGTTCCCGCATGTGCCGCGCATTGCGCTTACTGCCACTGCCGATATGCGCACCCGCGAAGAAATCGTCCAGCGCCTGCACCTGCAAGGCGCCGAACGCTTCCTCTCGAGCTTCGACCGACCCAACATCTTCTACCGCATCGTGCCCAAGGAAGCGCCGCGCAAGCAGTTGATGGCTTTTCTCGGCGAGCGCCGCGGCAACGCCGGTATCGTTTACTGCCTGTCGCGCAAGAAGGTCGACGAAACCGCCGCATTCCTCTGCCAGCAGGGCTTCCCGGCGCTGCCGTATCACGCCGGCCTGGCTGCCGAGACACGCGCGGCCAACCAGCACCGCTTTCTCAACGAGGAGGGGCTGATCATGGTCGCGACCATTGCCTTCGGCATGGGTATCGACAAGCCCAACGTGCGCTTCGTTGCCCACCTCGACCTGCCTAAATCGCTTGAGGCCTATTACCAGGAAACCGGCCGCGCCGGCCGTGACGGCCTGCCGTCCGATGCCTGGATGGCCTATGGCCTGCAGGACATGGTGATGCTCAAGCAGATGCTGCAGAACTCCGAAGGCGATGAGCGCCACAAGCGCATCGAACAGCACAAGCTCGACGCCATGCTGGCGCTGTGCGAAGAAACCCGCTGCCGCCGCCAGTCGCTGCTGGCCTACTTCGATGAAACCCTCGAACAACCGTGCGGCCACTGCGACAACTGTGTCGACAACATCCAGACCTGGGACGCTACCGAGCCGGCGCGCCAGGCGCTGTCGGCGGTGTTCCGCACCGGCCAGCGCTATGGTGTCGGCCATCTGGTCGATGTACTGCTGGGCAAGGACAACGAGAAGGTGCGCAATTTCGGCCACGAGAAGCTATCGGTATTCGGCGTTGGCAAGGGCCTGGCCGAGGTCGAATGGCGTTCGCTGTTCCGTCAGTTGGTGGCGCGCGGCCTGGTCGACATCGACCTGGAAGGTTACGGCGGCCTGCGCCTGTCCGACAGCTGCCGGCCACTGCTGCGCGGCGAGGTGACCTTGCAACTGCGCCGTGACCTCAAGCCGCAGACCACGGCCAAGGCCTCGTCGTCCAGCGGCGGCAGCCCGGCCAGCCAGCTGGTGCGTGCCGAAGAGCGCGAACTGTGGGAAGCGTTGCGCACGTTGCGGCGCAAGTTGGCCGAGGAGCACAGCGTGCCGCCGTATGTCATCTTCCCCGATTCGACGCTGCTGGAAATGCTGCGCAGCCAGCCGGTTAGCCTCAGCGACATGGCCCAGGTAAGCGGTGTGGGCGCGCGCAAGCTGGAGCGCTATGGCCAGGCGTTCCTCGAAGTACTGAACAACAGTGGCGGCACCGAAGAGGCACCGAAAGTGGTGCTCGACCTGCGCCACGAACTGGTCAGCCTGGCCCGAGCCGGCATGACCCCGGCGCAGATCGCCGGGCAGCTCAACTGCAGCGAGAAGAACGTGTATAGCCTGCTGGCCGAGGCACTGGGCCGCCAGGAGCTGAGCCTGGAGCAAGCCATCGACCTGCCGGAAGACCTGATGATGGAAGTGCAGGACGCGTTCCTGGATGGCGAGGGCGAGTTGCCGCCGGTGTCGGCCATTGCGCCGCAGTTCGGGGCCCGGGTACCGGAGGGCGTGCTGTATTGCGTGCGCGCGGCGCTGGCGGCGGAATTCGAACTGTAAACGCAGGCAGGATCGAAGGCAGAAGCGCCATCTGCTGACCTTTGTCATGCTTTTTGACGATTATCGAACAAGTAAGCAGGACCGAGCCTTGCCTCGTGGGGCAGGGCATGGTTAGCTGCCTAATAATTAGATCTACTCAATGAGTTACTTATGCCCCTGACCGACAACCAACACCGCTTCGGCATGCAGCTGGCCCAGATGTCCCGGGGTTGGCGCGCCGAACTGGACCGCCGCCTGGCCGGGCTCAACCTGTCCCAGGCGCGCTGGCTGGTGTTGCTGCACCTGGCCCGTTTCGAAGAAGCCCCGACCCAGCGTGAGTTGGCCCAGAGCGTGGGCGTTGAAGGCCCGACCCTGGCGCGTCTGCTCGACAGCCTGGAGGCGCAAGGGTTGGTGCGCCGGCAAGCAGTGGTAGAAGACCGGCGGGCCAAGAAGATCTTGCTGTGCCCCCCGGCCAAGCCACTGATCGACCAGATCGAGACCATCGCCAATCAACTGCGGGTGGAACTGTTTACCGGCGTGGATGAGGCGGAATTGCAAGTTTGCATGCGGGTGCATGCGAAGATTCTGGCCAACCTCGAGAAGTCCTGAAGGCCCTTGGGGCTGCAACGCAGCCCCAAAAAATCAGAAGGTATGCCCCAGGTTCAGATACACCGCATGCTCATGCGCACTGTTGGTGCCGTAGGTGAAGTTCAACGGCCCCAACGGCGTCTCCAGCCCCAGGAAGATGCTCGCCGCATTGATGTACCCACTGTCGAACTCGTTGTCGTTGTTCCATGCCCGCCCACGCTCCAGCGACCCGCCGATGTACAACGGGAAGTCCAGCGGCACATAGGCCCTTGGCGTCAAGCGGCGGTAGTAGACCATGCGCAGCAGGCTCACGTTCTGCCCCGACACCGAGTCCTGGCGAAAGCCTGACAGCTCTCGCGCTCCGCCCATCACGAAGCTCGACGTCACCACTTCGGTGTCATCCAGCGTGCGCCCATAGCGACCGCCCAGCACGAAGGTGTTCGGCCCACTGCTGATCGCCTTGTCCAGGTTGAACAGCCACTGCCGGTAATCCTGGTCGGAGTCCAGCGACTTGTCGTATTTGCGCAAGGTCAGGCCGATGTCCTCGCCTCGGTGCGGGAAGTATACGTTGTCGAGGGTGTCGAACGAGTACTTCAGCTCGTAGAAGCCTTCGTTGAAACTGACTTTGGGCAGGTCCTGGTCGCCGATGCGCACCTCGGCCTCGCCCCAGGCCTTGCCCACGCCCAGGCGCACTTCACCGCTGGTGCCGATCTGCCGGCCCACGTTCAGGCCAAAGCCGTAGCGCTCCAGGCGGTATTCGGCGACCGGGTCGTTGTCCAGGGTGGCTTCGATGTTCTGCGAGCTGAAATCCAGGTAAGGCGCGACAAAGTAGCGCGAGCCCACGTCCAGCGGTTGGTAGAACTCGCTGTACAGCTCTTGCTGGTCGCCGATCTGGCCACGGGTCAGCCATTCTGCGCCGAGGCTGTTGATGCCGTTGACCCGGTAGCTGGCACCCAGGTTGAAGGCGCTGTCGCCACGCAGGTCATCGGACAGGTTAAGGCCCAGACGCAGGTAGTCGGTGCCGCCGCGCCGGCCACGGGCGTTGATCACCAGGGTGTTGTCGTCGCCCTTGTGCACCACGCGGTACTGCACCCGGTCGAAGTAATCCAGGCCGTACAGCGTACCCATGTCGGTCTGCAGGCGGTCCAGCTCCAACGGCGCGTCGATCGGTTGGCGGATGTACGAGCGAATCACGTCGTCGCTGACCTTGGAGTCGTTCTCGATTCGGATCGCGGTGATCACCGGTGTGCGCTGGCGCGGCGAGCGGGCCACGGCCAGGCTGCTGTCGCCTTCGGGCTGGCGCAGGGCAGCCAGGCGAGGGTCGAGCAGGCGGGTGGCGCGGTAACCGGCGTCGATCATGTCCCTGGCGCGGCCAAAATCGGTCACGCCGAAGGCAGTCAGCGATGGTTGGATGAGGATGTCGTCGCGGTGCAGGCTGGCCAGTTGTTCTTCCGAGTTGCGCCGGGTCATCAGGGTGATCGACTGGTTGAGCACGTCGACCACGGTCAGTAATTGCTTGCGATCCTTCAGTGGGGTGCCGATGTCGACCACGATGGCCAGGTCCACGCCCATTTCGCGGGCCACGTCGACCGGAATGTTGTCGACCATGCCACCGTCCACCAGCAGTCGGCCGTCCAGCTCGACCGGGGCGAACACGGCAGGGATCGACATGCTGGCGCGAATGACCTGTGGCAGGTGGCCGCGGCGAAACACTACTTTTTCGCCACTGGCGATGTCGGTGGCCACGGCGCGGAAGGGGATAGGCAGCTTGTCGAAGTCGCGGGTGTCGGCGGTGTGCGCCAGTTTGCTTTCCAGCAGCAGTGACAAGTTCTGGCCTTGGATTACCCCCAGTGGCAGGCCCAGGCTGCCGTCGTCACGAAAGCTGAGCTTCTGTTTGACCAGGAAGTCGCGGTCATCCTGCTTGCGCCTAAACGGCACGTCCTTGCGTGGCGGGGCATCGGACAGCGCCTGTTGCCAGTCCAGGGTGGTGGCGAGCTTTTCCAGCTCTTCGACACTGTAGCCCGAGGCGTACAACCCGCCGACCACTGCGCCCATGCTGGTGCCGGCGATGGCGTCGATGCGCACACCCTGTTCTTCCAGCGCCTTGAGCACGCCGATGTGAGCCAGGCCACGGGCCGCACCACCCGACAGTACCAAACCGACCTTGGGCCTGGCAGGTTCGGCGGCGGTTGCCGCAAGCGTGGTGAGGGCAAGCAGAAAACAGAACAGCAAACGGCGCATCGTGAGTCTCAAACCGTGGGCTAAAGACCGCTAGTATAAGCGGCCCCTTACCTGGAGATGTTTCACCATGGCCGACAGCAAGCCGGAAATCGTTATCACCTATTGCACCCAGTGCCAGTGGCTGCTGCGTGCTGCCTGGCTGGCTCAGGAACTGCTCAGCACCTTTGCCGACGACCTGGGCCGGGTAGCGCTGGAGCCGGGCACCGGCGGCATCTTCCGCATCACCTGCAATGGCGTGCAGATCTGGGAGCGCAAGGCCGACGGTGGTTTCCCCGAGGCCAAGGTATTGAAGCAGCGGGTGCGCGACCAGATCGACCCACAGCGTGACCTTGGCCACAACGACCGCTGATCAAGCCCCCTCGGGCAGTGGCCGCTGCCTGGGCGGTTGCTCGGCAGCCAGGCGGCTGGACAGCACGATGGCGAAGATGATCAGTGCGCCGCCCAGCAGCATGCGCACGGTGGGGGTTTCGGCGAACACCGCCCACGCCACGGCAATCCCGTAGACCGGCTCCATGCCGAACACCACGGCGGCCGTGCGCGCCTTGATCACTGCCAGGCTGGCGACGAACAGGCTGTGCGCAACGCCGGTGCAGAAGACGCCGAGCAGGGCGATCCACAGCCAGTCCACGGGGGCTACGCCGCCCAGGCCAGGGGCCGCGAACGGCAGCAGGCACAGGCCCACTACCAGGTTCTGCCACAGCGCTGCCTGTACTGCAGGCAAACGGCCGGAGCCGGCCCGGTTGGTGAGTGACAGCAGCGAGAACAGCAGGCCCGAGAGCAGTGCCCAGAGCAGGCCGCCAGTGGCTTCGCTGGCCAGGTCGAATGCCGGCGTGACCAGTACCAGGCCGAGGCTGACCAGCACGACCAATACGGTTTCGTTGCGGCGGATACGCTCGCGGAACAGCAGGCCTTCGAGGATCACGGTGAAGGCCGGGAAACTGGCGAAACCGAGGGTGGCGATGGCCACGCCGCCGACTTTGACGGCGATGAAGAAACTGACCCAGTGGCCGGCCAGCAGCACACCGCCGAGCAGCAGGCGGCGTGCGTCCTGGCCGCTGAGGCGTTGCCAGCCCGGGCCGGCCAGGCTGGCGAACAGAGCCAGGGCGAGCACGGCGAAGGCGGCGCGGCCAAAGACGATGATTGCCGGGCTGGCGCTGGCGGCCAGCTTGCCGAAGACGCCGGTAAGGCCGAAAAACAGCGCGCCAATGTGCAGGGCGCCTAGGGCTGTGCGGTGGTTCATGGTAGTCCTTGCTCAAGATCTCTATTGGCTGTGCCGGCCTCTTCGCAGCACAGGCAAAGTGTAAAATCACAGGCCAACGATTTCTGTCGCAAGACTGCTGTCAATTGTCGCCGGGCTCTCGCCGCAACGCCAAAGGCGTACAACCGAACGCCCGCAACATCGCTGCCGAAAACGCACTCTGTGAGCTATACCCCACCTGCGCTGCAATCTCACCCATGGGTAACGAAGTCTGCACCACCAGCCGCCGTGCCTTGAGCAAGCGTCGCTGGCGAATGTAGTCCATCGGTGTCATCCCGCACTCGGCGGTAAAGCGCGCATGCAGCCGGGCACTGGACAGCCCGGCAATGCGCGCCAGGTCGGCGACCTGCAACGGGTAGGCAGCCTGTTGCTCGATATGGGTATCGAACGCGGCATAAGGTAAGCGCTGGCTGGCCCGAACGTTGGCAGCCGCCGTTGGATTCAGGCTGGCCAGTAACAGCGCTGCGCCTTGCCGGGCGATCAACGGGTCGTCCATGGGGCTGGCCGCCAGCCAGTCCACCAACTGCTGCTGACGGTCGTCCAGGCCCAGCGCGGCAGGGCGATCGAGCAGGCGGCGGCTGGCATCGGCATGCTCGCCCAGTTGCTCGTGCAGCCAGCGCTCCCCAGGCACATCCAACACCAGGCAGTGGCTGCCGCCATCGCTGGCGCAGGTGTGATGCGCGCCCGCCGGTACCACGATCAGCCCCTGCCGGTCGATCCCGGCGCCTTGCCCCTGGACCTCGAACTCCAGGCGGCCGCGCAGGCCGAACACCAGTTGCGGGTGTTCGTGGCTGTGGGCGATCAGGCTGTCGCGGTAATGGCGCAGCGAGAGGATCGGGCCGGCGGTCATGGGGGCTTCCTCGCAGGGCAGGCGCTCATTGTGCCTCAAACCCCGCACGCCATCACTCGTCACCGTTTTGCCATGGCGCTGTCATGCCTGCCTGCCAGTCTCCAGCAAACTGCGCCGGAGCCTGCCCATGACCCATGCCGAACTGTCTCGTCCCTCGCGCAAGCAACGCGTGCGTACCCTGTGGATCTCCGACGTGCACCTGGGCACCCGCGACTGCCAGGCCGAACACCTGTCGCGGTTCCTCAAGGGCTACCAGGCCGACCGCGTCTATCTGGTGGGCGATATCATCGATGGCTGGAAGCTGCGTGGTGGGATCTACTGGCCGCAGGCCCACACCAACGTGATCCGCCGGCTGCTGACCATGAGCAAGCGCGGCACCGAGGTGATCTACGTCACGGGCAACCATGACGAGTTCCTGCGCCGCTATTCAAAGCTGATTCTGGGCAACATTCAGCTGGTGGACGAGGCCGAACACTTGACCGCCGATGGCCGTCGACTGCTGGTGATCCATGGCGACCAGTTCGACGTGATTACCCGTTACCACCGCTGGTTGGCGTTTCTGGGCGACCGTGCCTACGAGTTCACCCTGGTGCTCAACCGTTGGCTCAACCACTGGCGGGCGCGGTACGGCTATGGGTACTGGTCGCTGTCGGCGTACCTCAAGCACAAGGTGAAAGGTGCGGTGAATTTCATCAGCGACTTCGAGGATGCCATTGCCCACGAGTGCACACGGCGCGGTTTTCATGGGGTGGTGTGTGGGCACATCCACCATGCCGAGATCCGCAAGGTGGGGGAGGTGGACTACCTCAATTGCGGGGATTGGGTGGAGTCATGCACGGCGCTGATCGAACATTGGGATGGCAGTATCGAACTGTACCGGCTGGCTGAGGCTCAGGCGCGCGAGGCGCAGGCGGCTGCGGTGGTGCGCGAGCCGGTGTAGGGCGTGAGGGCCATGGGGCTGCTTTGCAGCCCTTTCGCGGCACAAGGCCGCGCCTACAGCCGGATCTTGCCCAGCAGGATATCCCGGAACATCACGAAATCACCGGCCAGGCTGTACAGCGGATAGGTAAAGGTCGCTGGCCGGTTCTTTTCGAAAAAAAAGTGCCCGACCCAGGCAAAGCCATAGCCGAACACCGGCACGGCCAGCAGCAGCAACCATTTGCCACTGCCAATGGTGTAGGCCAGCAGCGCGATCACCAGGCTGGTGCCGACGAAGTGCAGGCGGCGGCAGGTGGGGTTGCTGTGCTCCCCCAGGTAGTAAGGATAGAACTCGGCAAAACTGCGAAACTGCGCTTTGCTGTTCATGGCGGTGCTCCGGGATTAATACTTCTGGACAAGATGCACGGCGTGGAGCCTGATTCGAGTCTAGAGTGACTGACGGGGCCTACCAGTGACAATAGGCGCCAAATGAGTATCCTTGGGGTTCACCGCAGGAGCGGTCGGTAAAAGAAGCCTGTCATGAGCGAAAGAACCACGTCAGCCAGTTGGGCATCAGGGATTGTGAAGGCACTTGAACTGGAGGGGCTGGATTGCCGGGCCATGTTCAAGCAGCTAGGGCTGGACTTTGCCGCACTCGACGACCCGGATGCACGTTTTCCGCAAGACTCCATGACCCGGCTATGGCAGCTGGCAGTGGAGCTGTCAGGCAACGAGGCCATCGGTCTGAACATGGCGCGGGTGGTGCGCCCGGCGTCGTTCCATGTGGTGGGCTATGCGTTGATGTCCAGCCGCACCTTGGCCGAGGGCTTCGAACGCCTGGTGCGCTACCAGCGCATCATCGCCGAAAGCTCCGACCTCAGTTTTGTCCTTGGCGCCGAGGGCTACTCGCTGATCCTGACCGTCCACGGTGACCACCTGCCGCCGACCCGGCACAGTGCCGAAGCGTCGCTGGCCTGCGCATTGGCGCTGTGCAAATGGCTCAGTGGCCGGCCGGTGCAGCCGCGGCGGGTATTGGTGCAAGGGCCGCAGCCAAAGAACGTCGAGCCGTACAAGGTGGCGTTCCATTCGCCGCTGGTTTTCGGCGCGCCACACGATGCCCTGGTGTTCGAGCGGGCCGACATGGAAGCCCCGCTGCCTACCGCGAACGAGGCCATGGCGGTGCTGCACGACCGGTTTGCCGGGGAGTACCTGGCACGTTTCTCCGAAAGCCGGGTAACCCACCGGGTGCGCCAGGTGTTGTGCCGCATTCTGCCGCAGGGTGAACCGAAGCGTGAAACCCTGGCCCAGGCCCTGCACCTGTCGCAGCGGACCTTGCAGCGGCGGCTGCAGGAGGAGGGCACCAGCTTCCAGACCCTGCTTGACGATACCCGCCGCGAGCTGGCCGAACAGTACCTGGCGCAGCCGGGCATGACTTTGCTTGAGGCCGCCTACCTGCTCGGCTTCGCCGACCCCAGCAACTTCTATCGGGCGTTCCGCCGCTGGTTCGACGCCACACCCAGCGAGTACCGCGCCCGCCTGGGCACCGAAGCCGAAGTGGTCAATGACGCCAGAACGCCGGCATGCACAACACTAGCACCGTGATGATTTCCAGGCGGCCAAGCAGCATGCCGGCCGCCAAGATCCACTTGGCCGCGTCAGGCAGCGTGGCGTAGTTACCCGAAGGGCCGATCACTTCACCCAGGCCCGGCCCCACACCCGAAACCGTGCCAGCGGCGCCGGTCAGTGCAGTCATCCAGTCCACGCCCAGCAACGACAGCAGCAAGGCCATGACGCAGATGGTGATGGCGAAGAAGAACGAGAACGTCAGGATCGAACGCACGATGTCTTCGTCGAGGCGATGGCCGTTGTATTTCTGCTTGATCACCGCACGCGGGTGAATCAGCTGGTTGAGGCTGGCCTTGAGCAGGATATAGGCCACCTGGAAGCGGAAAATCTTGATGCCGCCCGCGGTCGAGCCGGAGCAGCCGCCAACGAAGCCCAGGTAGAAGAACAGCATCAGCGAAAAATTGCCCCACAGGCTGTAGTCACCCAGGGCGAAACCGGTGGTGGTGACCACCGAGGTCACGTTCAGTGCCACGTGGCGCAGGGCGTCGAGCCAGTGCAGGTTGGTGCTGTACCAGTACCAGGTGCCCAACACCAGCCAGGTGACCACCAGCATGCCCAGCAACCCTTGCACCTGCTGGTCGCGGATCAGCGCCTTGCGGTTGCCGCGCAGGGTGGCCACGTAAAGGGTGAACGGCAGGCTGCCCATGATCATCACCACCACCGCAACCCAGTGCACGGCGGGGATATCCCATTTCGCCAAGGATTGGTCGGAGGTGGAGAAACCGCCGGTGGAGATCGCCGACATGGCATGGTTGATCGCATCGAACGGGCTCATGCCTGCCCACCAGAAGGCCAGCGAACCCAGGATGGAGAAACCGACGTAAACCCCCACGATCGATTTGGCGACCATGTGCGAGCGCGGCATGACCTTTTCCGAGCGGTCGGACGATTCGGTCTGGAACAGGCGCATGCCACCGATACGCAGCAGTGGCAGGATTGCCACCGCCATGGCGATGAAGCCGATACCGCCGAGCCAGTGCAGCATCGAGCGCCACATCAGGATACCCGGTGACATGCTATCGAGCCCGCTGAGCACGGTGGCGCCTGTGGCGGTAATGCCTGACATGCTTTCGAAGAAGGCGTCGGTGTAACTGATGTGCTGAGTCAGCAGGAACGGCAGCGCGGCGAACACGCACACCACCAGCCAACTGCTGACCGTCAGCAGGTACATGTCGCGCGGGCGCAGGTGTACATGCTCCGGGCGCCCCGGTATTACCAGGGCAAGGCCTGCGATGAAGGTGATCAGGCTCGACCAGAGGAACGACGGCATGTCACCGGTACGCTCGAAGATCACCAGGGTAGCCATGGGCACGGCCATGCCCACGGCCAGGGTAATCAGGAAGATGCCGATGATGAAACCAATGATCCTTAAGGTCGGCAACGCCATGTGATCTGCTCTGACTCGAAACGGAAGGGCGCCATTCTACCTATGGGTCTGGTGATGTAAACGCTAGAATGGCCGCACATTCAACTGCCAGGAGGGTAGCCGATGGAGGCTCTCGACGCATTGCTCAACCGTGTTTCCGTGCCACGCCTGACCGATCCGGCGCCCAATGCCGCTCAACGCGAGGCGCTGTTCCAGGCCGCCCTGCGTGCTCCGGACCATGGCCAGCTGCGGCCATGGCGTTTCCTTACCATCGAAGGCCAGGGCCGCGAGAAACTCGGCGAGCTGTTCGCCGAAGCCGTGCAGCACAAAGGTGATGCCAGCCAGGCGGCACTGGACAAGGCTCGTGCCATGCCCCTGCGGGCACCGTTGCTGATCGTGGTCATCGCCAAGTTGCAGGACCACTTCAAGGTGCCCAAGTCCGAGCAGCGCCTGGCTGCGGGCTGTGCGGCGCACGGCATTCTGATCGCCGCGCATGCGCAAGGCGTCGGGGCGGTGTGGCGCACCGGGGACATGGCTTTTGATGCCCATGTGCACAAGGGGCTGGGGTTGGCCGAGAATGAAGAGTTGATCGGTTACCTGTATGTCGGTACGCCGTTGACCGAGCCACGCACTGCGCCGGTGCTGGAAACTGCTGATTTTGTCAGTGCCTGGGGCGAATAAACCGCCTTCAGGCAGATTGATTTATTGAGGCTTCCGGCCTCTTCGCGGGTTTACCCGCGAAGAGGTCAGTGGCCTTTACATCACATCAACTGCCAGCCGCATCAGCCAGGGGCAACTCCAGCCGAGCTACAAATCCTTCCTGTGGGTGATTGTCCAGCACCAGGCTCCCGCCATGGCGCTCCGCCGCCTTGCGCGCAATCGCCAGCCCCAGCCCATGCCCCGGCGCGTCCTGCCCCGGTGCGCGGAAGAACGGTTCGCCCAGTTGTGCCAGGTGCTCCGCTGCCGCCCCGGGGCCATGGTCACGCACGCTGATCACAATACGGTCCTGTTCACGCACGGCGCTGACTTCGACCGGCTGCCCTACCGGGTTGAAGCGCAGGGCATTGCGCAGCAGGTTGTCCACGGCCCGCTCGATCAGCGTTGGCCAACCCTGCAAGGTCAACCCCGGTTGCGCCTCCAGGCGCACATCCTGGTCCGGCGCACTGAGCAGGGCGTCCTTGCGCACGCTGCCGAGCAGGGCGTTGAGGTCGACCGGTTCGGCATGAGCCTGTTCGGCATCCACTCGGGCCAGGGCGAGAATTTCGCTGATCAGGTCTTCCAGGCGGTCGCATTCGCGGGTCAGGCGCGGCCACAGGGTCTCCCGCTGCTCGGGCCCTGCGCGCTCGGCCAAGGCCAGGGCGATGCGCAGCCTGGCCAGGGGCGAGCGTAGCTCGTGAGACACGTCGCGCAGCAGCTGGCGCTGGCTGCCGATGGTGCTTTGCAGGCGCGCCCCCATCTTGTTGAAGTCCTTGGCCAGCACGCCGAACTCGTCACGCCGCGCAGCCAGACGCGCCAGGCTGTTCTGCTGGTAGGTGGTCTGGCCCAGGTCGTGTACAGCGCTGCGCAGGCGGCTTAACGGGCGGGTGATGGACAGGGTTACGAGCAGGCTGAACAGGGTCAGCACGACCAGGGCAATGCCCAGTGCACTGAGCGGCCACATCAGGCTCTCGCGGTGCCAGGCATCCAGCGCCGGGTGAGGGATGCGGTAGATCAGCAAGTAGGTATCGCCGGTCTCGGGGCTGGTGTATTCCTCGGTCAGCCGACGCCATGGCAGGCGTCGCTGGTCATTGTGCTGACGCGCCTCGAAGGCGGCCGCACGGCGCGGGAAGGTCCCGGGCACCACGGCCTCGCCACTGTCGTCGAGCACCTGCACGTCGATCTTGTAGCGATCTTTGCGCCTTTCCAGGAAGTGCTGAGCCGAATCCAGGCCTTCCTGCTCGTAATGCTTGGCCCACTTGCTGGCCAGGGTATTCAGGCCCGGATGGCGGCTAAGGATCCAGGCGTCCTGGTTGAGCATGTGGCCCAGCAGGATCGACAGCCCGGCGACCAGGGTGATGGCGAGCCAGAAGCTGGCCAGGATGCGCCAGAACAGTGAACGCAAGTGCACCTCCTAAACGGGAAAAGCCCGGCCCGCAGTGACGCGGGCCGGGCATGGGGTGGACAGCTTACTGGGCCTTGGTGCCTTTTTCAGCTTTCCAGGCCTGGAACTCCTGCCACTCGGCTTTCTTGGCGGCGCGTTCCTTTTGCAGTTCGTCGAACTTCTTCTGCTGGTCAGGCTTGAGCAGGTTGCGTACCGCGCTGTCGGTCTTGTCGCGGTTGGCCTGCAGTTCGTCCTTCATGGCTTTCTGGTCGGCGGCCGGCAGTTTGGCCAGGTAGCGCTCCGTAATGTCGCGGCGCTGTTGCATCTGCTCGCCCATCAGCTTGCCGATCTGCTGGCGCTGGTCGCGGCTCAGGTCCAGTTGGTGGAAAGGCGCATCACCGCGATGATGCGGGCCGTCGTGGCGCGGGCCGCCGTCAGGCATGGCCATGGCCACGGTCGGCAGAGCGGCGGCGAACATCAGGGCGATAAGGGTCTTGCGCATGGTGTCTCTCCTTTCATAGGCCGGTGGTTACCGGATGAGCACAGTCTAGGGAGATCACCGTCAAGCGCAGTCAGGGGATGGTAAAGGCTCGGTAAAGATGCTCAGAGGCAGTAGTAATAACCACGGCTACGCAATGCCACGATGCGTGGCCGGCCATCGGCATGCGGGCCGATCTTCTTGCGCAGGTTGCTGACATGCATGTCCAGGCTGCGGTCATACAGGGTCAATTTGCGGCCCAGGCCGATCTGCGCGAGTTCCTGTTTGTCCAGTGGCTCGCCGGGCTGGCGCAGCAGGGCTTCGAGGATGCGGCTTTCGGACAGGGTCAGGGTCATTTCGCGGCCATCGATACTGGCCACGCCACGTGCAGGGCTGTACACCAGGTCACCCAGCTCCACTTGACTGGTGGTGGCGGTGGGGTGGCTGCGGCGAAGTACCGCGCGCAGGCGAGCGGTGAGCTCACGCGGGTCGCAAGGTTTGGCCAGGTAGTCGTCGGCGCCCAGTTCCAGGCCGAGGATGCGGTCCAGCGGCTCGCCACGGGCTGACAGCATCAGTACCGGCAGCTCGGCATGCTCGCTGCGCAGCTGTTTGAGCAGCTCCAGGCCGCTGCCGTCGGGCAACATCACATCCAGCACCACGGCAGCAGGGGCATGCTCGGCCAGGGCCCGGCGTGCGCTCTGGCCATCGTGGCAGGCACGCACCGTGAACCCTTCCTGGGTCAGCCAGCTGCCGAGCAGCTCGCACAGTTCCTGGTCATCATCAATCAGTAACAGCTCGCTCATGACTCACTCAATTCAACCATTGACGGCGGCTATTCGGCCCGCCAGTGGCAAAGATACCGCAGACTGATGGCAACCGTATAACTGCCAATACCGCATCAGCTTCTTCGCGGGCTTGAGCGCAAAAAAGCTGTGCGGCTTCAGATCAAGGCAGTACTTGCTTGAACGGCTTGACCACTACCTTGTCGTAGACGCCTGCGGCAATGTACGGATCGGCATCGGCCCAGGCCTGCGCCGCCGCCAGCGATTCGAATTCGGCAACGATCAGGCTACCGCTGAACCCTGCTTCGCCCGGGTCGTTGCTGTCGATGGCCGGGTGTGGGCCGGCCAGCACCACGCGGCCTTCGGCCTTGAGCTGCTGCAGGCGTTCGATGTGCGCCGGGCGGGCAGCCAGGCGCTTTTCCAGGGAGTTTGCGACGTCGCTGGCGATAATGGCGTAGAGCATGTCAATCCTTGGGTTTGGAGGTAGAAGGGTCGTCGTGCAGGTGGCGCGACAGGTACACGCCTTGCGCCACCAGGAAGATCACGGTCATGCCCAGGCTGCCGAACACCTTGAAGTCCACCCAGAAGTCCTGGAAGGTGAAGGCGACGAACAGGTTGGCCGCGCCGCAGAACAGGAAGAAAGCGATCCACGCCAGGTTCAAGCGCGACCAGATGGCATCCGGCAGGGTCAGGGCATGGCCCATGATGCGCTTGATCAGCACCCGGTCGCCGATGAAGTGGCTGCCGGCAAAGCCCAGGGCGAACAACCAGTTCACCACGGGTGCTTTCCACTTGAGGAAGGTTTCGCTGTGGAAGGTCAGGGTCAGGCCGCCAAACACCAGGCAGGCGATCAGGGTTAGCCACTGGCCCTTTTCCAGCTTGCGCTGGCGCAGGAACAGCGCACCGTACACCACCAGCGAGCTGATGATCAGCATGGCCGTGGCGCTGTAGATACCGCCGAATTCGAAGCTGTGGCCGGCGACCTCCATGGGGCGCGGGTCGAGCTTGTAGACGATGAAGAACAGCAGCAGCGGGATGAAATCGATGAATTGTTTCACAATGGCAGCCAGAATCGGGATGTGACGGCATAATAACAAACATCGAATCCAGCGAAAGCGCTCCCCCATGAATGTTGATCTGCACTGTCACAGCACGGCCTCCGACGGCGCCCTGTCGCCTTCGGTACTGGTTGCCCGGGCCCATGAGCACGGGGTGCAAACGCTGGCACTGACTGACCATGACACCATCGAAGGCCTGCCTGAAGCGCGCCAGGCCTGCGTTGACCTGGGGATGCGCTGGGTCAGCGGGGTAGAGTTGTCCTGCACCTGGGGTGGTGCGACCATCCATGTGCTGGGCTATGACTTCCCACTCGACGCACCGCCGTTGCTGGCTGCGATCGAGGCATTGCACCGCGGCCGCTGGTTGCGCGCCGAAGAAATAGACAAACGGTTGGCGGGCAAAGGCATGCCCGGCACCCTTGAAGGTGCGCGCGCCGTGCAGCAAGAACTGGGTGACAGCGGCAACGCACCGGCGCGCCCGCATTTTGCCGAGCACCTGGTGCGTGCCGGGCACGTCAAGGACCGGGGCGAAGCGTTTCGCAAGTGGCTGGGCGCCGGTAAGCTGGGCGACGTCAAGCAGCACTGGCCGTCCCTTGACGAAACCGTTGCCACGCTAAGGCAGTCCAACGCTTGGGTAAGCCTGGCGCATCCCATGCATTACGATCTGACCCGCAGCAAGCGCAGACGGCTGATTGCCGACTATATTCAGGCAGGAGGGCAGGCGCTTGAGGTGGTCAATGGGATGATGCCTGCCGAGCAAGTGGGCACCATGTCCATCCTTACCCGTGAGTTCGGCCTGCTGGCAAGCGCTGGCAGTGACTTCCACGGCCCCGGCACCTGGGGCGAGATCGGTGCCTATCGGCCTTTGCCCGAGGACCTGCCACCTTTGTGGCGTCGATTCAGCCATGAACAGCCTTTGGCGCTATGAACAGGACGACTACGTGAGCCAATTTTTCCAGATTCATCCGGAGAACCCACAGGCGCGCTTGATAAAACAGGCCGTCGAGATCATCCGCAAGGGGGGGGTGGTGGTGTATCCGACGGATTCGGCCTATGCCCTGGGTTGCCAGATGGGCGACAAGAACGCCATCGAGCGGGTGCGGCGCCTGCGCGGGCTGGACAAGACGCACAACTTCACCCTGATGTGCTGCGACATGTCGCAACTGGGCTTGTACGCCAAGGTCGATACCGGCACTTTTCGCCTGCTCAAGGCGCATGTACCGGGGCCTTACACGTTCATTCTCAACGGCACGCGTGAAGTGCCGCGCCTGCTGTTGCACGACAAGCGCCGCACCATCGGGCTGCGTGTACCGAACCACGTCATTACCCTGGCCTTGCTGGCCGAGTTGGGCGAGCCACTGATGAGCGTGAGCCTGATCCTGCCGGGCGACAGCGAGCCGATGACCGACCCCTACGAGATCCGTGAGCGGCTGGAGCACCATGTCGACCTGGTGATCGACGGCGGCTTCGGCGATCTCAAGGCGTCGACCATCATCGACCTGTCCGGCGACGAACCGGAACTGATCCGCGAAGGTTGCGGCGACCCCACGCCGTTCCTGGTCAACGCGTGAGCCAGGTGGAAGCGCCCGAGGCACCGGCCGAACAGGCCGAGTTGCCTCGGCAACTGCAACTGGCTTTGGTCTACGGCGAAGCCCTGACCGAACTGCCGCTGGACCTGTACATCCCACCAGACGCCCTGGAAGTCATCCTCGAAGCCTTCGAAGGCCCGCTGGACCTGTTGCTGTACCTGATCCGCAAGCAGAACATCGACATCCTCGACATCCCCGTGGCCGAGATTACCCGGCAGTACATGGGCTACGTGGAATTGATGAAAAGCGTGCGCCTGGAACTGGCCGCCGAGTACCTGGTGATGGCCGCCATGCTCGCCGAGATCAAGTCGCGCATGCTGCTGCCGCGCTCTGCCGACGTCGAGGAGGAAGAGGGCGACCCGCGTGCCGAACTGATTCGCCGCCTGCAGGAGTACGAGCGTTTCAAGGCCGCGGCCGAGGGCATCGATGAACTGCCACGGGTGGGGCGCGATGTCGTGGTGCCGCGCCTGGAAGCACCGCAGGCCAAGGTGCGCAAGCTGTTGCCGCAGGTCAGCCTGGAAGAGTTGCTGATGTCCATGGCCGAGGTGATGCGACGCAACGACCTGTTTGAAAGCCATCAGATCAGCCGTGAGACGCTGTCCACCCGCGAGCGCATGAGCCAGGTACTGGAGCGCCTCAAGGGCGGTGCGTTCGTGCCATTCGTCGAGCTGTTCGCCGCCGAAGAGGGCAAGCTGGGGGTGGTGGTCACCTTCATGGCGGTGCTCGAACTGGTGAAGGAATCGCTGATCGAACTGGTGCAGAATGAACCCTTCGCCGCCATCCATGTGCGGCTTCGCCCGGCGCTTGTTGAAGAACCTGATGAATTTGAATGACCCCCGCGACCTGGCGTCGCTGATCGAAGCTTTTTTGCTGGCATCGGGCAAGCCGCAATCCCTGGAGCGCCTGTACGAGCTGCTCGATGAGGCCGAGCGTCCCGAGCCGCACGTGTTCAAGCAGGCCCTGGAGGTACTGGGCAAGTCGTGCAGCGGCCGTGCCTTCGAGCTCAAGGAAGTGGCCAGCGGTTACCGCCTGCAGATCCGCGAGGACTATGCGCCCTGGGTCGGGCGCCTGTGGGAAGAACGCCCGCAACGCTATTCGCGTGCGTTGCTCGAAACCTTGGCCTTGATCGCCTACCGCCAACCGATCACCCGTGGCGAGATTGAAGACGTGCGGGGTGTTGCAGTGAACAGCAACATCATCAAGACCATGATGGAGCGCGAGTGGATCCGCGTGGTGGGCTATCGGGAAGTACCGGGTCGGCCGGCGATGTTCGCCACCACCAAGGCGTTTCTCGACCATTTCAACCTCAAGAGCCTAGAGGAGCTGCCGGCTTTGGCCGAGTTGCGCGAAATGGAGCCCGAGCCGCTGCTCGACCCGGACGATGCGCCAGTGCCGGCGCACTTGCAGGCGTTGGCGGATGCCAGCCTGGGCGAGGAGGAAGAGGCTGGCGAGCCGAAGGAAGAGACCAGCTTCCGTAGCCTGTTGGTGGAGCTGGATGCCATGGAAGAGGGGCTGAAGACCGATTTTGATGACTTGCGCGAGGATGAGCCTGAGGCTTCCGCGGAAGAAGAGGGCAAGTTGCAGCCCTGACCTGCTGCTGCCTGTGACGGCCTCTTCGCGGGTAAACCCGCTCCCACAGGGATACCACAGGCCTTGAAAGTGATGCAGTACCTGTGGGGGCGGGTTTACCCGCGAAAGGGCCGGCACTGCCAATGCACCACCATTAGGCAGAAACCCCTGCCAAAGCCCATAAAACCCTCTACCCTCCAGTGCGTTATCCCCCTGAACCGCGTATGATGCGCGACCTTTTGGCGCGTTCGTCGCCAAGAACCTGTTTTCATTCCTACACCGGGAGGTGCCCAGATGAGTGAGCAAGACCTGCAAGATACCGAAATCACCCCTCCATCCGGCGAAAAGCTGCAGAAAGTGCTGGCGCGCATTGGCGTGGGCTCGCGCCGTGACGTCGAGGCCTGGATCAGCCAGGGCCGCATCAAGGTCAACGGCGTCGAGGCCACCCTCGGCCAGCGCGTCGACCTGCACGATGCCATTGCCGTTGACGGCAAGCTGATCAAGCGCGAGGAAGCCGCCGAGGCCACCCGCCGGGTGATCATGTACAACAAGCCCGATGGCGAAATCTGCACCCGTGACGACCCGGAAGGCCGCCCGACCGTGTTCGACCGCCTGCCACGGCCAAAAGAAGGCCGCTGGATCAACATCGGCCGCCTCGACATCAACACCACCGGGTTGCTGCTGTTCACCACCGACGGTGAGCTGGCCAACCGCCTGATGCACCCGTCCTACGAGATGGACCGTGAGTACGCGGTGCGTGTGCGTGGTGAAGTCGACGACGAGATGATCGAACGCCTGAAAGCCGGGGTGATGCTGGAAGACGGCCCGGCGAAGTTCACCGACATCCAGAAGGCACCGGGTGGCGAAGGCTTCAACCACTGGTACCACTGCGTGGTGATGGAAGGCCGTAACCGTGAAGTGCGTCGCCTGTGGGAATCCCAGGGCATGGTGGTCAGCCGCCTGAAGCGTGTGCGTTTCGGTCCGGTGTTCCTCAACTCCGACCTGCCGATGGGCCGCTGGCGTGAAATGACCCAGGGTGAAATCGACATCCTCGCCGCCGAAGTGGGCCTGCAGCCAGTCGCGCTGCCTGCCATGAAGCTCAAGGCCAAGGACAAGATGGAGCGCCTGCAGCGCAAGTCGACCCGCCCGCTGGGCCGTGGTGAGCGCGTGCGCAACCTGCGCCCGGCTCACGAAGGTGCAGCCACCGGCGAGCGCCCGGCGCGCCAACCGCGTGAAGAGGCCCCGCGTAAGAACACCCGTGGCAGCACGGTGGCCGAGCGTCCGAGCGAAATGCGCAAGCGTCCGGGCAAGCCGGAGGGTGACAAGCCGGCAGGCCGTGGCCGCGGCAAGCCGCGTGGCTGACAAGCCGGTGTGGTAAACAAGAAACCAGCCTTCGGGCTGGTTTTTTTATGTCTGTGGAAACCTGAGGCTGCGCAGCAGCCCCAAGATATTGAACAAAAAGAATTTTTCTGACGACTGGCAAGTTCTTGAACCGGCCTGTAAAGAAATTTTTACGAATGCAGCCGTTTTCAGTCTGCATTTCAGATCGCATCCGATCCTGTAAACAAACCTTGCCGGCGCCCGCAGGCCAAAGCAGCCGTAGCGGCACTGCTCGCCCTTGCCCAAACCCCCGTCCCCACGGTGTTATAGCCGCCATTGCCGTGTGCAAGAGCCCATCCACAGAGCCGGGCTGACAAAACAACAAATGGAGGCGCCATGTACGCCGATCACTCCGCCTTTCAAGGCCCACACCACAGGATCGCTGCGTTTTTTCCGGATGGAAGGACGCAACGCGTTGACGCCTGCGCGCTTGCAGGGGTATACAGTGCGCCGCGTTTTACCTGTGACCCTTTTGCGTACCGCGCACTCTTGATCACGCCTGGTTGACCCGCCCCGGCGGCACCTGAGGTCAAGAAACCCAAGGTAACCACCTTGCCCATTCCGCTGCGCCACGAGCGCGGTGGGTCCGATTCCGTCACAGATAAAAACAATGCAGGTGACTTCGTTCATGAGTGGACAAAACATGCATTCAGGCGAGCTAAAGCGGGGCCTGAAGAACCGCCATATCCAATTGATCGCCCTGGGTGGTGCGATTGGTACTGGCCTGTTCCTCGGCTCGGCAGGCGTGATGAAATCCGCCGGCCCGTCAATGATTCTTGGCTACGCCATTTGCGGCTTCATCGCCTTCATGATCATGCGCCAGCTTGGCGAAATGATCGTCGAAGAGCCGGTGGCCGGCTCGTTCAGCCATTTCGCCCATACCTACTGGGGTGGTTTCGCCGGCTTCCTGTCGGGCTGGAACTGCTGGGTGCTGTACATCCTGGTGGGCATGTCGGAGCTTTCGGCGGTCGGCAAGTATGTTCACTACTGGTGGCCGGAAATCCCTACCTGGGTCACGGCGGCGGCGTTCTTCGTGCTGATCAACGCCATCAACCTGATGAACGTGAAGTTCTTCGGTGAAGCTGAATTCTGGTTTGCCATCATCAAGGTGGTCGCCATCGTCAGCATGATCGGCCTGGGTGCCTACCTGCTCACCAGCGGCAGCGGCGGCCCGGACGCCACTGTCGCCAACCTGTGGTCCCATGGCGGCTTCTTCCCGAACGGTGTCAGCGGGCTGGTGATGGCCCTGGCGTTCATCATGTTCTCCTTTGGTGGCCTGGAAATGCTCGGCTTTACCGCCGCCGAGGCCGACAAGCCGAAGTCCGTGATCCCCAAAGCGATCAACCAGGTCATCTACCGCATCCTGATCTTCTATGTGGGTGCCTTGGTGGTGCTGCTGTCGCTGACCCCGTGGGACAACCTGGTCGCCAGCATCGATGCCTCGGGTGGCAGCTACGGCAGCAGCCCGTTCGTGCAGGTGTTCTCGCTGCTGGGCAGTGACGTGGCCGCCCACCTGTTGAACTTCGTGGTACTGACCGCTGCGCTGTCGGTGTACAACAGCGGCACCTACTGCAATGCCCGCATGCTGTTGGGCATGGCCGAGCAGGGCGATGCCCCGGCGTCGCTGGCCAAAGTCGACAAGCGTGGCGTGCCAGTGCGTTCGATCCTGGTGTCGGCTGCCTTTACCTTCGTCGCCGTGCTGCTCAACTACCTGATGCCTCAGAACGCCTTGGAGCTGCTGATGTCGCTGGTAGTGGCGACCCTGGTGATCAACTGGGCGATGATCAGCTATTCGCACCTGAAGTTCCGTCAGCACCTCGACCGTACCGGCCAGAAGCCGCTGTTCAAGGCGCTGTGGTACCCCTACGGCAACTACCTGGTACTGGCCTTCGTGGTGCTGATCCTTGGCATCATGCTGATGATCCCGGGTATTCAGGTGTCGGTGTATGCCATTCCGTTCTGGCTGTTCGGGATGTTTGTGATCTACATGGTCAAGCCGCGCCGCAAGCTCAATGCCGGTGGTGCTGCGGGTCACGTGGCCAAGTAACGTAGCTACGGCAGCATGCAGAAACCCCAAGTCTGGTGACCGGCTTGGGGTTTTTCGTTGCCTGTGCTTCAGATTTGCTCCAGCAACCAGCTCCTGAATGCCCGTAGCGAAGGCAAGGCCTCATTCCTGGGCGGGTAGATCAGGTAATAACTGCGCTGGCTGGCAAACGCCACCCCCGGGCTGTACAGCTCACCTTTGGCCAACTCTTCCTCCACCAGAATGCGCGGCACCAGCCCGATACCAATCCCGGCGCGCACCGCCTGGATCAGGTGCGAGGTCAGTTCGAAACTCGGGCCCAGGCGCATCGACCGGTGCGGCAGGCCATGGTGCGAAAACCACTCGCCCCAGGCGTGTGGGTTGTTGGCCACATTCAACAACACCTCTTCACTGATCCTTGTCGGGCTCCAGTTCTGGCTGGCCGCGCCAGCCTCGGGCGGCAGGATCACCACCAGTTCCTCGGCATGCAGGCGATGGCAGATCAGCCCCGGCAGGTCGTGGCTGGCCACGCCGATGGCAGCGTCGATTTCGCTGGTGTCGAAGTTGATGGCTTCGATGCGTGAATGAATGTGTACCAGCATGCCCGGATGGGCACTGTAGAACGCATGCAGCCTCGGCAATAGCCATTTCGAACCGAAGGTAGGCAGGGTGGCCAGGCGCAAGGTGCCCACCCCCGACTGGTAGGCCAGCGCCTGCAGGGTGGCGCTGCGGATGCGCCCCAGCGCCTCGCTGAGCTCACGCTGGTACAGGCGGCCGACATCGGTCAGCTGTACTTGGCGCCCCTCACGGCGGAACAAGGTCAGGCCCAGCTGCTGCTCCAGCGCCTGCACCTGGCGGCTGACCGCGCTCTGGGTCAGTGACAGTTCGGCAGCGGCGCGGGTGTAGCTTTCATGCCGGGCGGCGGCCTCGAAAGCCAGCAGCAACGACATGGATGGGGTCAGGTGGCGGTAATTCATTCATAAAAGTCATTGATAGCGGCAGGATTATCCATTTGCCCCTGAAGCGAAACTACAGGAACATTGGCCTATACGTCATCCCTGCATGCATCAACCCATGCCGGAGCGACAGGAATCCCGTGAATAAGCCAATATCAAGAGGCCATCCTTCGATGATCGCCCAGCTGTCGACCGTTGCACCGAGCGCCAATTACCCCGAATTCCTCGAAGCCCTGCGCAACAGCGGCTTCCGTGGCCAGATCAGTGCTGACTACGCTACCCGCACCGTGCTGGCCACCGACAACTCGATCTACCAGCGCTTGCCGCAAGCGGCGGTGTTTCCGCTGGATGC
This sequence comes from Pseudomonas putida, assembly GCA_041071465.1. Lineage (NCBI taxonomy): Bacteria > Pseudomonadati > Pseudomonadota > Gammaproteobacteria > Pseudomonadales > Pseudomonadaceae > Pseudomonas > Pseudomonas putida. The sequence continues at coordinate 422,461 of CP163498.1, read as the reverse complement.
CGACGATGTGGCGCGGGTCGCCACGCTGATGGGCGAGCCGCGCTTCCAGCAGGTCAAGCTGACCCCGCGCGGCGGTGGCACTGGCACCAACGGGCAGTCGCTGACCGACGGTATCGTCGTCGACTTGTCGCGGCACATGAACAAGATCCTCGAAATCAACGTCGAGGAGCGTTGGGTACGGGTGCAGGCCGGTACGGTCAAGGACCAGCTCAATGCTGCGCTCAAGCCGCACGGGCTGTTCTTCGCCCCTGAGCTGTCCACCTCCAACCGCGCCACGGTTGGCGGCATGATCAACACCGACGCCAGTGGCCAGGGCAGTTGCACCTACGGCAAAACCCGCGATCACGTACTGGAGCTGCACAGCGTGCTGCTCGGTGGTGAGCGCCTGCACAGCCTGCCGATCGACGATGCCGCGCTGGAGCAAGCCTGTGCCGCGCCCGGCCGGGTCGGCGAGGTGTACCGCATGGCCCGGGACATTCAGCAAACCCAGGGCGAATTGATCGAAACCACCTTCCCCAAGCTCAACCGTTGCCTGACCGGCTACGACCTCGCGCACCTGCGCGACGAGCAGGGGCGCTTCAACCTCAACAGCGTGTTGTGTGGCGCCGAGGGCTCGCTGGGCTACGTGGTCGAAGCCAAGCTCAACGTATTGCCGATCCCCAAGTACGCGGTGCTGGTCAACGTACGCTACACCAGCTTCATGGACGCGCTGCGCGACGCTAATGCGCTGATGGCGCACAAGCCGCTGTCGATCGAGACGGTTGATTCCAAGGTGCTGATGCTGGCGATGAAAGACATCGTCTGGCACAGCGTTGCCGAGTACTTCCCGGCCGACCCCGAGCGCCCGACCCTGGGTATCAACCTGGTGGAGTTCTGTGGCGACGAGCCGGCTGAGGTCAACGCCAAGGTGCAGGCGTTCATCCAGCACCTGCAAAGCGATACCAGCGTCGAGCGCCTGGGCCACACCCTTGCCGAGGGGGCGGAGGCAGTCACTCGCGTGTACACCATGCGTAAACGTTCGGTAGGGCTGCTGGGCAACGTCGAAGGCGAGGTACGCCCGCAGCCGTTCGTTGAAGACACCGCCGTACCGCCGGAGCAGTTGGCCGACTACATCGCCGATTTCCGCGCGCTGCTCGATGGCTACGGCCTGGCCTACGGCATGTTCGGCCATGTCGATGCCGGCGTGCTGCACGTGCGCCCGGCACTGGACATGAAAGACCCGGCGCAGGCCGCATTGGTCAAGCCGATTTCCGACGCCGTTGCCGCTCTGACCAAAAGCTACGGCGGCCTGCTGTGGGGCGAGCACGGCAAGGGCCTGCGCTCGGAATACGTGCCGGAGTACTTCGGCGAGCTGTACCCGGCGCTGCAGCGTCTGAAGGGTGCGTTCGACCCGCACAACCAGCTCAATCCCGGCAAGATCTGCACCCCACTGGGCAGCTCAGAGGGCCTGACTCCGGTCGATGGCGTGACCCTGCGCGGCGACCTCGACCGTACCATCGACGAGCGCGTGTGGCAGGACTTCCCCAGTGCCGTGCACTGCAACGGCAACGGCGCCTGCTACAACTACGACCCCAACGACGCCATGTGCCCATCCTGGAAAGCTACCCGCGAACGCCAGCATTCGCCCAAGGGCCGCGCCTCGCTGATGCGCGAGTGGCTGCGCCTGCAGGGCGAGGCGAACATCGACGTGCTGGCGGCGGCGCGTAGCAAGGTGTCGTGGCTCAAGGGCCTGCCGGCGCGCCTGCGCAATAACCGCGCACGCAGCCAGGGCCAGGAAGACTTTTCCCATGAGGTATACGACGCCATGGCCGGCTGCCTGGCGTGCAAGTCGTGCGCCGGGCAGTGCCCGATCAAGGTCAACGTGCCGGACTTCCGCTCGCGCTTCCTCGAGCTGTATCACGGTCGCTACCAGCGCCCGCTGCGTGACTACCTGATTGGCTCGCTGGAGTTCACCATCCCGTACCTGGCCCATGCGCCGGGGCTGTACAACGCCGTGATGGGCTCGAAGTGGGTGAGCAAGCTGCTGGCCGACAAGGTGGGGATGGTCGACAGCCCGCTGATCAGCCGCTTCAACTTCCAGGCCACCCTGACCCGCTGCCGCGTTGGCGTGGCCACGGTGCCGACACTGCGCGAGCTGACCCCGGCCCAGCGCGAGCGCAGCATCGTGCTGGTGCAGGATGCCTTCACTCGCTACTTTGAAACGCCGCTGCTGTCGGCCTTCATCGACCTGGCCCATCGCCTGGGCCACCGGGTGTTCCTGGCGCCTTACAGCGCCAACGGCAAACCGCTGCACGTGCAGGGCTTCCTGGGTGCGTTTGCCAAGGCGGCGATCCGCAACGCCACCCAGCTCAAGGCCCTGGCCGAATGCGGGGTGCCGCTGGTAGGCCTGGACCCGGCGATGACCCTGGTGTATCGCCAGGAGTACCAGAAGGTGCCGGGCCTGGAAGGTTGCCCGCAGGTGCTGTTGCCGCAGGAGTGGCTGATGAATGTGCTGCCTGAGCAGGCGCCGACCGCACCGGGTAACTTCCGCTTGATGGCACACTGCACCGAGAAGACCAACGTGCCGGCCAGTACCAAGCAGTGGGAGCAGGTGTTTGCCCGTTTGGGGCTGAAGCTGGTGACCGAGGCCACGGGGTGCTGCGGCATGTCCGGCACTTATGGGCACGAAGCGCGCAATCAGGAAACCTCGCGGACCATCTTCGAGCAGAGCTGGGCGACCAAGCTGGACAAGGAAGGAGAGCCGCTGGCGACCGGTTATTCGTGCCGTAGTCAGGTCAAGCGCATGACCGAACGCAAGATGCGCCACCCGCTGGAAGTGGTGTTGCAGTACACCCAGCGTTAACCTTCAGGGCCTCGGGGGCGCAAAGCGCCCCCTGCTTTCAATGATCTCGATGCCGCCGCGCTTGTCTGTACAGATACAAGCTCAACACCAGCCCGCAAGCTGCGGCAGTCGCCGCAAACAGAAACATCGAAGCAAACCCGAACCCCGCCGCCACCGCGCCCACCAGTGGTCCGGTCACCCCCAGCGACAAATCGATGAACAGTGAATACGCCCAACCGCGGCCCCACGGTTGGCCGCCGACACCTGGTTCACTGCCTCCACGCCCAGCGCCGGGAACACCAGCGAGAAACCAAACCCGCTCAGTGCTGCACCCGCCAAGGCCATTTCGGCACTGGGGGCCAGCCACAGCATCAGCAGCCCGAGTGTTTCCACCGACAGGCAGGCGATTGCCACCCTGAAGCCGCCGATACGGTTTATCAGGTTGCCGAACAGCAGCCGCGCGCTGATGAAGCTGGCGCCGAACAGGCTCAGGGTCAACGCCGCATCGGACCAGCCTCGGCTGGCGTAGTACAGGGTGATGAAGGTGGCGATGGTGCCGAAGCCGATCGAGCCCAGGGCCAGGCCCGAACCATGCGGGAACACCTTGCCCAGCACCCGCAGGAATGGCAGGCGTACGCCGCTGACGATGGGGGCGGCCTGCTTGGGCCAGGCCAGCAGCAGGCCGATGATGCACAGCAGGATGATGCTCACACCCATGCTCCACAACCCCAGCCCCTTGACCATCAGCACGCCCAGTGGAGCGCCGATGGCCAGTGCGCCATAGCTGGCGATGCCGTTCCAGGAAATGACCTTGGCTGTGTTGGCGGCGCCTACCCGGCCGATACCCCAGCCGATCGCACCCGACCCCACCAAGCTTTCAGCGCTGCCCAGTACCAGGCGGCCGACCAGCAGGCAAGCCAGGCTCAGCCAGGGCAGGTGGGTGAGGAAGGCGCACGCCAGCATGAACACCCCGCTGAGGCCGCAGCCGGCAAGGCCGTACATCACGGCTTTCTTGCTGCCGTGGTTGTCGATGATGCGGCTGGCGGTAGGGCGGCTGAGCAGGGTGGCCAGGTATTGCACGCTGATTACCAGGCCAGCGACCACGGCGCTGAAGCCCAGGTCGTTATGCACATAGCCAGGTAGCACGGCCAGTGGAATGCCGATGTTCACGTAGCCGATGAAGGTGAAGAGAACGATGGAAACGACTTGCAGGGTGACCGCAAGGGGGCGCGGTGAGTCGGGCATGGGGGCCTACATGTGTTCAGGACGGTGTGAAAACGTGATGACGGGGGTGGCCCGCAGGTCAGCCGTTTTCACACAGTCGGGGATGCGCGGTTAGTCCTGGTCAGCGCTGGATTGATCGTCACCATCCTGCTCGACGGCAGTTGCCGGTTCGGCGTGAACGGTCACGGTTGGCTCTTCTGGGTTCAGGCTTGGGAAGGGAAGATTCGGGATCTCATGCATCTCGTCGTTCCTCGCAAGTGTGAGTGAAAAGTCTGCGCCAGGCGCGTTTGGAGCTTCGCAAAGCTGGGCAGGATACACAAGTCTGGATGACAGTTTGGATTTTTTCCCGTTCGTTTGTCGGTTTTGCGGGCGAACAGCGCACATTTCTCTCATGAAAAAAGGGGCCTTTCGGCCCCTTCAGTCAGTGATTACTTACGGCCTTCAGCCGTTTCCGCCACCTTGTCAGTGCGTGCACACATGATGAAGTCGTTGCGGTGCAGGCCTTTGATCGAGTGGCTCCACCAGGTCACGGTAACCTTGCCCCACTCGGTCAGCAGCCCTGGGTGGTGGCCTTCGGCTTCGGCGATTTCGCCACGGCATTGGTGAATGCCAGGGCGTGCTTGAAGTTCTTGAACAGGAATACGCGCTCCAGCTCCATATGGCCGTCGCGTACTTCGATATTCCAGTCCGGGATTTCGCGAATCAGCTCTGCCAGCTCTTCGTCGGTGACTTTCGGCGCATCGGCGCGGCAGGCTTCGCAATGGGCTTGGTTCAAGGCATTCATGAGGTGTTTTCCGGTTCGAGTTGTTATCGGCAAGGTCGCTCAGGCAGCGACCTTGGGTGGAAATTTCGGTGCGTGCAGGCCCAGCTTCATGGCTTCGTGGACCATGCCCATGATGTCTTCATGGGCAAGGTCGAACAGGCGCTTCATGTTCGGCAGCACGAAATACAGCGGCTGCAGGATGTCGATGCGGTACGGCGTACGCATGGCCTCGATCGGGTCGAAGGCCTGGTGCTCGGGCTCGCCAGACAGACTGTAGACGGTCTCTTTAGGCGACGAGAGGATGCCGCCGCCATAGATCTTGCGGCCCTGCGGGGTTTCCATCAGGCCAAACTCGATGGTCATCCAGTACAGGCGCGCCAGGTACACGCGTTGTTCCTTGGTCGCAGCCAGGCCGAGCTTGCCGTAGGTGTGAGTGAATTCGGCGAACCAGGGGTTGGTCAGCAGCGGGCAGTGGCCGAAGATCTCGTGGAAGATATCGGGCTCTTGCAGGTAGTCCAGCTCTTCCGGGGTGCGGATGAACGTGGCGACCGGGAAGCGCTTGCTGGCCAGCAGCTCGAAGAAGGTTTGGAAGGGGATCAGCGCCGGCACCCGGGCAACCTGCCAACCGGTGGTGGCGCCCAGCACCTTGTTGACCTCGCCCAACTGCGGAATGCGGTCATGGGGCAGCTTGAGCTGGTCGATGCCGTCCAGGTATTCCTGGCATGCGCGGCCTTCGATCACTTTCAGCTGGCGGGTGATCAAGGTGTTCCACACCGCATGCTCTTGCTGCGGGTAATCGATAAAACCATGCGCATCGGGCTCGCGTGCCACGTATTGCGTCTGTTTCATGAGGCTCTCCTGGTGAGGGCTTTTCTTGTTATGTGCAGGACATACCCAAGAAATATCCCTTCACCGGCGATTTTGCACGGGGGCTGACCGCTGTCGCGAAGCGTCGCAAACGGGTTTTTCGTAACGATAATTTTACAAAGTTGCGCGGGTGTCGGAAAATCCGAGGCATCTGGCTGATGTTTGCGCAGTTTTTGTCAGCTTATCTTTACGACTTTTCCGCGCGGTGTTGAAAAACATTGGCGCTTCGAGAGCCCTCATGCGTATCAAAGTGCATTGCCAGAACCGCATTGGCATCCTGCGCGACATCCTCAACCTGCTGGTCGAGTACGGCATCAACGTACTGCGTGGCGAGGTGGGCGGTGACCATGGCAACGCCATCTACCTGCACTGCCCGAACCTGATCAATCTGCAGTTCCAAGCCTTGCGACCGAAGTTCGAGGCCATAGCCGGGGTATTTGGCGTGAAGCGCGTGGGCCTGATGCCCAGTGAGCGCCGGCACATGGAGCTGAATGCGCTGCTCGGGGCGCTGGATTTCCCGGTGCTATCGATCGACATGGGCGGCAGCATCGTTGCCGCCAACCGTTCCGCCGCACAGTTGCTAGGGGTGCGGGTAGACGAAGTGCCGGGCATGCCGCTGGCGCGCTATGTAGAAGACTTCGACCTGCCGGAGCTGGTAAGGGCCAACAAGTCACGCATCAATGGCCTGCGTATCAAGGTCAAGGGTGATGTGTTCCTGGCCGATATCGCACCGCTGCAGTCCGAGCACGACGAGAGCGAGGCGCTGGCTGGCGCGGTACTTACCCTGCATCGGGCGGATCGCATCGGCGAGCGTATCTACAATGTGCGCAAGCAGGAGCTACGCGGTTTCGACAGCATCTTCCAGAGCTCACGGGTGATGGCTGCGGTGGTGCGTGAAGCGCGGCGCATGGCGCCGCTGGATGCGCCGTTGCTGATCGAGGGCGAAACCGGTACTGGCAAGGAGCTGCTGGCGCGCGCCTGCCATCTGGCCAGCCCGCGTGGGCAGTCGCCGCTGATGGCGCTCAACTGCGCCGGGTTGCCCGAGTCGATGGCCGAGACAGAGCTGTTCGGTTACGGCCCTGGAGCATTCGAAGGAGCGCGGGCCGAAGGCAAGCTTGGGCTGCTGGAGCTGACCGCAGGTGGCACGCTGTTCCTTGATGGGGTAGGGGAGATGAGCCCGCGCTTGCAGGTGAAGCTGCTGCGCTTTCTGCAGGACGGCTGCTTTCGCCGGGTCGGTAGCGATGAAGAGGTGTACCTGGATGTGCGGGTGATTTGCGCGACCCAAGTGGATTTGTCCGAACTGTGCGCCCGTGGCGAGTTTCGCCAGGACCTTTATCACCGCCTTAACGTATTGTCGCTGCACATTCCGCCTTTGCGTGAATGCATGGATGGGCTGGAGGGGCTGGTGCAGCACTTTCTCGATCAGGCCAGCCGACAGATCGGCTGCGCCATGCCGCGCCTGGCGCCGGCGGCAATGGAAAAACTTGGGCAATACCATTGGCCGGGCAATGTAAGGCAATTGGAAAACGTATTGTTCCAAGCGGTTTCTTTATGCGAAGGCGGCGTGGTCAAAAGCGAGCATATACGCCTGCCGGATTATGGCGTGCGGCAGCCGTTGGGCGAGTTTTCATTGGAAGGGGATCTTTCGCAGATTGTCGGGCGCTTTGAGAAAGCGGTACTGGAAAGTTTGATGGTGGAATTTTCGAGTAGTCGGGCGTTAGGGAAAAGATTGGGTGTTTCGCACACGACAATTGCCAACAAGTTGAGAGATTACGCGCTTAACAAGTCGACGGATTAGTTATTGGCCAAAGAACCTGGGACTGCTTCGCAGTCCTTTCGCGACACAAGGCCGCTCCCACAGGTAATGTGCTGCTCTTCGGTAGAGCACAATACCTGTGGGAGCGGCCTTGTGCCGCGAAAGGGGCCCGCAGGGCCCCTGATTCGGAAGGTATCAGCCGTTAGAGCAGCCGTTCCCCATCACGCGGTATTCGAGAATGTGCTTCTGGCCCTTGGAGTCCTCGTAGGTCATACGGGCTGGCACGACTTCGCACACATTGGGCACTTCGCTCATGGAGATGACACGGGCAATGTCCAGGTGTTGCGAGTAACTGTACTGTTCAACCGGAATCTGCTCGGCATCTTTAGCTTCGCCGGCCATCGCCGCGCCGCAAAGACTGCCAAGTACCAATACCAGTAAAGCTTTCATTTTCTATTTACCTGTCTAAGGTCGTGAGGGGGCACGCGGCGCTTATGGCGCCGCGAGTACTGCTAGTTTTAACTATCGGGATGAGATGGAGATCAACGCTTGCCTTCGTGGGGGCTGTTACCAGTTGTTAATCGCCTTGCCGTTGCTGGCGAGGTGAATTTTATGGCTGTGGCCAAAGCTGAAACAGTGGGTCTTTTGATAAAGTGTTTTGACAGAATCTGTAACAATCCTGTGGCAAAGCCCCTCTTTTCCTCTCTGCCTGGGCTGTAATGCCCGCGCCAGAGCGCTCTGCCGGAACGGGCGTACCAAATTACTACCAACGTCGAATGGCTTTTGTCGCTCTGGTACAGTTACAAACGGTTCCATACAAAAACAACTATTACACCGAGGTAACACAGATGAGTGCGGCTCCACTGTATCCCGTTCGTCCCGAGGTTGCGGCCACTACCCTGACCGACGAGGCCACCTACAAGGCCATGTACCAGCAGTCGGTGATCAACCCGGACGGCTTCTGGCGCGAGCAGGCCCAGCGCATCGACTGGATCAAGCCGTTCACCAAGGTCAAGCAGACCTCCTTCGACGACCACCATGTCGATATCAAATGGTTCGCCGACGGCACTCTGAACGTTTCCTCCAACTGCCTGGACCGCCACCTTGAAGAGCGCGGCGACCAGTTGGCCATCATCTGGGAAGGCGACGACCCTTCCGAACACCGCAACATCACCTACCGCGAACTGCACGAGCAGGTCTGCAAGTTCGCCAACGCCCTGCGCGGCCAGGACGTGCACCGGGGTGACGTAGTCACCATCTATATGCCAATGATCCCCGAGGCTGTGGTTGCCATGCTGGCCTGTGCCCGTATCGGTGCGATTCATTCGGTGGTGTTTGGCGGTTTCTCGCCCGAGGCGCTGGCCGGCCGTATCATCGACTGCAAGTCCAAGGTGGTGATCACCGCCGATGAAGGCGTGCGTGGCGGCCGTCGTACCCCACTCAAGGCCAACGTCGACCTGGCACTGACCAACCCTGAAACCAGCAGTGTGCAGAAAATCATCGTGTGCAAGCGCACCGGTGGCGACATTGCCTGGCACCAACACCGCGACATCTGGTACGAAGACCTGATGAAAGTGGCTTCCAGCCACTGCGCGCCGAAAGAGATGGGTGCCGAAGAAGCGCTGTTCATCCTTTATACCTCCGGCTCCACCGGCAAGCCGAAGGGCGTGCTGCACACCACCGGCGGTTACCTCGTGTACGCGGCACTGACCCATGAGCGCGTTTTCGACTACCGCCCGGGCGAGGTGTACTGGTGCACCGCCGACGTCGGTTGGGTCACCGGCCACAGCTACATCGTCTACGGCCCGCTGGCCAACGGCGCCACTACCTTGCTGTTCGAGGGCGTGCCTAACTACCCGGACATCACCCGCGTGTCGAAGATCGTCGACAAACACAAGGTCAACATCCTCTACACCGCGCCAACTGCCATCCGCGCCATGATGGCCGAAGGGCAAGCGGCTGTAGAGGGAGCAGACGGCTCCAGCCTGCGCCTTCTGGGTTCGGTGGGTGAGCCGATCAACCCAGAAGCCTGGAACTGGTACTACAAGACCGTAGGCAAGGAGCGTTGCCCGATCGTCGACACCTGGTGGCAGACTGAAACCGGTGGCATCCTGATCAGCCCGCTGCCTGGCGCCACGGGCTTGAAACCCGGGTCGGCAACCCGTCCGTTCTTTGGCGTGGTGCCGGCATTGGTTGATAACCTGGGCAACCTGATCGAAGGTGCCACCGAAGGTAACCTGGTTATCCTGGACTCCTGGCCGGGCCAGTCGCGTTCGCTGTACGGCGACCACGACCGCTTCGTCGACACCTACTTCAAGACCTTCCGTGGCATGTACTTCACCGGCGACGGTGCGCGCCGTGACGAGGATGGCTACTACTGGATCACCGGCCGTGTGGACGACGTGCTCAACGTCTCCGGCCACCGCATGGGCACTGCCGAGATCGAAAGTGCCATGGTCGCGCATGCGAAGGTTGCCGAGGCCGCAGTGGTTGGCGTGCCGCACGACATCAAGGGGCAGGGCATCTATGTCTATGTCACCCTCAATGCCGGTATCGAGGCCAGCGAGCAATTGCGTCTGGAGCTGAAGAACTGGGTGCGCAAGGAAATCGGCCCGATCGCTTCGCCGGATGTGATCCAGTGGGCGCCTGGGTTGCCGAAGACTCGCTCGGGCAAGATCATGCGCCGTATCCTGCGCAAGATCGCCACCGGTGAGTACGATGCCTTGGGCGATATTTCGACCCTGGCCGACCCTGGCGTAGTGCAGCACCTGATCGATACTCACAAGGCGATGAACCTGGCTTCGGCCTGATATCAAGGCAGAGCGCGGGCCGCTCCTACAGGGGGTGTGCAGGCATCAGAGAACCCCGCCCGGGCAACCGGCGGGGTTTTTGCTTTACTGTTACCCGACATTCATCGGTAACTCTTCTGTCACCGTTTCCGCACAGGTTCGGGCGCCAGGAAACAAATCCGGGCCATTTCGGTGCATTCCAGTAGCCATTTTGTGCAACACAGCACGCTACACTTGCCGTAGTACAAGGCTTTGCCAATAATAGGCCCAGGAATTGCTAGGTCTAAAGGTTCTATTTCTTGCGCTTTTGCATAATTTGCAATGGCTGTCAACATCGCCCGCAGCGGTTTCAGGCGCTTCTGTAAGTAGTTGTCGCTTTGAAGAAATATCGACTACCGGGCTGTCGTTAAAATGCCACTCACTCGCTCGTGGTATGCGGCCTTGGTCGAACCCTGCGCGGCTCGCGTTGTACTCATTCGCATATCGGGCAGCCGTTACCTGCCTTGTATTGCCCCGTACCGATGGAGTTACCTGATGAAGAAGCTCGCACTGCTTGGCGCCCTGGCGCTGTCTGTGTTTTCCCTGGTGTCGCAGGCCGATGAAAAACCGCTGAAAATCGGCATCGAAGCCGCCTACCCACCCTTCGCCTTCAAGCAACCTGACGGCAGCATCGCAGGTTTTGACTACGACATCGGCAACGCCCTGTGCGAAGAGATGAAAGCCAAGTGCACCTGGGTCGAGCAGGAGTTCGACGGCCTGATCCCGGCGCTGAAAGTACGCAAGATCGACGCCATCCTGTCGTCCATGTCGATCACCGATGACCGCAAGAAATCGGTTGACTTCACCAAGCGCTACTACCTGACCCCGGCGCGCCTGGTCATGAAGGACGGCACCACTGTCAGCGACAGCCTGGATGAACTCAAAGGCAAGAAGATTGGCGTGCAACGCGGCTCGATCCACGATCGCTTCGCCAAGGAAGTGCTGGGCGCCAAAGGTGCCACCGTCGTGCCTTACGGCACCCAGAACGAAATCTACCTCGATGTGGCGGCTGGTCGTCTCGACGGTACCGTGGCCGATGCCACCCTGCTGGAAGACGGTTTCCTCAAGACCGACGCCGGCAAGGGCTTCGCCTTCGTAGGCCCGGCCTTCACCGACGCCAAGTACTTTGGTGACGGCATCGGCATCGCCGTGCGCAAGGGCGACAAGGCCAACGTCGATCGTATCAACGCGGCGATCGACGCCATCCGTGCAAACGGCAAGTACAAAGAAATCGAGAAGAAGTACTTCAACTTCGACATCTACGGTCCAGACTCGAACTAAGACGTCGGGTTTCACCTGTGCAATGGTGCAAACAGCAGAGGCTCTGAGGTTTGCACCATTTTTCATTCTCTAGGTCGAGGACCTCATCATGTTGAAAGGCTACGGGGCAGTCATCCTCGACGGGGCGTGGCTGACGCTGCAGCTCGCCCTGTCGTCGATGGCCCTGGCCATCGTGCTCGGCCTGATCGGCGTAGCGCTGCGCTTGTCGCCGGTGCGCTGGCTGGCCTGGCTGGGCGATCTGTATTCCACGGTGATCCGTGGCATTCCGGACCTGGTCCTGATCCTGCTGATCTTCTACGGCGGGCAAGACATCATCAACCGGGTGGCGCCGCTGCTCGGCTACGAAGACTACATCGACCTGAACCCGCTGATTGCAGGTATCGGTACGCTGGGCTTCATCTTTGGCGCCTATCTGTCGGAAACATTCCGCGGCGCGTTCCTGGGTATTCCCAAGGGCCAGGCCGAAGCGGGCGTGGCCTATGGCATGAGCAATCGTCAGGTATTTTTCCGCATCCAGGTGCCGCAAATGATTCGCCTGGCGATCCCTGGCTTCACCAACAATTGGCTGGTACTGACCAAGGCTACCGCGCTGATCTCGGTGGTCGGTTTGCAGGACATGATGTTCAAGGCCAAGCAGGCGGCGGATGCCACCCGCGAGCCGTTCACCTTCTTCCTGGCGGTGGCGGCCCTGTACCTGGTGCTGACCAGTGTCTCGCTGCTGGCCCTGAAGTATCTGGAGCGCCGCTACTCGGTAGGCGTCAAGGTGGCTGAACTATGATCTTTGACTACAACGTGGTCTGGGAGGCATTGCCGCTGTATTTCGGCGGGCTGCTGACCACCCTCAAGCTGCTGGCGATCTCGCTGTTCTTCGGCCTGCTGGCGGCTATTCCACTGGGCCTGATGCGGGTATCCAAACAGCCTGTGGTCAACCTGGCTGCATGGCTGTACACCTACGTGATCCGCGGCACGCCGATGCTGGTGCAGTTGTTCCTGATCTATTACGGCCTGGCTCAGTTCGAGGCCGTGCGCGAAAGTATTTTCTGGCCGTTGCTGTCCAGTGCCACCTTCTGCGCCTGCCTGGCGTTCGGCATCAATACCAGTGCCTACACCGCCGAAATCATCGCCGGTAGCCTCAAGGCCACGCCGCACGGCGAGATCGAGGCGGCCAAGGCCATGGGCATGTCGCGCATGAAGATGTACCGCCGCATCCTGCTGCCGTCCGCCCTGCGCCGGGCGCTGCCGCAGTACAGCAACGAAGTGATCATGATGCTGCAGACCACCAGCCTGGCGTCGATCGTTACCCTGATCGACATCACCGGTGCCGCACGCACGGTCAATGCCCAGTACTACCTGCCTTTCGAGGCCTATATCACGGCGGGCGTGTTCTACCTGTGCCTGACCTTCATCCTGGTGCGCCTGTTCAAGATGGCCGAACGCCGCTGGCTCGGCTACCTGGCGCCGCGCAAGCACTGACCGCTTTGTGAGAATCGACAGCATGTACAAACTCGAAGTCCAAGACCTGCACAAGCGCTACGGTAGCCACGAAGTGCTCAAGGGCGTTTCTCTGGCGGCCAAGGCCGGCGACGTTATCAGCATCATCGGCTCCAGCGGATCAGGCAAGTCGACCTTCCTGCGCTGCATCAACCTGCTGGAGCAGCCGCACGCCGGCAAGATCCTGCTCAACAACGAAGAGCTCAAGCTGGTCGCCGGCAAGGACGGCGCGCTGAAGGCTGCCGACCCGCGTCAGTTGCAGCGCATGCGTTCGCGCCTTTCGATGGTGTTTCAGCACTTCAACCTGTGGTCGCACATGACCGCGCTGGAGAACATCATCGAAGCCCCAGTGCACGTGCTGGGCGTGAGCCGCAAGGAGGCGCTGGAGAAGGCCGAGCACTACCTGGCCAAGGTCGGTGTCGCTCACCGCAAGGATGCTTTCCCTGGGCATATGTCGGGTGGTGAGCAACAACGTGTGGCAATTGCCCGGGCGCTGGCGATGGAGCCGGAGGTTATGCTGTTCGACGAGCCGACCTCGGCGCTCGACCCCGAGCTGGTAGGTGATGTGCTCAAAGTGATGCAGGCGCTGGCCCAGGAAGGCCGGACCATGGTGGTGGTGACCCACGAAATGGGTTTTGCTCGAGAGGTGTCCAACCAGCTGGTGTTCCTGCACAAAGGCCTGGTGGAAGAAACCGGCTGCCCGCGTGAAGTGTTGGCCAACCCGCAGTCGGAGCGCCTGAAGCAGTTCCTCTCCGGCAGCCTGAAGTAAAAGCTGCATTTTTGCACCAGAATAGGGCATGCTGCGCGGCAAGCGCAGCCTGACCCGGCGCACAGACTCGAACGACCTCAGGTTTCGGACCGCACCCTATGACCACCCAGCGAATCGGTTTTCTCATCTGGCCCAGCACCAGGCCTTTGACCCTGGCGCTGGCCGAGGAAGTGTTGCAGGTGGCGCAGCGGGTGCATCCGGATGTGATCTACGAGTTGTCTTTCCTGCAAGCTGAACCCGCGCAGGATGGCGCCTGGCGTCTACCAGGCGAGCCGTGGACCGGCCGCCTGGAGGGCTGCCACAAGCTGTTTCTGCTGGCTGACGAGCCGCCTGCGGCGATGGGGGCTGCCTTGTCGGCGGCGCTCAAGCAGCTGGCGCGCAGTGGCTGCATGATTGGCAGCCTGTCTGCCGGGGTGTATCCCTTGGCAATGCTGGGGCTGCTCGATGGCTACCGCGCTGCGGTGCACTGGCGCTGGCAAGATGATTTTGCCGAACGCTTCCCTAAAGTGATCGCCACCAGCCACTTGTTCGATTGGGATCGTGACCGCCTGAGCGCCTGCGGCGGCATGGCCGTGACTGACCTGCTGTTGGCGGTGCTGGCGCGCGATCACGGGGCGGAACTGGCCGGGGCGGTGTCGGAAGAGCTGGTGGTCGAGCGCATTCGCGAGGGTGGCGAGCGCCAGCGAATTCCGCTGCAGAACCGCCTGGGTCCAGCCATCCCAAGTTGACTCAGGCAGTGCTGCTGATGGAAGCCAACATCGAAGAGCCGCTGACCACCGACGAAATTGCCCAGCATGTTTGCGTGTCGCGTCGGCAGTTGGAGCGCATTTTCAAGCAGTACCTGAACCGCGTGCCCAGCCAGTACTATTTGGAGCTGCGGCTGAACAAGGCGCGGCAAATGCTGATGCAGACCAGCAAGTCGATCATTCAGATCGGGTTGTCTTGTGGCTTCTCTTCGGGGCCGCATTTTTCCAGCGCCTATCGCAACTTCTTTGGTGCAACGCCACGGGAAGACCGTAACCAGCGGCGCAGCAGCAGCCCGTTCGAGCTGAGTTCGGCGCCTGCCGAAAAAGGCTGATCTTTCGGGGATTCCGGGCGTATGGCTTGGGGGTGAAGGCAGCGCTCGATCTCACAGGCGCCAGACGAACATCGCCGGACATCCTGCCCCTCACAAACCTATGTGAACACCCGTTCACCCAGCCCCCTCTCCCGTACACTGCGCGATTGCGACAGTGTTTGTCGCATTGCCGAAAACCTTGTCCAAACAGGGTTTTGCGCTGTAACAAGTTGTCGCTTGGCCGCAAGGACAGGCGCGGATCAGTCCTTACAATCCCCCCATCGCTCGCCACTTCCAGGCCAGCGTTCCTCTTCAGGAGACTCAGATGTCCGTTGAGCAAGCCCCGGTGCAACGTGCCGATTTCGACCAGGTCATGGTTCCCAATTATTCTCCGGCGGCCTTCATTCCTGTGCGAGGCGAGGGTTCCCGCGTCTGGGACCAGTCGGGTCGCGAGTTGATCGACTTTGCCGGTGGTATCGCGGTAAACGCCCTGGGTCACTGCCATCCGGCACTGGTCAAGGCCCTGACCGAACAGGCCAACACCCTCTGGCATGTATCCAACGTGTTCACCAACGAGCCGGCCCTGCGCCTGGCTCATAAGCTGGTGGACGCTACCTTTGCCGACCGCGCGTTCTTCTGCAACTCTGGCGCCGAGTCCAACGAGGCTGCTTTCAAGCTGGCCCGTCGCGTTGCCCATGATCGCTTCGGCCCTGAAAAGCACGAAATCATCGCCACCGTGAACAGCTTCCACGGTCGCACCCTGTTCACTGTCAGCGTCGGTGGCCAGCCGAAGTACTCCGACGGCTTCGGCCCGAAGATCACCGGTATCAGCCACGTGCCCTACAACGACCTGGAAGCACTGAAGGCGCAGATTTCCGATAAGACCTGCGCCGTGGTGATCGAGCCGATCCAGGGCGAAAGTGGCGTGGTGCCGGCCGACAAGGCCTACCTGGAAGGCGCGCGCAAGCTGTGTGACGAGCACAACGCCCTGCTGATCTTCGACGAAGTGCAGACTGGCGTGGGCCGCACCGGCTCGCTGTATGCCTACCAGCATTACGGCGTGACCCCGGACATCCTGACCAGCGCCAAGAGCCTGGGCGGCGGCTTCCCGATCGGTGCCATGCTGACCACCACCGAGCTGGCCAAGCACCTGGCCGTTGGCACCCACGGCACCACCTATGGCGGCAACCCACTGGGCTGCGCCGTTGCCTGTGCGGTGCTGGACGTTATCAACACCCCGCAAACCCTGGCCGGCATCAAGGCCAAGCACGAACGCTTCAAAACCCGCCTGGAGCAGATCGGCCAGAAGTACAACCTGTTCACCCAGGTGCGTGGTGTCGGCCTGCTGCTGGGTTGCGTGCTGACCGAAGCCTGGCAAGGCAAGGCCAAGGACGTGCTCAACGCGGCCGAGAAAGAAGGCGTAATGGTGCTGCAGGCCGGCCCGGACGTGGTCCGCTTCGCGCCAAGCCTGGTGGTTGAAGACGCCGACATCGATGCAGGCCTGGACCGCTTCGAGCGCGCCGTGGCCACACTGACCCAAGGCTGACCCGCCTGCGGTCCTCTCGCCGGTCCCAGCCATGGCTGAACCGGGCCGGCGATACCCGATTCCAGTGCAGGTGCCCAAGCGCCTGCCGTTTATCCGTGCCGCCGTCAGCGGCCCGTATTCCAAAGGAGTGACACCATGCTGGTGATGCGCCCCGCGCAAATGGCTGATCTGAACGAAGTGCAGCGCATGGCTGCAGACAGCCCCATTGGTGTCACCTCGCTGCCGGACGACACTGCTCGCCTGGGCGACAAGATTGCCGCCTCCGAGACATCCTTCGCCGCCGAGGTCAGCTTCAACGGTGAAGAAAGCTACTTTTTCGTGCTCGAAGACAGTAACACCGGGAAGCTGGTCGGCTGTTCGGCCATCGTCGCTTCGGCCGGCTACTCCGAGCCGTTCTACAGCTTTCGTAACGAGACCTTCGTGCACGCCTCGCGCGAGCTGAAGATCCACAACAAGATCCACGTGCTGTCGCTGTGCCACGATTTGACCGGCAACAGCTTGTTGACCAGCTTCTATGTGTTGCCGGAGTTGGTGAACAGTGGCTGGGCCGAGCTCAACTCGCGCGGTCGCCTGCTGTTCATGGCCGCGCACCCGGAACGCTTCGCCGACTCGGTGGTAACCGAAATCGTCGGTTACAGCGACGAACAGGGCGAATCGCCGTTCTGGGATGCCATCGGCCGCAATTTCTTCGACCTCAACTATGCCCACGCCGAACGCCTGTGCGGGCTCAAGAGCCGTACCTTCCTCGCCGAGCTGATGCCGCACTACCCAATCTACGTGCCGCTGCTGCCTGACCTGGCGCAGGAAGCCATGGGCCAGGTGCACCCGCGCGCGCAAATCACCTTCGACATCCTCATGCGTGAAGGCTTCGAGACCGAGCACTACATCGACATTTTCGACGGCGGCCCGACCTTGCACGCGCGCACCTCGGGTATTCGCTCGATCGCCCAGAGCCGGGTGGCACCGGTGAAAATCGAAGATGCCCCGATCAAGGGCGGGCGCCCGTACCTGGTGTGCAACGGCCAGTTGCAGGACTACCGCGCAGTGCTGCTGGACCTCGACTGGGTGCCCGGCAAGCCGGTCAGCCTGAGCGTGGCTGCAGCCGACGCGCTGGGCGTGGGCGAGGGCGCCAGCGTGCGCCTGGTCGCGGTCTGAGGTCTGGCAACAGACGTTTCGGGATTGATGCGTTAGCAGAGTTTCGCGCCGGCAGATGCCGCCGCACAAGGAGATAGCATGATCGTTCGTCCTGTACGCAGCAGCGATTTGCCTGCGTTGATCGAATTGGCACGCAGCACCGGCACCACCGGGCTGACCACGCTGCCGGCCAACGAAGAACGCCTGGGGCATCGCGTTGGCTGGGCGGAAAAAAGCTTCCGCGGCGAAGCGGAGCGTGGCGACACCGACTACCTGTTCGTGCTGGAAAACGACGAAGGCCTGGTGGTGGGCATCAGTGCCATTGCCGGTGCCGTAGGCCTGCGCGAACCCTGGTACAACTACCGGGTCGGCCTGACGGTCAGTGCCTCGCAGGAACTGAAGATCTACCGCGAAATCCCGACGCTGTTCCTGGCCAACGACCTGACCGGCAATTCCGAGCTGTGCTCGCTGTTCCTGCGCAGCGACTACCGCTCCGGCCTCAATGGCCGCCTGCTATCGCGCGCACGTATGCTGTTCATTGCCGAGTTCCCTGAGCTGTTCGGCAAGAAGATCATTGCCGAAATGCGCGGTATGTCTGACGAACAGGGCCGTTCACCCTTCTGGGAAAGCCTGGGCCGGCACTTCTTCAAGATGGAGTTCAGCCAGGCCGACTACCTGACGGGGGTGGGCAACAAGTCGTTCATTGCCGAACTGATGCCCAAGTTCCCGCTGTATACCTGCTTCCTGTCCGAGGCAGCGCGCAACGTGATCGGCCGCGTGCACAAAGACACCGAGCCGGCGTTGGCGATGCTCAAGCAGGAGGGCTTCAACTACCAGGGCTACGTCGATATCTTCGATGCAGGCCCGGCCATCGAATGCGACACCGCCAAGATCCGCGCCGTGCGCGAGAGCCAGACCCTGGTGCTGGCGGTAGGGACGCCAGGCGATGACGCCACCCCTTTCATCATCCACAACCGCAAGCGCGACGACTGCCGCATCACGGCTGCACCTGCGCGGCTGGCCGCCGGCACCCTGGTGGTCGACCCGCTGACCGCCAAGCGCCTGCGCATGGGCGCTGGCGACAATGTGCGCGCCGTGCCGCTGTCGGCTAGCCGGGAGGCCCAGTAAATGACTACGCATTACATCGCAGGCAATTGGCAGGCCGGCCAGGGCGAAACCCTGCAGTCGCTGAACCCGGTGACGCAAGCCGTGGTCTGGCAAGGGCAGGGTGCTGAGGCTAGCCAGGTGGGTGCTGCCGTGCAGGCAGCGCGGCAAGCCTTCCCGGCCTGGGCGCAATTGAGTCTGGAGGCGCGTATCGATGTGCTGGAGAAGTTTGCCGCGCAGTTGAAAGTGCATGCCGAAGCCATGGCCCAGTGCATTGGCGAGGAAACCGGGAAGCCGCTGTGGGAATCGGCGACAGAAGTCACCAGCATGATCAACAAGGTCGCGATTTCGGTACAAAGCTACCGCGAGCGCACCGGTGAAAAGAGCGGCCCGCTGGCCGATGCCACGGCCGTTCTGCGGCACAAGCCCCACGGTGTGGTGGCGGTGTTCGGCCCCTACAACTTCCCCGGGCACCTGCCCAATGGCCATATCGTGCCGGCGCTTTTGGCAGGTAACTGTGTGGTGTTCAAGCCCAGCGAGCTGACCCCCAAGGTCGCTGAGCTGACCGTCAATTGCTGGATTGCCGCCGGCCTGCCGGCGGGTGTGCTGAACCTGGTACAGGGCGCGCGCGAAACCGGTGTGGCGCTGGCCGCCAACCCGGGTATCGATGGCCTGTTCTTCACCGGCTCCAGCCGCACCGGCAACCTTCTGCATCAACAGTTCGCCGGGCGCCCAGACAAGATCCTGGCCCTGGAAATGGGTGGCAACAACCCGCTGGTGGTGGATGAGGTCAAGGACCTGGACGCGGCGGTGTACACCATTATCCAGTCGGCGTTCATTTCCGCCGGCCAGCGTTGCACCTGCGCGCGTCGCCTGCTGGTGCCGCAAGGGAGCTGGGGCGATGCGCTGATCGCGCGCCTTGTCGACGTGTGCAAAACCATCACGGTGGGGGCGTTCGATGAACAGCCGGCGCCGTTCATGGGGTCGGTGATTTCGCTGCAGGCAGCGCGGGCGCTGATTGCAGCTCAGGCCGAATTGGCCGCCAAAGGTGGCGTGAAGCTGCTGGAAATGACCCAACCACAGGCCGATGCCGCACTGCTGACCCCTGGCATCATCGATGTCACTGCCGTGGATGAGCGCCCGGACGAGGAGTTCTTCGGCCCGCTGCTGCAGGTGATCCGCTACGTCGACTTCGATGCTGCGATCGATGAAGCCAACAACACCCAGTACGGCCTGGCCGCTGGTTTGTTGTCCGATTCGCGCGCCCGCTACCAGTACTTCTGGCTGCGCAGCCGCGCCGGCATCGTCAACTGGAACAAACAGCTGACCGGTGCCGCCAGCAGTGCGCCGTTCGGTGGCGTGGGTGCCAGTGGCAACCATCGCGCCAGTGCCTATTACGCGGCTGACTACTGCGCTTACCCCGTGGCTTCGCTGGAGACTGCCAGCCTTGCCTTGCCGGCGACCCTGACGCCGGGCGTCACCCTATAACAACAGGTCACGGAGCCTAGCCGATGAAATCCTATGAAGTGAATTTTGATGGCCTGGTGGGGCCAACCCACAACTATGGCGGCCTGTCCTACGGCAACGTGGCTTCGCAGAGCAACAGCCAGCAGGGGTCCAACCCGCGTGAGGCGGCGCGCCAGGGCCTGGCGAAGATGAAAGCGCTGGCCGACATGGGCTTCAAGCAAGGTGTGCTGGCGCCGCAGGAGCGCCCGGATGTGGCCGCGCTGCGCCGCCTGGGGTTCAGCGGCAGTGATGCCGAAGTCATCCAGCGCGCCGCCGCCGATGCCATGCCGCTGCTGGTGGCCAGTTGCTCGGCTTCGAGCATGTGGGTGGCCAACGCCGCAACCGTAAGCCCCAGTGCCGACACTGCGGACGGCCGCGTGCACTTCACTGCCGCCAACCTCAACTGCAAATACCACCGCAGCATCGAGCATCCGACCACCAGCCGGGTGCTGGGCGCCATGTTCAACAACGAGAAACACTTTGCCCACCACCCGGCGCTGCCTGCCGTGGCACAGTTCGGTGACGAGGGCGCGGCCAACCACACGCGCTTCTGCAGTGCCTATGGCGAGGCGGGTGTGGAGTTCTTCGTATACGGCCGCAGTGCCTTCGACAGCCGTTACCCGGCGCCGCAGAAGTACCCGGCGCGGCAAACCCTGGAGGCCTCTCAGGCCGTGGCTCGGCTGCACGGCCTGAGCGATGACGGCGTGGTCTACGCTCAACAGAACCCGGCGGTGATTGACCAGGGTGTGTTCCACAATGATGTGATTTCGGTGGGTAACGGCGAAGTGCTGTTCTACCACGAGGACGCGTTCCTCGAGACTGACGCAGTGCTTGGCCAGCTGCGAGCTAAACTGGCCAGCAAGGGTGGCAACTTCCAGGCCATCTGCGTGCCACGGGCAGCGGTGACGGTTGAGGACGCGGTGCGTTCCTACCTGTTCAACAGCCAGCTGCTAAGCCGCGACGATGGTTCCATGCTGCTGGTGGTGCCGGAAGAGTGCCGCAACAACGAGCGGGTCTGGGCCTACCTGGGCCAGTTGACCAGCCAGGGCGGCCCGGTGAATGAGGTCAAGATATTCGACCTCAAGCAGAGCATGCAGAACGGCGGTGGCCCGGCCTGCCTGCGTTTGCGCGTGGCTTTGAAGGAAACGGAACTGGTAGCGGTCAATCAAGGCGTTATCATGACGGCCTCGCTGTATGACACGCTGCTGCAGTGGGTCGACAGGCATTACCGCGATCGCCTTGGCGAAGCAGACCTGGCCGACCCGCAATTGCTGGTGGAATGCCGTACGGCACTGGACGAATTGACCCATCCTGAAGTTGGGCTCGGTGTATCCGTTCCAACGCCAACCTTGAAGAGAGACTTTGTAATGACCGACGCCCTGCGCCTGATCCTTGAAGATGAAGACGGCACCCAGCTGGAAACTTCCTGCACCCGCTTTGCCGTGGTCTGGCAAGGCAAGGAAGTGTGGATTCAGCAAGACGGCCGTGGCCAGTTGCTGATCGGTGTGGATGTCGAGGAAGACGACACCGAATATGCCAACCTGCTGCTGCGCCCGATGGCCACCAACCTGGTCAGCCTGCAGCTGGAAATGGAGCCGGCGGAGCTTGGCGAAGGCGACGATCACGTCCATGGCCCTGACTGCGGCCACCACCACTAAGGAAGTACCTATGCTCGCCCTTGGCAAATTGCTTGAGCTGACCCTCACCGATCACGAACCGGCCGAGAAGACCCAAGTGACACCCAAGGGCGCGCGTTTGCGCTGGCTGGGGGAGGGTGCGCTTGAAGTGCGCCCGGCTGAAAGCGAGGATTGCGGGCTGGATTTGCTGCTGTCCGCCGGCATTCATGGCAACGAGACGGCGCCGATCGAATTGCTGGAGCGGCTGCTGCACGGCGTGGCCAACGGCAAGATCAAACCCAGGGCGCGCCTGCTGTTCCTGTTCGGCAACCCGGTGGCAATCCGCAAGGGCGAGCGCTTCATCGAGCAGGACATCAACCGCCTTTTCAATGGCCGTCACGAGCTTTCCAGCGGTTTCGAGGCGTTGCGCGCCGCTGAGCTGGAACAGTTTGCCAGGGTGTTCTTCAGCAAGCCGGGGCGCAGCCGGCTGCATTACGACCTGCATACGGCCATCCGTGGTTCGAAGATCGAACAATTCGCCTTGTATCCCTATAAAGAAGGGCGCAAGCACTCCCGTCGCGAACTGGCGCGCCTGGCGGCGGCGGGTATGGAAGCGGTGTTGCTGCAAAGCAAGTCGTCCATCACCTTCAGCGCATTCACCTATGAACAGCTGGATGCCGAAGCCTTCACGCTGGAACTGGGCAAGGCCCGCCCGTTCGGCCAGAACGAGCAGGTCAACCTCGACAAGCTGGAAGAGCGGCTGATCCGCATCATCGAGGCGACCGAACCAGAAGGCGAAAGCTCGCTGGATGGCCTGCAACTGTTCAGTGTTTCCCGTGAAATCATCAAGCACAGCGACAGCTTCCACCTGCACCTGCCGGCGGATATCGAAAACTTCTCCGAGCTGAGCAAGGGCTACCTGCTGGCCGAAGACCTGGCCGAGATGCGCTGGGTGGTCGAGGAGGAGGGCGCGCGCATCATCTTCCCCAACCCCAAGGTCAGGAACGGTTTGCGCGCCGGTATCCTGATCGTGCCGGATTCGGGGCAGCGGCTAGGCTGATGCGCTATGGCTGCTGCTGTGGGAGTCGCTTTTTGGGGAGCGGCCTTGCGTGATGATTCCCATGAAACTCTTTTAATTCACCGCCTGTTCCATTTTCCCTTCCCATAAGCGGTAATTGGCTTGCCAGTGGCGAAACACAGGATTTAGCATCCGGTCATGTCATTTTCGTTTGCATAGCCCGAAAAACCGTCCAAACGACAGTTTCTATCGTATAAACACACTGCATCGAGCTTGCAGGACCGATATAATGCGGCCCTTTGCCGTCGTTTCGTCGACGTGTTTGCCCAACAGGGCCGCCGTTTCCGTGGAAGAACCTATGAAAAGCGCAGAAATCCGTGAAGCCTTCCTTCGCTTCTTCGAAGAGCAAGGCCATACCCGAGTCGCCTCCAGTTCGCTGATCCCGAACAACGACCCGACCCTGCTGTTCACCAACGCAGGCATGAACCAGTTCAAGGACTGCTTCCTCGGTGCAGAGAAGCGCGCCTACACCCGCGCCGTCAGCAGCCAGAAGTGCGTGCGCGCCGGTGGCAAGCACAACGACCTGGAAAACGTCGGTTACACCGCGCGTCACCACACCTTCTTCGAAATGCTGGGCAACTTCAGCTTCGGTGACTATTTCAAGCGCGATGCCATCACCTTCGCCTGGACCTTCCTGACCTCGGAGCAGTGGCTGAACCTGCCCAAGGAAAAGCTCTGGGTCACTGTCTACGCCACTGACGACGAAGCCTACGACATCTGGACCAAGGAAGTCGGCGTGCCGGCCGAGCGCATGGTGCGCATCGGCGACAACAAAGGCGCCCCGTACGCCTCCGACAACTTCTGGACCATGGGCGACACTGGCCCGTGCGGCCCATGCACCGAGATCTTCTACGACCACGGCCCGGACATCTGGGGCGGCCCACCCGGCTCGCCAGAAGAAGACGGCGACCGCTACATCGAGATCTGGAACAACGTCTTCATGCAGTTCAACCGCACCGCCGATGGCGTGCTGCACCCGCTGCCAGCGCCGTCGGTGGACACCGGCATGGGCCTGGAGCGCGTCAGCGCCGTGCTGCAGCACGTGCACTCGAACTACGAGATCGACCTGTTCCAGAACCTGCTGGCGGCCGCGGCCAAGGCCATCGGTTGCAGCAATGACGGCCAGGCCTCGCTGAAAGTCGTCGCCGACCACATTCGTTCCTGCGGCTTCCTGATTGCCGACGGTGTGCTGCCGTCCAACGAAGGCCGTGGCTACGTGCTGCGCCGCATCATTCGCCGCGCTTGCCGTCACGGTAACAAGCTGGGCGCCAAGGGCAGCTTCTTCTACCAGATCGTTGCGGCACTGGCTGCTGAAATGGGCGAAGCCTTCCCGGAACTGAAGAGCCAGCAAGCGCACATCGAGCGCGTGCTCAAGGCCGAAGAAGAGCAGTTCGCCAAGACCCTGGAGCAGGGCCTGCGTATCCTCGAGCAAGACCTGGCCCAGCTCAAAGGCGACGTGGTGCCGGGCGACGTGGTGTTCAAGCTGTACGACACCTACGGCTTCCCGATGGACCTGACTGCCGACATTGCCCGTGAGCGTGAGCTGACCATCGACGAAGCCGGCTTCGAGCGCGAGATGGATGCCCAGCGTGAGCGTGCCCGTTCCGCCAGCGCCTTCGGCATGGATTACAACAGCCTGGTTAAAGTCGACAGCGCCACCGAATTCCTCGGTTACGACGCCACCGAAGCCCAAGGCAAGATCATTGCCCTGTACAAGGACGGCCAGGCCGTCGACCAGTTGGGTGAAGGCGAGCAGGGCGTGGTCGTGCTCGACCGCACGCCGTTCTACGCCGAGTCCGGCGGCCAGGTGGGTGATACCGGCTTCCTGCAGGCTGGCGCTGCACGCTTCGACGTGCGCGACACCACCAAAACTGGCGGTGCCTTCCTGCACCACGGTGTGGTCGCCAGCGGTGCGCTGGTGATCGGTTCGCCAGTCGAGGCCAAGGTCGATGCCGACGTGCAGCATGCCACCTCGCTGAACCACTCCGCCACTCACCTGTTGCACGAAGCGCTGCGTCAGGTATTGGGCGAGCACGTGCAGCAGAAGGGCTCGCTGGTCGACAGCCAGCGCCTGCGTTTCGACTTCAGCCATTTCGAAGCGCTGAAGCCAGAGCAGATCAAGCAACTGGAAGACATCGTCAACCGCGAAGTGCGCAAGAACACTGCCGTTGAAACCGAACTGACCGACATCGAAACCGCCAAGGCCAAAGGCGCCATGGCGCTGTTCGGCGAGAAGTACGGCGACACTGTGCGCGTGTTGAGCATGGGCGGCGATTTCTCGGTGGAGCTGTGCGGCGGTATCCACGCCAAGCGCACCGGTGACATCAGCCTGTTCAAGATCATCAGCGAAGGCGGCGTGGCCTCTGGCGTGCGCCGTATCGAAGCGGTGACCGGCGCCGCTGCGCTGGCCTACCTGAACGCTGCCGAAGAGCAGGTCAAGGAAGCCGCGCAACTGGTCAAAGGCAACCGCGACAACCTGATCGACAAGCTGTCGGCTGTGCTTGAGCGCAACCGCCAGCTGGAGAAGCAGCTTGAACAGCTGCAGGCCAAGGCCGCCAGCGCCGCCGGGGACGATCTCTCCAACGCGGCCGTTGAGGTCAAAGGTGCCAAGGTGCTCGCCGCCCGCCTGGATGGGCAGGACGGCAAGGCCCTGCTGGCCCTGGTCGATCAGCTGAAGAACAAGCTCGGCCACGCAGTGATCCTGCTGGGCAGCGAGCATGAGGGCAAGGTCGTGCTGGTGGCCGGCGTGACCAAGGACCTCTCCAGCCAACTCAAGGCTGGCGATCTGATGAAACAAGCCGCTGCGGCGGTGGGTGGCAAGGGCGGTGGCCGTCCGGACATGGCCCAGGGTGGTGGCGTCGACGTCGCCGCGCTGGACCACGCCCTGGCGCTGGCCGTGCCATTCGCAGAGCAGGGACTTTGAGATGAAGGGGCCGGTGGTCTAGTCACCGGCCTCTTCATGTTGGATTGTTTTTTGGGGCCCTGTATGGGCTGAGGCACCATTGAAATGGCGTTGATCGTACAGAAATTTGGCGGCACCTCTGTCGGTTCCATCGAGCGGATCGAGCAGGTAGCCGATAAGGTCAAGAAACACCGTGAGGCGGGCGACGACCTGGTGGTTGTGTTGTCGGCCATGAGCGGTGAAACCAATCGCCTGATCGACCTGGCCAAGCAGATCACCGATCAGCCGGTTCCGCGTGAACTGGATGTGATCGTGTCGACCGGTGAGCAGGTCACCATTGCCTTGCTGACCATGGCCTTGATCAAGCGTGGTGTGCCAGCGGTGTCCTACACCGGCAACCAGGTGCGCATTCTCACCGACAGCGCGCACAACAAGGCGCGCATCCTGCAGATCGACGACCAGAAGATTCGTGCCGACCTCAAGGAAGGCCGCGTGGTCGTGGTAGCGGGCTTCCAGGGCGTCGACGAGCACGGCAGCATCACCACCCTGGGCCGTGGTGGCTCCGACACCACGGGCGTGGCCCTGGCGGCTGCGCTGAAGGCTGACGAGTGCCAGATCTACACCGACGTCGATGGCGTCTACACCACCGACCCGCGCGTTGTGCCACAGGCCCAGCGCCTGGAGAAGATCACCTTCGAAGAGATGCTGGAAATGGCCAGCCTCGGTTCCAAGGTGCTGCAGATCCGTTCGGTGGAGTTCGCCGGCAAGTACAACGTTCCGCTGCGCGTGCTGCACAGCTTCAAGGAGGGTCCGGGTACCCTCATTACCATTGATGAAGAGGAATCCATGGAACAGCCGATCATTTCCGGTATCGCCTTCAACCGTGATGAAGCCAAGCTGACCATTCGCGGCGTGCCGGACACCCCGGGCGTGGCCTTCAAGATCCTCGGCCCGATCAGCGCCTCGAACATCGAGGTCGACATGATCGTGCAGAACGTTGCCCACGATAACACCACCGACTTCACCTTCACCGTACACCGCAACGAGTACGAGAAGGCGCAGAGCGTGCTGGAAAACACTGCCCGCGAAATCGGTGCCCGTGAAGTGATCGGCGATACCAAGATCGCCAAGGTCTCGATCGTCGGCGTCGGCATGCGTTCGCACGCCGGTGTTGCCAGCCGCATGTTCGAAGCCCTGGCCAAGGAGAGCATCAACATCCAGATGATCTCCACCTCCGAGATCAAGGTTTCGGTCGTGATCGAAGAGAAGTACCTGGAGCTGGCCGTACGCGCGCTGCACACCGCGTTCGAGCTCGACGCTCCGGCACGACAGAGCGAGTAATACGCTGCCTGGAAGGGCGCGGCTTGCCGCGCCCTTCGCGTTTCTGCTCGCCACACAGGCCTGTCCTGCCCTGTGTGGCGAGTAACCGGGCCCTGGTCGTCGTCCACGACCAGGCCGCGACACCCAAGACTGTTACCCCTGAATGTTTTGCGTAAGGAGAAAGCTATGTTGATTCTGACTCGTCGGTGCGCCGAGAGCCTGATCATTGGAGACGGCGAGATCACCGTGACGGTGCTTGGCGTCAAAGGCAACCAGGTGCGTATTGGCGTCAGCGCCCCGAAAGAAGTGGCTGTGCACCGCGAGGAAATCTACCTGCGGATCAAGAAAGAGAAGGACGAGGAGCCAAGCCTTTAATTTTTTTGAAGTTTTTTTCAAAAAAAAGGGTTGCAAACGAGGAAGAGCCTGTTTAATATTCGCCTCGTGTTGCGGTGAGGTGGCCGAGTGGCCGAAGGCGCTCCCCTGCTAAGGGAGTATACCTCATAAGGGTATCGGGGGTTCGAATCCCCCCTTCACCGCCATTATTCGCTTAGGGCGCTGTAAACAGTAAGAACGCTAAGTAGTTGATTTTAAACGAAAAAGTTCTTGCAAAAATGTTTCAGCGACCTATAATGCGCGGCAAGACACGGACTCATAGCTCAGCTGGATAGAGTACTCGGCTACGAACCGAGCGGTCGGAGGTTCGAATCCTCCTGAGTCCGCCACTTTTGAAGTGGCTTTGTTTGCAAGGCTGCTTCAAACAACCAGTGGTAATCTGGTCTAAAACTACCATCGCGGACTCATAGCTCAGCTGGATAGAGTACTCGGCTACGAACCGAGCGGTCGCAGGTTCGAATCCTGCTGAGTCCGCCACTTTTTGAAGTGGCTCTGCTTGCAAAGGCACTTCAACCAACCAGTGGTAACCTGGTCTAAAAAATACCACCACGGACTCATAGCTCAGCTGGATAGAGTACTCGGCTACGAACCGAGCGGTCGGAGGTTCGAATCCTCCTGAGTCCGCCACACCAAATCAAGAAGCCCGCTCAAATGAGCGGGCTTTTTGTTTTTCTGCGCCAATGAATTGTTGGTGATGTCGATCTAAGCTCTTCTGTAGATTGAGCCTGTGCCTTTGGGGCCGCTGCGCGACCCTTTCGCGACACAAGGCCGCTCCTACAGAAGTACGCGATCCCTTGTAGGAGCGGCCTTGTGTCGCGATGGGCTGCAAAGCAGCCCCAGTATCGATCAGGCACCGCATACACATCCAGGCACACAACAAATGTAACTTGACCGCCAGACCCACCGTCGCACTGATAGCTTCGAGCGTTGTCCCAGCTTTATCACGCAAACGATTGTTCTGGCCAAAATTTTAAGCGATCTGACAGCTTTAGCAGTGTATGATTGCGCCCGTCAGCCCCGCCGGGGCTTGTGGAAAACCACCATGGACTTACCCAGTAGTTACTCGCTAACAAGATTCATACAGAAAGATCTGACCGATTGATTCTCCCGGCGTGCTCCGCTGCTGGGAGTGGAGTTCGCCTATGACTGAAGTAGAAGTAAAAAAAGCGCAGGAAAGCCTGCAGGACCGCCTGGCCCAGGTGGTCGAACTGCTGCAACGCCAGCGCGTGGTCGAAGACCTGACCCACCGTCAGGAAGGCGCCCACAACGACCTGGTGGAAAACCTGGTCCACCGCCAGAACCTCGTCGAGCTGCAGCGCAAGCTCGATGACCTGCACCCCGCCGACATCGCCTACATCCTCGAAGCCTTGCCTCTGGAAGACCGCCTGACGGTCTGGCAGCTGGTGCGCTCGGATCGCGATGGCGACATCCTGCTGGAAGTGTCCGACGCCGTGCGGCAATCGCTGATCGCCGACATGGACGATCACGAACTGCTCGCCGCCGCCAAGGAAATGGACGCCGACGAGCTGGCCGACCTGGCTCCTGAGCTGCCGCGTGACGTTGTTCACGAGCTGATGGAAACCCTCGATGCCCAGCAACGCGAGCGCGTGCGTTCGGCGCTGAGCTACGACGAGGAGCAGGTTGGTGCGCTGATGGACTTCGAGATGGTAACCATCCGCGAAGACGTCAGCCTGGAAGTGGTGTTGCGCTACCTGCGCCGCCTGAAAGAGCTGCCGAACCACACCGACAAACTGTTCGTGGTCGACTATGACGGCATTCTCAAGGGCGTATTGCCGATCAAGCGCCTGCTGGTCAATGACCCGGAAAAGAAGGTGGCGGAAGTGATGGCGACCGACCCGGTCTCCTTCCACCCCGAGGAAGATGCCTATGATGCGGCGCAGGCCTTCGAGCGTTATGACCTGGTATCTGCGCCGGTCGTGGACAAGAACGAACGCCTGATCGGCCGCTTGACCATCGACGAAATGGTCGACCTGATTCGTGAAGAAAGCGAAAGCGAAGTGCTGAACATGGCCGGTTTGCGCGAGGAAGAAGACATCTTCGCCTCGGTCTGGCGTTCGCTGCGCAACCGCTGGGCCTGGTTGGCCATCAACCTGATTACTGCTTTCGTTGCGTCGCGAGTGATCGGCCTGTTCGAAGGTTCGATCGAGAAGCTGGTGGCCCTGGCTGCGCTGATGCCGATCGTGGCGGGTATTGGTGGCAACTCCGGTAACCAGACCATCACCATGATCGTGCGCGCCATGGCGCTGGACCAAGTGTCGCCGGGCAACACCAGCCGCCTGATGCGCAAGGAGCTGGCGGTATCGCTGCTCAACGGCCTGATCTGGGGCGGGGTGATCGGCGCGGTGGCGTTCTGGCTGTATGGCAGCTGGTCGTTGGGCCTGGTGATGACTGCGGCGATGACCTTGAACCTGCTGTTGGCGGCCTTGATGGGAGTGTTGATCCCGATGACCCTGACGCGCCTGGGACGCGACCCGGCGATGGGCTCCAGCGTGATGATTACCGCGGTGACCGACAGCGGCGGGTTCTTCATCTTCCTCGGGCTGGCCACGCTGTTCCTGCTGTAGCCCGCGGTCCCCAAACAAACGGATCGCGTCTCTTGCAGGATCACCATCCACAAAAAAGCCAGCTTACGCTGGCTTTTTCATGTTCGGCTGCAAACCTCAGGAGGCGTCGGTAGCCATTTCCACATCGTGAGCGATGAGGGCGACCAGCGCGTTCTGCTGGCGGTGCGACAGTTGGCGGAAGCGTTGCAGCAACTCGCGTTCATGCAGGGACAGTTCAGGGCTGTCCAGGCGCATGCTCAACTCGTCACCCAGCGCACCTTCCTGGATAAGGCTCTGTTCCAGGCGCGCGATGATTTCGGAGTTCATGCTGCGGTGATGGTTGCGCGCTACCTCGGCAATGCGCTCACGCATCCCGTCTGGCAGGCGGACGACGAACTTGTCAGCGGTGCGGCTCGAATAAATAGCCTGTTTCATTGGGCGCATATAAATTGACCGGATTTTGGTTCAGGGGAAGCGGTTCTCAAATTGGCCGCACGGGGTGGTAGTACGACCGTGGCGACGACGAAATGTTCAACCGTCTGTGAAAAATGGATGCTCATCTTGCCTCATGGTCGCCGTTTCCTTGGCGTCAATTCTGTGACAAATAGTGAGCCGGATAAAGGCTTTGTGCCAGTACCAATTATCAGAAATGAGTACTGGTTTGAAAAGTTTTACATGTTCCGACTTGTCCAATCGTCAGACTTTTGCCGTCAAAAACTGGTAAAAAGCAGCAAAAGGCTGGGAAAGCCCCTAGAATGTGCCGGTTTCCCTCCATAGAGCATAGTGGCTATGCAACATGACGCAAGCGACCGCCAATCAGGGACAGGTCGGTTGATATATCTGGTAGGACCGTCGGGTTCCGGGAAAGATTCCCTGATCGATGCTTCTCGTGAGCGATTGGCAGCCGCCGGGGTGGAAATCGCCCGTCGCGTCATTACCCGGTCGGCCGAAGCCAAGGGCGAAGCCGCCCATGGAGTCACGGCCGAACAGTTCGAAGCACTGCGCGCGCAAGGCGCGTTCGCCATGCATTGGCGAGCCAATGGCCTGGATTACGGCATTCCACTGCAGGTGGACCAGTGGCTGGCGGAGGGCAGGGCGGTGCTGGTGAATGGTTCGCGGGCTTATCTGGCCGAGGCGCGTCGGCGCTACCCGAACCTGTTGGCAGTGCTGGTCGAGGTCCGGCACGAGGTGCTGCGCGAGCGCTTGGTGGCCCGCGGCCGGGAAAGCGCAGAGGAAGTCGAGCAGCGCCTGGCACGTAATGCTCGCTTGCAGGCGCTGGCCGATCCGTCGCTGCATGTGCTGGACAACTCCACCACCCTGGAAACCGCGGTCGCGGCATTGTTTGCGCTGCTGCGTGATGAAGGCGTGCTGCCGCAGGTGTAGCATTGGCAGAAAAGGATTACGCGAAAAAGCCCGCATGAGGCATGACAAACGCCAGCATGCTGGTTAACATGCTGGCCGTCCTGCTGTGCAGCGTCCGCTGCCGGTACTTGCGTCTCAGTAGCTCAATTGGATAGAGCATCCCCCTCCTAAGGGGAAGGTTGCAGGTTCAATTCCTGCCTGGGACGCCATTTCCTATTCCCTGTCGCGTATCGGTGCCGCCATCGGCACCTACCTGGTGCCCACGTCGCTGTAGTCGCTCGGCATTGCCAACACCATGATCGTGGCGTTTGGCATTTCAATGGTCGGGCTGCTCTGCACCTGGCTGATGGCGCCCGAGACACGCTCGCTGGACCTGGCCAAGGCCAGCGCGGTCTGATACTTCAAGAAGCCGCCGAGCTGACGCTGGCCGTGTAGGAGCGGCCTTGTGTCGCGAAAGGGCTACATCCCCAAATGCTTCAAGGCCCACAGCACTCCCATGCCCACAATCAGCGTCAGCATCGTGCTGCGCGTACGCCACGCCACCAGCGCGGCCAGTATCGCCGCTGGTATCTGCGGGTTCATCCAGTCGAACCCTGCCTGCCGGTCGGGGAATACCACGGCCGGCAGTACCAATGCCGCCAACACGCTGGCCGGCACATACGCCAGGGCGCGGCGAAACAGTGGGGGGATGCGCAGCACCGTGTGCAACTCGATGAACGACAGGCGGATGGCGAAGGTGCCCAGGCCTATCAGAATGAAGGTTATCCACTGGGTCGTTTCGCTCATGATGCTTCCTGCTCGGTATTGGCGTCTGCCACGGTTTGCTGTTTTTGCCAGCTCTCGATGGCCAGCCCGGCGATGATGCCGCCCAGCGCGCCAGCCAGCAGGCCGAGGTTGTAGGGCAGGTTGGCGGCCAGCACGGCGAGCACGCCGCCGGTCAGCGCTGCGCCAAGCGTGGCCGCATTGCGAATGCCGGGTATCAAAAGGGCCAGGAATGACAATGGAATGGCAAAGCCCAGCGACCAGTCTTCAGGAATGCTCGCGCCCAGGTACATGCCCGCCAGCACCGAGAGGTTCCAGCCGAAGAACATGGTGATTGCCGTACCGGCATAGTAGGGGTAGGCATACTGCCCGAGCCCGCCCGAGCCCATCTTCAGCGTGCACAAGGCGAAGGACTGATCTGACAGCATGTACGCCATCGGCCACTTTTGGCGGCGCGGCAGCTGGCCCAGGTGCGGGGCCAGGCTGGCGCTGTACATCAGGAAGCGCAGGTTGATCACCAGCGCGGTGACCACCATGGTCACCGGCAGGGCGGCGCTTTGCATCAACTGCATCACCACCATTTGCGCCGAGCCGGAGTAGAACAGCAAGGTCATGCCGATGGCATCGGTTGGCGACAGGCCCATGCCGATCGCCGTGACCCCGGTGATCAGGCCGAAGGGCACGATGCCGGAGGTCAATGGCAGGGCGCTGTGGGCACCTTGCCTGAACGCTTGGGTCCCGTTTGGATACGGCATTTGAAATCCTTGAAAGAGTGCAGACGGTGCAAGGGCGGTACGTCCACGTTAATGCGCGCGACAGTTGGCCTCAACGTCAGATTTCTGGAATAGTAGGCCTAAAAAAAATAGGCCTTAAACCGTGTACCTCGATACTCCTACCCGGCACTCGCTGCAGCTCAATGCCCTGCGTGCCTTCGAAGCGTCAGCCCGCCTGGGCGGTTTTGCCCGTGCCGCACTCGAGCTGAAGGTGACCCCGGGGGCCATCGCCGCCCTGGTCAAGACCCTGGAAAGCGAATATGGCGCAGCCTTGTTCGAGCGCCATGCCAAAGGCGTGCGCCTGACGCCCTTGGGTGAAAGCGTGAAAGGCCAGTTCACCGAGGCGTTCGACGCGGTCGAAGCCGCTGCACGCACACTGCGCCGCCTGGCCGCACCGCAGCGGGTGCATATCGTCACATCGCCTGCCCTGGCGCAGTTGTGGATAGGGCCACGCCTGCCGGAACTGACCCGGTTGCTGGCACCCATCGAGATCTCGGTGACGGCGGTGGATGAGCCGCCCAACCTGAAACGCAGCCCGTTCGACCTGTGCCTGTTCTACACCGAAAAGCCCGAGCGCTGGCAACGCAGGATAGCCACGGAAGAAGTCCTGCCCGTGTGCGTGCCGGCCCTGGCCGCCAGCATCGCCAAGCCCGAGGACCTTGCCGACGCCCGTTGCATCGCCGATGTGGGCTGGAACGACTGGGCGGTGTGGACGGGGGCGGTGATGCCCGGGCAAGAGTTCGTTGCCCGTGGGCCGGGTTTTTCCCTGTACTCGATCGCCCTGCAGCAAGCCTTGCTGGCCGCCGGGGTGCTGATAGGGCGCAGAAGCCTGGTACAACGCTACCTCGACAGCGGCGAACTGGTCGCCCCCATCGACCGCGCGGTGCCACTGGGCATGACCATCGCCGCATGGCGGCTGCCGGGTGCCAAGGGCAACCAGGTGGTTGCCGCAGTGGAGGAGGCGCTGTTGCAGTTGGCTTGAGCGTCCTCGATCCATGCCTGTCCTCAGCGCCGCAAAAACAGGGCGTCGGGGCTATTCTGTTCGGGTGCGCCAGGAGCCAGGGAGAGCGTCCATGAGTCAGGAAACCCGGCCGGTACCCGCCGGCTTCAGTGAACAGCAGTTGCATACGTTGTTCGATCTGATCAGCGATGGTATCTGGGACTGGAATGCCAATACCGGCTACGTCTATCGCAACCCGGGCTGGTACGCCATGCTCGGCTACCCCAGTCACTCCATGGCCAACTCGGTGCTCACCTGGGAAAGCGTGATCCACCCGGAGGACTACTCGCGGGTGATGGCGCATTTCGAGGCGTACATCAACCAGCGCAACGAGCACTACCTGGTCGAATACCGCTGCCGTTGCCACGATGGCAGCTACCTGTGGATCGAAGACAGCGGCCACATCATCGCCCGTAACGAGGACGGCTCGGTGGCGCGCATGCTCGGTGCCCACCGCAACATCGACGCCAACAAGCGCCTGGTGGCGCAACTGGAGCAGAGGAACCAGTCGCTGGAAAGCCAGGTGGCCGAACGCACCCGCGAGCTGTCCTGGGTGAACCAGCAGTTGCAGCGGCAGCTGGATGAAAACCGCGAGCTGGCCGAGCGCGACGCGTTGACCCGCATTGCCAACCGCTATCGGCTGGAGAAGGCGCTGCAACTGGAGTGCGAGCGTGCCAAGCGCTTTCGCCAGCCGTTGTCGCTGATAGCCATGGACCTGGACGACTTCAAGCCGATCAATGACCGCTATGGCCATGCCCGTGGCGATGCGGCGCTGGTGCGGGTGGTCGACGTTCTGCATACCTGCCTGCGGCAGCAGGACCTGCTGGCGCGCTGGGGTGGGGACGAGTTCGTCATCGTATTGCCGCAGGCCTCGCTGGGCGAGGCGCTGGAGGTGGCAGCACGCTTGCGCCAGGCGATGGTGCAGGTGGAGCCGGTGGGCGATTGCCGGCTGACCATGAGTTACGGCGTGGTGCAATGGCAGGAAGGAGAGGACCAGCATGCACTGCTGGCGCGTGCCGACACGGCGCTGTACCGGGCCAAAGATGCTGGCAAGAACGCGATAGCCGAATAGGCCGCCTGGCGCAGATCCCCTGTAGGAGCGGCCTTGTGTCGCGAAAGGGCTGCGAAGCAGCCCCAGGGTTTCAGCGAGGATGCACAAATTGCCGGGGCTGCTACGCAGCCCTTTCGCGACACAAGGCCGCTCCTACAGCGGTCGCGCGAGCTTCAGCGTCTTGGACCGCCGTAAGGCCCGAATGAAAAAAGACCCGCAACGCCTTGGGCGCTGCGGGCCAAATCGGCCTGGGCCGCTTCAGTGTCAGATATGCAGGGCGTGGCCCAGGGCGCGCAGTGCCGCTTCCTGTACCGCTTCACCCAGTGTCGGGTGGGCATGGATGGTGCCGGCCACATCCTCCAGGCACGCGCCCATCTCCAGCGACTGGGCAAACGCCGTCGACAACTCGGAAACCGCCACGCCAACCGCCTGCCAACCCAGGATCAGGTGGTTGTCACGGCGCGCCACCACCCGCACGAAACCGCTTTTCGATTCCAGGCTCATGGCCCGGCCATTGGCAGCAAACGGGAACTGCGCGACGATGCAATCCAGCCCTTGCTGGCTGGCTTGTTCCGGGGTCTTGCCGACCACCACCACTTCCGGGTCGGTGAAACACACCGCGGCGATCGCGCTGGGTTCGAAACGGCGTGCCTTGCCCGCGATGATCTCGGCGACCATCTCGCCCTGGGCCATGGCCCGGTGCGCCAGCATCGGTTCGCCGGCCACGTCGCCGATGGCCCAGACATTGCGCATGCTGGTCTGGCAGCGCTCGTCGATGGCGACGGCGGCGCCGTTCATCTTCAGGTCCAGGCACTCCAGGTTGAAACCTTGCGTGCGCGGCCGACGGCCCACGGCCACCAGCACCTGGTCGGCTTCCAGGCGCAGTTGCCCAACCTGGCCATCACGGGCCAGCAGGCAGCCGCCTTCGTAACCCTCGACGCTGTGGCCCAGGTGCAGGGTGATGCCCAGTTTCTTCAGCGAATCGGCCACCGGTGCGGTCAGCTCGCTGTCGTAGGTCGGCAGGATGCGCTCGCGCGCTTCCACTACGCTGACCCGTGCGCCCAGCTTGCGGTAGGCGATGCCCAGCTCCAGGCCGATGTAGCCGCCGCCCACCACCACCAGGTGCTGCGGCAGGGTTTTCGGCGCCAGGGCTTCGGTCGAGGAAATGATCGGCCCGCCCAGCGGCAGCATCGGCAGTTCGACACTGCTGGAGCCAGTGGCCAGCAACAGGTGCTCGCACTGGATACGCTGGCCATCGACCTCGACCTGCTTGCCGTCGAGCACCTTCGCCCAGCCATGGATCACCTTGACCCCGTGCTTTTTCAGCAGGGCGGCGACGCCGGTGGTCAGGCGGTCGACGATGCCTTCCTTCCAGGCCACGCTCTGGCCGATGTCGAGGCGCGGCGAGGAGACGCTAATGCCCAGCTCCGACGGGCCGGCAAAGCGCGAGGTCTGGTGGAACTGCTCGGCCACGTGGATCAGCGCCTTGGACGGGATGCAGCCGATGTTCAGGCAGGTACCGCCCAGTGCCTGGCCTTCCACCAGCACGGTGGGTATGCCCAGTTGCCCGGCGCGGATGGCAGCCACGTAGCCGCCAGGGCCGCCGCCGATGATCAACAGGGTAGTCTGGATAGTCTGTTGCATGCTCACTCCACGAACAGGCAGGCGGGTTGTTCGAGCAGGCCACGCACGGCCTGGATGAACAGCGCGGCGTCCATGCCATCGACCACGCGGTGGTCGAACGAGCTGGACAGGTTCATCATCTTGCGCACGACGATCTGGCCGTCGATCACCACAGGCCGCTCGACCATGCGGTTGACGCCGACGATCGCCACTTCCGGGGTGTTGACCACCGGTGTGCTGACGATGCCGCCCAGGGCGCCCAGGCTGGTCAGGGTGATGGTCGAACCGGACAGCTCGTCGCGGCTGGCCTTGTTGTTGCGGGCAGCGTTGGCCAGGCGCGAGATCTCGCCGGCATTGCTCCACAGGCTGCCAGCTTCGGCATGGCGCAGCACCGGTACCATCAGGCCGTTGTCACCCTGGGTGGCGATGCCCACATGCACCGCGCCATGGCGGGTGATGACCTGGGCTTCGTCGTCATAGGTGGCGTTGATCTGCGGGAAGTCGCGCAGTGCCACGACCAGGGCGCGCACCAGGAACGGCAGCAGGGTCAGCTTGCCGCGGCTGTCGCCGTGCTTGCTGTTGAGTTGCTGGCGCAGGGCTTCCAGGGCGGTGACGTCGATTTCTTCCACATAGCTGAAGTGCGCGACCCGGCGCTTGGCGTCCTGCATGCGCTGGGCGATCTTGCGGCGCAGTCCGATCACCGGCACCTGCTCGCTGTCGGTGCGCTTGGCATAGCCGCTCGGCGCTTGTCCGCCAGTGCTGTGCGGCTTGCTCATGAAGGCGTCGAGGTCTTCGTGCAGGATGCGCCCGGCCGGGCCGCTGCCATGCACGTAACGCAGTTCGATACCGGCATCCAGGGCACGCTTGCGCACCGCCGGCGAGGCCAGCGGCTTGTCGCCTGGCTGGCGCGGCACGATCGGGGCTGCCTCGTGGTTGACGGGCGCCTGGCACGCGGCCGGTCTTGCTTCCTTCTGCGGCTCTGGCTTGGCGGCTACCGGGGCAGCGGGAGCCTCGATCTGTTCGCGCTTGGGCACATCCTGGGTGGGCACATCCACATGGTTGCCGCTGCCTTCCACTTCGATGCGGATCAGCTCGCTGCCGACCGCCATCACTTCACCTGGCTGCCCACCCAGGGCCAGCACCTTGCCGCTGACCGGCGAAGGGATTTCAACGGTGGCCTTATCGGTCATGACGTCGGCCACTACCTGGTCTTCGGCGATCATGTCGCCGACCTTGACGAACCACTCGACCAACTCGACCTGCGCGATGCCTTCGCCAATGTCCGGCATCTTGATGACGTGCGTGCCCATTCAGACCTCCATGACCTTTTTCAATGCCGCACCTACCCGCGAAGGCCCTGGGAAGTAAGCCCATTCCTGTGCGTGGGGGTAGGGGGTGTCCCAGCCAGTGACGCGCTCGATCGGCGCCTCCAGGTGGTGGAAGCAGTGTTCCTGCACCAGCGACACCAGTTCGGCGCCGAAGCCGCAGGTGCGGGTGGCCTCGTGTACCACCACGCAGCGGCCGGTCTTTTTCACCGACTCGACGATGGTGTCCAGGTCCAGCGGCCACAGGCTGCGCAGGTCAATCACCTCGGCGTCGACGCCGGTTTCTTCGGCAGCCACCTGGGCCACGTACACCGTGGTGCCGTAGGTCAGCACGGTCACGTCGTTGCCGGGGCGGGTAATGGCCGCCTTGTCCAGCGGCACGCTGTAGTAGCCATCGGGCACGGCGCTTTGCGGGTGCTTCGACCACGGTGTGACAGGGCGGTCGTGGTGGCCGTCGAACGGGCCGTTGTACAGGCGCTTGGGTTCCAGGAAGATCACCGGGTCATCGCATTCGATCGAGGCGATCAGCAGGCCCTTGGCGTCATACGGGTTGGACGGCATGACAGTGCGCAGGCCGCACACCTGGGTGAACATCGCTTCCGGGCTCTGGCTGTGGGTCTGGCCGCCATAGATCCCGCCACCGCAGGGCATGCGCAGGGTCAGCGGGGCGATGAACTCGCCGGCCGAACGGTAACGCAGGCGCGCCATCTCGGAAACGATCTGGTCGGAGGCCGGGTAGAAGTAGTCGGCGAACTGGATTTCCACCACCGGGCGCAGGCCGTAGGCACCCATGCCCACGGCGGTGCCGACGATGCCGCTTTCGGAGATCGGCGCGTCGAACACGCGGGACTTGCCGTACTTGTTCTGCAGGCCTTCGGTGCAGCGGAACACGCCGCCGAAGTAACCGACGTCCTGGCCGTAGATCACCACATTGTCGTCGCGCTCGAGCATGACATCCATGGCCGAGCGCAGGGCCTGGATCATGGTCATGGTAGTGGTGGCCATGGCGGTTTCCGGGTTGATGCTGTTGTTGTGGTCGTTCATGTCAAACCCCCAGTTCCTGGCGTTGACGGCGCAGGTGGTCGGGCATTTCCTTGTACACGTCCTCGAACATCGAGGCGGCACTCGGGATGTGACCGTTGGCCAGGGTGCCGTACTGCTCGGCTTCCTTCTGCGCGGCGATCACCGCGGCTTCCAGCTCGGCAGTGGTGGCCTGGTGTTCTTCCTCGGACCAGTGGCCGATCTTGATCAGGTGCTGCTTCAGGCGGGCGATCGGGTCGCCGAGCGGGAAGTGGCTCCAGTCATCGGCCGGGCGGTACTTGGACGGGTCGTCCGAGGTCGAGTGCGGGCCGGCACGGTAGGTGACCCACTCGATCAGGCATGGGCCCAGGCCGCGACGGGCGCGTTCGGCGGCCCAGCGCGAGGCGGCGTACACGGCGACGAAGTCGTTGCCGTCAACCCGCAGCGAGGCAATGCCGCATCCCACGCCACGGCCGGCGAAGGTGGTCGACTCGCCACCGGCGATGGCCTGGAAGGTGGAAATCGCCCACTGGTTGTTGACCACGTTGAGGATCACCGGGGCGCGGTACACGTGGGCGAAGGTGAGGGCGGTGTGGAAGTCCGACTCGGCGGTTGCGCCGTCGCCGATCCACGCCGAGGCGATCTTGGTATCGCCCTTGATCGCCGAGGCCATGGCCCAGCCGACCGCCTGCACGAACTGGGTCGCCAGGTTGCCGCTGATGGTGAAGAAACCGGCGTCGCGTACCGAATACATGATCGGCAGCTGGCGGCCCTTGAGCGGGTCGCGCTCGTTGGACAGCAGCTGGCAGATCATCTCGACCAGCGACACGTCGCGGGCCATCAGGATGCTTTGCTGGCGGTAGGTGGGGAAGCACATGTCGGTGCGGTTCAGCGCCAGGGCCTGGCCGCTGCCGATGGCTTCTTCACCCAGGCTCTGCATGTAGAAGGACATCTTCTTCTGGCGCTGGGCGACCACCATGCGGCTGTCGAAAATCCGTGTCTTGAGCATGGCGCGCATGCCCTGGCGGAGAACTTGCGGGTCGATGTCTTCGGCCCACGGGCCTTGCGCGTCGCCTTGCTCGTCGAGCACGCGGATCAGGCTGTAGGACAGGTCCGCGGTGTCGGCAGCGTCGACATCGACTGGGGGTTTACGGGCTTGACCTGCATCGTTCAGGCGCAGGTAAGAGAAATCGGTCTGGCAGCCTGGCCGGCCGGTAGGCTCGGGCACATGCAAACGCAGGGGGCGTACTCGTTCATGCTTTTTACGCTCGCTCGGGTATTTGTTTTTGTGAGCTCTGAAGCGGCCGCCGCTGAGTACCGGCTTGTGACTGGTAGGTCAGCGTCCCCTACATCTTAGTGGGCCGGCAGGAGAATTTTTCTCTCAAGTTGATTGCCTTTGCGGAGCAGGGCAGATAAACATTCCGTATAAACACAAAAAACCGGTGATTTTGTCTCATGCGCAAACTCGATCGTACCGATATCGGCATTCTCAACAGCCTGCAGGAAAATGCCCGCATCACCAACGCCGAGCTGGCCCGCTCGGTGAACCTGTCCCCCACACCCTGCTTCAACCGGGTGCGGGCCATGGAAGAACTGGGGGTGATCCGCCAGCAGGTGACCTTGCTGTCGCCCGAGGCGTTGGGGCTGGACGTGAACGTGTTCATCCACGTGAGCCTGGAAAAACAGGTCGAGCAGTCGTTGCACCGTTTCGAGGAAGAAATTGCCGAACGGCCCGAAGTGATGGAGTGCTACCTGATGACGGGCGATCCGGACTACCTGTTGCGCGTACTGCTGCCCAGTATCCAGGCGCTGGAACGGTTCCTGGATTACCTGACGCGGTTGCCAGGGGTGGCCAACATCCGTTCCAGTTTCGCCTTGAAGCAGGTGCGCTACAAGACGGCCTTGCCGCTGCCGGCCAATGGCATGACCTTGCGGGAATAGGTGTGGCCTGACTGATGATTTGGCCTTGGCAACGCCTCATTGATTCCATCAGGCAGGGCACCTCCTGGCAGGGTCTTCGCAGTGATGCTGGGTGTCAGGCTAGCCGGATGTTCTTCAAGTAGAACGTGAGTATCTGTCCCGGCGTTGCGCTTGCATTCAGAAATCTGTCAAAGGTGAGGGACAGGTCTGTGGATGCATCTTCAGGCCTTGTCGATGCCACACGATGGCCGTGTTTGTCGCGCAGGTAGAACGGAACTCTTTCGGCGCTGTTCAGGTCGCCGTTCCAATAATCTTGTGTATCGATTTTCCAGTAGTCGCCAAGGCCTGCCAGTTGCGGCTTGAAGTTTGCCACGGCATCCGTGACTCTGCCGATCACGCCTGTTCCATACAGGCCGAGCCAGCCTCTGGAATTTTGCTCAAGCCTCGCGCCTGCGAATTTCCAGTGGTTGTTGCACGAGATGTAGTAGAGGTCCCGTCCCTTCTCCGATGTGATGTACTTGAAATCGAACGCGATACGTACGATCTCGTTCCGCGCATGCGCCTTTCGGTGATTATCGACACACAACCAGCCGTCCTCATCCAGCCATGTGAATGGGTGTTGCCCGACGGATGATTCTGCAACTACCACTCGGCCTGCATGGGTATGCAGTTCGGCGGTGAAGTCAGCTTTGATCATGTAACCTCCAGTCTCAGTTGCTCCCGGGATGGGAAGAGGCAAGCTAAACCTTCGGCTGGTGAACAATGAGATGGAAACGCTTGGAGCGCAGCTTGGTCCCATGATGCAAGTGCATGATCACGACATGACCGACACTGGACGCGCCCTTGATTCACGATTTGTCAGGCAGGGGACTGCGCCGCAGCAATTTTGCTTTTATGCTTGGCTGCAACCCATCGCCACCTGACCCGGGAGCCGCAAGGGACCTATGCGAAATATCTGGAAGCCGTTTCAGTCGTTGTATTTCGCCGCGCTGATGATGTTGATCGGCTCGGGCCTGCTCAGTACCTACCTGGCCCTGCGCCTGGCAGCCGATCATGTCGACAGCCTGTGGGTGGGTGCCTTGATGGCGGCCAACTACTTTGGCCTGGCGGTAGGCGGCAAGGTCGGCCACCGGTTGATTGGCCGGGTAGGGCACATTCGCGCCTATGCCACTTGCGCCGGCATCGTCGGCGCGGCGGTGCTCGGCCATGGCTTGACCAGTTGGCTGCCGGCCTGGGTCGGGCTGCGGATGATCGTCGGCCTGGGGATGATGTGCCAGTACATGGTCATCGAGAGCTGGCTGAACGAGCAGGCCGACGTGAAGCATCGCGGCGCGGTGTTCAGCGGCTACATGATCGCCTCGTACCTGGGCCTGGTGCTCGGCCAGCTGATCCTGGTGGTGCACCCACAGCTTGGCCTGGAGCTGCTGATGCTGGTGGCCATGTGTTTCACCCTGTGCCTGGTGCCGGTCGCCATGACCCGGCGCATACACCCCGCACCGTTGCGCCCGGCCCCGATGGAGCCGAAGTTCTTCATCAAGCGCGTGCCGCAGTCGCTCAGCACGGTGCTGGGTTCGGGGCTGATCGTCGGCTCGTTCTATGGCCTGGCGCCCTTGTATGCCTCCAGCCAGGGCATGACTACCGAGCAGGTCGGTCTGTTCATGGGTAGCTGCATCTTTGCCGGCCTGCTGGTGCAGTGGCCGCTGGGCTGGTTGTCTGACCGCTACGATCGGGCAGTGCTCATCCGCAGCGTGGCGGTGGGGTTGGCGCTGGCCTCGGCGCCGCTGGCGATGTTGCCCAGCGTGCCGCTGGAGTTGCTGTTCGGCATAGGTTTCGTGATTTCGTTGCTGCAGTTCTGCCTGTACCCGCTGGCGGTGGCGTTTTCCAACGACCATGTGGAAAGCGAACGGCGGGTGTCGCTGACCGCGATGCTGCTGGTGACCTACGGCGTGGGCGCGTGTATCGGGCCGCTGGCGGCAGGCGTGCTGATGAAGGTGCTGGGCCCGCAGATGCTGTATGCCTTCTTCGTGTTCTTTGCCCTGGTGCTGGTGTGGCGCATTCGGCCGAAGGCGGTCACCGGGCTGCACCAGGTGCAGGATGCGCCTTTGGGCCACGTTGCCATGCCGGCTGCCGGTTCGCCACTGTCGGCGGCGCTGGACCCACGGGTGGATGAGCAGACGGTACAGGAGGTGATGCAGGCACCGGTGGCGGCGGAGGATACCGAGGCGGAAGAGAAGGGGGCTGACAAGGAGCCTGAGCCGGAAGGTGAGGTCAGCAAGTCGGTGTAGGCCTGTGCCGGCCTCTTCGCGGGCACGCCCGCTCCCACAGCGACCGCGCCGGGTTCGAAGCATGCGCTGTACCTGTGGGAGAGCTTTCGCGTAGATAACTGGATCTGCAAGCAGTACGCGTACCCTGTGGGAGCGGCTTTAGCCGCGAAGAATCCAACGCGGTGCATGGCACCGGCTGCGCCGGTGTTCGCGGCTAAAGCCGCTCCCACAGAGTCCCTGCTAATTCAATGAGTTATGTGCAGTTCTGTGGGAGCGGGCGTGCCCGCGAAGAGGCCGGCACAGGAGAAGCACAAATGAAAACGCCACCTTGATAGGTGGCGTTTTTGTACTCGACCGACGATCAATAGTCGTCCTTGTCGAACCGCCGCGCTTCACGCTGCAACTGGTACACGAAGCTCTCGACCTTGCGCTGCGCCTGCCCGGTAAAGTTATGGAAGCGCACGCCGGCAAAGGTGGTGTTGATCCGCTCTTCATAGTGCAGGTGGCGCAGCTCGACCATGGTGTCGACCAGGCCCAGCGGGTTGCCCGCCTTGAAACGCTCGTACACCTGGCCCAGTTGCAGGCGATCCTCGACATTGCCTTCGAAGCGCAGTTTGCAGCCGGTGGCGGAGATGTCCAGCAGCTTGCCACGCAGGGCGCCGTTGCCCTTGAGGTGGGCACCATCGAGGATGACATCGACCAGCTGCGACAGCTTCAGCGCGGCGCGGAACGCATTGCGGCGCTGGTGGTAGGTCATCTCCAATGGCATGGCGCCGCGGTAGCAGCGGTTGCCGTCGACTTCGCTGATCTTCAGCTCGTGGTTGCAGTCCCAGGCGATGCGCACGCCATCGTGGAAGCCTTCGACGCGGAAGTGTTCGCCGTTCTCGATGAACTTTTCACCGTCGCGCGGGATCATCTCGTCCAGCGCCAGGGTGTTGCTTTCACGGTCCACGTGCACCACGTAGCTCTGGAAGCGCTGGCTGCGGTCGTGGAAGGTGATGATCAGGGGGTCGTGGCTTTCCTGCAGCTGCCGCAAGTTGGCCGCAATCTCCAAAGGGGTGTTCAGCACCTTTGGCGGCTGCGGGGCATCGGATTCATTGAACACGGCTTATCGTTCTCCAGGCAAAAGCGACACACGCAATTAACGGCATTTTGCCAGTATGTTCCGTGCCTTGATAGAAAAAATCACACTTGGCTGAGCGCCCGTGGCTTGGCCAGTGGCGAGGTGCTGCCGCGGCTGTCGTAGAGCGACGGAGAATCGCCGCCCAT
The DNA here is from genome assembly GCA_041071465.1 of Pseudomonas putida. Taxonomy (NCBI): domain Bacteria; kingdom Pseudomonadati; phylum Pseudomonadota; class Gammaproteobacteria; order Pseudomonadales; family Pseudomonadaceae; genus Pseudomonas; species Pseudomonas putida. The sequence continues at coordinate 378,072 of CP163498.1, read as the reverse complement.
GAGGATCCGGATCTGGTTGTTGGTGACGTGTTGCTGCACCTGGATGATCCGGCCATTGGTCTGGTTGACCTGCTGGCAGTTGTCCATCAGCTGCGAGAGCATGTCGAGCCGCTGCAGCATCGCTTCGCCATGGGGCGATTGCGCAGCCACCGCCTGCACACCGGCCCGATCGGCGCTCAGGCCCAGGCTGCCGAGCAACTGGCTGCGGCGCTGGCCGTGCTGCTCGAGCAAGATGATCAACGACTGCTTGCGCGCCAGGATCTGTTCCAGCAGCGGCATGTCGCGGCCATGCAGGGCGATCGCTTCCTTTTGCAGAAGGTCAAGCAGTTCCTGCATGGGGGCAATGTCATCTTCGATCAGTTGCAGCAAGGTGGTGTCGTGCATGGCTAACTCTTGGCTTTTCTAGCGTCCGTGAAGTCAGCGCGCCGAACGGTCAGCGCTGGGCTTCGAAATCGAGCAGTTTGCTGGCGACCCGGCCGGCATCGACCTGGTAGCTGCCGTCGGCGATCGCCTGTTTCAACTGGGCCACACGGGCACTGTTGACCACTGGCTCGTCGCGCAGCTTGTCGCTGATCTTCTGCAACTGCTGGGCCTCTTGGCTGAGGTGTACCGCTTCTCCGCTGGCGCTGGTGGCGGTTGCCGCTTCCTGGCTGGCTGCCGGTTTTTCGGCGCTGCCGTTCGCGGTGTTGCCGCGCACGCCGCCCGTGACGGACGGAGAGTTATTCAAACGACTGAAGTCGATGACCATGATCAGAAACCTCTGGGTATTTGGACGCTTGCCTTGTTTTCGGCCAACCCGAAAGAAACTTTAGGCACAAATGCATAGCCGCCTGTCAGCAAGCTCGCGAACCCGTTTTCTGACACAGTTTAGGAAAAGCGGTTCCTCACCGCCAGCGCAAATCAATGGGCTGGCTACATACTTACTTCGACCTGGCCGGGGCCGGTCACCCTGGCCTTGATCACCCGTTTGGAATTGAGGTTGCGCACCCGGATCTGTTCGCTCAGGCCGCCCTTGCTCAGGGCTTCTCCGGGCATGCGCACACTCAGGCTGCCACTGCGGGCGATGATCACCACGTGGTCGCCCTTGCGCACTACCTCGGCCTGTTCCAGGTGTTGCGGGGTGAGTACCTGGTCGATCACCGTGGGGCGCAGCATCTTCATGCCTATCGCCTGTTCCAGTTCGGTCAAAAAGCCTTGGCCCAGGGTGCCGACATCGCGCTCGCGCAGGGCCACGTCGCCTTCGCCTACCACGTTGTCGCGCTTGAGCGGCCGGGTCACCACCACCACATCGCGGAACAGCCGCACGGTGGCCGGCACGAACACGGTCCAAGGCGCCGTGCCTTCGCAGCGTACCTTTACCGTGACGCGGCCCAACGGCTGGGCCGGGCTTTCCAGCGAGGCGTCCAGCTGCTGGCTGCACAGCGGCATGCGCAGGCGCGGGTCCAGCGGGTTGACCTGGATCTCGTAACGGCCGGCGGTCTGGGTGGTGGCCAGATAATCTTCGACGCTGAATTCAAGAAACCCTTGAGTGACACCGATAAGCTGTTCAGGCAAGGTAAACGCGTCCGCTACCGTGCGAACGCCGGGCACCAGAAGGCACAGCATGGCCAGCGAGCCAGGCAGCAGGCGCGTCAATCGTCGGAAAAATGTCGTTTTCGTGTACATGGCGCTCAAAAAAGCAAAGCCCGTGCCGACTCGCTACCTGAGTTGCAACGAAAGGCTGAAACATAAAGGAGTCTGGCATGGCAGGTGTTATGGATTCGGTCAACCAGCGCACACAGCTGGTGGGGCAGAATCGCCTGGAATTGCTGCTGTTCCGCCTCAATGGCGAGCAGCTTTACGGCATCAACGTATTCAAGGTCAGGGAAGTGCTGCAATGCCCTGCGCTGACCCTGCTGCCCAAGGCGCACCCGGTGGTGCGCGGTGTTGCCAATATTCGCGGGGCGACCATCCCGATCCTCGACCTGTCGATGGCCACCGGGTTGCGGCCGCTGCAGGAAGACACGCGCAACAGTTTCGTGATCATCACCGAGTACAACACCAAGACCCAAGGCTTCCTGGTGCACTCGGTGGAGCGCATCGTCAACATGAACTGGGAAGAAATCCATCCGCCACCCAAGGGCACCGGCCGCGACCACTACCTGACCGCGGTCACCCGGGTGGACAACCGCATGGTCGAGATCATCGATGTGGAGAAGGTGCTGGCCGAAGTGGCGCCGTCGTCCGAGTCGGTGTCGGCCGGGGTGATCGATGCCGAGGTGCAGGACAAGGCCGTGCTGTTGCGGGTGCTCACCGTCGACGATTCGTCGGTGGCGCGCAAGCAGGTCAGCCGCTGCCTGCAGACCGTGGGGGTCGAGGTGGTGGCGCTCAATGACGGCCGTCAGGCCCTGAACTACCTGCGCCAGCTGGTGGATGAGGGCAAGAAGCCGGAGGAAGAGTTCCTGATGATGATCTCGGACATTGAAATGCCGGAAATGGACGGCTATACGCTAACGGCGGAGATCCGCAGCGATCCGCGCATGCAAAAATTGCACATCTGCTTGCATACTTCGCTTTCCGGGGTGTTCAACCAGGCGATGGTCAAGAAGGTCGGTGCCGATGACTTCCTGGCCAAGTTCAAGCCGGACGACCTGGCCCAGCGGGTGGTCGACCGGATCAAGGCAGCGCATTGAAGCAGCCGGGGCAGGCCCCGGCACCAGTGATTTAAAAGAGGCGGCAGTAGTGTCTACGGGTAATTTGGATTTCGAACAGTTCCGGGTCTTCCTGGAGAAAGCCTGTGGCATCCTGCTGGGCGAGAATAAGCAGTACCTGGTTTCCAGCCGTCTCAACAAGCTGATGGAGCAACAGGGTATCAAGAGCCTGGGCGAGCTGGTGCAGCGCATCCAGGCCCAGCCGCGCGGCGGCTTGCGCGAGCAGGTGGTCGATGCCATGACCACCAACGAGACCCTGTGGTTTCGCGATACCTACCCGTTCGAGGTGCTGAAGAACAAGGTCATCCCCGAGTTCATCCGCAACAACCCCGGCCAGCGCCTGCGCATGTGGTCGGCGGCCTGTTCGTCGGGGCAGGAGCCGTATTCCATCTCGATGGCCATCGACGAATTCGAGCGCAGCAACCTCGGCCAGTTGAAGATGGGCGCGCAGATCGTTGCCACCGACCTGTCCGGCACCATGCTGACCAACTGCAAGACTGGCGAGTACGACAGCCTGGCGATTGCCCGTGGCTTGTCCCAGGAGCGCCTGCAGCGCTACTTCGACACCAAGGGGCCGGGGCGTTGGGCGGTCAAGCCGGCGATTCGCAGCCGTGTCGAGTTCCGCTCGTTCAACCTGCTCGACAGCTATGCCAGCCTGGGCAAGTTCGATGTGGTGTTCTGCCGTAACGTGCTGATCTATTTCTCGGCGCAGGTGAAGAAGGACATCCTGTTGCGTATCCACAGTACCTTGAAGCCGGGTGGGTATCTGTTCCTCGGGGCTTCCGAGGCGCTGAACGGGCTGCCGGACCATTACCAGATGGTGCAGTGCAGTCCGGGATCATCTACCAGGCGAAGTAAGCACAAAGGCCGGCAGCGAAAGTTGCCGGCCTTTTTGTTTGCCTGTGCCGGCCTCTTCGCGGGTAAACCCGCTCCCACAGGTACCGCACCGACTTTTAAAGCTGTGCAGAACCCTGTGGGAGGGGGTTTACCCGCGAAGAGGCCGGCGCAGGAAAAATACTGACGTCAATTTTTTGTTTTGCCGCTTTTGCCGCCCGGCAATTGCCGCTTTCGCCGCTCAAGGCGGAAGGCCTTTGCCGCTTTTCTGGCATCACTCTGACAGCACCTTGCCCTGCAAGCCCGTATTTCCGGGCTTTATGTTGGTTGGCACAGCCCTTGCTATACCTTGCCCAACGATATTCCGGCCAACCTCCGAAGGTTTCCCCGACATGAGCATCAGTTTCGACAAGGCGCTTGGTATTCACGAAAAGGCCCTGGGCTTCCGCGCCCAGCGTGCCGAAGTGCTGGCCAACAACATCGCCAACGCCGACACGCCCAACTACAAGGCGCGCGACATGGACTTCGCCTCGGTGCTCGCTGCCGAGAGCGACAAGCAGCAGAGTGGCGGCCGTTTCAGCCTCGATCGTACCAACAGCCGCCATATCGAGGCCGAGGGCCTGGCCATGGCCGACGATACCCTCAAGTACCGCACGCCAACGCAGCCGTCGATCGACCAGAACACCGTGGACGCGCAGATCGAGCAATCGAACTACACCGAAAACGCCATCGGCTTCCAGGCCAGCTTCACCTTGCTCAACAGTAAATTCAAAGGGCTGGTTTCGGCCCTGCGGGGAGAATGACCATGTCCCTTTCCAGTGTCTTCAACATTGCCGGTAGCGGCATGAGTGCGCAGAACACGCGCCTGAACACCGTTGCTTCCAACATCGCCAACGCCGAGACCGTGTCCTCGAGCATCGACCAGACCTACCGCGCCCGTCACCCGGTGTTCGCCACCACCTTCCAGGACGCGCAGGCCGGCGGCAGCCAGTCGCTGTTCGATGACCAGGGCGAGGCAGGGCAGGGCGTGCAGGTAAAAGGCATCGTCGAGGACCAGAGCAACCTGGAGGCGCGCTACGAGCCGAGTAATCCCGCCGCCAACAAGGACGGCTACGTGTACTACCCGAACGTTAACGTGGTCGAGGAGATGGCCGACATGATCTCCGCCAGCCGTGCGTTCCAGACCAACGCCGACATCATGAATACTGCCAAGACCATGATGCAGAAAGTGCTGACCCTGGGTCAGTGAGGGGGATAGCCGATGACCACTACTACCGACGCCACAAGTGCTTCCGCGATCTATTCGCAATATGCGCTGGCCAGTGACACCTCCAGTAGCAGCAGTACCGACACGCTTGGCAAGGACACCTTCCTGCAGTTGTTGGTGACCCAGCTGCAGAACCAAAACCCGCTCGACCCCCAGGACAACTCCGAATTCGTCGCCCAGTTGGCGCAGTTCAGCAGTCTGGAATCGATGCAGACCCTCAACGACACCGTGGACACCCTGCTCGGCAACTATGCCTCGACCCAGGCCTTGCAGGCTTCGTCCCTGGTCGGGCGCTCGGTCATCACCGAGGCGGACGCTGCAACGGTCGCTGCCGGTACCGGCTTGACTGGCCAGATCGACGTCACCTCGTCGACCACCGGCCTGACCGTGAACGTGTATGACGCCGACGGCAATGTAGTGAAGAACATCGACCTGGGTTCGCAAAGTGCCGGCACGGTCAGCTTCAGCTGGGATGGCACCGATAACGATGGGCTGGCGGTGGATGCCGGTACCTATACCTTCGAGGCCAAGGCTACCGTCGATGGCAAGGAGGTCGCGCAGACCACCTACCTGCCGTCGGTGGTCAACAGCGTCACCGTGGGCAGCACTGCAGGTTCGTACACGCTCAATCTGGCAAGTGGCGAGAGCATCGCGCTTTCGGACGTCAAAACTATCGGATCGTAAGCCGGGCATCGGCACAGGAGTCAATCAATGTCGTTCAATATCGGTCTCAGTGGCCTTAACGCAGCCGCCACCAGCCTGGATGTCACGGGTAACAACATCGCCAACGTCGGCACCACCGGTTTCAAATCGGCGCGCGCCGAGTTTGGCGACCTTTACGCCAACTCCCTGTTCCTGGGCGGTTCGCGCTACACCGTCGGTAGTGGTGTAACGACCCAGGCGATTTCCCAGCAGTTCACTCAAGGCAACGTCAGTACCACCGGCGCTAGCCTGGACCTGGCCATCAATGGCAACGGCTTCTTCATCACCAGCAACAACGGTTCGACCACCTACACCCGTGCCGGTGCCTTCGGTACCGACAGCTCGGGTAACATCGTCGATGCCAGTGGCAACCGCCTGCAGGGTTATGGCGTGGATGCCGATGGTAACGTTGTTGAAGGCATTCTTGCCGACCTGACCGTCAGCACTGCAGCGGTGGCGCCCAAGGCCAGTACCAGCCTGAGCGAAACGCTGAACCTCAATTCGTCGGACACGGTGCCCACCGAAACCCCGTTCGATGCCTCGGACACCGACACCTACAACTACACCTTCAGCACCGACATCTACGACAGCCAAGGCAACGCCCACAGCCTGAGCCAGTATTTCGTCAAGACCGACCAGAATACCTGGACCATGTACGTGACCGTCGATGGCGTGAACCCGGCCGATCCGACCTCCACCACGCCTTACACCGCCGACCTGACCTTCAACTCGGCGGGTGTCTTGACCGCTTCGACCAGTTCCGACTTCACCGTCGACAGCCTGGGCAATCTGACCCTGACCGACTGGGTTCCCGCAGTCAAGAGCGCTGCTGGCACCATGGCCAGCAACGGCGCCTCGGCAGCTACCAATGGTGTGACCATCGACATGTCGGCGACCAGTCAATACAACGCCACCTCGGCGGTGACCGCCAAGTCCCAGGACGGCTACGCGCCGGGTAACCTGTCGTCGCTGTCGATCGACTCCGATGGCAATCTGTTCGGCACCTACAGCAACGGTCAGTCGAAAGTCATCGGCCAGGTTGCGCTGGCCAACTTCGCCAACGTCCAGGGCCTGACCCCGGTTGGCGGCACTGGCTGGAAAGAATCGTACGCCTCGGGTGTGCCGGTTGTCGGCGCGCCGAACACCGGTGTAATGGGTTCGTTGACTGCAGGGGCCCTGGAAGACTCCAACGTCGACCTGACCTCCGAGTTGGTCAACCTGATCAAGGCCCAGAGCAACTACCAGGCCAACGCCAAGACCATTTCCACTGAAAGCACCATCATGCAAACCATCCTCCAGATGACCTGATGAAAATGCTGTTCAGGTTGGTGCGGGTATTGTTGCTCGGGCTGCCTCTGGCGGCCCTGGCAGCGCCGGCGCCCTGGTACAAGTATCAGAGCATCGAGACCGGCGTGTTCATCTGCACCCAGGTCGATCCCGGCAAGGCGTTCATCCGCTTTGCCGGGCCTTTTCGTAACGCCGCCTGCCGTTGAGCGCCAGGCGGCGTTTTTTCGAGCGTCAACACGTTGCCGCCTACCGGCAAACAATCGCCGATTTGCCGGCGCGCCTGTGCGTCGCCTGCACCGTTGGCGGCGTGTAAGGCCTATGAATACTGGGGTAGCGCCTTTGCCTCGGTTTTGGCCCGAGACTTGCTAGCACCTCATCAGCATGTCAGTGGCGGCGAAAGTCCGTCGAGGGAGAGTTGAAGTGGACAAGATGCTGTACGTGGCCATGACCGGCGCCAGCCAGAATGCGCTGGCGCAAAAAGCCCATGCCAACAACTTGGCTAACGTTTCGACCAATGGTTTCCAGCGTGACCTAGAGCAGGCCCGCTCAATGCCGGTATTCGGCGAAACCTTGCCCTCGCGCGCTTTCGCCATGACTGAACGGCCGGCCACCGACTTCGACCATGGCCCGTTGATTGAAACCGGGCGTGAACTCGATGTTGCGGTAGATGGCGATGGTTGGATCGCAGTCCAGGCCCCTGACGGCAGCGAGGCCTACACCCGCACCGGCAGCCTCAACATCGACGCCCTGGGCGTGCTGCGCACCGGTAACGGCATGGCCGTGCTTGGCAATGGCGGACCGATCGCGATTCCGCCGGAAGAGCACGTCGAAGTCGGCTCGGACGGCACCATCAGCATTCGTTCCCTGGGCGAGAGCCCATCGGTGATGGCTGAGGTCGACCGGATCAAGATGGTCAAGCCCGACCTCTCTACCCTGAGCAAGGGCACCGATGGCCTGATCCACAGCAACACCGGCCAGCCCCTCGTGGCGGATGCCTCGGTAAAGGTTGTTTCTGGCTTCCTCGAGGGCAGCAACGTCAACGCGGTCGACGAGATGACTTCGATCATGGCGCTGTCCCGGCAGTTCGAGCTGCAGATCAAGATGATGACTGCCGCCAAGGAAAACGACGAATCGATGGCGCGGGTGATGCAGCTCAGCTGACACCCGCCTCAACCCCTGTTCGACAATGACGGCAGTCACGCCGTCGCGTAAGGAGAAGACATATGCTCCCCGCTCTCTGGGTCAGCAAGACCGGCCTCGCCGCTCAGGACACCAATCTGACGACCATTTCCAACAACTTGGCCAACGTCTCGACGACCGGTTTCAAGAAAGACCGCGCCGAGTTCCAGGACCTGCTGTACCAGGTCAAGCGCCAGCCTGGTGCCCAGTCGACCCAGGACAGCGAGTTGCCGACAGGTTTGCAAGTCGGTACTGGTGTGCGCATCGTCGGCACCCAGAAGAATTTCACCGCCGGCAGCCTGCAGACCACCGACCAGCCGCTGGACATGGCCATCAACGGTCGTGGTTTCTTCCAGATCATGCAGCCAGACGGCACCATCTCCTACACGCGGGATGGCACTTTCCACCTGGATTCCGATGGCCAACTGGTGACAGCCAATGGCTTGGCGCTGGAGCCTGCCATAGTCGTCCCTGCCGATGCCCAGACCTTCACCGTCGGCACCGATGGTACCGTGTCGATCACCACTTCCGGCAACGCCGCCAACCAGGTGATCGGCAACCTGCAGACCGCCGACTTCATCAACCCGGCCGGCCTGCAATCCATCGGCAACAACCTGTTCCTGGAAACCGCCTCCAGCGGTGCACCGAACGTCGGTACCCCGGGCCTGAACGGTTTCGGCACCACCCTGCAGAACACCCTGGAAAACTCCAACGTCAGCACGGTGGAGGAGCTGGTGAACATGATCACCACCCAGCGCGCCTACGAGATGAACTCCAAGGTGATCTCGACCGCTGACCAGATGCTGCAGTTCGTTACCCAGAATTTGTAATTCTGAATAGCTGAATCAGCCGACACCTTGAAGCACCCGTAGCACCGTGAGGTCATGAGCATGAATCGTTTGTCCGTTGTTTTCGCCGTAGGTGGCGCTTGCCTGCTGGCCGGTTGCATGGCCCCGCCGGCCAAGCCCAACGATCCGTACTATGCGCCTGTGCTACCGCGTACCCCGTTGCCGGCGGCCGCCAACAACGGTTCGATCTACCAGGCCGGCTTCGACCAGAACCTGTACACCGACCGCAAGGCGTTCCGTGTGGGTGACATCATCACTATCACGCTCAACGAGAAGATGGCGGCCAGCAAGAGCGCTAATTCCTCGTTGGCCAAGGACAGTAACACCAGCCTCGGCCTGAGCTCGCTGTTCGGTGGTGGAGTGAAGACCGACAGCCCGTTCGGCGGTGGCTCTCTGAGCCTGGATGCGAGCTACAGTGGTACGCGTGATACCAAGGGTGATGCCAAGGCGGCCCAGGGCAACAGCCTGACCGGCTCGGTCACCGTGACCGTCGCTGAGGTGCTGCCTAACGGCATCCTCGCGGTGCGCGGCGAGAAGTGGATGACACTCAACACCGGGGAGGAACTGGTACGTATCGCTGGTCTGATTCGCGCCGATGACATCGCCACTGACAACACTGTGTCATCCACCCGCGTGGCGGATGCACGAATCACCTATTCGGGAACCGGCTCGTTCGCCGATGCCAGCCAACCTGGCTGGCTCGATCGGTTCTTCATGAGCCCGTACTGGCCTTTCTGAGTGCGCATCGACATGCTCAAGTTCAAACCGCTGCTGGTGCTGACGGCGCTGGTGTTCGCCTGCTTCGGTGCACATGCCGAGCGCCTCAAGGATATCGCCAGCATTTCTGGCGTGCGGACCAACCAGTTGATCGGCTATGGCCTAGTGGTCGGCCTCAACGGCACGGGTGACCAGACCACCCAGACGCCGTTTACCCTGCAGACCTTCAACAACATGCTGGCGCAGTTCGGCATCAAGGTGCCTAGCAGCACTGGCACCGTACAGTTGAAGAACGTTGCTGCGGTGTCGATCCATGCCGATCTGCCGGCGTTCGCCAAACCGGGTCAGGTCATTGACATCACGGTGTCGTCGATCGGTAACTCCAAGAGTTTGCGCGGCGGCAGTCTGTTGATGACTCCACTCAAGGGTATCGATGGCAACGTTTACGCCATCGCCCAGGGTAACCTGGTGGTCGGCGGCTTCGATGCCGAAGGCAAGGATGGCTCGCGAATTACCGTCAACGTGCCGTCGGCCGGCCGTATTCCCGGTGGCGCCACTGTCGAGCGGGCGGTGCCGAGCGGGTTCAACCAGGGTAATAGCCTTACCCTCAACCTCAATCGTCCCGACTTCACCACCGCCAAGCGCATCGTCGACAAGGTCAACGACATGCTCGGCCCTGGCGTCGCCCAGGCTGTGGATGGTGGCTCGGTACGGGTCACCGCGCCGATGGATCCGAGCCAGCGCGTGGACTACCTGTCAATCCTCGAGAACCTGGAGATCGACCCAGGCCAGGCCGTGGCCAAGGTCATCATCAATTCGCGTACCGGCACCATCGTCATCGGCCAGAACGTCAAGGTATCGCCAGCTGCGGTGACCCACGGCAGTCTCACCGTGACCATCACCGAAGACCCGATCGTCAGTCAGCCGGGGCCATTCTCCAATGGCGAGACCGCCGTGGTGCCGCGCTCTCGGGTCAACGCTCAGCAGGAAGCCAAGCCGATGTTCAAGTTCGGTCCGGGTACCACGCTGGATGAGATCGTCCGCGCGGTGAACCAGGTGGGCGCGGCGCCGAGCGACCTGATGGCGATTCTCGAAGCGCTCAAGCAGGCCGGTGCGCTGCAAGCCGACCTGATCGTGATCTGAGGTCGGCTGAGATGAAAACCGTCGACACCGGCGCCTACACCGACCTCAATCGCCTCAATGCGATGAAGGTCGGTGACAAGGACAGCGAGGCGAACCTGCGCAAGGTCGCCCAGGAATTCGAGTCGTTGTTCGTCAGCGAGATGCTCAAGTCCATGCGTGCGGCCAACAATGTGCTGGCCAAGGACAACCCGCTCAACACCGAGACGACCAAGCAGTACCAGGAAATGTACGACCAGCAACTGGCGGTCAGCCTGTCCCGCGAGGGTGGGGGTATTGGCCTACAGGGCGTGCTGATGCGCCAGTTGTCCAAGGCGGCCTCGACCCAGCGCCCTGGCGGCAACCCGTTCAACCGAGAAGCCGGTACCAGCGGTGCCTTGGGGGCCATACACAACGCGGCGGCAGACGGGCAGGTGGCCGGCTCCGCGCACAATGACGTCGCGGCGCTCAATCAGCGCCGTTTGTCTCTGCCGAGCAAGCTGGCCGACCGCATGCTTGCGGGTATTGTGCCCGGTGCTGGCACCGCCGCACCCGCCAACACCCTGCGCCGTGGCGCTGGCAGCACCGCCACAGCGGTGGGCGCGGCAGGCGAATACGGCGACTGGACCCAGTCGCCTGCCTTCGCCGGGCTGTTGGCCGGCGGCCAGCGCAGCGTGGTTCAGGTGCCGTTGGCGCCGGGCAAGAGCGCGTTCACCAGTGCCGACGAGTTCGTCGCCACTATGCTGCCGATGGCCCAGGAAGCGGCCCAGCGTATTGGTGTGGAGCCGAAGATGCTGGTGGCCCAGGCTGCACTGGAAACCGGCTGGGGGCGGTCGATCCTGCGCCAGAGCGATGGCAGCAGCAGCTACAACCTGTTCAACATCAAGGCCACCGGCAGCTGGAAGGGCGAGCAGGCGAAGGCGCTCACCAGCGAGTTCCGTGACGGCCAGATGGTCAAGGAGTCGGCGGCGTTCCGTGCGTATGGCTCGTACTCCGAGAGTTTCCATGATCTTGCCAACCTGCTGTTGAACAACGATCGCTATCAAGAAGTGGTCAAGTCGGCCGATAACCCAGAACAGTTTGCCACCGAGTTGCAGAAGGCCGGTTACGCCACTGACCCGAACTATGCCCGGAAGATCTCGGCAATCGCCCGGCAGCTCGACAAGTACCAGACCTACGCAGCCAACGGCACACAAACGACTCTATAAGGCTTGAAGCATGTCGAATCTGATCTCTATTGGGCTTTCCGGGCTGTCGGCGAGCCAAAGTGCCCTGACGACCACGAGTAACAACATCACCAACGTTGCGACGTCGGGCTACTCGCGCCAGCAGACGGTGAATTCGGCCGGGGCCTTGCAGAGTATTGGAGGGGCAGGTTACGTCGGCAGTGGCACGACCCTATCGGAAGTGCGGCGCATCTACAGCGCCTACCTGCAGAGCCAGGTCAACGCCAGTACCTCGCTGAGTTCGGAAGCCAGTACCTACTCCACGCAGATCTCGTCACTGGACTCGTTGCTGTCGGACAGCACCACCGGGATCACCAGCGTACTGTCGTCTTTCTTCAGTGCCTTGCAAACGGCGTCGTCCACACCCAGCGATACGGCGGCTCGCCAGCTGCTGTTGACTTCTGCGCAAACCCTGAGCAATCGCTTCAACTCGATTGCCTCGCAGCTGAATCAGCAGAACACCAGCATCAATTCCCAGCTCAGCACGCTGACCGGCCAGGTCAACTCCATCACCTCTTCGATCGCCACGCTGAACCAGCAGATCGTCGCGCTCTCGGCCAACGGCACCGAGCCGACCAGCCTGCTGGATGCCCGCGACGAGGCATTGCGCCAGCTCAACGAGTTAGTGGGTGTGACCGTACAGGAGCGCGATGGCAACTACGACGTCTACTTGGGTACAGGCCAGGCGTTGGTCACCGGCACCACCGCCAACAAACTGACTGCGCAGGCGAGCAGCACGGACCCTTCGCAGTACAGCCTGGTCATCAACTACCAGAACTTCAGCACCGACGTGACCTCGGTCGCCACCGGCGGCGAGATCGGCGGCCTGCTGCGTTACCGCAACGATGTGCTCAACCCGGCCTTGAACGAGCTGGGGCGCATGGCCATCGTGGTCAGCGACACCATCAACAGCCAGCTGGGCCAGGGCCTGGACCTCAACGGCGATTTCGGTTCGATGCTGTTCTCCAGCATCAACAGCGCCTCCGCCATCAGCCAGCGCAGCCTGGCTTCGGCCAGCAATAGCGCAGGCTCCGGCAACCTCGATGTCACCATCACCGACTCCAGCGCACTGACCGCGTACAACTACGAAGTCAAGTTCACCAGCGACAAGGACTACACGGTGGTGCGCTCGGACGGCACCAGCATGGGTTCCTACAGCCTGGATGACGATCCTGCGCCAGAGATCGATGGTTTCACCCTGGCGCTCAACGGTGGTGCCCTTTCCGCTGGCGACAGTTTCCAGGTCATTCCTACCCGTACCGGTGCGACCAATATCAGCACCGTGATGACCGACTACAACAAGTTGGCCTTCGCCAGCGCGCTGACTGGCGTGGCCGGTTCGAGCAACAGTGGCACCGGCACCTTCAGCCTGCCGACGCTGACCACCGACTTGGACATCTACGGCGGCACCGAACTCGCGCAGATGCAAAGCGGCATCGAGAATGCCAGCCCGGTCAAGCTGGTGTTCGACGCCGCAAGCTCGGGTACCCAGGGTTACACGGTCTACAACGCCCAGGGCGTGAGCATCGGTACCGGCACCATCGTGCCGAACCAGGACAACACGCTGAGCATCACCGTGCCGATGCTCGATGACAACGGCAATGCCATGACCGATGCCGATGGCAATGCCATGACTTACACCTTCGAGATGACGGTGAGCGGCTCGCCAGCGGCCAGCGACAGCTACAGTGTTTCTTTCAACACGGATGGCACCACCGACAACCGCAACGCGCAGAGCCTGCTGGAGTTGCAGACTGCAAATACCGTGGGCGTCAGTGGCAGCAACGTCGGTATGAGCATCACCAGCGCCTATGCGACGCTGGTCGAGGGCGTGGGCGCGTTGGCAAGCCAGGCGTCGATCGATGCCACCGCTACCGCCGCGGTGCTGACCTCAGCGACCGACAGCCGCGACTCGGTGTCGGGGGTGAACCTGGATGAAGAAGCCGCTGGTCTGGTCAAGTTCCAGCAGTACTACACCGCCTCCTCGCAGATCATCAAGACTGCGCAGGAAATCTTTCAAACACTGATCAGCAGTCTGTAAGGGAGGCGATCATGCGCATTTCCACCAACCAGTACTTCGCCAATAGCATGACCAGCTATTCGAAGTCGTTCGCTTCGGTCACCAAGACCCAGGAGCAGATCTCGTCGGGTAGCCGCATCCAGACCGCGGCGGATGATCCGGTCGGCGCTGCCAAGTTGCTCAAGTTGCAGCAGCAGAGTGCCTTGCTCGATCAGTACAACAGCAATATCACCACGGCGACCAACGCGTTGAATAACGAGGAGTCGATTCTCAGCAGTATCACCGACTCCCTGCAGCGTGCGCGGGAGCTGACGTTGCGCGCGGGCAGTGGTGGCCTTTCGGACGAGGATCGCGCATCGATCGCCAGTGAACTCGGCCAGATCGAAGAAACCGTGTTCAGCCTGCTCAACAGTAAAGACTCCAACGGCAACTATATCTTCGCGGGCTCCAAGAGTACGACTCAGCCATACGTGCGTAACGCCGACGGTACGTATACCTACCAAGGCGACCAGACCCAGCTGAGTCTGCAGGTGTCCGATACCCTGAGTATCGCGACCAACGACACTGGCTACACTCTTTTCGAGCAAGCCACCAATGTCTCGCGTACCCAGACCACGCAGGTCTCGCCGACGACCGATGACGGTATCCTGACCCTGACCGCTGGCACTCTGACTTCTTCGCGTAGCTACAACAGCACTTACACCGCAGGGGAGCCATACACCGTCACGTTCACCAGTAGCACTGAGTTCACCGTGACCGATGCCTTGGGTAACGACGTAACGTCGGAAACCAGCACTGGCGGGCTGATTGATCCGGATGACGAGGCGGGTACCAACTTCACCTTCCGCGGTGTCGAATACGCCGTCAACGTGACGCTGGATGAAGACCAGGCGGCCGACGCCGACACCTTGGTAAGCCAATACAGCTTCACGCTGTCCAGTACCCCGGACACCATTACTACCAACCGTCTGCCTAGCAATACGTCGACGTCTCAGATCACCGGTGGCACCATCACCGACAACGCGGCGTATGCGGCAGGCTTCCCCGAAGGCGGGGCGGTGATCAAGTTCACCAGCGCGACCGACTACGAGGTGTATGCGTCCCCGCTCACCGATTCGAGCAAGGCCATTGGCACAGGTACGGTGAGCGGCTCGACGATTACCGTGGCGGGTGTCACGCTGGATATTTCGGGCACTCCGGCAACGGGCGACAAGTTCACTGTCTCGGCTGACTCCCACGAGACGCAGAATGTTCTCAACACGATCAATACGCTTAAGAACGCGCTGAATCAGTCCACGTCCGAAAGTGGCGTGTCGCTGGCGATCACTAATGCGGTGGCCTCTGCGATCGGCAACCTCGATTCGGCCAGCGCCCAGATCGACATCGTGCGGGGCTCGATCGGCGCCCGCGGCAACGCCTTGGACATTCAGTCGACCGAAAACTCCAGCCTGGGCCTGGTCAATGCGTCGACCCAATCGTCCATCGCAGACACCGACATGGCCGCAGCCAGCGTGCAGCTCACCCTGCAGCAAACCATGCTGCAAGCCGCGCAGCTGGCCTTCTCGCGCATCTCGCAGCTAAGCCTGTTCGACAAGATCTGACCTTTCAAGCCGAAACGAGCCGCTAACTTTTTGATTAAAAAGAGGCGCTCGTTTTGGCTTTTTTGTATCTTGATGTTCTGATGTGACGTCCCATACCGGTTGTGACCTATGGGTCAAAACGCGCATCTTCACTGTATTGTGTAAACGGGCTCATACAGCCAGGTGTTTCGGGGATATCCGCCCACCCTGCGCGGTCCGGCCCGCCGCCCAGGCACCTCTCCGTCATGGTGAGGGGTGATCTTTAGCTATTCAGTATTGGGAAGCCAGAATGATTGGCATTAAAAGCATCGCGAGCTACGTGCCCTCCGCCGGCCTCGACAACTACGCGCAAGGCGCCAAATTCGGCAAGGATGAGACCTTCATCCTCGGCAAGATCGGCTCGACCTTCCTGCCGCGTAAGGATGACGAACAGGAAACCTCCGACCTATGCGTCGAAGCGGTCAACAAACTGTTCGCCAATCATCCCGAATTGGATCCAGCGTCCATCGACGCCTTGATCGTCGTGACCCAGAACGGCGACGAAGAAGGCTTGCCGCACACCTCGGCGATTGTTCAGAGCAAGCTCGGCCTGCCGACCCATATCGCGGCCTTCGACATCTCCCTGGGCTGCTCCGGCTACGTCTACGGCATCTATGCGATGAAGGGCTTCATGGAAGCGGCGGGGCTGAAGAACGGCCTGCTGATCACCGCTGACCCGTACTCGAAGATCGTCGACCCCGAAGACCGCAACACCACCATGCTGTTCGGCGACGCCGCCACAGTTACGTGGATGGGCGAGGATCCGACCTGGGTGCTAGGCAAATCCAAGTTCGGCACCGACGGCACCGGCGCACCGCATCTCAAGGTCAGCGACGGCACCTTCTTCATGAATGGTCGTCAGGTGTTCAACTTCGCCTTGGTCAAAGTTCCGGCGCACCTGCATGAGTTGTTGGCGGACTCCAATCTGGAATCCACGGATATTGATGCATATTGCATTCACCAGGGCAGTGCGGCGATTGTCGATGCCGTGGCGCGGCGGTTCGAGGAGGGGCAGCCGGAGAAGTTCGTGAAGGATATGGTCGAGACCGGGAATACCGTGTCGTCCAGTATTCCGTTGCTGCTTGAGAAGCGCATGTTCGACTCGAGCTGGAAGCGGGTGGCGATCAGTGGGTTTGGTGTCGGCTTGTCGTGGGGTTCGGCGCTTATCGAGCGGGCTTGAATTGATTCAAGTCATGTGCTGATGGTTTGGACCTGAGGTTCTCTCAAGAAAAAGGCCGTGATCTAGGATCACGGCCTTTTTGCATCTCAGCCTTTCTTGAAGTGGAGCAGAGTGATTCGGCTGTCGAGCTGTTCTCCTGCGCCCAAGGCTGCCTTGTGTGGCAGCTTGTGGTAGTTCTGTAGACGATAGCCACGGCGGGACAACTGACAGATGTACCATTCGGCATCGCGGTAGCGATGGTTGAGCTTGAAGGCGTGATCCCAGCGGGCGTCCATAAGGTCGAAAAGGATAATTTCCTGAGTCGATTTTGCCAGTCCGTCCAGGATATTCGACAGCAAACCGTCGGTGATCTGGCCGAGCACTTCGCCCAACAAGGCGATGCTGCCGGCGAAGCGTCGACCGAAGTCCTGCGTCCCA
The DNA here is from genome assembly GCA_041071465.1 of Pseudomonas putida. Lineage (NCBI taxonomy): Bacteria > Pseudomonadati > Pseudomonadota > Gammaproteobacteria > Pseudomonadales > Pseudomonadaceae > Pseudomonas > Pseudomonas putida. The sequence goes on along the minus strand of CP163498.1, from coordinate 360,967 downwards.
TTGGGTAGGGCTTGAGCGGAACCCTTTGCCAAGTCTAGTGCGACAAGGTGGTCGCCGGAGATCAGGAGTTCCAGTGTCCGGCGGCGTTCGAGATACGTGTTGAGGAACTCACCAATCGACCAACCGCATGGTGCTTGGTGAGGAGCGAGTCCGACTTTGGGCTTCCATTCCCGAGTGGCACTCACGCCTTGTTCGTAAAACCCATCCCTAGGGGTGTGCGGCATCAGCAAGTAGTTCGAGGCGTGAACCAACTCAAATGCTCGATGAACCCGATACTGATGCTTGGTGATCCAGGCTAGGAATTGGCCTTTGTTATCGTTCGCCACCTCTACCAGCAGGACAGGTCGGTTGCGTTTGATAAGTTCGGTTGCGCCTCGCAGGACATCTAGTTCCATGCCCTCTACATCTATCTTTAGCAAGTCGACTACTGCCTCGGGGTAGCGATTATCTAGTGTATCGATCTCGAGATGGCCGTTACTGTCAGGCGTCAGGCTAGTGGCCTCTAAGTTGCTGGGGTCTAGTCGGTCGAAGCGTGCTCGACCTGGTTGAGCGCCTATGCCGACGCGTTCAATGCTGTAACGGTCAGTCGGAATTTCGTTAAGGTTGAAATTGGTTTCAAGCAAATCGGCTGTGATTTGCGCAGGTTCGAAGCAGCGCACATGGGCTGCCTCGCCAATCATGCTGAAAAAGAGAGCGTGGTTGCCAATATTGCTTCCGACGTCAAAAACTCTCGCCTGCTTCGGCAGGACCAACAAGGTTTCCGTCATCTCTTTGACCTCAAAGAAGTGCTCCCGAGCCAAAAAGTTTTGTAAGCTATCCAGCGTATTACTCAGGCGAAACCTTACTGTCTTACCGGCGAATGGAACGGCGGCCACGACTTCATTTGCGGCGCAGAATGCGTTAAACACCTGTGGAATTGCGTTGTTCCATTGTTGGCCTGTAGCCGAGCGTGGTCCAGTGGAGTGCTGGCCGCGAACATTGTAAAACAGCGGCTCGGTGAGCTTGATGCAGCGGTAGCGACTCCATACCCTTAGGTAGTAGTCGACGTCTTCGCCGCAGTCCATATCGGTATCGAACGGTTCGTTAGCGGCAACCGCAGTGCGCACGAAATGGCCAAATTGCAGAGTATTGTAAGGGTGATTCAGCAGGATCTGATCAAAGCTGGTGATCGGGCTGATCTCGCTTTCGCGACGAGTCGTTTCGCCGCTGATCGGTTCGGCAACGGTAATCGACCCCCAAATTCCGTCGTGGTCATCGATAACGCCTTCGACTTGTAAGAAAGCATCTGGGGCCATCAAGTCATCGGCGTCCAAGAAGAAAATCCATTCTGCATCACTGTTAGCCACGCTCTGGACGGCGAGATTGCGTGCTCTGGAGCGGCCTTGGCCGAGGGTGTCATCCTGGATGTGCATGACCACTTCTTGGAATGGACCAATGCCTTTGGCAATGGCCTGCTCGACAGAATAGATGGCACGCTTGCAGATTTCTTGATGTCCCGGTCCAACCGGAATGACAACGCAGCACTTCATGCGAGACCTCCTTGCGAATGTGCCTGATTGGGGATAAGGCCATCGGATTCGAGAGCAGTTATGACTCGCGCCACTGGCTCTCGCCAATCACCAAGTGCGCGGTTACGGAAGACCTGCACGCTCGGGTACCAATGGCTTTGTCCTTCCTCTAACCCCCAGCGCCAGTTCGGATTCAACGGCACCAGAACATAGGTGGGTACGCCCAGGGCGCCTGCGAGGTGGATCGTGGTATTGTCGATGCTGATCACGGCGTCGAGTGCGCTGATCTGCGAGGCTTGTGGGTCCATGTCTAAACGAGCGTCCACGTTGTCATCATGGAACATTGGAACCCCCAGTTCGGCAGCTCGAGCCAATTCCTCCGGGGTACTGTCATATTGCAGATCGATAAGTTGCACCCCGGTGCAGGCGGCAAGCTGTTGCAAGGCTTCGAATCCCACCAGGCGGGTTTGCATTTCGGTATTGACCGTTCGACCGCCACGCCAAGAAACGCCGATTAGTCGTTTGCCTGGGAAAAGCGATTGGTATTGGCTGCGTACTGCCTGGGTTTGCTCGGGGTCGGCCTTCAAGAAGCTCGCCTGTTTTGGGAAGCTCTCCAGGCTTGGGCGGAAAATGCCCATCAAACTACCCGCTGGAATCTGGAGATCGCTGCGCGGCCAGCTCTGTTTGAATAATTTCTTGCCGCCGATTTCCAGTTCCCCGTGCTCTTCGCTTCGGATGAAGTTTACGTTCGGGAAACTTCTTTGGAAGAGTGTATCTAGGCGCGCGTAGATTTCATAATGAAGCTGCTCGGGATTGCCAACTCTATGCTGTAGTTCGTTAAGAGTGCTAGCGAACATGATGTGGTCACCGATCCCTTGCTCTCCCCATACGAGCAGCGTTTTGCCCTGCAGTGGCTCTCCTGCCCAGCGTGGGATATTGAACTGATGATACAGATCGGCTCGTGCAGCTTTCCAGCGCCACTCATAGTGTTCCCAACCAGCTTCGAATTGACCCAGCTTCAGCAGGGTAATCGCGATGTTGTTATGTACGCCCGCATGATCAGGCTCCATCGCCAACAGTTGCTTATAGTATTCCAGGGATTCGCTGTAGCGACCGACCTGCTCTAGAGCGACAGCCATGTTCAGCAGTTGACTGCGATGCTTCGGCGTCATTTGCAGCCCGAGTTGATAGCAGGCGATGGTGTCGTGGAAGCGGCCTTGGGCATAGTAGGCCTGACCCAGCAGAGAAAGTACTTGGGACTGCTCATCGGCCTGGGTAAATCGCTCGAGCGCGCCGTGAAGCATCGCCTCCATATCGGCGTGCGAACTGCCTGCGTAAGTGAGGGCCTGGTGGTAAAGCTTGAATCTCAGGAGGTTTGGCTCTTTAAGGTACCACTCTTTGGCTTGGGTCAGGTTGGTTTTATACCGCTCACGCACATAAAAGTGAGGAAACAGCATGCTGTCGACCTTAACCTGCGGAGCTTGCGCAAGCGCGTCAATCGCGTGCTGATGTGCCTCATCATCCACCCCTTGCTGGAAAAGCAAGTGAGCGAGCTGGGCTGCGACTAGGGGTACATTCGGCGTGATCCGCCGCAGCTTTCTGTACAGCCGGATCTGTGCATCGACATTCCGGTTTTTTTCGGCTTGCTGCAGGGCTTGGCCGATTCGCTGGATCTCGGCTTGATCGGAGTGGCTGTGCATGGAGGACCTTAGTACCTTGCAAATGGGTGGCATTGTTTTGACTGCGCAGAGGTGTCAAAGCAAGAAAGGGGCCACGCAGGCGGTTGGTTAACCTGTGGATGAGGTTGGGTTTTTCTAAAAAGGCAAAAAAAAACTAAAGCCATTGGCCATGACGACGATAACCATTACGAAGGTTCTGTGTGGCAACCCGCTGCGGTGAGCAGCCATCCCGCCGGAGAACCCTTAACATCCATTCGGCCTACTGCAAGGAAATTGTCATGGCTCTTACCGTCAACACCAACATTGCCTCCCTGTCGGTTCAAAAGAACCTGACCAAAGCGTCCGACTCGCTGACCACCTCGATGACTCGTCTGTCTACCGGTCTGCGGATCAATAGTGCCAAGGACGACGCAGCGGGTTCGCAGATTTCCAACCGTCTGACCAGTCAGACCAACGGCTTGAACGTTGCAATCAAGAACGCGCAGGACGCTAACTCCATCGCTACCGCTGCTGAAGGCGCGCTGCAGGAGTCAACCTCGATTCTGCAGCGTATGCGTGAACTGTCCCTGCAGTCGGCCAACGGCTCGAACAGCTCCGAAGACCAGACCGCGCTGAACCAAGAGTTCAAATCCCTGACCGCAGAGCTGACCCGCATCTCCAAGACCACTACCTTCGGTGGCGGTAACTCCGGTATCAACCTGCTGGATGGCACTGCCGGTAACTCTGGTACTTTGACCTTCCAAGTAGGCGCCAACGCCAACGAAACCGTTTCGTTCACCCTGAGCGACATGGGCGCCAAAGCGCTCAAGGGCAATGCTTCGTTGGCAACGCTGTCGATGTCTGGTGTTATCGCAAGCACCGGTGCTGTAATGAGCTCTGCGAACATCACTATCGGTGATGTGGAAATCGTCATCGCCTCCGGTTCGAGCATTTCGGATGTTGTTAGCGCGATCAACACCAACGTCAGTGGCGTGACTGCCGTACTGGATGAAGATGGTACTGGGATCGTACTGACCTCGGGTGACAACATTGCAACTGTTAGCGCCATCGGTTCTGCAACAGCCACTACTGCTGTTACTTCAGTAGATACCACTTCCTTCACCGTTCAGGATCTGAATATCTCCAACGCTGCGTCTGCCCAGCAGTCCACCCAGGTCATCGACGCCGCCCTGAAGCAAATCGACACCCAGCGTTCGGCTCTGGGTGCCATCCAGAACCGTCTGGACAGCACTATTTCCAACCTGCAGAACGTCGCCGAAAGCGCCACTGCTGCGCTCTCGACCATCCAGGACGTCGACTTCGCGGCCGAAACTGCCGAGATGACTAAGCAGCAGACTCTGCAGTCCGCCGCTACCGCTGTTCTGGCCCAGGCCAACCAGCTGCCTTCCGCCGTTCTGAAGCTGCTGCAGTAATACCGGCCTAACGGCTAAAGATGAGAAAGGGCGCCTTGCGCCCTTTCTTGCTTCCGGTTTGAGGGATGTGATCCATGGACATGAATCTCAATGTGAATTCAGCCTCAGGCAATCTGGCCGGCGCGGCTTCGGTCGGCTCCGCTCAAGGGCGAGCAGATACTCCCGTCGCGAACGATGCTGAGAAGGGCGCTTCGGAAGCAGTCATCCAGACACTGGCACAGGCTGTCGAAAGCCTGCAGAAGATGTCTGAGTCATCCCATCGCAACCTCGACTTTTCCATCGATGAAGGCTCAGGCCAAACCGTGGTCAAGGTCGTGGCGAGCGACACGGGTGAGGTGATTCGGCAGATTCCGTCGGAGGTCGCGCTGAAGTTGGCGCAGAGTCTGAAAGAAGCCGACGGATTGTTGTTCAACGACATGGCTTAAGGGAGTGGCGCGGATCTTGTATGTCAACGGGCCATACGTCATGAATCCGCCACTGAGCAGCGCTAAGCGCCAAATTTTAATAGGGAGCCTGAGCAATGGGCACTTCCGTTAACGGAGTCGGGTCCGGCATCGACATCGACTCGATCGTCTCTGCCCTGGTCTCGGCGCAAAAGGCGCCGAAGCAAAGCCAGATCGATAAGGCAACGACCAAGGCCACTACGAGTCTGTCGGCTATCGGTACGCTGAAAAGCGCGCTGGAGAAGTTCCAAAAGTCTATGGAAGACTTGGCTGAGAACAGCTCGTTCACCGGCATGACCGCCAAATCGTCCAATGAGGAAGCGCTCACTGCCAAGGTTGGCGCCGGTGCGGCTTCAGGCACTTACGTCATCAAGACAACTTCGATCGCCACCAGCTCCAAGGTCGCGACGCAGTATGTTTCCACCGGTACTACTTTCGGAGCCGGTACGTTCACGATTACCCAGGGCTCCGGTTCGCCAACGACCATCAAGGTCGCAAGCGGTGCCACCCTGTCGGATATCCGGGACAGCATCAATACTCAGCTCAAAGACAGTGGTATCACTGCCAATATCATCTCTGACTCCGAAGGTCAGCGCCTAGTGCTGAGTTCCGCGACCACGGGTGAAGGTACTGATATAAGTCTCAGCACCAGTTCGACCACGCTTGAGTCGCTGAAGATCGATGGTGTGAACACCCAGGCGTCCGATACTGCTGGCGGCTATGTTGTAGCCCCTGCTGCCGATGCGGTCTACACCATCGACGGCCTGTCGATGAAGAGCTCCACCAACGAAATCACCACCGCCATCAGTGGAGTCGAGTTCACCCTGCTGGAAGACGACAGCAAGGCGACCATCACCGTCGATACCAACACTGACGGCCTAAAAGAGTCGATCACCTCGTTCGTTGACTCATACAACTCCTTGATGTCCACCATCAAGACCTTGACCACCGTGACCTCCAGCACCGATGACGACGGCAATGCCACTACCACGGCGGCCGCGCTGACCAGCGACTCGACCGTACGTAACATCGTCAGCGGTCTGCGTAACCAACTGATCAGTAACTCCGGCGACGGCGGCACCATCAAGCTGTTGTCACAGCTGGGCGTCTCCACCCAGAACGATGGCACGCTGTCCATCGATGATGACGAATTGGAAGCGGCGCTGGAAAAAAACGCAGCCTCTGTCGAGGGCTTCTTCACCGGCACCAATGGCCTGCTGACCCGCATGTCCACGTCGTTGGATATCTATGCCGATGACGACGGCCTGCTGGACCAGCGCACCGACTCGCTGAACGACACCCTGTCGAATCTGAGCAAGCAGCAGACCAATCTCGATCGCCGCATTGAAAAATACGAGGCGACCATGTACGCCAAGTACAACGCGATGGATACCCTCGTAGCGCAGCTAACGGCTACGAGCGACAGTGTGATGACCACCCTGAACGCCTTGAACAATGCTAGCTCCGACGACTGAACGCGGGCATTGACTCCGAGGGGGTAAAGAAAGCCCCCTCGATGTCGATACAATGTTCAGTGGCGACCATCGCCAAAAAATTCCACAGGGGCACTACAATGAATCGTATGGCTGCGCTTCGCCAATACCGCAACGTCAACACCCAGTCAGAAATCCACGACGCATCTCCGCACCGCTTGATCCAGTTGCTGATGGAAGGTGGCTTGAGCCGTATCGCCCAGGCGCGCGGCTGCATGGAACGTGGTGAAATGTTCGAAAAGGCTAAACTGATCAGCAAGGCTTTGGACATCATCGCGGGCCTGCGCGAAGCGTTGGACTTCAAACAGGGTGGCGATTTGGCGATCGACTATGCGCGTTTGTACGATTTCATGACCCGCCATCTGGTCGAGGCTAACCGTTCCAACAGCGTCAAAGCCCTCGATGAGGTGACCAAGGTGCTGCTGGAGTTGAAGATGGGCTGGGATGGCATTGCTCAGCAAGCTGCGGAGGCACCATGAAGCCCTCGGCCGACGAGCCAGGTTTCACTACGCCGGCGCTTGCTGAGCTGAGCATGGCCCAGCGAGTCAGCGCCGCTCGCGTAGCTCTGGCTGATGCCTTGGCCCGCGAAGACTGGGAAGCGGTCGCCGAGTTGGACCTCGAATGCCGGGCTTGTGTCGAGGCGGTGCTGAGCGAGTCTGGCATCGACCGTGATCAGGTGCGCGAGGATCTCGAAGGCCTGCTGGAACTCTATCGATCGTTGGTCGCGGACGTAAGTGAGGCGCGTCAGGCCATCGCCCGGGAAATGTCCGAATACCGTAAAGCGACTAGCCAGGCGAAGGTTTACAGCATATTCTCCGGCTCGCGCCGTTGAACCTGGGTATTAAGCAAGGTAAGGAAGGCGTTCATGGGGGGATGGTGTTGCCATACGTCAACTCTCAGCTGCTCGTCAGCTGATAGAGTCAATGCTCCGGCGCCAAGTGGAGTCAGTTGCGTTTTTTTATGATGAAATGAACCCGTTTGACTAAGCAAAGAGCAGCGCTTCGGTATACCATCTGTTCAGTTAACTCGAAACGCCTCTTTCGGGCGCCATAAAATTGACTTTTACAGATTTTCGACTTAACTAGTGTCTATTTATCCATTTCCGGCATCAGAACATGACCAACCGGTCGGCTTTGAGGTAAATACGCCCTTTTGGCGCCGAGAATTGACTAGGGAAGTTGCTATTGCATGTGGCGTGAAACCAAGATTCTGCTGATCGACGACGACAGCGCGCGTCGCCGCGACTTGGCGGTGGTGCTGAACTTTCTCGGCGAAGAAAACCTCGCTTGCTCCAGTCAGGACTGGCAGCAAATGGTCGAGCCATTGTCTTCGAGTCGCGAAGTGCTGTGCGTGCTCATCGGTGCCGTGAACGCTCCGGGCAACCTCCTTGGGCTCGTTAAGACAGTGGCTGCGTGGGATGAGTTCCTTCCGGTGCTGCTTTTAGGTGAAATTTCTTCTGCGGAGTTCCCGGAAGACCTTCGCCGCCGGGTGCTTTCCAACCTGGAAGTGCCGCCAAGCTATAGCCAGCTGCTGGATTCGCTGCACCGTGCCCAGGTCTACCGCGAGATGTACGACCAGGCGCGCGAGCGCGGCCGCCAGCGCGAGCCCAACCTGTTCCGCAGCCTGGTTGGCACCAGCCGTGCCATCCAGCATGTGCGGCAGATGATGCAGCAGGTGGCTGATACTGACGCCAGTGTGCTGATCCTGGGTGAGTCCGGCACCGGCAAGGAAGTGGTGGCGCGTAACCTGCACTACCATTCCAAGCGCCGCGAAGCGCCGTTCGTGCCGGTGAACTGCGGCGCTATTCCGGCCGAGCTGTTGGAAAGCGAACTGTTCGGCCACGAGAAGGGCGCCTTCACCGGTGCCATCACCAGTCGTGCCGGGCGTTTCGAACTGGCCAACGGCGGCACCCTGTTCCTCGACGAAATCGGCGACATGCCGCTGCCGATGCAGGTCAAGCTGCTGCGTGTGTTGCAGGAGCGTACCTTCGAGCGCGTGGGCAGCAACAAGACCCAGAGCATCGACGTGCGCATCATCGCCGCGACCCACAAGAACCTCGAGACCATGATCGAGGAGGGTACGTTCCGCGAAGACTTGTACTACCGCCTGAACGTGTTCCCCATCGAGATGGCGCCGCTGCGTGAGCGGGTGGAAGACATCCCGCTGCTGATGAATGAGCTGATCTCGCGCATGGAGCACGAGAAGCGCGGGTCCATCCGCTTCAACTCCGCGTCGATCATGTCGCTGTGTCGCCACGGCTGGCCGGGCAACGTTCGCGAGCTGGCCAACCTGGTCGAGCGCATGGCGATCATGCACCCGTACGGGGTGATTGGCGTGTCCGAGCTGCCGAAGAAATTCCGTTACGTCGATGACGAAGATGAGCAGATGGTCGACAGCCTGCGCAGCGACCTGGAAGAGCGCGTCGCAATCAACGGCCATACGCCGAACTTCAGCAACCACGCCATGCTGCCACCTGAAGGCCTGGACCTGAAGGACTACCTGGGTAGCCTGGAGCAGGGCCTGATCCAGCAGGCGCTGGACGATGCCAACGGTATCGTTGCGCGCGCGGCTGAACGTTTGCGCATTCGTCGTACCACCCTGGTCGAGAAGATGCGCAAGTACGGCATGAGCCGCCAAGGTGGGGAGGAACAGGCGGAGGATTGACGGTTGGGGCGGGGTGTTCGGCTTGGCGTTGATGGTGCCTGTTAGATCGAGCGCCGCCCGCGCGGCGCTTCGCGGGGCAAGCCCGCTCCCACATTTGTTGCAACGTGCCGAACCTATCAGGCCATGGTTGTCAGCCTTGTTGCCTTGACGCGGTTTCCCGGCTGGCGCTACCGCCGCCTCGCAGGTCCCAAACACTCCGCCAAAGCGGGCAACGCCTCTCCCACCGGCATGGCCACGTTGCAACAAATGTGGGAGCGGGCTTGTCCCGCGAAGCGCCGCGCGGGCGGCGCTCGGTCTCACAGGCGCAGAAAGTGTCAAGGCGAATACCCGCGAAGCGCCGCGCGGGCGGCGCTCGATCTCACCGGCGCAGAAAGTGTCAAGGCGAATACGCACCCCACCCACCCCACATCCCGCAATACTTTTCAGTGCTCCAATCCGTCGCATGCGCCTATGTTTCCTGAACCTTTGTGCGAGGAAACCACATGGAGCGTGCTCAATCCCATCTCTTGCGCCGTGGCCGCTTCTCCATGCCCGGCGGCATGTATCTGTTAACAACCGTAACGAATAATCGAAAGCGAATCTTCACGGATTTTTGGCTGGCCCGAGCGGTGATTCAGCAACTTCGGCAGGCTGAGCGCGAAGGTGCGTGTCAGTCATTGGCCTGGGTTGTGATGCCGGACCATCTCCATTGGTTGATTCAGCTGAACGACTCGACATTATGTAGCTTGATGCGACGATTTAAGTCGCGCAGCAGTCATGCGTTGTATCACCGAGGAATGAGGCGCGAAAAGTGTGGCAAGCGGGCTATCAGGACCATGCCATTCGGCGAGAGGAAGACATTCGCAGGGTGGCGAAATATGTAATTTGCAACCCATTGCGGGCGGGGTTGGCAAGCAGGGTCGGTGATTATCCACATTGGGACGCCGTATGGGTCTGAGTCATCTGGACGCGGTGAGCGCCGTCCGCGCGGCGCTTCGCGGGACAAGCCCGCTCCCACATTTGTTGCAACGTGGCCATGCCTGTGGGAGAGGCGTTGCCAGCCTTGGTGCAAGGCTTGAGACAAGTGGAGCGGCAGTAGTGCCAACCCAGAAATACAGCCATCCCACCAAGGCTGACAACCATGGCCTGACAGGTTCGGCACGTTGCAACAAATGTGGGAGCGGGCTTGTCCCGCGAAGCGCCGCGCGGGCGGCGCTCGATTTGCGCCCCACCACAAATCTCAAGCCCTGCATTAAACCCCATCTCCGGCACGGCTATTGCTACACCGCTGGCAACACACCGTTTTTATGACGGTCAGCCACGCGAGAGAGCAAGATGCCCCAGGCCGCCCACGTATCCCTAGCCCCCGATCCGCAGGGGCAAACCCCGGTCGAGCAGGACAGCCGCCAGGGTGTCGAACAAGCCTTCGCCCTGTTCAACCAGGTGTCCAGCCAACTGAGCCAGTCCTACAGCCTGCTCGAAGCCCGGGTCAGCGAACTCAAGGGCGAGCTGGCGGTGGTCAGCGCCCAGCGCATCGATGAACTGAGCGAAAAGGAACGCCTGGCCAACCGCCTGCAGAACCTGTTGGACCTGCTGCCTGGCGGGGTGATCGTGATCGATGGTCAGGGCCTGGTGCGCGAGGCCAACCCGGCCGCCTGCGAGCTGCTCGGCGAGCCGCTGGTCGGCCAGTTGTGGCGCCAGGTGATTGCCCGCAGCTTTGCCCCGCGCAAGGATGACGGCCACGAAGTCTCGCTGCGCGACGGCCGTCGCCTGTCCATCGCCACCCGTTCGCTGGATGCCGAGCCTGGCCAGTTGGTGTTGCTCAACGACCTGACCGAAACCCGTCGCCTGCAAGACCAGCTGGCCCGCCACGAGCGCCTGTCTTCGCTGGGGCGCATGGTCGCCTCGCTGGCGCACCAGATCCGCACGCCACTGTCGGCGGCGATGCTCTACGCCAGTCACCTGGCTGATCCCGAGCAAGAGCTGGGCGCGGAAACCCGCCAGCGCTTTGCCGGCACCCTGAAGGAGCGCCTGCACGAGCTGGAACACCAGGTGCGCGACATGCTGGTATTCGCCCGTGGCGAGCTGCCGCTGAATGATCGAGTCACGCCAAAAGCCTTGTTCCAGGCCCTGCAGCAGGCTGCCCAGGCGCATGTGCAAGGGCACGCCGTGCGCTGGCAGTGCGACAGCCACCTGGGTGAGCTGCTGTGCAACCGCGACACCCTGGTTGGTGCATTGCTCAACCTGATCGAAAATGCGCTGCAAGCCAGCGACGGCCCGGCGCGACTGAAGGTGCACCTGTTCCGCCGCGAGCGCAGCCTGCATCTGTGTGTAAGCGATGCCGGCAGTGGTATCGATGGCGACCTGCTCGGCCGCCTGGGCGAGCCGTTCCTGACCACCAAGGCTACCGGTACCGGCTTGGGCCTGGCCGTGGTCAAGGCCGTGGTGCGCGCGCACCAGGGTACGCTGCGCCTGCGCTCGAAGGTTAGCCGTGGTACCTGTGTGCGGGTGGAGCTGCCGTTGATCGACGGGCAACTGGCGGAGGGCATGTAATGGCGATCAAGGTGCTGCTGGTCGAGGACGACCGCGTATTGCGCCAGGCGCTGGGCGATACCCTGGAAATCGGCGGCTTCGCCTACCAGGCGGTGGGCAGTGCCGAAGAAGCGCTGGAAGCAGTACTGGAGGAGGCCTTCAGCCTGGTAGTCAGCGATGTGAACATGCCTGGCATGGATGGGCACCAACTGCTGGCCCAGCTGCGCCGCCAGCAACCGCAACTGCCCGTGCTGCTGATGACCGCGCATGCCGCGGTGGAGCGTGCCGTCGAGGCGATGCGCCAAGGGGCTGCCGACTATCTGGTCAAGCCATTCGAACCCAAGGCCTTGCTCAGCCTGGTCGAGCGGCATGCCGCCGGGCGCGTGGCTGAAGAGGAAGGCCCGGTGGCCTGCGAGCCGGCCAGTCGACAGTTGCTGGAGCTGGCCACGCGGGTGGCGCGCAGTGACTCGACCGTGCTGATTTCCGGCGAATCCGGTACCGGCAAGGAAGTGCTGGCGCGCTTCATTCACCAGCAGTCGCCGCGGGCGGCGCAGCCCTTCGTGGCGATCAATTGTGCTGCCATCCCCGACAACATGCTCGAGGCCACCCTGTTCGGCCACGAGAAGGGTGCCTTCACCGGCGCCATCGCTGCCCAGGCCGGCAAGTTCGAGCAGGCCGAAGGTGGCACCTTGCTGCTCGATGAAATCTCGGAAATGCCAATGGCCTTGCAGGCCAAGCTGCTGCGCGTGCTGCAGGAGCGCGAGGTGGAGCGGGTGGGCGGGCGCAAGCCTATCAGCCTGGATATACGCGTGCTGGCCACCACCAACCGTGACCTGGCTGGCGAAGTGGCGGCCGGGCGTTTCCGTGAAGACTTGTACTACCGCCTGTCGGTGTTCCCCCTGGCCTGGCGCCCGCTGCGCGAACGCCCGGGTGACATCCTGCAACTGGCCGAGCGCCTGTTGGCACGCCACGTGGCGAAGATGAAGCACGCCCCGGTGCAGCTGTCGCCCCAGGCCCGAGCCTGCCTGCAGGCGTATGCCTGGCCGGGCAACGTACGCGAACTGGACAACGCCCTGCAGCGGGCGCTGATCCTGCAGCAGGGCGGGGTGATCGAGGCGGCGGATTTTTGTCTGGCAGGCGCCATTCCATTGTCGGCTGGCATCGAGCCATCACCTGAGGTGGTAGCCGAGCCTGTTGGGCTGGGCGATGACATGCGTCGTCATGAGTACCAGATGATCATCGACACCCTGCGCGCTGAGCGCGGCCGCCGCAAAGAGGCCGCCGAACGCCTGGGGATAAGCCCGCGTACCCTGCGCTACAAGCTGGCGCAGATGCGCGATGCCGGGTTTGACGTCGAGGCCAGCCTGTTCGGCTGATTGACACCGCATCCTGCTGCGCGTGCGCCCCTTGTGGGAGCGGGTTTACCCGCGAACACCGGCGAAGCCGGTGCCATACACCGTGTCGCATTCTTCGCGGGTGAACCCGCTCCCACAGGGCTATGTTGCCTGAACCCTGTAGGCTGGCACCTTTGTTGCTTTAGGTTGGCTATTCGCCGCATCACTGTCAAAAAAATGCGGCCGCAGGAGAGAGAAGGGTCATGAGCCAAGGTGTTGAATTCAATCGTCTGATGCTGGACATGCGGGCCATGCAGGCCGATGCCATGTCGCTGCCAAAGGTGGCCGCCGCCCCCGAGTTGGCACCCGGGCAAAGTACCTTTGCCGACATGCTCGGCCAGGCTATCGGCAAGGTGCATGAGACGCAGCAGGCTTCGACCCAGCTGGCCAACGCCTTCGAGATCGGCAAGAGTGGCGTCGACCTGACCGACGTGATGATCGCTTCGCAAAAGGCCAGCGTGTCGATGCAGGCCCTGACCCAGGTACGCAACAAGCTGGTCCAGGCGTACCAGGACATCATGCAGATGCCGGTTTGAGGACGGACGTAAACCATGGCTGAAGCAGTCGTCGACAACCCCCCTGCCAAAAGCGGCCCGCCCGCGGCCAAGCCGCCGCTGTTCGGCATGGCGTTTCTGGAAAACATCGCGCAGATGCCCATGCTGCGTCAGATCGGCCTTCTGGTCGGCCTGGCCGCCAGCGTGGCGATCGGCTTTGCCGTGGTGCTGTGGTCGCAACAACCCGATTACCGTCCGCTGTACGGCAGCCTGGCGGGCATGGACACCAAGCAGGTCATGGATACCCTGGCCGCCGCCGACATCCCCTACAACGTCGAGCCCAATTCCGGTGCTCTGCTGGTCAAGGCCGACGACCTCTCCCGTGCGCGCCTGAAACTGGCGGCCGCCGGCGTGGCACCGAGCGATGGCAACGTCGGCTTCGAGTTGCTCGACAAGGAGCAGGGCCTGGGCACCAGCCAGTTCATGGAAGCCACCCGTTACCGTCGCAGCCTGGAAGGCGAGCTGGCGCGTACCGTGTCCAGCCTGAACAACGTCAAGGGCGCGCGCGTGCACCTGGCCATTCCGAAAAGCTCGGTGTTCGTGCGTGACGAACGCAAGCCCAGCGCCTCGGTACTGGTCGAACTGTACCCGGGCCGTGCCCTGGAAGCAGGGCAGGTGATGGCCATCGTCAACCTGGTCGCCACCAGCGTGCCGGAACTGGACAAGTCCCAGGTCACAGTAGTCGACCAGAAGGGCAACCTGCTGTCCGAGCAGATCCAGGACACCGCCCTGACCCAGGCAGGCAAGCAGTTCGACTACAGCCGCCGGGTAGAAAGCATGCTCACCCAGCGGGTACACAACATCCTGCAGCCGGTGCTGGGCAATGACCGCTACAAGGCCGAAGTGTCTGCCGACCTGGACTTCAGCGCGGTCGAGTCCACCTCCGAGCAGTTCAACCCCGACCAGCCGGCGCTGCGCAGCGAGCAATCGGTCGACGAACAACGTGCCAGCAGCCAAGGCCCACAAGGTGTGCCTGGCGCGCTGAGCAACCAGCCGCCAGGCGCTGCATCGGCACCGCAGACAACCGGTGGCGCCGCCACGCCGGCTGCTGCCATCCAGCCAGGCCAGCCGCTGGTGGATGCCAATGGTCAGCAGATCATGGACCCGGCCACCGGCCAGCCTATGCTTGCGCCGTATCCGTCGGATAAACGTCAGCAGAGTACCAAGAACTTCGAGCTCGACCGCTCCATCAGCCATACCCGCCAGCAGCAGGGGCGCATGACCCGCCTGTCGGTGGCGGTAGTGGTGGACGATCAGGTCAAGATCGACCCGGCCACCGGCGACACCACCCGTGCGCCTTGGGGCGCCGAGGACCTGGCACGCTTCACGCGCCTGGTACAGGACGCGGTCGGCTTCGATGCCAGCCGTGGCGACAGCGTGACGGTGATCAACGTGCCGTTCGCCGCCGACCGTGGCGAAGAGATCGCCGATATCGCCTTCTACCAGCAGCCGTGGTTCTGGGACATCGTCAAGCAGGTGCTGGGCGTGGTGTTCATCCTGGTACTGGTATTCGGTGTGTTGCGGCCGGTACTGAACAATATTACAGGGGGCGGCAAGCAGGCTGCCCCGGACAGCGACATGGAGCTGGGCGGCATGATGGGTCTGGATGGCGAACTGGCCAACGACCGCGTCACTCTGGGTGGCCCGACAAGCATTCTGCTGCCTAGCCCCAGCGAGGGTTACGAGGCACAGCTCAACGCAATCAAAGGCCTGGTGGCCGAAGACCCGGGCCGCGTTGCCCAGGTCGTGAAAGAGTGGATCAACGCCGATGAGTGACAACCGAGCCGTTACCGCCAAGCTGAGCCGCGTCGACAAGGCGGCAATCCTCCTGCTTTCTTTGGGCGAGACCGACGCGGCCCAGGTGCTGCGGCACATGGGGCCAAAGGAAGTACAGCGGGTGGGTGTGGCCATGGCCCAGATGGGCAATGTGCACCGTGACCAGGTCGAGCAGGTGATGAGCGAGTTCGTCGAAATCGTCGGCGACCAGACCAGCCTGGGCGTGGGCTCCGATGCCTACATCCGCAAGATGCTCAACCAGGCACTGGGCGAGGACAAGGCCAACGGCCTGGTCGACCGCATCCTGCTCGGTGGCAACACCAGTGGCCTGGACAGCCTCAAGTGGATGGAGCCGCGCGCCGTTGCCGATGTGATCCGCTACGAGCACCCGCAGATCCAGGCCATCGTGGTCGCCTACCTCGACCCCGACCAGGCCGGCGAAGTGCTGAGCAACTTCGACCACAAGGTGCGCCTGGACATCGTCCTGCGCGTGTCGTCGCTGAACACTGTGCAACCGGCGGCGTTGAAGGAGCTGAACCAGATCCTCGAGAAGCAGTTCTCGGGCAATTCCAACGCGGCACGTACCACCTTGGGTGGCATCAAGCGCGCCGCCGACATCATGAACTTCCTCGACAGCTCGGTGGAAGGTGCGCTGATGGACGCGATCCGCGAGATCGACAGCGACCTGTCGGAGCAGATCGAAGACCTGATGTTCGTCTTCAACAACCTGGCCGATGTCGACGACCGTGGCATTCAGGCGCTGCTGCGCGAAGTCTCGTCCGACGTGCTGGTGGTATCGCTCAAGGGCGCCGACGAGCGGGTCAAGGACAAGATCTTCAAGAACATGTCCAAACGTGCCTCGGAGCTGTTGCGCGACGACCTGGAGGCCAAGGGGCCGGTGCGGGTCAGCGACGTGGAAACGGCGCAGAAGGAAATCCTCACCATCGCCCGCCGCATGGCCGAGGCCGGCGAGATCGTGCTCGGCGGCAAGGGTGCCGAGGAAATGATCTGACACTGATGGTGAACCCACCGTTGACCTTGTGGGAGCGGGCGTGCCCGCGAAGCAGGCGCCGCGGTGGATGGCACGGGCGTTGCCCGTGTTCGCGGGCATGCCCGCTCCCACAGAGACCCGCGTTGGTCGAACATGCGTTGAGTACCTGAAAACATGTCCACCAAAGAACATCACCCCAGCGACCTGATCCGCGCCCGCGACCTCGAAGGCGTGGACGTATGGGCGCTGCCCAGCTTCGACCCGGAACCCGAGCCTGAGCCCGAACCGGAGCCGGAGCCCGAGGTAGTCGAGGAAGAAGTCGAGGAAGTGCCGCTGGAAGAAGTCCAGCCACTGACCCTGGAAGAACTCGAGGCCATCCGCCAGGAAGCCTACAACGAAGGCTTTGCCACCGGTGAGCGCGAGGGCTTCCATAGCACCCAGCTCAAGGTCCGCCAGGAAGCCGAAGAGGCCCTGAAGACCAAGCTGGAAAGCCTCGACCGGCTGATGACCAACCTGATGGAGCCGATCGCTGAGCAAGACACGCAGATCGAGAAGGCCCTGGTCCACCTGGTTGCTCACATGACCCGCCAGGTAATCGGTCGCGAACTGCGGAGTGATTCCAGCCAGATCACCCAGGTACTGCGCGAAGCGCTCAAGCTGCTGCCCATGGGCGCGGACAATATCCGCATCCATCTCAACCCGCAGGATTTCGAGCTGGCCAAGGCCCTGCGCGAGCGCCATGAGGAAAGCTGGCGGCTGCTCGAGGACAGCGCGCTGCTACCAGGCGGCTGCCGTATCGAGACCGCGCACAGCCGCATCGACGCGACCATGGAAACCCGCATCGAGAAAGCCGTGGCGCAACTGTTCGATCAGTTGCACGACCATTCGCTGCACCCGGCGGCAGCGGATATGTCCATTGATCTGGACAGCCTGGTGGATACCCCGGATGCACCTTGAACGCACCAGCTTCGGCAAACGCCTGGGCAGTTATGCCGAGGCCATCGAACTGCCGGCCCAGCCCATCGTCGAAGGCCGCCTGCTGCGCATGGTTGGCCTCACCCTGGAAGCCGAAGGCCTGCGCGCTGCAGTCGGCAGCCGCTGCCTGGTAATCAACGACGACAGTTATCACCCGGTGCAGGTCGAAGCCGAAGTCATGGGTTTTGCCGGGCCCAAGGTATTCCTCATGCCGGTCGGCAGCATCGTCGGCATCGCTCCCGGCGCCCGGGTGGTGCCGCTGGATGACGGCGGCCGCCTGCCCATGGGCATGAGCATGCTCGGCCGGGTGCTCGACGGCGCCGGCCGTGCGCTGGATGGCAAGGGCGGGATGAAGGCCGAGGACTGGGTGCCGATGGACGGCCCGGTGATCAACCCGTTGAACCGCGACCCCATCAGCAAGCCGCTGGATGTGGGTATCCGCAGCATCAATGGCCTGCTCACCGTCGGTCGCGGCCAGCGCCTGGGCTTGTTCGCCGGTACCGGCGTGGGCAAGTCGGTGTTGCTGGGCATGATGACCCGCTTCACCGAAGCCGAAATCATCGTCGTCGGCCTGATCGGTGAGCGGGGCCGCGAGGTCAAGGAATTCATCGAGCATATCCTTGGTGAGGAAGGCCTCAAGCGCTCGGTTGTGGTCGCTTCGCCAGCCGACGATGCGCCGCTGATGCGCCTGCGCGCCGCCATGTACTGTACACGTATCGCCGAGTACTTCCGCGACAAGGGCAAGAACGTGCTGTTGCTGATGGACTCGCTGACTCGTTTCGCCCAGGCCCAGCGTGAAATTGCCCTCGCCATCGGCGAACCGCCGGCCACCCGGGGTTACCCGCCGTCGGTGTTCGCCAAGCTGCCCAAGCTGGTGGAGCGGGCCGGCAACGGCGAGCCAGGTGGTGGTTCGATCACCGCGTTCTACACTGTGCTGTCCGAGGGTGACGACCAGCAGGACCCGATTGCCGACTCGGCGCGTGGTGTGCTCGATGGCCACTTCGTGCTGTCGCGGCGGTTAGCCGAGGAAGGCCATTACCCGGCTATCGACATCGAAGCCTCGATCAGTCGGGTCATGCCTCAGGTGGTCGATGCAGACCATTTGCGCCAGGCGCAAAAGTTCAAGCAGCTGTGGTCGCGCCTGTCGCAAAGCCGTGACCTGATCAGTGTGGGTGCCTACGTGGCGGGTGGTGACCCGGAAACCGATCTGGCCATCGCCCTGCAGTCGAAGCTGGTGGAGTTTCTGCGCCAGGGCCTGCGCGAGAACGTGGGCATGGCGCAAAGCCGTGACCAGCTGGGGGCGATCTTCACGCCCCCGGCAGGCTGATAAGCCATGGCGCTGCCTGGACGTGCCGCGCGCCTGGCGCCGGTGGTGGACATGGCCGAAGAGGCCGAGCGCAAGGCGGCGCAGCGCCTTGGGCAGTTCCAGCAGCAGGTGGCCACTGCCCAGGCCAAGCTGGCCGAGCTCGAGCGGTTTCGCGAGGATTACCAGCTGCAGTGGATCAACCGCGGCGGGCAGGGGGTAAACGGTAGCTGGCTGGTCAATTACCAGCGCTTCCTCGGGCAGCTGGAAACGGCCATGACTCAGCAGCGCCAGAGCCTGGTCTGGCACCAGAACAACCTCAACAACGCCCGCGGCACCTGGCAGCAGGCCTATGCCCGGGTGGAAGGCCTGCGCAAGCTGGTACAGCGCTATCTGGAGGAAGCCCGGCGGGCCGAAGACAAGCGCGAGCAGCGCCTGCTCGACGAGCTGTCACAACGCCTGCCGCGGCAGAATCACCTATAGCCTGTACTAGCCTCTTCGCGGGTAAACCCGCTCCTACAGGCACGGCGCAGGATTCGAATTTGTGAAGGTCCTGTGGGAGCGGGTTAACCCGCGAAGAGGCCGGGACAGGCAGCCCACATGCTTGCCACCCCCGCCATCGCCTGCTAAACCTTTATGGAGTTGCATCCGCCATCATCGAAGGAATCGCTAGCATGGCAGTCGAGACTGATTTTTCGCAGGACGGGAAAAAGCTGACGATAAAGATCAAGGGGCGCTTCGATTTCGGCAAGCACCAGGAATTTCGCGACGCCTACGAACGCCAGTCCAGCCGGCCAGATTCGGTGGTCGTCGACCTGAAGGACACTACCTACCTCGACAGTTCCGCGCTCGGCATGCTGCTGTTGCTACGTGACCATGCGGGCGGCGATGATTCGGATGTGCGTGTGGTGCATGCCAGCTCCGACGTGCGCAAGATACTCGCCATCTCCAATTTCGAAAAACTCTTCGATATCAGTTGAGCGCCGACATGCCGGCCGAACAGGCGTTGACCGTGCTGGTGGCCGAAGACGGTGCCGCCGACCGCCTGCTGCTGGCGCAGATCGTGCGCCGTCAGGGTCATCAGGTATTTACCGCGGAAAACGGCGAGCAGGCGGTGGCGTTGTTCGTCGAGCGGCGCCCGCAACTGGTGCTGCTGGATGCGCTGATGCCGGTGATGGATGGCTTCGAGGCGGCGCGACAGATCAAGGCCCTGGCCGGCGAAGCGCTGGTGCCGATCATTTCCCTGACTTCATTGAACGAGGAGGAAGGCCTGGTGCGCTGCCTGGAGGCAGGGGGCGACGACTTCATGGCCAAGCCCTACAGTGCGGTGATCCTTGGTGCCAAGATCCGCGCCATGGACCGACTGCGCCGGCTGCAGGCCACCGTGCTGGAGCAGCGTGACCAGATTGCCCGGCACCACCACCACCTGCTCAACGAGCAGCGGGTGGCCAAGGCGGTGTTCGACAAGGTGGCCCACTCCGGCTGCCTTGCCGCGCCTAACATCCGCTACCTGCAATCGCCCTATGCGCTGTTCAATGGCGACCTGATGCTGGCCGCGTTCACCCCGTCCGGCGACATGCGTGTGCTGCTCGGCGACTTTACCGGTCACGGCCTGCCGGCGGCGGTAGGGGCGATGCCGCTGGCCGAAGTGTTCTACGGCATGACTGCCAAGGGCTACGGCATGGCGCAGGTCCTGCGCGAGATGAACGCCAAGCTCAAGCGCATCTTGCCGGTGGACATGTTCTGTTGTGCGCTGCTGCTCAACCTCAGCATGCAGCGCGGTTCGGTGGAGGTGTGGAACGGCGGTATGCCTGATGGCTATCGCCTGGCAGTGGATGGCCAGGTGCTGTCGGCGCTGGGTTCGCGACACCTGCCGCTGGGCATCCTGGACGCCGAGCGTTTCGATGACAGTACCGAAGTGCTGCCGCTGGCGCCGGGTGAGCGCCTGCTGCTGCTTTCGGACGGCGTGCTCGACACGGCCGACGACCAGGAGCGCCTGTTCGGCGTGCAGCGCCTGCGCAGGGTGCTGGCCGACAACCGTGACCCGGCGCGGCTGTTCGACGAAGTGATGCAGGCCCTGGAGCGCTTTGGCGGGCGCCTGCGCGATGACATCAGCCTGTGCGACATTCGTATGTTCTGTGCCGAGGAGCGGGTGCCGGCGCCGATGATCTACTCTGATAGCGGCCGCTCCAGCCCGCTGGACTGGTCGCTGGGGTTCGAGGTGCGTGGCGAGATCCTCAAACGCTTCAACCCGGTGCCGTACCTGGTGCAGTTGTTGCAGGAGATTCACGGCCTGCGTGCGCGCACCGGCAACCTGCACAGTGTGCTCAGCGAGCTTTATTCAAACGCGCTGGAGCATGGCGTGCTGGGCCTGGATTCGCAGCTCAAGCGCGATGGCCAAGGCTTTGCAGACTATTATCAAGAGCGAGCCCGGCGCCTCGGGGTGTTGACCGACGGTTATGTGCGCATCGATTTCAAGGTTGAACCGCATGCCGACGGCGGGCGTCTGATGATCGAGGTCCGTGACAGTGGTGCCGGGTTCGATGTGCAGGGCGTGCTGTCGCGGCCCACGCTGGAGCAGGGGCTGAGCGGGCGTGGCCTGAATCTGGTTCGGCGGCTGGCCAGCAGCGCGTGCTGGAGTGAAGGCGGGCGTTGCGCGCATGTGGAGTTCGTCTGGTGAGCCACGGGTTGGCTCGGGCATAATCTGGCTTGATCAAGGAGTGAACAAGTGACTGACATGCATATTGACCACAAGGTACTCAGCGACCTGCGTGAGGTCATGGAAGATGGCTACCTGCAGTTGGTGCAAACCTTTCTTGACGACTCCGAGCGGCGCCTGGGCCAGTTGCATGCGGCCAAAAATGCCGAAGAGCTCGGTTCTGCGGCCCACAGTTTCAAGGGTAGTAGCAGCAATATGGGCGCGGTTGCACTGGCCAGCCTGTGCCACCAACTGGAGGAGCGCGCACGGCGGCCCCCGCTGTATGGCATCGAAGACCTGATCACCCGCATCGACCAAGAGTTCGTCGAGGTGCAGCGCTTCTACCGAGGTGAGCAACAACGCATTTCGGCGGGTTGATACACGACTTGGCGCGAGTCTTGCCTGTCTCTGGCTGGATGATTTTTTTGTTTCTGGCGCGGAGACCGCTCGATGCCTGTCGCACCCAACCCATTGCTGCAAGGTAACGCCGTTGCCAATACCTCGCGTTCGGCCTCCGCACAGGCCGACAAGCCGCTGCAGGCGCCGGGCGACAAGGGTGACGGCTTCGGCCAGGTGATGGCCAGGCAGGGCCGCGACAAGGCCGCAGGGCAGGACGACAAGGTCGCCCAGGCCAAGCCAGAGGCGGCGCAGGGCGGCAAGAAAGCCGCTGCCGACAAACTCGCAGTTGCCGATGACGGCAAACAATTGCCAGCCGACGACCAGGCCAAGGCTGACACCGGCTTGCGCGATGCCAGCCTGGTGGCCGGCCAGGTAACCGACGCCCAGCCTGGCGCTCAACTGATCCAGGCGCAGGCCGAGGCGGTGGCGCCGGTGTTGCAGGCCGCCGCGGCGCAGGTCACCGCCGAGCTGCCCGAGGAGCCGGCCGCCGAGGAAGCCTTCGATCCCGACGCCGATCCTCTGGCCAACTTGCCGACCTTGCGTCTGGCGCTGGAGCAAAGCGCCCAGGCCAAAGGGGGGACTTCGGCGCATGCCCTGGACGCTTCGCAGGCTCAGGGCGAGGAGGGGCCGATGGCCGTCAATACCTTGGCGAATCTGGTCGAGAATGCCGGGGGTGAAGCGGGCGAGCCCGGCGACAAGGCCTTTGCTGCCTTGCTCGAAGATGGCCTGAAGGACACCAAGGGCGCTGGCAGCGATACGCGCATCGACGATTTCGCCAACCGCCTGGCCAACCTGACCCAGGCCGCCACGGCCAAGACCGCCAATGCCGTGCCGGCCAACGCCAGCCCATTGCACCAACCGCTGCCGATGAGCCAGAACGCCTGGGCCGAGGGCCTGGTCAACCGGGTCATGTACCTGTCCAGCCAGAACCTGAAGTCGGCGGATATCCAGCTGGAGCCGGCTGAACTGGGCCGCCTGGACATTCGCGTCAATGTTGCGACGGACCAGTCGACCCAGGTCACCTTCATCAGCGGCCACGCCGGCGTGCGTGACGCCCTCGACAGCCAGGTGCACCGCCTGCGCGAGCTGTTCGCCCAGCAGGGGCTGGCACAGCCGGATGTCAACGTGGCCGACCAGTCGCGCGGGCAGCAGCAACAGCAGCAGGGTCAGGCGCAGGGCAGCAACCTGTCCGGGGTGGCGGCGCGCCGGGCCGAGCAGGGCGGGGCCGAGGCAGTCGATAGCGCCCGGCCTGTGGAGCAGCAGATGGTTGTTGGCGACAGTGCGGTCGATTATTACGCGTAGATCCCGATTGCCTGTACTGGCCTCTTCGCGGGTAAACCCGCTCCCACAAGTACAGCGCAGGGTTCGAAGCCTGTGGAGGTCCTGTGGGAGCGGGTTCACCCGCGAAGAAGCCAGCCCGGTTGTCCCTGCTGAAAACTCCCTTCTGCAAAATCTGGCATAACACTTGCTCAAGCCAAGCCATTCTCCCTTGAACCCCCGATGGACGACGGATTATTGGCATGGCGAAGAGCGAAGCAGTCAAAGACCCCGCCACTAAAGGCAAACTCAAGCTGATCCTGCTGGCAGTAGTGGGCCTGTTGCTGGCGATCGGCCTGTCGGTGGGCGCTACCTGGTTCATCATGCACAAGAGCGAGCCGGCCCCGGCCGCCGATCCTGCAGCCAGCAACGTCAAGCCAGCGGCTATCTACGAAGCACTGACCCCGGCCTTCGTGGTCAACTTCAACCAGAACGGTCGCCAGCGCTACATGCAGGTGAGCATCACCCTGCAAGCGCGCAACCAGGCCGACCTGGATGCGCTCAAGGTGCACATGCCGGTGATCCGCAACAACCTGGTGATGATGTTCTCCGGGCAAGGCTTCGACACCCTGGCCGGCAGCCCGGTGGGGCAGGAAATGCTGCGTCAGAAGGCCACTGCAGTGGTCCAGGAAGTGGCGCAGAAGGAAGTCGGCAAGCCGGTCGTCGACCAGTTGCTGTTCACCAATTTCGTATTGCAGTAGGAGTCCGCAATGGCCGTACAGGACCTGCTGTCCCAGGATGAAATCGATGCCCTGTTGCATGGCGTCGACGACGGGCTGGTGCAGACCGAGAGTGCATCCGAGCCTGGCAGCATCAAAAGCTACGACCTGACCAGTCAGGACCGTATCGTGCGGGGTCGCATGCCGACCCTGGAAATGATCAACGAGCGCTTCGCCCGCTACACCCGTATCAGCATGTTCAACCTGCTGCGCCGCTCCGCCGACGTGGCGGTGGGTGGCGTGCAGGTGATGAAGTTTGGCGAATACGTGCACTCGCTGTACGTGCCGACCAGCCTCAACCTGGTCAAGATCAAGCCGCTGCGCGGCACTTCGCTGTTCATCCTCGATGCCAAGCTGGTGTTCAAGCTGGTGGACAACTTCTTCGGCGGCGATGGCCGCCATGCCAAGATCGAAGGCCGCGAGTTCACCCCCACCGAGTTGCGCGTGGTGCGCATGGTGCTGGACCAGTGCTTCGTCGACCTCAAGGAAGCCTGGCAGGCAATCATGCCGGTCACCTTCGAGTACATGAACTCCGAGGTCAACCCGGCCATGGCCAACATTGTCGGCCCCAGCGAGGCGGTGGTGGTGTCCACTTTCCACATCGAACTGGACGGCGGTGGCGGCGACCTGCATGTGACCATGCCGTACTCGATGATCGAGCCGGTGCGGGAAATGCTCGACGCCGGTTTCCAGTCCGACCTGGACGACCAGGACGAGCGCTGGGTCAAGGCCCTGCGCGAAGACGTGCTGGATGTTGCCGTGCCGCTGACCGCCACCGTAGCCCGTCGCCAGTTGAAGCTGCGCGACATCCTGCACATGCAGCCTGGCGACGTGATCCCGGTGGAGCTGCCCGAGCACCTGGTGCTGCGTGCCAACGGCGTGCCGTCGTTCAAGGCGCGCCTGGGTTCGCACAAGGGCAACCTGGCGCTGCAGATCATCGACCCGATCGAACGCCGCTGACGGCGTGCCGATCGCACATAACGAATTGAATGCCTGTCGAGGAAACCATGGCTAACGAAAACGAGATTACCTCCGCAGAGGACCAGGCGCTGGCCGATGAGTGGGCTGCGGCACTGGAAGAAACCGGTGCAGCCGGCCAGGCCGACATTGATGCACTGCTGGGTGGTGACACCGGCAGCAGCACCAGCGGGCCGGGACGCCTGCCGATGGAGGAGTTCGCCAGCTCGCCGAAGCCGAACGAAAACGTCAGCCTCGAAGGCCCGAACCTGGACGTGATCCTGGATATCCCGGTGAACATTTCCATGGAAGTGGGCAGCACCGAGATCAACATCCGCAACCTGCTGCAGCTCAACCAGGGCTCGGTGATCGAGCTCGACCGCCTGGCCGGCGAACCGCTCGACGTGCTGGTCAACGGCACGCTGATCGCCCATGGCGAGGTAGTGGTGGTCAACGAGAAGTTCGGCATCCGCCTGACCGACGTGATCAGCCCCAGCGAACGTATCAAGAAGCTGCGCTGAGTGAAGGGCACGATGCGCGCCATCGCGGCGGCTGCCGCGCTGCTCGCCAGCCAGGCTTGCCTGGCCGCTGCCACACCGGCGGCCACACCGGCAACCGCACCTGGCAGCCTCGGTGGGCAGCTGGCGCAGATGGTTTTCGGCCTGCTGCTGGTGGTCGGCCTGATCTTCTTCCTGGCCTGGTTGCTGCGGCGTCTGCAAAGCACGGCGGTGAAGGGCGGGCAGGTGATCGAGATCGTCGGCAGCCGGGCCATCGGCCCGCGTGACCGCCTGCTGCTGGTGCAAGTGGGCAAGGAGCAGATCCTGATCGGCCATACCCCTGGCAGCATCGAGGCCCTGCATGTGCTGGCCGAGCCCGTGGAAGTGCCGGAAAACGCCCGCCAGGCGACGCCGGAGTTTGCCCAGCGGCTGATGGAGCTGATGGGCAAGGACCCTAAGGACAAGAAGTGATGAGTGGCGCGCTGCGTGTGTTGTTGACTCTGGCGCTGCTGCTGGCTGCGCCGCTGGCCCTGGGTGCCGACCCGCTGTCGATCCCGGCCATTACCCTGTCCAATACCCCGGACGGGCAGCAGGAATATTCGGTCAGCCTGCAGATCCTGCTGATCATGACTGCGCTCAGCTTCATCCCTGCGTTCGTCATCCTGATGACCAGCTTCACCCGCATCATCATCGTGTTCTCGATCCTGCGTCAGGCCTTGGGCCTGCAGCAGACGCCGTCGAACCAGTTGCTGACCGGCATGGCGCTGTTCCTGACCATGTTCATCATGGCGCCGGTGTTCGACCGGGTGAACCAGGACGCCCTGCAGCCGTACCTGAAGGAGCAGATGACCGCCCAGCAGGCCATCGACAAGGCCCAGGGGCCGCTCAAGGACTTCATGCTGGCACAAACCCGGCAAAGCGACCTCGACCTGTTCATGCGCCTGTCCAAGCGTACAGACATCGCCGGCCCGGACCAGGTGCCGCTGACGATCCTGGTGCCGGCGTTCGTCACCTCCGAGCTGAAGACCGCGTTCCAGATCGGTTTCATGATTTTCATCCCGTTCCTGATCATCGACATGGTGGTGGCCAGCGTGCTGATGGCCATGGGCATGATGATGCTGTCGCCACTGATCATCTCGCTGCCGTTCAAGATCATGCTGTTCGTGCTGGTCGATGGCTGGGCGCTGATCATGGGTACCCTGGCCAGTAGTTTCGGCGGCGTCTGACGCCGTCAAGGAGAGCCGCCGATGACACCTGAAGTCGCTGTCGACCTGTTCCGTGATGCGTTATGGCTTACCACGCTGATGGTTGCCGTGCTGGTGGTGCCGAGCCTGCTGGTGGGCCTGGTGGTGGCGATGTTCCAGGCCGCCACGCAGATCAACGAACAGACCCTGAGTTTCCTGCCGCGCCTGTTGGTGATGCTGGTGACGTTGATCATCGCCGGGCCGTGGCTGGTGCAGAAGTTCATGGAGTACATCACCAGTCTCTACACCAACATCCCGCAGCTGATCGGTTGACGCGCCGATGCTGGAGCTGACCGACACGCAGATCGGCACCTGGGTCGCGACCTTCATCCTGCCGTTGTTCCGGGTGACGGCGGTGCTGATGACCATGCCCATCCTCGGCACTCGCATGCTGCCGGCGCGGGTGCGCCTGTACGTGGCGGTGGCTATTACCGTGGTAATCGTCCCGGCACTGCCCCCCTGCCTGAGTTCGACCCGCTGAGCCTGCGCGGTTTGCTGCTGTGTGCCGAGCAGATCATTGTCGGCGCGCTGTTCGGCCTGGCGTTGCAGTTGCTGTTCCAGGTGTTCGTGATTGCCGGGCAGATCGTCGCGGTGCAGATGGGTATGGCCTTCGCTTCGATGGTCGACCCAGCCAACGGGGTCAACGTCACGGTGATCAGCCAGTTCATGACCATGCTGGTAAGTGTGTTGTTCCTGCTGATGAATGGCCACCTGGTGGTGTTCGAGGTGCTGACCGAAAGCTTCACCACCTTGCCGGTGGGCAACGCACTGGTAGTCAACCATTTCTGGGAGCTGGCCGGGCGCCTGGGCTGGGTATTTGCCGCAGGCCTGCTGCTGATTCTGCCGGTGATCGCCGCGCTGTTGGTCGTGAACATTGCCTTTGGTGTGATGACCCGCGCCGCGCCGCAACTGAACATTTTCTCCATCGGTTTCCCGCTGACCCTGGTCATGGGCATGTTCATTTTCTGGGTCGGCCTGGCCGATGTGCTGTCCCACTACCAGGCATTGGCCAGCGAAGCGCTGCACTGGCTGCGTGAACTGGCGAGGGCGCGCTGAGCATGGCGGAAAGCGAGAG
Organism: Pseudomonas putida; assembly: GCA_041071465.1. Classification (NCBI taxonomy): domain Bacteria; kingdom Pseudomonadati; phylum Pseudomonadota; class Gammaproteobacteria; order Pseudomonadales; family Pseudomonadaceae; genus Pseudomonas; species Pseudomonas putida. The sequence continues at coordinate 333,358 of CP163498.1, read as the reverse complement.
CGGTCAGGACAAGACAGAAGACCCCACCGAAAAGCGCAAGCGCGATGCTCGCGAGAAAGGCGAGATCGCGCGCTCCAAGGAGCTGAACACGGTGGCGGTGACCCTGGCCGGCGCCGGTGGTCTGCTGGCGTTCGGCGGCCACCTGGCCGAGACGCTGCTGGAGATGATGCGCATGAACTTCAGCCTGACCCGCGACATCATCGTCGACGAGCGGGCTATGAGCGCCTTCCTGTTGGCCTCGGGCAAGATGGCGATTTGGGCGACGCAGCCGGTGCTGATCCTGCTCTTCGTGATCTCCTTCGTGGCACCCATCGCGCTGAGCGGTTTCCTGTTCTCCGGCAGCCTGCTGCAGCCCAAGTTCAGCCGCATGAACCCGCTGTCGGGTATCAAGCGCATGTTCTCGATGCACGCCCTGACCGAGCTGCTCAAGGCGCTGGCCAAGTTCTTCGTGATCCTAGTGGTGGCGGTGGTGGTGCTGGTCAGCGATCGCCAGGCCTTGCTGTCGATCGCCAACGAGCCGCTGGAGCAGGCAATCATCCACAGCTTGCAGGTAGTGGGCTGGAGTGCGTTGTGGATGTCGGCCGGGCTGCTGCTGATCGCGGCGGCGGACGTGCCGTTCCAGCTGTGGCAGACCCACAGGAAAATGAAGATGACCAAGCAGGAAGTGCGCGACGAGTACAAGGACAGCGAAGGCAAGCCTGAGGTCAAGCAGCGTATTCGCCAGCTGCAGCGCGAGGTATCGCAGCGGCGCATGATGGCGGCTGTGCCGCAGGCCGACGTGATCATCACCAACCCGACGCATTATGCGGTGGCCTTGCAGTACGACCCGGAGAAAGGCGGGGCAGCGCCGTTGCTGCTTGCCAAGGGGACGGATTTCATTGCCTTGAAGATTCGCGAGATCGGTGTGGAGCACAAGGTCCAGATCCTCGAATCACCGGCATTGGCGCGGGCGATCTACTACTCCACCGAGCTCGAACAGGAAATCCCTGCCGGGCTTTACCTGGCGGTGGCGCAGGTGCTGGCCTACGTGTTCCAGATCCGCCAGTACCGGGCTGGCAAGGGCAAGCGGCCAGAGCCGCTTAAGGACGACCTGCCGATTCCGCCGGACCTGCGCCGCGACAGTTGACCTTGTGTCAGGGCTTCTGGCCCTTTCGCGGGTGAACCCGCTCCCACAGGTCCTCTGCTGCGGTCCCTGTGGGAGCGGGTTCACCCGCGAAGAGGCCGGAACAGGCAACATAAATCCCCCATCGAGCAAAGTTGGAAAGCTTCTTGCAAAGCCAGCGCCAGGCGCCCCCTGTGCGTCAAAGTTTTGCATCAAGAGGACTCGCGGTGGATCGCACTCAGTTAATCAGCAACGCCCGTAACAACCTGGCCGGGCTCGGTCGGGGCAACCTGGGTGTACCGCTGTTGCTGCTGGTGATGTTGGCAATGATGATGTTGCCGATACCGCCGTTCCTGCTCGATGTGTTCTTCACTTTCAACATCGCCCTGTCGATCGTGGTCCTGCTGGTCTGCGTCTACGCCCTGCGCCCGCTCGACTTCGCTGCGTTCCCTACCATCCTGCTGGTGGCCACGCTGTTGCGCCTGGCCCTGAACGTGGCTTCCACCCGGGTGGTGATGCTGCATGGCCAGGAGGGCCATGGCGCCGCCGGCAAGGTGATCCAGGCCTTCGGCGAGGTGGTGATCGGCGGTAACTACGTGGTCGGTGCCGTGGTGTTCGCCATCCTCATGATCATCAACTTCGTGGTGGTGACCAAGGGTGCCGGGCGTATCTCGGAGGTGAGCGCGCGTTTCACCCTCGACGCCATGCCCGGCAAGCAGATGGCCATCGACGCCGATCTCAACGCAGGCCTGATCGACCAGGCCCAGGCCAAGCACCGTCGTGCCGAAGTGGCGCAGGAGGCCGAGTTCTACGGTTCGATGGACGGTGCCAGCAAGTTCGTTCGCGGTGACGCCATCGCCGGTTTGCTGATCCTGTTCATCAACCTGATCGGCGGCATGCTGATCGGCATGCTGCAGCACGGCATGAGCTTTGGCGATGCCGGCAAGGTGTACGCCTTGCTGACCATCGGTGACGGTTTGGTGGCGCAATTGCCATCACTGCTGCTGTCGACCGCTGCCGCGATCATGGTTACCCGCGCCTCGGGCTCCGAGGACATGGGCAAGCTGATCAACCGGCAGATGTTCGATTCGCCCAAGGCCCTGGCGGTGTCCGGCGCGCTGATGATCGTCATGGGCCTGGTGCCGGGCATGCCGCACGTGGCCTTCCTCAGCCTTGGCCTGCTGGCTGGTGGTGGCGCGTACCTGGTGTGGAAGAAGCAGCAGAAGGCCAAGGCGCAGGCGCTGCAGGAAGCGCAGCGCCAGCAGGACCTGCTGCCATCGCCACAACGCGCGCTGGAAACCAAGGAGCTGGGCTGGGATGACGTCACGCCGATCGACATGATTGGCCTGGAGGTCGGCTACCGGCTGATCCCGCTGGTCGATCGCAACCAGGGTGGCCAATTGCTGGCGCGAATCAAGGGCGTGCGCAAGAAGCTGTCGCAGGACCTGGGCTTCCTCATGCCCACCGTGCACATCCGCGACAACCTTGACCTGCAGCCCAGCGCCTATCGCCTGACCCTGATGGGGGTGATCCTGGCCGAAGCCGAGATCTACCCGGATCGCGAACTGGCAATCAACCCGGGGCAGGTGTTCGGTACTCTCAACGGCATTGCCGCACGCGATCCGGCGTTCGGCCTGGAGGCCGTGTGGATTGATGTCGGCCAGCGTTCCCAGGCGCAGTCGCTGGGCTACACCGTGGTCGATGCCAGTACCGTGGTGGCTACGCACCTGAACCAGATTCTGCAGAAGCACTGCCACGAACTGATCGGCCATGAAGAGGTCCAGCAACTGCTGCAGGTGTTGGCCAAGGCATCGCCTAAACTTGCAGAAGAGCTGGTGCCGGGTGTCATTTCGTTGTCGGGCCTGCTCAAGGTGCTGCAGGCGCTGTTGTCGGAACAGGTGCCCGTACGCGATATCCGCAGTATCGCCGAGGCGATCGCTAACAACGCCGGCAAGAGTCAAGATACCGCCGCGCTGGTGGCGGCGGTGCGCGTCGGATTGTGTCGCGCCATCGTGCAAAGCATTGTCGGCGTTGAGTCGGAGCTGCCAGTGATTACCCTGGAGCCAAGGTTGGAACAGATTTTGCTCAATAGTCTGCAAAGGGCCGGGCAAGGTCAGGAAGACGGTGTTCTTCTGGAACCGAGCATGGCCGAGAAGCTGCAGCGTTCGTTGATCGAGGCGGCCCAGCGCCAGGAAATGCAGGGCCAACCGGCCATCCTCCTGGTCGCCGGCCCGATCCGCGCCATGCTGTCGCGTTTCGGTCGTCTGGCTGTACCGAATTTGCATGTTCTGGCGTATCAGGAAATACCGGACAACAAGCAAGTCACCATCGTTGCCACCGTGGGCCCTAACGGCTGAGGTAGGGGATAATGCAAGTTAAGCGATTTTTCGCCGCCGATATGCGTCAGGCCATGAAGCTGGTCCGTGATGAGCTGGGCGCCGATGCCGCCATCATCGGCAACCGTCGCATCGCCGGCGGTGTCGAACTGACGGCCGCGCTGGACTACAAGCTGTCTGCCCTGGCCCCGCGTGTGCCCAACGCCGAACTGGAAGAAGAGCTGCGCAAGACCCATACGCGCATCGCCACTGCCCAGGCCGAACTGGATCATCGTCAGGACAGCAGCGACAACAACCGCCAATTGTTCGCCGGGCAGTCGCTGACCGCCGCCGAGCCGTTGGTCGAACCGCACATCGATGCGCCCGAGGCCGCTGCGCCAGCCCCTGCGTCGGCGCCGGTCGATCCGCGCCTGTTCGATGCCATGCGCTCCGAGCTTTCGGGCCTGCGCGAGCTGCTGGAAGTGCAGCTCGGCTCGCTGGCCTGGAACCAGCTGCAAGGCAGCAAGCCGCAGCAGGCCACCGTCTGGCGCCGGCTGCAGCGCATCGGTCTGTCCGGGCCGATCGCCCGTGAGCTGCTGGACCTGACCGCCGAGATCGACGAGCCACGTCAGGCCTGGCGCATGTTGCTGGCGCATCTGGCGCGGATGATCGAAATCCCCGAGGTCGAGCCGATCGAAGAGGGTGGGGTGATCGCCATGGTCGGCCCGGCCGGCATGGGCAAGACCACCACCCTGGCCAAGCTGGCCGCCCGCTACGTGCTCAAGTACGGCGCGCAGAACCTGGCGCTGGTGAGCATGGACAGCTTCCGCATCGGCGCCCAGGAGCAGCTCAAGACCCTGGGCCGCATCCTTAACGTGCCTGTGACCTACGTCGACCCGGGCCAGTCGCTGGCCGCGGCGCTGGAGCCGCTGCTGCGCAAGCGCGTGGTGCTGATCGATACCGCTGGCCTGCAGGCCAGTGACCCGGCCCTGCGCATGCAACTTGAAACCCTGGCCGGGCGTGGCATTGCCGCGAAGAACTACCTGGTGCTGGCCACCACCAGCCAGAAGCAGGTGCTGACTGCTGCCTACCACAGCTACAAGCGCTGCGGCCTGGCTGGTTGCATCCTGACCAAACTCGATGAAACGGCGAGCCTTGGCGATGTGCTGAGCCTTGCCATCAGTCATGAACTGCCAGTGGCCTACCTGACCGATGGGCCGCGCATTCCTGACGACCTGCACCTGCCTCGGGGGCACCAGTTGGTCACCCGCGCGGTCAATGTGCAGCAGCAGGACGAGCCCAGCGAAGAGGCCATGGCCGACATGTTCGCTGATCTCTATCACAACCCACGGCGAGCGGGTTGATGATGAAGTGTGTGCAAGGTAGCTATGCCAAAGGGTACGCAGAATTGCCCTACGTGTGGCCTGAGTCCCAGCGAGACAAGGTAAAGAACAGACATGGGTAGCATGCATCCCGTACAGGTGATCGCCGTGACCGGTGGCAAAGGTGGCGTCGGCAAGACTAACGTTTCAGTGAACCTGTCCCTGGCGCTGGCCGAGCTTGGCCGCAGGGTCATGCTGCTCGACGCCGACCTGGGCCTGGCCAATGTCGACGTGCTGCTGGGCCTTACCCCCAAGCGGACCCTGGCCGATGTCATCGAAGGGCGCTGCGAATTGCGCGACGTGATGTTGCAGGGCCCCGGTGGTGTGCGCATCGTACCGGCTGCCTCGGGCACGCAGAGCATGGTGCACCTGGCCCCGGCCCAGCATGCCGGGCTGATCCAGGCGTTCAGCGAAATTGGCGACAACCTCGACGTGCTGGTGATCGACACCGCGGCGGGTATCGGTGATTCGGTGGTCAGCTTCGTCCGCGCGGCACAGGAGGTGCTGCTGGTGGTATGCGACGAACCCACCTCGATCACCGACGCCTACGCCCTGATCAAGCTGCTCAACCGCGACTACGGCATGAACCGTTTCCGCGTGCTGGCCAACATGGCGCAGAGCCCGCAGGAAGGCCGTAACCTGTTCGCCAAGCTGACCAAGGTCACCGACCGTTTCCTCGACGTTGCCCTGCAGTATGTGGGTGCTGTGCCGTATGACGAGTGCGTGCGCAAGGCGGTGCAGAAGCAGCGTGCCGTGTACGAAGCTTTCCCACGGTCCAAGTGCGCGCTGGCCTTCAAGGCGATAGCCCAGAAGGTCGACAGCTGGCCGCTGCCGGCCAACCCGCGTGGCCATCTGGAGTTCTTTGTCGAGCGTCTGGTGCAACCCACCAGCGCGGGTCCAGTGCTATGAACGCCAGCGGTTTCAAGATGTACAGCCGAGCGTCGAAAGACGCCCAGTACGAGCTGATCGAACGCTACGCCCCGCTGGTCAAGCGCATTGCCTACCACCTGCTGGCGCGGTTGCCGGCCAACGTGCAGGTCGAGGACCTGATCCAGGCCGGCATGATCGGCCTGCTGGAAGTAGCCAACAAATACGACGCCAGCAAGGGCGCCAGCTTTGAAACCTACGCCGGCATCCGCATTCGCGGGGCCATGCTCGATGAAGTGCGCAAGGGCGACTGGGCACCGCGTTCGGTGCACCGCAACACCCGCATGGTCAGCGACGCGATGCGTGCGGTTGAAGCCAGAACCGGACGTGACGCTAAAGATCATGAAGTTGCTGCCGAACTCCAATTGAGTCTCGATGATTACTACGGGATCTTGAACGATACCTTGGGCAGCCGCCTGTTCAGCTTCGACGACCTGTTGCAGGACGGCGAGCACGAAGGGCTGCATGAGGATGGTGCCAGTGGCCAGGTAGAACCTGCGCGTGGCCTGGAGGACGAGCGCTTCCAGGTCGCCCTGACCGAGGCCATCGCCAACCTGCCGGAGCGTGAGCGCCTGGTGCTGGCGCTGTACTACGACGAAGAGCTGAACCTCAAGGAAATCGGTGAGGTGCTGGGGGTCAGCGAGTCGCGGGTCAGCCAGTTGCACAGCCAGTGTGCCGCGCGCCTGCGCAGCCGCCTGGGGGAATGGCGGGCGCGTTGAGCCCGCTGTCGTTGCAGTCGTTTTCTACGTTGTACCGAATTGTGAATGCGCGCTCGGGGCCGAGCGCGTTTGAGACTGCTTGGAGGTCTACTTGAACAAAGACATGAAAATCCTCATCGTTGACGACTTTTCGACGATGCGGCGGATCATCAAGAACCTGTTGCGTGACCTGGGCTTCACCAACACCGAAGAAGCCGATGACGGCACCACGGCGCTGCCGATGCTGGAGAACGGCCACTACGACTTCCTGGTGACCGACTGGAACATGCCTGGCATGTCCGGCATCGACCTGCTGCGTAAAGTGCGTGCCAGCGACAAGCTGAAGAGCATGCCGGTACTGATGGTGACCGCCGAAGCCAAGCGCGACCAGATCATCGAAGCGGCCCAGGCCGGCGTCAATGGTTACGTGGTCAAGCCGTTCACCGCCCAGGTGCTCAAAGAAAAGATCGAGAAGATCTTCGAACGCGTCAACGGCTGAGTCACGTCAGGGGGCGCGCCATGGATTCATCACAAACGTCTTTGGGCGAGTTCGAATCGACCCTGAAGAAGCATGCCCAGGAGCTGGTCGAAAGCCTGGAGCGGGGCCGTTTCGGCGAGGCGGTGCAGCTGATTCATGAGCTGAACCAGACCCGCGACCGCGGCCTGTACCAGGAAGTCGGCAAGCTGACCCGCGAGCTGCACAGTGCCATCGTCAGTTTCCAGATCGACCCGACCATGCCGCAGGCCGAGGGGGTGTCGCAGATTACCGACGCCACCGAGCGCCTGTCTTACGTGGTCAGGCTTACCGAGGGCGCGGCCAACCGCACCATGGACCTGGTCGAGGAAAGCACCCCGGTGCTCAACGATTTGGCCAGCGAGGCACATGCACTGAGCGCCGACTGGCAGCGTTTCATGCGCCGTGAAGTGGCTGCGCCGGAGTTCCGTGACCTGGTCAAACGCATCGACAGTTTCCTGACGCACAGCGCCGAGGGCAACCGCAAGGTCGCCGGGCACCTCAACGACATTCTGCTGGCCCAGGACTATCAGGACCTGACCGGCCAGGTGATCAAGCGCGTCACCACCCTGGTCACCGAGGTGGAAAGCAACCTGCTCAAACTGGTGCTGATGGCCAGCCAGGTCGACCGCTTCGCGGGCATCCAGCATGACCACGATCAGCTGCGCGCAGAAAAAGATCGAGAAAAACATCCGACTCGGGGTGAAGGTCCGCAGATTCATGCCGATAAGCGTGAAGACGTTGTGTCCGGTCAGGACGATGTCGATGATCTGCTGTCCAGCCTGGGTTTTTAAGGAGCACGTTTGATGAGCTTCGGCGCCGATGAAGAAATCCTCCAGGATTTCCTGGTAGAAGCCGGCGAAATTCTTGAGCAACTGTCCGAGCAACTGGTCGAGCTGGAAAGCCGGCCCGACGATGCCGACCTGCTCAATGCGATCTTTCGCGGTTTCCACACTGTAAAAGGGGGCGCCGGCTTCCTTCAGCTGAACGAGCTGGTGGAGTGCTGCCATATCGCCGAGAACGTGTTCGATGTCCTGCGCAAAGGTGAGCGCCGGGTCGACGCGGAACTGATGGATGTGGTGCTCGAGGCACTGGATACGGTCAACAGCATGTTTGGCCAGGTGCGCGAGCGCACCGAAGTGACCCCGGCTACCCCCGAGCTTTTGGCGGCGCTGTCGCGCCTGGCCGAGCCGGGGGGCGCCGTGGCCGTTGAAGCGCCTGCCGCCGCAGCACCGGCACCGGTTGCCGAAGCGCCTGCCGAGGAGCAGGACATCACCGACAGCGAGTTCGAACAGCTGCTCGATTCGCTCGATGCGGTCAAGGCGCAAGCTGCGGCCGACGAGCAGATGCAGGGCGAGACCGTGAGCGGTGAAGGTGACGAAATCACCGACGCCGAGTTCGAGTCGCTGCTCGACCAGTTGCACGGCAAAGGCCAGTTCAGCGCCGAGGTTGCCGCGCAGCCGGTTGCCAGCGCGCCGGAAGTGGCCAGCGACGAAATTACCGACGCCGAATTCGAATCACTGCTGGACCAGTTGCATGGCAAGGGTACCTTCCAGGCCGATGCCTTGCCCGCTGCCAAGGCGCCGGCGCCTGCTGCAACTGACACCAGTGCAGCCAGCGATGAAATCAGCGAGCACGAGTTCGAGGCGCTGCTGGACCAGTTGCACGGCAAAGGCAAGTTTGGCGGCGACGTGGCCGCCGTCGAAGCCCCGGCTGCAACCAAGGTGCAAGCGCCGGCAGCGGCCAAGGCCGACAGCCAGCCCGTGGCCAAGCCAGCAGCAGCTGCTGCCCCGGCTCCTGCGCCTGCCAGCAAACCTGCTGCAGCACCCCGCGCCCCTGCCCCGGCCGCCGACAAGCATGGCGCCAGCGAAGCGGAAACCACTGTGCGGGTCGATACCGCGCGCCTGGACGAGATCATGAACATGGTCGGCGAACTGGTGCTGGTGCGTAACCGTCTGGTGCGCCTGGGCCTTAACAGCGGTGACGAGGCCATGTCCAAGGCCGTGTCCAACCTCGACGTGGTCACCGCCGACCTGCAGACCGCGGTGATGAAAACCCGCATGCAGCCGATCAAGAAAGTCTTCGGCCGCTTCCCGCGCCTGGTGCGTGACCTGGCCCGCCAGCTCAAGAAAGAAATCAACCTGGAGCTGGTCGGCGAAGAGACCGACCTCGACAAGAACCTGGTCGAGGCCCTGGCCGACCCGTTGGTGCACCTGGTGCGCAATGCCGTCGACCATGGCGTGGAGATGCCCGAGGAGCGTGAAGCCTCCGGCAAGGCGCGTACCGGCCGCGTGGTGCTGTCGGCCGAGCAGGAAGGCGACCACATCCTGCTGTCGATCTCCGACGACGGCAAGGGCATGGACCCTAACATCCTGCGCGCCAAGGCCGTGGAAAAGGGCCTGATGGACAAGGATGCCGCCGAGCGCCTGAGCGAGTCGGACTGCTACAACCTGATCTTCGCCCCGGGCTTCTCGACCAAGACCGAGATTTCCGACGTGTCCGGTCGTGGTGTGGGCATGGACGTGGTGAAGACCAAGATCTCCCAGCTCAACGGCTCGATCAACATCTTCTCGGCCAAGGGCCAAGGCTCGAAGATCGTCATCAAAGTGCCGCTGACCCTGGCGATCATGCCCACCCTGATGGTGATGCTGGGCAACCAGGCGTTTGCCTTCCCGCTGGTCAACGTCAACGAGATTTTCCACCTCGACCTGTCGCGCACCAACGTGGTCGACGGCCAGGAAGTGGTGATCGTACGCGACAAGGCGCTGCCGCTGTTCTACCTCAAGCGCTGGCTGGTCCAGGGCCAGGTGCACGAAGAGCAGCACGAGGGCCACGTGGTGATCCTGTCGGTCGGCACCCAGCGCATCGGCTTTGTCGTCGATCAACTGGTTGGCCAGGAAGAAGTGGTAATCAAGCCGCTGGGCAAGATGCTGCAGGGCACCCCGGGCATGTCCGGGGCCACCATCACCGGCGACGGTCGCATCGCGTTGATTCTCGACGTCCCGAGCATGCTCAAGCGTTACGCCGCGCGGCGTATTTGATTTCGGTGGCGCACCCTGGCGGGTTGCGCCGCCTAATGGAGTGTTTATGGCAGTCAAGGTCCTGGTGGTGGATGATTCCGGTTTCTTCCGCCGCCGCGTCTCGGAAATCCTCTCGGCGGATCCGACGATCCAGGTAGTGGGTACCGCGACCAACGGCAAGGAAGCAATCGACCAGGCGCTGGCGCTGAAGCCCGATGTCATCACCATGGACTACGAAATGCCCATGATGGACGGCATCACCGCGGTGCGGCACATCATGCAGCGCTGCCCGACGCCGGTGTTGATGTTCTCGTCGCTGACCCATGAAGGCGCCCGTGTCACCCTCGATGCGCTGGATGCCGGTGCGGTGGATTACCTGCCGAAGAACTTCGAGGACATCTCGCGCAACCCCGACAAGGTCAAGCAACTGCTGTGCGAGAAGGTGCATACCATTTCCCGCAGCAACCGCCGTTTTGGCAGCTACGCCAGCCATGCGCCGGTTGCCGCACCCGTACCCGCGCCAGCAGGCAGCGGTCACGCAGCTGCCAGCAGTTTCGCCAGCCCGGCAGCGGCGCGCACGCCTGCGCCTGCCCGTGCAGCGGCCCCGGCAGCGGCGCCAGCGCATTCGCCGGCACCCAAGCGCAAGCCATACAAACTGGTGGCCATCGGTACCTCCACGGGCGGCCCGGTCGCCCTGCAGCGGGTGCTGACCCAGCTGCCGGCCAACTTCCCGGCGCCGATCGTACTGATCCAGCACATGCCGGCGGCGTTCACCAAGGCCTTTGCCGAGCGCCTGGACAAGCTGTGCCGCATCAGCGTCAAGGAAGCCGAGGACGGCGACATGCTGCGCCCGGGCCTGGCCCTGCTGGCCCCAGGTGGCAAGCAGATGATGATCGACGGCCGTGGCGCGGTGAAAATCCTGCCCGGTGACGAGCGTCTGAACTACAAACCGTGCGTGGACATCACCTTCGGCTCGGCGGCCAAGTCGTATGGCGACAAGGTGCTGTCGGTGGTGCTTACCGGCATGGGTGCCGATGGTCGTGAAGGGGCGCGCCTGCTCAAGCAGGGCGGCAGCACGGTCTGGGCCCAGGATGAAGCCAGCTGCGTGATCTATGGCATGCCCATGGCCATCGTCAAGGCCAACCTGGCCGACGCGGTGTACAGCCTGGACGAAATCGGCAAGCACCTGGTGGAGGCGTGCGTCTGATGGACGTGCTCAGCCTGATCGGCCTGATCCTCGCGTTTGTCGCCATCGTCGGTGGCAACTTCCTCGAAGGCGGCCATGTCGGCGCCCTGATCAATGGCCCGGCGGCACTGATCGTGCTGGGCGGCACCCTGGCGGCGGCCTTGCTGCAGTCGCCGCTGTCGTCGTTCAAGCGTGCCTTGCAGATTCTGCGCTGGATCCTGTTTCCGCCACGGGTCGACCTGGCGGGCGGGATCGACCGCGTCGTCAACTGGAGCCTGACCGCGCGCAAGGAAGGCCTGCTGGGCCTGGAAGGGGTGGCTGACAGCGAGCCTGACCCTTATGCGCGCAAGGGCCTGCAGCTGCTGGTGGATGGTGCCGAGCCGGAGGCCATCCGCAGCATCCTCGAAGTCGACTTCCTGACCCAGGAAAGCCGTGATATCCAGGCCGCGAAGGTGTTCGAGAGCATGGGCGGCTACGCGCCGACAATCGGCATCATCGGTGCGGTGATGGGCCTGATTCACGTGATGGGCAACCTGGCCGACCCGTCGCAGTTGGGCAACGGCATTGCCGTGGCCTTTGTCGCGACCATCTACGGCGTGGCCAGCGCCAACCTGGTGCTGCTGCCGATCGCCAGCAAGCTCAAGGCCATCGTCATGCGCCAGTCGCGCTACCGCGAGATGCTGCTCGAGGGCCTGCTGTCGATTGCCGAGGGTGAGAACCCGCGCTCGATCGAGCTGAAGCTGCAAGGCTTCATGGAGTAACCCATGCGTCGCCGTCGTCATACCGAGGAGCACGAAAACCACGAACGCTGGCTGGTGTCGTACGCCGACTTCATTACTCTGCTGTTCGCCTTTTTCGTGGTGATGTACTCGATTTCCTCGATCAACGAGGGCAAGTACAAGGTCATTTCCCAGGCCTTGCTCGGGGTGTTCAACGACCCCGAGCGCAGCATGAAGCCGATCCCCATCGGTGAAGAGCGGCCGCTGAGCGTGCGCCCGGCCGAGCCGTTGGTGAAGGACAGCGAGCAGACCGATGCGGGCCTTGGGGCGACCAGTATTGACCCGCTGAAAACCATCAGCGATGACGTGCGCGATGCCTTTGGCGACCTGATCAAGAGCGACCAGATGACTGTGCGCGGCAATGAACTGTGGATCGAGATCGAGCTCAATTCCTCGTTGCTGTTCGGCAGCGGCGATGCCATGCCCAGCGACAAGGCATTTGCGATCATCGAGAAAGTGGCCGGCATTCTCAAGCCGTTCGCCAACCCGGTTCACGTCGAAGGCTTTACCGATAACTTGCCGATCCGCACTGCGCAGTACCCGACCAACTGGGAGTTGTCTTCGGCTCGGGCGGCAAGCATCGTGCGCCTGCTGGCCATGGAAGGGGTCAACCCGGCACGCATGGCCTCGGTCGGCTATGGCGAGTACCAGCCGGTTGCCAGCAACGACACTGCCGAAGGCCGTGCGCGCAATCGCCGCGTGGTGCTGGTGATTTCGCGCAACCTCGAAGTGCGCCGCAGCCTGACTGGCTCGGGCAGTGCCAATGCCACGCCGGATGCTGCATTGCGCCGGGCTGGCACACAAAGTGCACCGGCAACGCCAGCAACGGTGGCGGGGCAGTGATTCGTCAATTCCCCGACGCTGCCAAGTAGTTGAATGTAGCGGTCCTCTGTGGGAGCGGGTTCACCCGCGAAGAAGGTGACACGGTGCATGGCACCGGCTGCGCCGGTGTTCGCGGGTAAACCCGCTCCTACACTGATCGCGCCAGCTTTCCGATGTTGAGCAAGACAGTTGCCCCAGCAGTGTCCCTGCCAAATCAATAGATAGAGTTTGCTTGATGAGAGTCTGGGCAGTAGCCAATCAAAAAGGTGGCGTCGGCAAGACCACCACTACCATCGCCCTGGCCGGCCTGCTGGCCGAGGCCGGCAAGCGCGTGGTCGTCGTCGACCTCGACCCGCACGGCTCGATGACCAGCTATTTCGGGCACAACCCCGATGCCCTGGAGCACAGCTGCTACGACCTGTTCCTGCACAAGGGCGCGGTGCCCGAGGGCCTACCGGGGCAACTGCTGCTGCCCACCAGTGACGAACGCATCTCGCTGTTGCCGTCGAGTACCGCGCTGGCAGTGCTGGAGCGCCAGTCACCGGGGCAGAACGGCCTGGGCCTGGTAATCGCCAAGAGTCTGGCGCAGCTGTGGCAGGATTTCGACTATGCCCTGATCGACAGCCCACCCTTGCTCGGTGTGCTGATGGTCAATGCCCTGGCAGCCAGCCAGCAGCTGGTGATTCCGGTGCAAACCGAATTTCTCGCGGTCAAGGGCCTGGAGCGCATGGTCGGGACCCTGGCCATGGTCAACCGCTCGCGCAAGCAGGCGCTGCCGTACCAGATAGTGCCGACCTTGTTCGACCGCCGCACCCAGGCCTCGCTGGCCACGCTCAAGCTGCTGCGTGACACCTACGGCCAGCATGTGTGGCAGGGCTACATCCCGGTGGATACGCGCCTGCGCGATGCCAGCCGCAAGGGCGTCACGCCCTCGCAATTCGACAGCAAGAGCCGCGGGCTGGTTGCCTACAGGGCGCTGCTCAAGCACCTGCTGACCTACAAGACTGCAGCGCAGGTGGCCTGATGACCCAGACCCGGCAAACCAGTACGCGGCCACAGATGGCCCTACAGTCGTACCTCGACGGCCTGCTGCAGGAAGCCACCGAAGCCGAAGACCTGTTCGAGGCGCCAGCGGCGGCGGACGAGTTCGCCGAAGCGGTGCGCGAAGAGCAGGTGCGTGATGCCTTGCAGCAAGCCAGGCCGGCGTCAGCCGAAGCAACCGTCAGCCCCGCACCACGGCCGTTCGCCGAGCCCAGGCTGGCGGTGCTGCCACAGGTGATGCCGGTGGAGGCACCGGTAGTGACGGTGGTCGAGCGCGAGGTGGTGGCCGAGGCCAGCATCCCGGTGCTGGTCGAGGAGCAGACCGTGGAGGCGGCCGTGCCGCTGGTGGACGTACACCTGCCGGCGCCGCAGGTACCCGTGCCCCCGGCCACGGTCGATGGCCGCCCGGTCTGGGCCGCCGAGCCGTTCGAATGCCTGCTGTTCGACGTGGCGGGCCTGACCCTGGCGGTGCCGCTGGTGTGCCTGGGCTCGATCTACACCCTGGCCGGCCAGGAACTGACACCACTATTCGGCCAGCCGGATTGGTTTCTCGGCATCCTGACCTGCCAGGCCGGCAACCTGAAGGTGCTGGACACCGCGCGCTGGGTGATGCCCGATCGCTACCGCGATGATTTTCGCCAGGGCCTGCAGTACGTGATTTCCGTGCAGGGCTACGAATGGGGGCTGGCCGTACACCAGGTCAGCCGCTCGCTGCGCCTGGACCCGTCCGAGATCAAGTGGCGCAGCCAGCGTGGCCAGCGCCCGTGGCTGGCCGGCACGGTTATTGAACACATGTGTGCGCTGCTCGACGTCGCTGCACTGGCCGAGCTGATCGCCAGTGGTGCGGTCAAGCAGATGCACGCCAAACAGAAATGACACCGAACACACCGCCTATGGCGGATTTTGAGGGTAGGGGAATGAAAAAGTCGTCTGCACAAGGTTCCGAAGATCCGATCCTGCAATGGGTTACCTTCCGTCTGGACAATGAGTCCTACGGCATCAACGTGATGCAGGTGCAGGAAGTGTTGCGCTACACCGAGATCGCCCCGGTGCCGGGTGCACCAAGCTACGTGCTGGGCATCATCAACCTGCGCGGCAACGTGGTGACCGTGATCGACACCCGCCAGCGCTTTGGCCTTATGCCGACTGAAGTCACCGACAACACCCGTATCGTCATCATCGAGGCCGACAAGCAAGTGGTCGGTATCCTGGTCGACAGCGTGGCCGAGGTGGTCTACCTGCGCCAGTCCGAGATCGAGACCGCGCCGAACGTGGGTAACGAAGAGTCGGCCAAGTTCATCCAGGGCGTGTGCAACAAGAACGGCGAACTGCTGATCCTGGTCGAGCTGGACAAGATGATGACCGAGGAAGAGTGGTCCGAGCTGGAGAACATCTGAGTTGATCCTCGAGGTTGCTGTCATCTTCCTGGCGCTGGTCTGGGCGCTGAGCCTGTGGTTTTTCCTCAACTACAGCAAGCGCCAGCGCGAGCTGGCTGCGCAGCAGGCAGCGGGTGACGCGCTGCGTGACCAGCGCATCAAGGACCTGGCCAAGCGCCTGGATGATTACCAGAACGGTACCGTGCGCATGGGCGAGGCGCTGCATGACTTGCGCGTGGCGGTTGCGCCGCTGCCCGACAAGATCCAGCAACTGGAACAGCGCGACCCGCACAACGTCACCTTCACCCAGGCGGCCAAGCTGGTGGGCATGGGCGCCAGCGTGGCCGAGCTGACCGAAAGCTGCGGCCTGACCCAGGCCGAGGCAGAGCTGATGAGCAAGCTGCATCGCGGCAACTGATTGCCATGAGTCTTGTGCGGCCCCAGGCACAGCGGCCGCGCAAGCCCGTCCGGCCGTCAGTAACCCTGAGCGTTTCCGGCCATTGCGACCTCTTCCAGGGGTAGCAACCGCAGCTCTGCACGCCGTTGTGCTGCTTCATCCAGCAGCGCGTCGTAGTTCAGGGTGTGCATGTTTGCCAGGTCCGCCACCTGCCTGAAGGTGTAGAGCTCAGGTAGAC
This sequence comes from Pseudomonas putida, assembly GCA_041071465.1. Classification (NCBI taxonomy): domain Bacteria; kingdom Pseudomonadati; phylum Pseudomonadota; class Gammaproteobacteria; order Pseudomonadales; family Pseudomonadaceae; genus Pseudomonas; species Pseudomonas putida. Next base: position 317,561 of record CP163498.1, on the reverse strand, counting down.
GTTGGTCGATCACATGGTTGAGCACCGCGGGCCCGGTTAGTCTGTTGAGTCTTTCGGTATAGGCCTGGAATGCCGCCGCATGCTGTCGCGGAGGTTTGGGGACTTTGTAGAACGCCTGGCCCTCCGGGGTGAGGTAGCGCGCCAGGATCTCGTCGGAAATGGCGTTCAGCACCGGATTACCAGCGCGGCTACCAATCATGCTGGTGTTGTAGCTTGTATACATGCCCAATTGCGCATTGCACACCGGGCTCCTCAACAGCAGCCCGTCGAGGGGCGTGGTGAGCGGTACGCTGTCGATCTTTGCCCGCAGCTGCCCGGTTGCGTCCGGCTCGACCAGCAGATGGTCGTCAATATCCAGGTAGATGCCGCCTTCGCTGTGCAGGACGCGGTAGCGCAAGATGTCCGAGGCCGAGGAGAAGTTGCTCGCCACACCGCCATTCCCTTCCAGCGCAGCCTGGTACTGGTCGAAGTATTCACTTGCCGCGAATTGATGATAGAAAGTCTGCTGCTCCAGTACTGCAACCTTCAATCCCCTGTCGATGCGGGGCTGCAGCAGGGTCATGTTACGTTCGAATGCCTGAGGGTTGGCGTTGGACAGGTAGAGTTTGAGCGTGAAATCGCTGTTGCGCAGTGCCTGCACGTTGTTGTCGAGCGCAGCCAGGTAATCACCGGCGATCATCCTGTCACCCAGCCAGATGTGTAATACCTGTCTGGGGACGGGTATGCCTGGTGCAGTCCCCAGTGCATCGAGGTCGACGGGCAGCTGCAGATCGATACCCAGTGCCCGCAGCGTGCGCGAGCGCGATGTCGGGCTGATTTCCCGCAACGGGTCCGTATCGGGCAGCAGTCGGCTGATCGAGGACTGCAGCGGATCGGCGCTGGCCACATAGTGCTGGGCGCCGCGTGTGCCGTTGGGGTACTTGAGCACGAAACTGTCCTGTCGGGCGTCGTAGTACAGCGGGTGTGGGCCATTCCCCGCATCGCCGATCAGTTCGTCACCTGTGCCGAATGCCTTGCGCCGCGTTACGCAGCGGGCAACGTGTGAGTCCGCGCCGGGCAAGGTGGTGGCCACTTGGTCACCCGCTACTGCCAAGTCCTGGAAATAGGGTGTCATCGCAGGCCCAGGCCAGCGCGGCGGCGAAACCGGGCTCAGCGGGTAGCCTGTGCGGCCGTTGAGCCTCACCGGTTTGATGAAGCCAATAGGGCGTCGGCCGAACAGCGCCTTGGTCGCCTTGACCCCGCGCGCCAGCCCCGGGGCTGCGTTCAGCAGACCGAACACGGCTTGCTCGGCGCCTTCGAGCTGTTGGTCCGGATCCTTGGCGTGCAGCGCCTGGTCCAAGCCCACTGTAAATTGGGCGACCCCCGCCACAGCAGCCAGCGGTAGCAGTCCGGGGACCACCAGCAGAAACGGTGCGGCGAGGTTCATGGTCAGGTAGAAATAGCGGCGCCATGCGGCCTTGGTCACTTCACTGTCCCGCGTGATCAGGAAGTCGGCGTCAGCCTGGCTGCGTTGACGTTGTGCCACCGTAAATGCCTCGAACAGGTTGTATTCGATGCGCGGGCTGAAGGTGTCCGCCTTGTAGTTGATCAGGGTATGCGGGTTCCATACCCTGGCCAGGCGATACACGCTGGTTGCAGGCAGGATGATCTGGCGGGGTGGGAAATCGCCCATGCCCTGAAGTACCCGACGCAACCCCGACCGGCCAATCCTGTCCGGAATATCGCAGGCCCGGAAGTGGGCAAGCAGGGCCGCCCGTTTGTCGGCGTCGCGGCACTGCCTGGCAAGCCACGCACGCATCGCGCCCGGGTTGGCGAACTCATGCAACGGCGCCGCATTGCCCGGTAGGTACAGCAAGGTCAGGCGGCTGCGCATATCGCTCAGGCAAAGGATGTCGCTTGATGGGTAGCCATTGATGTTCAGCAGCCTGGCGTCTACCCCGTTGGCACTGAGGCTGGCGCCGTGGTGCCAGCGTTCCACGCCTGCCGCCCGCCACGCCAGGCTGCGCCCCTGTTCACTGAGGTTGCCCCGCAATGCCTGCCGGTTGCAGGCAGCGAGGAATGCGATGCACGCGCTGACGCTGTACTGGCTGGCGGCATGGGCCCAGAAGTCATCGAGCTGGCGTTTGAATACACCCTGGAAGTCGAGTTGCCAGATGAAGGACTGGAAGGTCGCGGCGTCGAACTGCACATAAGTGCTGGCGTCGTAGCGCATGGGTGCGGTCTGGCGGAAAAGGCCATGGAATTTGGTGTGCACATCGATGTCGTGGTCCAGGCCACTTCCTGGCAATTCATCGACGATCGTCACCTGACCATTGCTGAAGGCCTGGGCCCAGGGCGCTCGACCGTGTGGCAGGGAAAGCTCTGGCAGTACACCAAGCAGGTCGACGGTGGCCGTCCCGCCTCTTAGCAGCAACTGCGCGGTTTGCTCGGCAACCTTGGAGTAGCCGCTTTGCTGCCAGTTGCCAAGTAGCGCTTCGGTCAGGCTCATTTGTTGGACGATCTTGGCCAGCCAGCCCCGCTTGGGAACGAATTTGCAATGCAAGGTCACTGCAAGCGTGTTGTCGGGTTCCACGTCCAGCCGCTGCTGGCTGGCCCATTCGCGGATGGCTGCACTGGCACTGCGGTCAGGGCGAGGCACGGAACCCAGCATTGCCTTGACGTAGTCTTGGCCGGCTGCGCCGACCACAGGTTGGCGCGGGTTCATGTTCGGCTCCAGGAATGGTTGCCACCGACAGTGGCGAAGCGGTTCAGGGGCAGGAGCGTACGCACGGAATCGCGCATGCGTGGCAGATCGACGAACCGGTAGGCATTGATGCGCGGCATCCCATAGAGATTGGTGAGCTGTCGCAGGATGCGCAGGCTCGGCAGTTGCCGATCGACCACGTCGCTGAGCAGGGCAGGGCCGGTGAGGTAGCTCAGGCGCCTGGCATACTCATAGAAATTCCCCGGGTCTTCAGCCAGGCTGGGCTTGCTGTCGTAGAAGTCGCGATTGAGCTGGTAGCGTGCGCACATCTCTTCGGAAATGGCCTCCAGCGTGGGGTTGCCGGGGTGGCTGCCGATAAGGCTGGAATTGTAGAGGCTGTTCATGCTCATCTTTTCATTGGACATGGGCGGTACCAGCAGCAGCCCTGTGGCGTCCGTGCTCAGTTCGACCTGATCGATGGGTTCACCGGCGGGACCTACCGGTTGCCCGTCGATGATCAATGAGTACTCGCCTGGCGCGAGCAAGGTGTCATCGACATCCATGTACAAGCCACCTTCGTGGTGCAGCATCGGGTAGCGCAGCACATCGCATGCCGATGCATAGTTGCTGGCAACGCCGCCGTTGCCATCCAGGGCAGCGTCGTACTGCGCGTAGTATCTGCTTTGTCGAAAAGCCCTGAAGAAGGCCTGCTCCTCCAGCGGCAGAACTTGCAAGCCCGGAGCATGACTGGCCAGCAGCTCCAGGTTTTCGGCATAGGCGTGCCGGGCAGTGCTGGAAAGGAACAACCGTATGCTGTATTCGCTGTCTTGCAACTGCGCTGCGTTCTGGCCCAGATTGGCCAGCAGCTCCGGGCCGATGACCCGGTCACCGACCCAGATGCAGGAGATGCGTTTGGGTATTGGCCAACTGCCCGGCGCTCTGGCAGGTACCTGTAGCGGCAATGGCAGGTCCACGCCCAGCGCCCGCAGGGTGCGGTTGCGCATTGCATGGGTAACCACGCGCCCTTGCGGCGCGGGGCTCAGGTTCCGGCTGTCGGGTACCGCCACGAAGCCTACAGGGTCGACCTGGTTCAGGTCTTCGGCCCGAATGAAAACATCCCGCTCCATGTCGTAGATCATTCTGGCGTTGTAGCCCTTGATGTTCGCTGCCAGGGTGTCTGGCTCACCATCGTACTGGGGCGTACGAATGACTGCGTCGGCAACCGCCTGGTCACAGTCAGGCAGTGGCTCTATCGGGTCGGTGATATGGAAGTAGCTTGCGCCCTCGGGCTCGGGAAAGCGCGGTGGCGAGAGTGGGCTCAGAGGGTAGCCGATCTGTTCATTCAGCCGCGTCGGCGGCGCGAAACCCTCGACCTTGAATTCGAACAGTGCCTTGCCCCTTGCGGCAGCGCCTGCTGCCAGGGGCAAGGCGTTGAACAGGCCCCAGGTGATGTTGCCGATACCTTCTTGCTGTTGCTGCAGTGACTTGCCGTTGATTGCCTGGTCGAGCCCCAGGCCAAGCTGGGCGATGCCACCGATGGCCAGCAGCGGCCCCAGGCCGGGTACCACCAGGCACAGTGGCGCCAGCAGGTTGAGCGTAGTGGCCAGGTAGCCACGCCACCTGGCCTTGATGACTTCGCTGTCAGCCGTGATCAGAAACGCGGCGTCGTCGTAGCTGCGCTGACGCTGGCGCTCGGCCAATGCCTGGAAAAGGTCGCCCTTGATCCTTGGGTTGTACCTGGTAGGTCGATAGTTGACATAGGTCTGCGGCGGCCAGGTGCCGTCGTCGTTGAAATAGCCGTGTTCGGGAGGCAGCAGGTGCCGTTCAGGGTAGGCGCCCAGCCCCTCCATGGCAGTGTCCAGGCCGCTGAAGTCGAGGCCTTGCGGGCAATCTGCCAGGCGAAAATGCTGTTTCAGGGCCTGGCGTTTGTTCGGGTCTTTGCATTGTTCGCCGACCCAGGCCTTCAATTCTCGTTCGCTGCTGAACGTCAGCAACGGTGAGCTGTTGCCAGGTACGTACAGCACCGTCAGGTCGGTGGCGGGGTCGTTCAGGTACAGCAGGTCGGTCGCTGCATAGCCGTAGATGCTCAAGGTACTGCATCGCAGCCTGTTACGCCGTGGCATCAGCCCGGCCGCTTGCCAGACCAGTTGCCGTGCAGGCTCGCTGAGGCTGCCCTCGCTGACCTGTCTGTTGCAGGCTGCGATGAAGTTGAGCTTCAGCGCCAGCCTGTGACTGTGCAGATGGTCACGCCAGTACACATCCAGCGCCGCCTTGAAAGGCTGCTGGAAGTCCAGGTTGCTGATGAACTGCTGGAAGGCTTCGGCGCTTACCGGCAAATGGGTGGAAGCGTCGTAGCGTTGCGGGGTAGTGCGCCGAAATAGGCCGTTGAATACTTCGAAGGGCGCCCCGTAGTGATTGAAGACGGGTTGCGGGAGGGTTCCCACCAATCGTATCGGGCCTGCGGGTAACGCACCGGCCCACGGTGCTTGCAGCAGCTTGCCGAACATGTCACTGGCAGACTCACCCTGCCAGTTGCCCAGCAGTGCCTGAGTCAGGCTGGTGCGCTGGCTGATTGCGGCCAGATGGCCACCTGCGCCGTCCGGGCAATAGTGAAGGGTAACGACGTCGAGCTGGTCCGGGTCCAGGTCATGGCCTTGCTTTGCGAGCCATTGGCGGATGGCGCGGTTGGCTTCACGATCGGGGCGAGGCACATGGCCGAGGTGGTCTATAACGTAATGCGTGCCCATCACGTTGATGCGAGTCGAATGCATGGGGGTACCTTGCGCTGAGATGAAGCCGGCAAGGTTGAAGCAGGGGCACGAAAAGACGGTGGTAGATATGTCGGTACGGCGCCTGGCCGATCTCGTCACCCCCTGGCCCTCGGGTGCTGATGGCATTTTGGTCGTGGATGTCACTATCCTTCCGCTTCCTGTCCGGTTCCCTTCTTACCCGGCATCGCACTTAAACGTTTAAATCCCAGCTTGTACGCACAAGGGATTTACGCAATGAACACCCTCTCTTCAAAGCAGGTGGCCCCTGGCGAGCCACAGTTGCAGTGGTTGCGTCAGGCCGACAGCGATACCGCGCCGGCCATCATGCAACTGATCAACAGCACGGTTGGCGATGGCGGTGTTCTGGGTTACGAGCATGAGATGTCTGCCGGGCAGAGCGTCGAATTCACGGCCTCGTTGCAAGAGCGCATCCATGGCGGCAATACCCATGTCCTGCTCGGCCAGGCAATGGCGGGGCCGGCCTGCCTGGTCATTGTTTCGCGCAGCAGCATGCCGAACTGCCGGCATATTGCCGACCTGAGCAAGGGCGTGGTGCACCCGGCCTATCGCGGGACCGGCCTGGTGGCACGGGCTTTCAGCGAAGTCGTGCGCCTGTGCCAGGCCCAAGGTATCGAGCTGTTGACCCTGGATGTACGCGAGGGCACCCGTGCACACCGGTTATGGCAAACCTTCGGCTTCCAGACCTACGGCGTGCTGGACGACTACGCACGTGTCGATGGCGTGAAGCATCGCGGCCATTACATGGCCCAGCCCGTGGAAAGCCTTGCGCTGCGACTCAACCTGGACTGAGTTGCCCTTCGTCGACTCTGCCTGTGGCCATCGCAGTCAACGGCACCTGTCTCTCTCACCCAAGGAACACCCTGAATGGCCTTATCTACTGCAGCCTTTCGCGATCAGCTGGAGCAGAAACTGCACCACCATCTGACCCTGTCCCACCCGATATTCAAGGAACTGCTTGCGCCTGAGGGCAACAGGCCGCTGCTGCGCAAGGTCGCGTTGCAAGGCTATCAGCTCACCAAGTACTTCCTGACCTATGTCGAGCACTTGTTCTTTCATTGCCCGTTGCCTGCCCACAAGCGGGCACTGATCACCAATTGTTTCGAAGAAGAAACCGGCCGGCTTTCCCGCACCGACAACCATGTCGTGCTCATGCAGAATTTCCTGAGGGCGCTCGGCATCAGCGATGCCGAGCGTGATGCCGAGCAGCCGCTGCCAGCCACCTGGGAACTGATCGATTTCCGCCTGCAGGCGGTACGTGACCCGGCGCGTTATCACATTGGTGCGGCAGCAGTGATGATCGCCAGCGAAGGGCAAAACCTCGAGACCGTCGCTGGAGATGCACGGCATGTGTTGCTGGGGCGTGCCTATGGCCTGGCCGAACAAGACTTGCTGTTCTTCTCGGTGCACCAGAAGGAAGACGTGGGCCACGTCAATGAAGGCTTGGACCTTGTCTCGCAGTTGTGCAGCACGGCGCAGATGCAAGAAGAGGCGTTGCAGGCTGTAGACCACACCTGCCAGCTGTTCTACGCGATGTACGAAAACATGTACCAGGCGTATTGCCGAGCTCCGCAAGCCGAGGCGGTGTAATGCCCACACGATAAGGATTGGCCATGAAACAGAAATTCAGCTCTACCTTGATCGTCTCGGTGCTGGTCGTCGGCTTCGTGGTGATGTTTCTGTCCAGCGCCTTGAAGGGGTTGTACCAAGTCTACTTCGTCGACCTGGCCTCCCACTTTGGCGAGGGGCGCGCAGCCTTGGCTACCGCAGGATCGCTGTTCGTCCTGACCATTGGCCTGGTATCGCCCGTGGTGGGGTGGCTGAGCGACAGGGTTGGGCCCTTGAGCACGGTGGCCCTGGGCAGTGTCAGCGGCGGGGTGGTGCTGCTGGGCGTGACATTCGCAGGCACGCACCTGCTGGTGTTCACCCTGTTGTACGGCCTGCTCGGCGCCTTTGCCCTCGCTGCGATGACCTATGTACCCATGGGTATTCTGGTCGATCGCCTGGTCGCTGAACGGTTCAAGGCCTTCGCTTTCGCATTCGTCACCAACGGCACCTCCATTGGCTTCATCGTGCTGTCGCCGTTGTGGATCATGCTGCAGCAGAGCGTGCCCTGGCAGTCGGTGTTCTCCTGGGTTGGCCTGATCTTTCTGGTGCCTTTGAGCCTGGCGCTGTATTGGGTATCCCGCACCGTGCCGTTGAAGCCCGACCCGCAGGCGGCAAAGGTCAGGCATCCGGTGATGTTTCTGCTGCGTGACCCGCGCTTCTTCGTGCTGGCCCTCAGTTTCGCCAGTTGTGGTGCCACCATGGCGTTCATCGATGTTCATCTGGTGTCGTTCTGGCAGGGTGAGGCGCTGCCCAGTTCGGTGCAGGCCAGCGGCCTGAGCCTGTTAGGTGTGCTGGAGCTGGTCAGCGGCCTGCTCGCGGGTTGGTTGGCTACCCGCTACAACAAGGGCCTGCTGCTGATGATGTTTTACCTGCTGCGAACCGCTGCGGTCATCGTGCTGCTGACCACGCCCGGGCCCCTCGGAACGTACGTGTTCGCTGTGCTGTTTGGCGCCAGTTACCTTGGAACGGTGGTGCTCACATCTGCCTTCTGCTTCGCGCTGTATGGCGCCGAAATCAAAGGCAAGGTGTTCGGGATGCTGTTCCTGGTACATCAACTTGGCGCGTTGGTGGCCACGCAGCTGGGCGCACTGGATTTCGACCGGCATCAAAGCTATCAGCTGACCTTGGCCGGCCTGGCCACGGCCACGGCGGTGGCTGCCCTGGCATCGTTGTGGCTGATAGCGGTTCGCCCATCAAGCGAAACCCTGGCTGCTCAACTCGCTGAACCTGAATAGTCCACCAATCAATTGCGCATTGTTCAATGCAAACAAGGAGGCGCAAAACCATGCAATCGACCGTGATTGGCCTGGATGATTTCAACGCAACTGATTTCAATGCAACTGGGGCACTGCATGCTAACCGGGTCAGCGACCTGACCGATGTGTTCTGCGAGCCGTTGGCCATGACGTCCGCCTACACCTTCGCTTCAGCGAAAGAGGCTTGCGAGCGCTTCAGCGGGCAACAGCAGGGCAATGTATACAGCCGCTTCACCAACCCGACCGTTCAAGCGTTTGAAAGCCGTGTGGCAGCGTTGGAAAACGCTGAAAGCGCAGTGGCGTTCGCTTCCGGCATGGGCGCTTTCACCGCGCTTTGTCACGCCTTTCTCCAGCAAGGCGACAACATCGTCTGCAGCCGTGACGTGTTCGGCACTACCGTCAATGCCTTCAGCTACTACATGGCCCGTTTCGGGATCGAGGCCCGGTTCGTCGATTTGACAGACCTGGCGCAGTGGAAGTCGGCAATCGACGGCAGGACCCGTCTGGTGGTGTTGGAGTCGCCCTCCAATCCGCTGCTGAAAATCGGTGATATCCGCGCGGTAAGCTCGCTGGCACATGAAAAAGGGGCGTTGCTGGTGGTGGACAACACCTTGCTGACCCCGGTTTTTCAGCGGCCACACACACTGGGAGCGGATTTGGTCATCCACTCCGCTGGCAAGTACATGGATGGCCAAGGGCGTGCATTGGCGGGCGTCGTGACGGGGTCGCAAAGCCTGATGCAGGTGTTGCGGGGTGTTCTGCGTACCTTGGGCATTTCTTGCAGCCCGTTCAACGCCTGGCTGCTGCTCAAAAGCCTGGAAACCCTCGAAGTCAGGATGATGCGGGCACAGCAGAGCGCCTTCGAGCTGGCCCGCTGGCTTAGCCATCAGGAGCTGGTGACCGCGGTGCATTACACCGGCCTGGAGCACCACCCCCAGCATGCATTGGCATGCCGCCAGCAGGACGGCCATGGCGGACTGTTGGCTTTCGAGATCGTCGGGGGCCAGGCCGCAGCTTGGCAATGGATTGACCAACTGCGTTGCGTGGCGCGCTGTACCAACATTGGCGACACCCGCAGCATGGTCACGCATCCAGCTACAACTACACACGGGCGGCTGGACGCACAGGCGCGGCATCAGGCGGGTATCTCGGATGGTTTGATCAGGTTGTGCGTCGGACTGGAGCGTGTGGACGATATCAAGGCCGACCTGCAACAGGCTTTCCAGGCCGTGTCCTTGCAAACATCCATGGCAGCGCCGATCGGCCATAACCGGAACGCGGTATTCAATGGCTGAACTGCTCGCTTCAGGATTCGGCATTGGCGTGTTCGCCGTGGGCGTGCAGATCCTTGCATTGATCGCGGTGTATGGCACGGCCTGCGCGAAGGAAGTGCGTTTCTATGCCGTGGCTTTCGCGCTGGCGAGTTGCGTGATGGCGGGCATGGCGATGCTCGACCCGTTGGCATTCCCCCAATGGCATGTCGACGGCCTGGCAGTAATGGCGATGTGTGGCTGATGCCGGGCGCCGCCAATTTTCTATATCGGGTGCCGGTTCAACACCCGCTCATGACGTTCAGGGGTAACCAGATGTTCAAAGTAATGACCATCAGCTTGGTGCTGGGCTGTGCCCTTCAGTTCGCAACGGCTCGGGCTGAGGTCGCTGCCACCAATAGCGGCACCGTTGCCACGGTCAGCAAACGGCTCGTCTCTTTCTATAGTCAGCCACTGCCATCCGCCGGCAAGGCGATACCGATTCGGGTTCCGGCGGTGTTGTCGTTGCCGGCCAAGGCCGCGGGCCCGGTACCGGCTGTGATCATCCTGCATGGCTCGGCGGGTATGGATTCGCGTGGTCCCTTGCATGGCGGTGACCTCAATGCCCGCGGCATCGCAACGCTGGAGTTGGACATGTGGGGCGCGCGCAGGCTCACTGGCGGTGCACAAGGGCGGCCGCCACGCGTGCACGATACCCTGCCGGACCTGGCAGGCGCCCTGGCTTACCTGGCCAAGCAGCCTGGCGTCGACGGCCAGCGCGTGGGAGTGCTCGGGTTTTCCTGGGGGGGCGTACAGGCCATGCTCGCCGCCTCTGCGCCCATCAACGACGAGCTGGAGCAAGCCTCAGGTATTCGCCCCATCTCGATGGCAGCGTTTTACCCCGTGTGCTGGGGTTACAACCATGTGCCAGGTTATACCTTCAAGCATCTGGCCCCGGCTCGCTTGCTGGTGCTGGTAGGCGAAAACGACCAGTATGACGATGACCCGCGTGCCTGCCCGGCGCTGATTTCAAACCTGCCCAGCGAAGATCAGGCGCGTGCGCAGGTGCTGGTTTACCCCGGCGCAGAGCACGGTTTCAACGGGCTGGAGGCCGCCCAGGAGTATCAGGACCCGTTCCTGCACCGTGGTCAGGGCGGCGTGGGGCGTTCGGCACCTGACCCGGCGGCGCGCGACGCTTCGCGCCAGGCCGTGGTGAAGTTTTTCACCGAAAGCTTCGCCCCGACTGCGATAAGCGAGCGGTAGCAGTCGAAATCTAGGCGCGCTCGTGGGCGAGAGCGTGGCGAAACTGCAGGGGCGGTTGCGGCATTTCCTGGCGCCATGCCAAGCGAAAGGCATGGCTGCTGCCGTAGCCGCAACGTTCGGCAATCTGTTCCACGTTGAGGTGGCTGCTGCGCAAAAGCTCACGGGCCAGGTCGAGGCGTTGGGTGCGCAGGTAGCTCTGCAGCGTTTGACCGGTATTGTCGCGGAACAGTCGCGCCAGGTGCCGGTAGCTGACATTGAACTGGCTGGCCAGTTGTTCGAAGCTGAAGTGGGTGCCCAGGTGTGCATCGATGTAGTCCTGGGCCGCATGCACCAACGGGTGGATGTGATTGCGCGCCAGGTCTGCCGCGCGCAGCTGCACATCTTCGCCAGCGCGGCGCCGGTAGATGACCAGCTCCTGCGCCACCTGGTTGGCCACGACCTTGCCAAATTCCAGGCTGACGATGTGCAGTGCCAGGTCAGTTCCGCTGGACACGCCTGCCGAGGTGAACACGCCATCGTCCTCGACGAACAGGCGGTTCTCCAGCACCTTGGCTGCTGGGTAGCGCATTCGAAGCAAATCGACGTAACGATGGTGCGTGGTGCACTGTCGGCCATCCAGCAAGCCAGCTTCGCCCAGCAGGAACGCACCGGTGCATATGGAGCACAGCTTTATATCCGGCGTTTGCCTGACCACCTTCGCCAGCCACAGGGCGGTGGCGGTCAATATCGCTGTTTCGGCGGGTGTCGCAGAGAGCTTGTTGCCCACCACGAACAGCAAGTCCTGCGGTGCGAGCCGCTCAGGCAACTGGTGCAGGCCACTCAGTGTCACGCCCTGAAAACTGCTGACCTGTTGTCTGGCGGCTATGCAACGTACGTTGACCGGTGCCAGCTGGAGTTCTTCGAGGCTCGCCATGATTTGTAGCGGGCCGCCTAGATCAAGGATGTGGGTGCCCGGGAGCAGCAAGAACCAGATGGTACGCATTACAGTATTCCTTACATCGCCAAGCGCCTGACCTTGAACGGCACGTTACCAACATGGCGCAAAAAGGCAATTTGCATGGATACCATGGCGGTCAGGCGCCTTCGCCTCCGGGCAGCCTTCCGAGCAGCGGTGGGGTAGGCCCTGGGGCGGCAGGTTCGTCATCGAAGCCCGCAGGCACTTTGCCCCGCAGGTGCCAGGCAAAGGCGATGATTTCGGCAATGGTCAGGTACAGCGCCTCCGGTATCTGGTCCCCCAGCTCCAGGCGCGCCAGCAGGCGCACCAGCTCGGCATTTTCGTAGATCGGCACCTCGTGCTCGCGGGCCAATGCCAGGATGACCTCGGCCAGCGCATCGTCGCCCTTGGCGGTGAGGGTAGGGGCTTGCTGCCCGTCGTAGAACAGGGCAATCGCCTGCCGTGCAGGTTGGTGCGTCATGCGTTCTCATCCACCCAGCGTTGTTCAACCCGCGTACGCGGGCCTTGTGGCGGATACCAGGATGGCATTCCAGATCACCCACATCCAGGCCCCGCGCCAACAGGCGTTCGCGCAAGCTGCCGAGCTGGCTGTCGATCAGCCGGGCTGTCGCCTCGCGTTCCGCCCAAAGCTGGCCACCCAGGCGGCCTTGGCTCAGTTGTGCCTGGACCTGCACCGGGCCAAGGGGCGAGAGGTCGAAAGCCAGCTCGATACGCCACAGGGCTTGCAGCGGGTCGGCTGATTCCTGCTGGCGGTCGGCTTGCTGTTGTGGCGTTTCCTCGCGTTGCAGCTTGACCTGCAACGGGATGAACTCCTGGCCGTGACGGATCGGCACTTCGGTTTGCCAGGTGGTCTGCAGGTTGCCGTTTTCCAGGGTACCGGTTTGTTGCAGGCTGCTCATGGCGTGGCTTTGCAGGCGCGACACGGCAGCGGCGGCCAGGCGCAGCAGTTGTTGCAGGTCGCCTTCGTCTTCCATGGCCTTGAGCAGGCGCGACGGCAGCGGGAATGCGCCCGGCTGCGGCTTGGGGCTGACCCGTTCGAGCATGCCCAGCGCGCTGCGGGCCAGGGCCGGCATGGTTACGGCCAGGCTGGCGAGCGCCAGGTTGGGCGCCCCGGGTATGCTGGCCGGCGCGACGGTGATCAGCCGCAGCAAGTGCGCCTTGAGGTCGGTGGCGACGCTGGCCGGGAGACCGCCCAGCAGTTTGGCTTCGAGAAAGGTACCGCTGTTGTTCAGGGCTTGGGCCACTGCCTTGGCATCACCCAGTTGCCGGGCTTCTGGCAGGCCCGCCAGCAGGCGTTCGGCGCTGGCTCGCAGTTCGCCATCGGCGCCCGGGTCGTGGGCCACCTGTTGCAAGGCATTGAGCAGGCCGGGCAGCGAAGCCTGGCGGTTTTGCTGGGTCAGCAGCTGTTGGGCAATGCTGAGCTGGTCCTGGCGGCCGCTGAGCGGTACGAAACGCAGCGACTGGTCGCCCTGCACCAGCGCGCTGAGCAGGCTACCGACGGCCAGCGGTCGCGGGCTTTCCACGCTCAGGGTTGCGCCGGCCTGGGCACTGTTCAGCAGGCTGACCAGCGCCCGGTAGACGGCGGGCTGGCCGGGCGCCTGGGCCAGCGCCTGGTTGGTCAGGACCTTGCCCTGCAGCAGGGTGCCGACCGGCACCTTGCTGGTGTCCAGCTGAGTGAGGGTGGCGACCTGGCTGGCGCTGGCCTGCTGCAGCATGATCGCCAGGCGGTTGCTTTCGGTCTGGCTGACCGTAACCTGGCTACCCTGGGGCAGGGGCTGGCTGGCGCTGGCTTGCAGCTGGGTCTGGGTGCCGTTGGCCTGCATCAGCCGCAGCACCAGCTGAAAGTCCTGGCCCACCTGGCGCAACGACATGACCTCGGCCTGCGCGGTCTCGCCGGGGGCCATCAAGCCGGGCTGCGGTTGCGTCAGGCGCAGCAGTTCGCCGGTCATGCCCGCCTTGATGGCCTGGGGGCTGATCGCGGTTTGTGCGCCGAGACTGTTGATTTCACTCATGTAGGGTCTACAACCTTTCGAGCTCGCCTGGTTCGCAGCGTGGCGCTGCGTGTCGTCATGCAGTCCGCCCGTTGTTGCCAGTATAACGGCAGCGCTGACAGCGACTTGAGGCGGGAGCCCGGAAAGCGTGCCGGCCTGGAGCTATGAGCCCCAGGCCGGCACACGTCCAGCGTTGTCTCAGTGATTCAGGTTCCTCCAGGCGAACCCGTTGTTCACTCGCACAACTCGGTTCACGCGGAACAGTGACTGGAGGCTGGCTTGCAGCTCTTCATCAGACACTGGCCTCAGGTCCGCGCCCAGCAGCGTAGGTGTCTCCAGCAGCGGGCAGCTGAGCAGCTTGTATATCTGTTTCATTTGCCGATAAGCAGGCAAGGCCCGGTCAACGACGTGATTGAACATTTCAATACCGGTCAAGTTACTCAGCGCCTTGGCATAGGTGGCGTACTTGGCGCCCCGGGCTCCTTGGGCCGGCCAGTTCTGTTTCTGGCTGAAGAATCCTGGGCGGGTGTCCAGCCGACGTTCCATTTCGTCTATGACCCTGCGCAAGGACGGGTTGCGGGGATGGCTGCCAATTACGCTGGTATTGTATTGCTGATGCGCGCCTCTGAATGGGTTGGAGCTCGGCTGCTCGAGCAATAGGCCCTCGGGCGATGCCTCCAACGGCACATTGCCGATCCAGTCGCTGGGTGCGTGGGCATTGACGATACCTGCCGCCGCAGGATGATCAGACGGTGCCAGCATGTCATTGTTGATATCCATGTACAAGCCGCCTTCGTGATAGAGCGCATGGTATTTCAATATGTCATTGGCTGCGGTTATGTGTGAGGACCCGCGCTCCGGTCCCTCCATGGCGGCATCGTAATAGCGCTTGGAGTACCCCATTTCGCGGTAGAAACCTTGGTGTTCGAGGGGCAATACCTGCAGGTCGGGAGCGACGCGGGCCAAGGCGCGGCTATTCATGACGAAGGCGTCATAGTTTGCGTTGGACAGGTAAAGAACATGAGCAAAGCCGCTCTCGTTGAGCAGCCTGGAATTGCGGCTGACATGCGCGAGCGACGCCGGCGAGATGGGATCACCGCTGGGCCATAGATGGATCACTCTCTTGGGGATAGGCAGCTGATTTACGTGGGTGACCCTCGGCACTTCGACGGGGAGCGGGAGTTCTATACCGAGACTGCGCAGCGTGCTTTCGCGCATGGCGTTGCTAACGTCGCGAGGGCCGTTGAATGCCGGTTGGTATGTGCGCAACCTAGCGTTCTCGGCGATGAAGCGGGTGGGTGCAGCTTCACCCACATCGCTTGACCTGACAAACGCGTCGGCATTCAGGTCGTAGACAAAGTCCGTTTCCGGATTATGCACATCTATCAGCGTGTCCATGCCCGCATGGGTGGTTTGCCGGCGGATTACTGTTTCGCCTGCATGAGGGGGAGCGGTTCGACCGGCACCGGCTGCTCGAAGTACGCCTGAAAGTTTCTACCACCCCAGCGGGGTCTTGGTGGCCGGGTTGGGCTGAGCGGGTAGCCGATCTGGCCATTTATCCTGCGAGGGGCAACAAAACCGTCGTATTGTGCCCGGAACAGTTGTTGGCTGCCGGCTCTCAGCTCTCCGAGCAGCGGCGCGGCACACAGTGCACCGAATGCAATGTTGGTGACGCCATCCAGTTTCTCTTGCAGGTTCCTGCCATTGATCACTTCATCAAGCCCAACGCCGAACTGCGCGATGCCACCAACAGCAACCAGCCATCCCAGCCCGGGCACCAGAAGCGACAGGGGCGCGAGCAGAGTCAGCGTAAGGTTGAGATAACCTCGCCATTTGGCCTTGATGAGGTCGCTATTGCTGGTGATCAAAAACTGTGCATCTTCGTAGCTGCGCTGTTTGTGCCGCAAGGCGATATGGTCGAACAGGCTGCCCGCTATCACCGGGCTGTAGGTCTCGACCTTGTAGTTGATGTACTGGGGGGACCAGCCGCGCGCTGGCACGATCAGATTGTCAATGTACAGGTAGCGCGTGCCCTGGTAATTGCCCAACCCTTCGAGCGTGGCTTGCAACCCTGAGTAGCTAAGCCCGCTTTGCAGGTCTTCGAGACGGAAATGCGCCATCAACGCCTTGCACTTTTCGGCATCCTTGCACTGCTCTACCAACCAGATTTTCATTGCGCCCTGGTTGGCAAACTCATGCACTGGCGAAGAGTTGCCAGGTATATAGAGCAGGGTCAGGCCTGAGGCCCGATCAGTGAGGCAAGGAATATCCGTAGCGACATAGCCATAGAAGTTGAGCATGCGTGCCTCAACCTGGCCGTCATGCGCGGTTTGCGAGTCATCGTCGTTGGCGATACCGGCCGAGCGCCAGGCCAGCTCGCACCCCGCTTGGCTCAGGCTACCTTCCTCGACCTGCTTGTTGCAGGCGGCGATGAAGTTTACGCGTGCCAGCATGGCGAAATCGTCAAATTGGTGCAGCCAATAGTCGTTCAATTGGGTGATGAACTCGTCATGAAAGCTCAAATTCCAGATGAATTGTTGAAACGCTTGCGTGTCGGTGATGATCTGCGTCTGGCGGTTGTATTGCATGGGCTCGGTCTTCCGGAAGAGCCCTTGATACACCAAATGGTCTTCGATCTCGCCAAAGAGGCCGCCTGGGGGGAGTCGATCGACGATATGCACGTGACCATCGGAAAAGGCCTGAGACCAGCTTTCCTGCGTAAGGCTCCATTCCTTGAAAAGGCCTATGAGGTCAAGGGCGACTAGGGCCGTGGGGCGGAGAAGGGGGGCAAGTGAAATGTTCTCCACGCTATTGGATTGATCTTGCCATTTGGACAACAGGGCCTGACTGAGCGGAATTTGCTCAACCACTTGGGCTAGCCAGCCCCCCTCGGGGTTGGGCTTGTAGTGCAAGGTAACTGCCAATGTGGTGTCGGGATCGAGATCGGTTTCCTGAGTCTTGTACCACTGCCTTATTTTTTCGGCGGCGACTCGATCTGGACGAGGAATCAGGGTGAGGTATTTGCGCGTGTGTTGGGCCGCTGATGGGTGCAAATGAGTTGTCATGTCTTGGACCTGCCATGTGAAGGAGTTGGCATGGTCGAGCCCGGGGCGACAGATCTGGAGGTATGTATTTATTGGCCGGGAGACAGTACACCGGCATGCTCGCCGCGAGGGATTGTGCGGCGAGACTATTGATTTCAGTCATGATTGTATACAACCTGTCGAACCCGCCCTCTTGGCAGCGCGGCGGCGCGTGTAATAATGCCGGCCGTCCGTCGTTGCCAGTATAACGGCAGCGAGGGGGCGACTTGAGATACAGGGCTAGAGGTTGGCGTCGCCTGCTTCGCGGGTGAACCCGCTCCTACAAGGGTTTGCGCAGCTTTCAAACCCTGCGTTGAACCTGTGGGAGCGGGTTTACCCGCGAAGCAGGCGACGCCGACCTCAGCCCTACAAAGATAAGGCGAAACCGTGACCCTTCACCTCCAAGCCGCGGGCCTGGCCTGCGAGCGCGACTGGCGCCTGCTGTTCGAGCACCTCGCTTTCGAGCTGCGGCCCGGCGACATGCTGCAGATCAGCGGCCCCAACGGCAGCGGCAAGACCAGCCTGCTGCGCTTGCTGGCCGGCCTGATGCAGCCGACGGCCGGGCAGATCCTGCTGGGCGGCAAGCCACTGGCCGAACAGCGCCACGCCCTGGCCAGCATCCTGTTGTGGATCGGCCATGCAGCGGGCATCAAGGACCTGCTCACCGCCGAGGAGAACCTCACCTGGCTGTGCGCCCTGCACCAGCCGGCCAGCCGCGAGGCGATCTGGGCGGCACTGGCGGCCGTCGGCCTGCGTGGTTTCGAAGACGTGCCCTGCCACACCCTGTCTGCCGGCCAGCAGCGCCGCGTGGCCCTGGCCCGGCTGTACCTGGCCAGCCCGCCGCTGTGGATCCTCGACGAACCCTTCACCGCCCTCGACAAGCAGGGCGTGGCGCAGCTCGAGGCGCACCTGGCGGCCCACTGCGAGCAGGGCGGCACGGTAGTGCTGACCACCCACCACACGCTGGAACGCAAGCCCTCCGGTTACCGTGAACTGAACCTGGGCAATGGGCGGCATGAGCGTATTCATCCTGTTGTTGCGCCGCGAAGCGCGCCTGCTGTTCCGCCGCCCGGCCGAGCTGGCCAACCCGTTGGTGTTCTTCGCCATAGTGGTTGCACTGTTCCCGCTGGCAGTCGGCCCGGAAAGCCAATTGTTGCAAACCTTGTCGCCAGGCCTGGTCTGGGTGGCGGCACTGCTGGCGGTGCTGTTGTCGCTGGACGGCCTGTTCCGCAGCGATTTCGAGGACGGCTCGCTGGAACAGTGGGTGCTGTCGCCGCACCCGTTGGCGCTGCTGGTGCTGGCCAAGGTGCTGGCGCACTGGATCTTTTCCGGGCTGGCGCTGGTATTGTTGGCGCCGCTGCTGGCACTGATGCTGGGGCTGCCGAGCCATTGCCTGCCGGTGCTGCTCGGTTCCCTGCTGCTGGGCACGCCGGTGCTGAGCCTGCTGGGGGCGGTGGGCGCGGCGCTGACAGTCGGTCTGAAACGCGGCGGTTTGCTGCTGGCATTGCTGATTCTGCCGTTGTATATCCCTGTATTGATCCTGGGCAGTGGTGCGTTGCAAGCGGCGTTGCAGAATATGCCGGCAACCGGCCACCTGCTCTGGCTCGCCAGCCTGACGGCCCTGGCCGTGACCCTGGCACCCTTTGCGATAGCGGCCGGCCTGAAGATCAGCGTCGGCGAATAACGAGTCCCGGGCTTTCAAGCCCGGCCAATACCCTGGATGTACCCTGATGAAAATAAGCTGGACGTGGTTCCACAAGCTGGGCTCCCCCAAATGGTTCTATGCCATCAGCGGCCGCATGCTGCCGTGGCTTGCCGGCGCTGCCGTGCTCCTGCTGCTGGTCGGCATCACCTGGGGCCTGGCCTTCGCCCCCCAGGACTACCAGCAAGGCAACAGCTTCCGCATCATCTACATCCACGTGCCGGCGGCGATGCTGGCGCAGTCCTGCTACGTGCTGCTGGCAGTGGCCGGGGTGGTGGGGCTGGTATGGAAGATGAAACTGGCCGACGTCGCCTTGCAATGCGCCGCCCCCATCGGCGCCTGGATGACCGCGGTGGCGCTGGTCACCGGGGCCATCTGGGCAAGCCCACCTGGGGAAGCTGGTGGGTCTGGGATGCCCGACTGACGTCCATGCTCATCCTGTTGTTCCTGTACTTCGGCATTATTGCGCTGGGCCAGGCAATCAGTAATCGTGACAGTGCAGCCAAGGCCTGTGCGGTACTGGCGATCGTCGGCGTGGTGAACATCCCGATCATCAAGTACTCGGTGGAGTGGTGGAACACCCTGCACCAGGGCGCCACTTTCACCCTCACCGAAAAGCCGGCGATGCCCGCAGAAATGTGGTTGCCGCTGCTGTGCACGGCGCTGGGCTTCTACTGCTTCTTTGGCGCGGTGCTGTTGCTGCGCATGCGCCTTGAAGTGCTCAAGCGCGAAGCGCGCGCCAGTTGGGTCAAGGACGAAGTATTGAACAGCCTGGGGCGGAGGGCCGCACAATGAGTTTCGCCACTTTCGGTGACTTTCTCGCCATGGGCCACCATGGCCTGTACGTGTGGACGGCCTATGGCATCTGCCTGGCAGTGCTGGCGCTGAATGTCGCCGCGCCCGTGCTGGCCCGCCGTCGCTACCTGCAAGATGAGGCGCGCCGTTTGCGCCGGGAGAACAACCAGTGAATCCGCAGCGCAAGAAACGCCTGTTGCTCATCGTCGGCCTGCTGGTCGGCGTCGGGGTTGCCGTCGGCTTTGCCTTGAGCGCATTGCAGCAGAACATCAACCTGTTCTACACCCCGACCCAGATCGCCAACGGCGAAGCGCCGCTGGACACCCGCATCCGCGCCGGCGGCATGGTCGAGAAAGGTTCGGTGCAGCGTTCGTCCGATTCGCTGGACGTGCGCTTCGTGGTCACCGACTTCAACAAGTCGGTGCCGATCACCTACCGTGGCATCCTCCCCGACCTGTTCCGCGAAGGGCAGGGCATCGTCGCCCTCGGCAAGCTCAACGCCGATGGCGTGGTGGTGGCCGATGAAGTACTGGCCAAGCACGACGAGAAGTACATGCCGCCCGAGGTTACCAAGGCCCTGAAGGAAAGCGGCCAGGCCGCCAGCGGCGGGGAGGCCAGGCCATGAACGCGGCGCTGGTGATCCCCGAACTCGGCCAGCTGGCGATGATCCTGGCCATCTGCTTTGCTGCCGTGCAGGCCAGCGTGCCGCTGCTCGGCGCCTGGCGTGGCGACAGCCTGTGGATGAGCCTGGCGCGGCCGGCGGCCTGGGGGCAGTTCGCCTTCCTGGCCTTTGCCTTCGCCTGCCTGACCCATGCCTTCATGACCGACAACTTCTCGGTCGCCTATGTGGCCAGCAACTCCAACAGCGCCTTGCCCTGGTACTACAAGTTCAGTGCCGTGTGGGGGGCGCACGAAGGTTCGCTGTTGCTGTGGGCGCTGATCCTCGGCGGCTGGACCTTCGCCGTATCGGTGTTCTCGCGGCAGTTGCCGCAGGTGATGCTGGCCCGCGTGCTGGCGGTAATGGGCATGATCAGCGTGGGCTTCCTGAGCTTCCTGATCATCACCTCCAACCCGTTCCAGCGCCTGCTGCCGCAGGTGCCGACCGATGGCCGCGACCTCAACCCGCTGTTGCAGGACTTTGGCCTGATCGTCCACCCGCCGATGCTGTACATGGGCTACGTCGGGTTCTCGGTGGCCTTCGCCTTCGCCATCGCCGCCTTGCTCGGTGGCCGCCTGGACGCCGCCTGGGCGCGCTGGTCGCGGCCCTGGACCATCGTTGCCTGGGCCTTCCTCGGTGTCGGCATTACCCTGGGTTCGTGGTGGGCCTGCTATGAACTGGGCTGGGGTGGCTGGTGGTTCTGGGACCCTGTGGAAAACGCCTCGTTCATGCCTTGGCTGGTGGGTACGGCGCTGATCCACTCGCTGGCGGTGACCGAGAAGCGCGGGGTATTCAAGAGCTGGACCGTGCTGCTGGCGATTGCCGCGTTCTCGCTGAGCCTGCTGGGTACCTTCCTGGTGCGCTCCGGTGTCCTGACCTCGGTGCATGCGTTTGCCGCCGACCCGTCGCGGGGCATTTTCATCCTGATCTTCCTGCTGTTCGTGGTCGGTGGTTCGCTCACTCTGTTCGCCTTGCGCGCACCGGTGGTCAAGAGCCAGGTCGGCTTTGCCCTGTGGTCGCGCGAGACGCTGCTGCTGGCCAACAACCTGGTGCTGGTAGTGGCGGCCTCGATGATTCTGCTCGGCACCCTCTACCCGCTGGTGCTCGATGCGTTGACCGGTGCCAAGCTGTCGGTCGGCCCACCGTATTTCGACGCCTTGTTCCTGCCGCTGATGGCACTGCTGATGGTGGTGCTGGGCGTGGGCGTGGTGGTGCGCTGGAAAGACACCCCCGGCAAATGGCTGGCCAGCATGATGACCCCGGTGCTGCTCGGCAGCGCCATCCTCGCGCCGGTGGCAGGCTTTATCGTCGACGACTTCGACTGGCCGACCCTGACCGCCTTCGCCCTGGCCGCCTGGGTGGTGCTTGGCGGGCTGCGCGACATTCTCGACAAGACCCGTCACAAAGGCCTGCTCAAGGGCCTGCCTGGCCTGGGTCGCAGCTACTGGGGCATGCAGCTGGCGCACCTGGGCCTGGCGGTGTGCGCGCTGGGCGTGGTGCTGTCGAGCAACAACAGCGCCGAACGCGACCTGCGCATGGCACCGGGCGAGAGCGTGGAGCTGGGCGGTTACCACTTCCTGTTCCAGGGGGCCCGGCACTTCGAAGGGCCGAACTTCATCTCCGACAAGGGCACCGTGGTGGTCAGCCGCGATGGCCGTGAAGTGACCACCCTGCACCCGGAGAAGCGCCTGTACACCGTGCAGCAGTCGATGATGACCGAAGCCGGCATCGACGCCGGCTTTACCCGCGACCTGTACGTCGCCCTCGGCGAGCCGCTGGAGAACGGCGCCTGGGCAGTACGTGTGCATATCAAGCCTTACGTCCGCTGGATCTGGCTGGGCGGTCTGCTGACCGGCCTGGGCGGGTTGCTGGCGGCCCTCGACCGGCGCTACCGCGTCAAGGTCAAGACCCGGGTGCGTGATGTCCTGGGCGTGTCTGGAGCAGCTGCATGAAGCGTTGGATCATGGTTGTGCCCCTTGCAGTATTCCTGCTGGTGGCGGTGTTCCTCTACAAGGGGCTTTTCCTCAAGCCCGACGAGCTGCCTTCGGCAATGATCGGCAAACCGTTCCCGGCGTTTTCCCTGGCGTCGACACAGGGGGACCGCACCTGACTCAGGCCGACTTGCAGGGGCGCCCGGCACTGGTCAACGTGTGGGCCACCTGGTGCCCGTCGTGCAAGGTCGAGCACCCGTACCTGAACCAGCTGGCACAGCAGGGGGTGGTGATCCATGGGGTCAACTACAAGGATGACAACGCCGCCGCGCAGAAGTGGTTGGCCGAGTTCCACAACCCCTATCAGCTGGATATTCGTGACGAACAGGGCAGCCTGGGCCTGGACCTTGGGGTGTATGGGGCGCCGGAAACCTTCCTGATCGATGCCAAGGGCATCATCCGCTACAAGCACGTCGGCATCGTCGATGCCACGGTCTGGCGTGAACAGCTGGCGCCGTTGTACCAGGGCCTGATTGACGAGGCCAAGCCATGAGGCGTTGGCTGGCAGCTGCGGTGCTGGGCATGAGCCTGGCCGGTGTGGCCAAGGCGGCTATCGACACCTACCAGTTTCGCGACGAGGCAGAGCGCGAGCGTTACCAACAGTTGACCAAGGAACTGCGCTGCCCCAAGTGCCAGAACCAGGATATTGCCGACTCCAACGCGCCGATTGCTGCCGACCTGCGCCGAGAAATCTTCCGCATGCTTGGCGAAGGCCAGAGCAACCAGCAGATCATCGACTTCATGGTCGACCGCTATGGCGACTTCGTGCGCTACAAGCCGGCGCTCAGCGGGCGTACCTGGCTGCTGTGGTTTGGCCCGGGGATCTTGCTGGCCGGTGGCTTCGTGGTGCTGGCGGTGATCGTACGCCGGCGCCGTGCTACGGCCGTGCAGGGCGCCGATGAGTTGTCTGCCGAAGAACGCGAGCGTCTCGCCAAACTGCTGGAAAAAGAACAGACCCATGATTGAATTCTGGCTTAGCGCGGGCCTTCTGCTGCTCGCTGCCCTCAGCTTTTTGCTGCTCCCGATCTTGCGTGGCCGCCGTCGCCAGCAGGAAGAAGACCGCACGGCCTTGAACGTGGCCCTTTACCAGGAACGTGTCGCCGAGCTGGCGGCCCAACAAGCCGCCGGTGTGCTCGATGAGGCGCAGATGGCCAAGGGCCGGGACGAGGCTGCCCGCGAGCTGCTGGCCGATACCGAAGGCGCCGAGGCCCCGCGCCAGGGGCATTTGGGCAAGGCCCTGCCGCTGCTGGCTGCGGTACTGGTACCGCTGATGGCGCTGGGGCTGTACCTGCATTTCGGGGCGGCCGACAAGGTGGCGCTGACCCAGGAGTTTGCCGAGGCTCCCAAGTCGATGGAAGAAATGACCACGCGCCTTGAACGCGTGGTGCAGGCCCAGCCGGATTCGGCCGAGGCCATGTATTTCCTTGGCCGGGCCTACATGGCCGAGCAGCGCCCGGCCGACGCCGCGCGTACGTTCGAACGGGCCGTGACCCTGGCTGGCCGCCAGCCCGAGCTGCTGGGGCAGTGGGCCCAGGCCCAGTACTTTGCCGCCAACAAGCAGTGGAGCCCGCAATTGCAGGCGCTGACTGACGAAGCGCTGAAGGCGGACCCCAACGAGGTGACCAGCCTGGGCCTGCGCGGTATTGCCGCGTTTGAAGGCGAGCGCTATCAGGAAGCCATCGACTACTGGAAGCGCTTGCTGGCGCAGTTGCCAGAAGGTGATGCATCGCGAGCGGCGTTGCAGGGGGGATCGACCGTGCCGCCGAGCGCGTGGGTGGCGCGCCAGTGCAGGCTACTGAGCCTGCACCTGTGGCGGCTCGCCTGAAAGTGCGGGTGGAACTGGCGGCTGCCTTGAAGGACAAGGTTCAGCCGGACGACACGGTGTTTATCTTCGCTCGCGCCAGCAATGGCCCGCCGATGCCGCTGGCGGCCAAGCGGGTGACCGTGGCGCAGTTGCCGATCGAGGTGGAGTTGTCTGATGCTGATGCGATGATGCCGCAGATGAAACTGTCGCAGTATGCCGAAGTCCAACTGGTTGCACGTGTTTCACGCGCGGGTCAGCCTACCCAGGGTGAGTGGATTGGCCAGGGGGCGCCGTTGTCTAGCGCCACCCAGGCTACCCAGCGCCTGACCATCGACACTCCAGACCAGTAAGAGAGCAATGCCATGCACAGCACCGTCCGCCTGACCCTGATTACCTTGGCCCTGGGTTTGTCTGCGTGTACGGTGCATGAGCCGTACGAGCAGCCCGCGCCACCGATCGAGCGTGTGCCGCCTTCGGGGCCGGTGGTCAAGCCCTTGCCGGGCAGGCAGCCTGCCACTTCGCCGAGCAAGCCGGCGGCGATACCCAAGCCCATGCCGCGCACCTCGGCCAGCTTTGCGCCACCGCCTGGCGGGGCAAGTCACTGGGATCCCAAGCTGGGTGTATATGTGTTGGAGAAGCAGCCCAATACCTTCTACCGGCAGCGTACGTACTATCGGTTTGATAACGGCTGGAGCTGGTCGTTGAGCCCGAATGGGCCTTGGCAGGAAACTGACAGCAGTGGTGTACCCGGTGGGTTAGGGCGCGCGTTCGCGCAGTAACGCTGTTTCTGTATCTGCTTATTCTGCTTCTGCTTCTGCTTCTGCTTCTGCTTTTGCTTGTAAGCGCGCGGTAGTTCAGGCGACGCAGATTGCGACTTCAGGAGGCCGAGCGCAGGGCTTGCGAAGGGAGGTGACGGGCATGGATGCCCGTCAAGCGCTGAGGCCCCATGGATGGGGCCTGCAGCGCGTACTCCCGGGAGCAAGACCGTAGCGAGGGAACCCCGGAGCGTAGCGCAGGGGCCGGATGATAGGAGCCAGCGTTTTTTGGTTACTTTTTGTCGCGTTTGACAAAAAGTGACCCGCCGTAAGGGCGGAAAGGTGACTATGCGCCACGTGCGTGAATGAATACCTACTCGATGTGAATGCCCACATCCAAGAAGCAAGAAGCAAGAAGCAAGAAGCAAGAAGCAAGAAGCAAGAAGCAAGAAGCAAATTCGTCTGTTTTGACTCAGCGAACAGTCCATTCGCGATGGCGACGCTGACTCACCTTTTCGCCCTTACGGCGAGTCACTTTTTGTCAAACGCGACAAAAAGTAACCAAAAAACGCTGCGCTCCCATCATCCGGCCCCTGCGCTGCGCTCCGGGTCCCCTCTCTCGGCCTCGCTCCCGGGAGGACCGCGCTGCAGGCCCCATCCTGGGGCCCAGCGCTTGACGGGCATCCATGCCCGTCACCTCCCTCCGCAAGGCCTACGTTCGGCCTCCTGAAGTCGCGAAGATCAAGATCAAGATCAAGATCAACAGCAACAGCAACAGCAACAGCAACAGCACAGTACAGTTTTGCCTTGTTATTTCCATTGACTGTACCGGCCGGTGACTCCGCATAATGACGCCTCGAATTCACCCGGAGGTGGCATGAGCAAGACAGTCCTGGTACTGGTGGAAACCGTCGACGATTACCTGCCCATGCTGGAGCAGGCCGGTTACCACCTGATCCGTGCCCCTTCGCCGCAACTGCGCGCCGATGCCATTCATCGCCACGCCGAAGAAATCGATGCGGTACTCACCCGTGGGCCGCTGGGGCTATCCGCCACCGAAATTGATGCATTACCCAGATTGCAGATCATCTGCGTGATCGGCGCCGGCTACGAGCAGGTCGACCTGGCCGCCGCCGCCGCACGCGGCATAACCGTCACCAATGGCGCCGGGGCCAATGCCGCAGCCGTCGCCGACCACACCCTGGCCCTGCTGCTGGCGCTGCTGCGCGACATTCCTCGTGCCGATGCCAGCACGCGGCGCGGTGAATGGAACCGGGTGATCAGCCCCTCGGTGAGTGGCAAACGCCTGGGCATTCTCGGCCTCGGCGCAGTGGGGCTGGCGATCGCCAAGCGGGCCCACTTGGGCTTCGACATGCCCGTCAGCTACCACAGCCGCACACCACGCCAGGATGTGCCCTATGCCTGGTACGACAGCCCTCGGCACTTGGCTGAAGCCGTCGACATCCTGGTGGTGGCCACCCCCGGTGGCGCCAACACCCGGCATCTGGTCGATGCCCACGTCCTTCAGGCCCTGGGCGCTGAAGGCTATCTGGTGAACATCGCCCGTGCCAGCGTGGTCGACACGCAGGCCCTGATTGCCGTATTGCAGCGTGGCCAGCTGGCTGGCGCCGCGCTGGATGTTTTCGATGACGAGCCAGCAGTGCCCGATGCACTCAAGGCCTTGCCCAACACTGTGCTCACACCCCACGTGGCTGGCCAATCGCCAGAAGCTGCGCGCGACACGGTGGCCTTGGTGCTGCGCAACCTGCAGGCGTTCTTTGCCGGTGAGCCAGTTTTGACCCCGGTACGCCCGTAGCCCTTTTCCAGATATCTGCCTGGCAGCGCCCAGGTAACAAGGAGTGTGTGCATGCAACTCGAAATCTTCCAGGTCGATGCCTTTTCCACTGAACCGTTCGGTGGCAACCCGGCCGCAGTGATCCCGCTGGAAAGCTGGCTGCCGGACGATGTGCTGCAGCGCATCGCTGAAGAAAACAACCTGTCAGAAACAGCCTACTTCGTGCGCAAAGGCGAAACGTTCGACCTGCGTTGGTTCACCCCCACCGTGGAAGTCGACCTGTGCGGCCATGCTACCTTGGCCTCGGCTTACGTGCTGTTCGAGCAACTGGGTGAGCAGGCGCAAGTACTGCGCTTCAACACCCGCAGTGGCGAGCTGCGCGTCAGCCGCGGCACTGATGGCCTGCTGGCCATGGACTTCCCGGCCAAACAACCCGTAGCGGTGGACACGCCGGCGGGCCTACTGCAGGCGCTGGGCTTGAGCCAGGCGAAGGCGGTGTACCGTAGCGACGATTATGTGGTGGTGATCGATGACGCCATGCTGCTCGAAACGTTGAAACCCGACTTTGTTGCGCTGTCGGCCTTCGACGTCCGTGGCATTGCCGTGACCGCGGCAGGGCGTGGCTTTGACTTCGTCACCCGCTGGTTCGGCCCGCGGGTTGGGGTGAATGAAGACCCGGTAACCGGCTCGGCGCACACTTCGCTGGCACCGGTATGGGCCCAGAGGCTGGGCAAGAACGTGCTGAGCTGCGAGCAGGGCGGGGCACGCAAAGGGCAGTTGCAGTGCGAAGTGCCGGGCAATGGCCGCGTAATCATCAGTGGGCGGGCGGCGTTGTACCTGCGTGGTACGGCGTACATCTAGCCGTGAGTGCGATGCCCTGTAGCAGACAGCCAGCCCTTTTGGGCTGCGCTGTCTTGCAGAGTACAAAAGCAGCAAGCAAGCGGCTTTCGCGGCGGGCTTCTATAATTGCAGGCCCATCTTTGCATTCGAGGAGCCACCCATGGCCCTGGAAAAACAAGGCACCTGCCTGTGCGGCGACACGCGGCTGACGGTCACCGTCGACAATACCCATATCAGCGCTTGTCATTGCAGCATGTGCCGCAAGTGGACCGGCGGCCCGCTGCTGGTGGTGCACTGCAGCAAGCCTCCGCTGATCGAAGGGCGTGCGCCCAGCGTCTATGATTCGTCCGACTGGGCCCAGCGTGCTTTCTGTGGCCGCTGTGGTACGCACCTGTACTACCGGCTCAAGGCCAACGACTTCCATGCCGTGCCGGTCGGCCTGCTCGATGGCGACCAAGCCTGGGATTTCGACCTGCAGATCTTCGTCGAACAGAAGCCCGCGTGGTACTGCTTCGCCAATCAGACCAAGGAGCTGTCCGGCCAAGAGGTGTTCGAGCAGAACAGCTGATTCAACGTCATGTTTGTCCGGAGGCATTCCGTGGTGAATGCCTCCGGACATTTCTGCCTGAACTTGCCAAACCGGTGCATTCCTGAGAAAAGGGCGGTTTTGTTTTTCAGCGTTTGGAGTGTACCCGTGAGCCAAGAACTGCAGATCATCGACCTGGTCGAGGGTGATGGCAAAGCCGCCGTCAAAGGTGCCCTGATCACCACCCAGTACACCGGCTGGCTGGCCGATGGCAGCGAGTTCGACTCGTCCTGGTCGCGCGGTAAGCCGTTCCAGTGCGTGATCGGTACCGGCAGGGTAATCAAAGGCTGGGATCAAGGCCTGATGGGCATGCGCGTAGGTGGCAAGCGCAAGCTGCTGGTACCGGCGCACCTGGGGTATGGCGAACGCAGCGTGGGGGCGATCCCGCCGAATTCGGACCTGACCTTCGAGATTGAACTGCTGGAAGTGCTCACGCGGGATGATTGAGTGGGCACGTTGCAACCCGAGGTTCTTGCACCTTACACAATTGCGCAACACCCAGCCCCTAATCTAGGCCTTGCCTAGGGAACGGCATCCACCTCCAGGGAGGAACCAAACGGGTTCGGGGCACTCTGACCCTGACGCGTTGCCAGGGATGGCATTCACTACACGGGCGCCCTGCAACTGGCCGGGCGATGTGGCGGGTAAACCCGATTTTCTCTGCCACACGAGCCTGCCTTGATGAAGTTGCCAACATTCTTCCGTCGTCGCCGCCACTTGCTGCTGAGCCTGGTGCTCACAGCCGTCGCCGTACCATTGGCGCTGGAGGCTGTCGAAAGCCGGGCACGACCGGTGGATGGCACCCAGACCCTGGTGTTTCTGCGTCATGGCGAGAAGCCGGGCGAGGGGCTCGGGCAGTTGAATTGCCAGGGCCTCAACCGTGCGCTGGACCTGGCCACTGTACTGCCCGAGCGCTTCGGCAAGGCCGACTATGTGTTTGCCGCCAACCCCACGCGGCATGTCGAGGAAGGCAGCCGGGATGAAAGCTACAGCTACATCCGCCCATTGATGACCATCACCCCCAGTGCCATCCGCCTCGGCTTACCGGTGAATATCGACTACGGCGCCAACGACACCGCTGAACTGGCCGATGAGTTGCTGAGCGACAAATACCGCAATGCGACCATCTATACCGCCTGGTCCCACGGCTACCTGCCGGAACTGATCAACACGGTGGCCGGCAAGGCCTTGGGGGAGGAGCGGGTGATCACCGAGGACTGGAGCGGCGAAGACTTCGACACCCTCTACGTACTGACCCTGACCTGGCACGATGGCAAGGCCAGCCTGCTGAGCCGCAATGTGCGTCAGGGCCTGAATGACGGTGCGCATAGCTGCCCGACCTGATCCGCTGGTACTGTTTGGCAAGGAAGCCGGAACAGGGATGAGCGATGAAGCAGCAGGTAACGGTGGTCGGTGGCGGAGTGGTGGGCCTGGCGACGGCTTACGCGCTGGTTCGGGAAGGGCGGTCGGTTGACCTGATCGAGGCCCGCGACAGCCTGGCGTCGGCCACCAGCTTTGCCAATGGCGGGCAATTGTCCTATCGCTATGTGGCGCCGCTGGCTGATGCCGGGGTGCCGTGGCAGGCGCTGGGCTGGCTGTTGCAGGGCGAGTCGCCATTGCGCTTGCGCTTGCGCATGGACCCGGCCCAGTGGCGCTGGCTGCTGGCATTCACCCTGGCTTGCAGGCGTAGCGTCAATCGCCGTAATGCCGGGCACTTGCTTGAGCTGGCGCTGTACAGCCAGGCCGTTTTGGCGCAGTGGCGCGAACACCAGAACCTGGGGGATTTCGCCTGGCGGCGCAATGGCAAGCTGGTGGCTTTTCGCAGTGAACGGGCCTATGCCAAAGGCCGGGAACAGTTGACGGACCCAGCCAGTCAGCAGGTGCTGGCGGCTGCCGAGCTGCGCGGGCTGGAGCCTGCCCTGGATGGCGCACCGTTTGTGGGGGGCGTGTTCACGGCGGGCGAAGAGGTTGGCGATTGCCACGTGTTTTGCTTGCGGCTGGAGGCGCTGTTGCGTGCGTCGGGCCAGTGCCGTTTCCTGCTTGGCCGGCCAGTGACGCAATTGGTTCAGCGCCAGGGCCAGGTCGTGGCACTGCAACTGGGCGATCAGCAGCTGGACGTGGAGCAGTTGGTGCTGTGTGCTGGGCATCGCGGCCCAGGCTTGGCATTACCGGGGGTGCAGATACCGGTTTACCCGCTGAAGGGCTACAGCCTGACCGCACCGATCAGCGCCGGGCACCTGCCCCCGGAGGTGAGCCTTACCGACTATGAGCGCAAAATCGTCTATGCACGCCTGGGGCAGCAGCTGCGGGTAGCGGCGATGGTGGACATTGTCGGCTTCGACGAGTCGGTGGACATGCGCCGTTTGCAGAGCATGCGGCGGCTGGCGCTGGAGACGCTGCCGAGGGCGGCGGATTATGGCCAGGCGGTGGAGTGGGCGGGGATGCGACCAGCGACACCTACCGGCGTGCCGATCATAGGTGGGACGGTGTACCGCAACCTGTGGCTGAACCTGGGCATGGGGCGTTGGGGTTCACCTTGGCCTGTGGCAGTGCGCAGCGTTTGGCCGGGATGATGCGTTAAGCGGGCCGGCCTCTTCGCGGCTAAAGCCGCTCCTACGAGGACCCCACGGTATTCAGGCTTGCGCTGGTCCGGTAGGAGCGGCTTTAGCCGCGAAGAGGCCGGTACAGGCGAAGGATGTCTAGCGGCCGAAGCGCATCGGCCAGCCCACCACTTTCTTCGCCCGTGGCGTCGCATAGGTGCGCACTTTGGACGTGCTCAAACCCATGCGCACCAGCGATTCGGCAATGGTCACCGCTGCACTCACACCATCCACCACCGGCACGCCGGTGCGTTGGCGAATCTGCTCGTCCAGCCCGGCCATGCCGCCACAACCCAGGCAAATCACCTCGGCCTTGTCGTCACGCACGGCGCGTTCGGCCTGCTCGACAATCGCCTCCACGGCCCGCAGCGGGTCGGCTTCCAGTTCCAGCACCGCCAGCCCGCTGGCTCGCACCGAGGCGCAGCGGTCATACAGGCCCGAGAGCTTCAGGCGGTCCTCGATCAATGGCACGGTGCGGTCAAGCGTGGTTACTACGGAATAGGCGTGGCCCAGGTACATTGCCGTGCTGGCGGCGGCGTCAGTAATGTCCACCACAGGCACGTTGAGCAGTTCCTGCAGGCCTTCGCGGCCATGTTCGCCATAACCGGCCTGGATCACGGCATCGTAGGGCCCTTCAAAGGCCAGGACCCGGTCCATCACCGCGATGGCCGCCAGGTAGCTCTCGAAGTTGCCCTCCACCGATTCGGCGCCGAACCAGGGCGTGAGGCCGACGATTTCGGTACCGGTGCGGCCACCGCACGGGCCTGCTCGGCAATGGCCTGGGTAATGGCTTCGGTGGTGTTGACGTTGGCGATCAGAATACGCATGGGCAGTCCTCCTTGATTAATGGCCGCTGTGGTCGACGGCGATGCACTCGCCGCTGACGTCGTGGTAGTGGCGGTTACGTGGCGCGATCAGCAGGTACAGGGCGGCGGCGATGCCGGCACCGATCAGCCAGGAGAACGGCGCGATACCCTGGAAGTTGGGCACCAGGGCCAGCACGATGGCCAGCAGTGCGGCCGGCACGAAGGCGGCCACGGCGCGCAGGTTGATGCCCTTGCTGTAGTGATAGGCACCGGCCGGGTGCTCGGTATACAGCTCTGGCACGTTGATGCAGCCTTTGCGCAGCAACCAGTAGTCGGACATGATCACGCCGTACAGCGGGCCGAGCAGGGCGCCCAGGCCCGACAGGAAGTACACGATCACCAGCGGGCTGTTGTACAGGTTCCAGGGCAGGATCAGCACCGCCAGGGTGGCACTGATCAGCCCGGCACGGCGGAAGTTCAGGTGGCGCGGTGCCAGGTTGCTGAGTACGAAGGCCGGGGCGACGAAGTTGGCCATGATGTTCACCGCCACGGTGACGATCAGGAAGGCCAGGCAGCCGAGCACCAGGAATGGCGTGCTGGGTATGGCGGCGACGATCTGCGTAGGGCTGTCGATGATGTGGCCGTTGATCTGGAATTGCGCGCCGCACAGCACCACGGTGATCACGGCGAACACCAGGATGTTCACCGGCAGGCCCCAGAAGTTGCCGACGCGGATGGTCTTGCGGCAAGGCGAGGAGCGGGCGAAGTCACAGAAGTTCAGCACCAGGGTGCCGTAGATCGCCAGCCACAGTGCGCCGCCGGCAAAGATGTTGCGCCACATCTCGTAGCCGGTCAGCGGGGTAGCCACCGACCAGGCAATGCGCGCGTCGGCCTTGAAGTACATGAACACCGCCAGGGCGGCGACGGTCAGCAGGATCACAGGCCCGGCAAAGGCCTCGTAACGGCGCACCATCTCCATGCCGTAGGCCAGGATCACCAGCTGCACCAGCCAGATCGACACGAAACACACCCAGCCCAGGCTCGACAGGCCGAGGATGCTGTCGTGGTCGTAGGCTGCCAGTTGCGGCCACACGGCGGTGAGCAGCACCCGCAGCACCACCGATGCCAGGTAGGTCTGGATGCCGAACCAGGCGATGGCGATGATGGCACGTATCAGCGCCGGGATCTGCGCGCCGTGGATGCCGAAGGCAATGCGGCTGATGACCGGGAACGGTACCCCGGTTTTCTGCCCATGTAACCCGACAGGTTCATGAAGAAGTACACCAGTGCCGCGCCGATGGCCAGCGACAGCAGAATTTGCCAGCCGCCCAGGCCGAGGGCGAACAAGCCCATGGCGAACGAATAGTTGGCGATATTGTGCACATCGTTGGTCCACAGCGCGAAGATGCTGTAGCCGCCCCAGCGACGGCCTTCCATACGCGTGGGCGCCAGGTCGCGGTTATGCAGGCGCGGGCTGAGAACAAGGTCCGGCTGGTGGCCGGCAAGCGTGGACGCGGGGTGTGTGCTGGCGACGGATTGTTCAGGGGCAAGGTCGAGGCTGCTACTCATTCCGGCGGGCTCCTGATGCACATGGACTGCGATGAGCGGGCATGCGCACGGGCTCGCCATCTCGTCGGTGCAGCGTTGGCATCACAGGGTTGTGGGCGCGGCGGCTGACATTGGGTCGGCGTCGCGGATTCTTGTGTATCTATGTTTTGTTTAAGTTGTATACAAAACACGAACACACAAAAGCGAGTTCCATGCCAAGGGAAGAGCAGGTTTCAATAGGTGATCATTTCGAACTTATCTTTTTCAAAGGTAAGTTAATGAAATACAGAGAATATAAGTTGACCAAATGAACAAGTTATATTTTTTGAAAGATTGATTAGTTGATCATTTGGTCAAAATAGAGGGTGGAAAGTGTGTAACGAATTGGGGCGCTACTGAAGAAAGTGCACACAAAAATGGCACCTATGGTTACGTTTTTGTGTACAAAAATAGTCAGCTTTTCCTGTGCTGGCCTCTTCGCGGGCACGCCTGCGAAGAGGCCAGCACAGGAGACAATCAATCCATTGGCGGCAACCGCCGCTTGACCGGGGTCTTCTTGATGATCGCGGTATTGGTCTCAGCCAGCACATTCATGAGGTCGAGCAGGGTGTCCAGCTGCTCCATCGAGCGCACATGCAGTCGGGCGACGAAGCAGTCTTCGCCAATGACCTTGTCGCATTCGGTGAACTCAGGGATGGCAATGATCTGGCGCTCCACCTCCTGCAGCTTCCCCGGTAGCGGACGGATGCGCACGATCGCCTGCAACTGGTAGCCAAAGGCGCGCGGGTCGACCTCCACGGTATAGCCGCGCAGCACGCCACGCTCTTCCAGCCGGCGCAGGCGCTCGCTGACGCTGGGTGCGGACAGCCCGCTGACCTGCGCCAGCGCCTTGAGCGAGCGGCGCGAGTCCTCCATCAGTGCATTGATCAATAATTGGTCGATGGCATCGGTCATACCCACCTCATCAGGTGATTCGTGTTGTTTGCCTTGATAGTAAAGGCAGGTTGGCGAAATTGCCTTGGTTATCCGCTGGATGGCCAGGCTGCCGCCTTTGCATACTGTGGCCATCATCAACGGGAGGTTTGAGATGGACAGTTCATTGCGCCGTGGCTCGCTGGAAATGGTCGCTGCCATGCTGATTTCCGGGACCATTGGCTGGTTCGTGCTGGTGTCCGGCCAGCCGGTGCTGGATGTGGTGTTCTGGCGCTGCGTGTTCGGTGCCGTGACCTTGCTGGCGATTTGCGCCGCGTTTGGCTTTCTGCACCCGGGCGTGATCAGCCGCACGGCATTTTTGCTGGCGATAGCCAGCGGGGTGGCCATTGTCGGCAACTGGCTGCTGTTGTTCGCTTCATACGCCCGGGCGTCGATTGCCATCGGCACGGCGGTGTACAACGTGCAGCCGTTCATGCTGGTGGGGCTGGCGGCGCTGTTTCTGGGCGAAAAGATCACCTTGGCCAAGGTGACCTGGCTGAGTGTGGCGTTCCTCGGCATGCTGGCCATCGTCAGTGCCCATGGCGCTGGGCAAAGTAATGGCGAGGACTATCTGCTGGGGATTGCCCTGGCGCTTGGGGCGGCGTTTCTGTATGCAATCGCGGCCTTGATCATCAAGCGCCTGAGTGGCACGCCCCCGCACCTGATTGCGTTGATTCAGGTAACCACGGGTGTGTTGCTGCTGGCGCCATGGGTCACGCTTGGTGGGTTGCCGGTTGAAGTGCCGGCGTTGGCCAGCTTGTTGACACTGGGCATGGTGCACACCGGCCTGATGTATGTGCTGTTGTACAGCGCCATCCAGCGTTTGCCCACGGCCTTGACCGGTGCGCTGTCGTTCATTTACCCGATTGCGGCAATTCTGGTGGACTGGGTGGCGTTCGGGCACCGCCTGGCGCCGCTGCAGTGGCTGGGGGTGGGGTTGATCCTGCTGGCGGCGGCGGGGATGCAGCAGGGGTGGTGGTTCCGCTCGGCGCGGCATCCTGTAGGCGCGGGTTTACCCGCGAAGAGGCCCGCAAGGTAGAATGCCGCTTTTTGCCAGCCTGCGATCCGCCAT
This sequence comes from Pseudomonas putida, assembly GCA_041071465.1. NCBI lineage: Bacteria > Pseudomonadati > Pseudomonadota > Gammaproteobacteria > Pseudomonadales > Pseudomonadaceae > Pseudomonas > Pseudomonas putida. The sequence continues at coordinate 282,759 of CP163498.1, read as the reverse complement.
GACCTCGCCCATCGACACCCTTGAGCAACACCTGCTTGCCGCCCTCGACCCTGCCCCACAGGAAACCCGCCGCCTGTTTCACGGCCGCGGCCGCTGCTGGCAGGGCCTGGAGCAGGTCACCGTCGACTGGCTGCAGGGCGTGTTGTCGGTCGCCTTGTTCCGTGAGCCGCCCGAAGGCCAGCTCGCCGAACTGGAAGCCATGCTGCGCAGCTTGGCCGCGCGTCCGCAGTGGACGGGGCAGGCGGTCATCATCCAGCACCGCTACCTGCCCGACAGCCCGGGCCAGTGGCTGCTGGGCGAGCCGTGCCAGCAACGCGAAATGATCGAGGACGGCCTGACCTACCTGCTGGACTTGGGCGTGCGGCAAAACAATGGCCTGTTCCTCGACATGCGCTATGGCCGCCGTTGGGTGCGCGAGCAGGCGGCGGGCAAGCGCGTGCTGAACCTGTTCGCTTATACCTGCGGCTTTTCCGTGGCAGCGATTGCCGGTGGCGCTGAGCAGGTGGTGAACCTGGACATGGCCAAGTCGGCCCTGTCGCGGGGCCGGGACAACCATCGCCTCAATGGCCACGATGCATCACGGGTGGCGTACCTGGGGCATGAACTGTTCAAGTCGTGGGGCAAGGTGCGCAAGTACGGGCCTTATGACCTGATCATCATCGACCCGCCAACCTTCCAGCGTGGCAGCTTTGTGCTGACCCAGGATTACGCAAAGATCCTGCGGCGTTTGCCGGAGTTGTTGAATGCGGGGGAACGGTGCTGGCGTGTGTCAACGATCCGGGCATCGGGCCGGAATTCCTGATTGAAGGCATGGCAGAGCAGGCGCCTTCGCTGGCTTATGTCGAACGCCTGGAAAACCCGCCGGAGTTTCCGGACGTTGACCCGGCTGGCGGGCTGAAGGCCTTGGTATTCCGTCAGGTTTGATGCTGCCCTTGCTGGAAGCTTCGCGGGCGAGCCCGCGAAAGGGCCGGTGCAGGCGAATTCAAGCCCCCAGGGCCTGCAGCGGCAGCGGGTACACCTGGGCAAAGCGGTCCACCCCGGATACCTGTAACGGCCCTTGCAGGTTGATGCGCAGCAGCGGGTCTTCGCTGATCGACTTGCCCACCTCATGGATCAGCGCGAGTGACGCATCCACATCACTGTCGTAAGTGAACTGCACCGAGAAGAACGCATAGGCGAACTGCCGCGACTGGTTGGTAACCGCCTTGATCTGGCCAAACGGCACCGAGTGCACGAAGCCTTTGCCATCGCGCAGCCGCTACGGATCGTCAGGCTTTCGACTGTACCGGTATGGCCGGAATCGAGCACTACCCAGTCGCCGATGGAAATGGAATCCTCGATGAGGATGAACAACCCGGTAATCACATCGTGCACCAGCTGCTGCGAGCCGAAGCCGATGGCCAGGCTGATCACCCCGGCACCGGCCAGGAACGGCGTGACGTTGGTGCCCAGGTTGGCCATGGTGGTGATGGTGTAGATGACGATCAGGACCACTTTGATCGCATTGTGCAGCATCGGCAGGATGGTCCGCACCCGGGTGCTCGGCTGACGCGCGCTGCGGCGGCCGACGGGGGGCTTGAGTGCTTCCTGGATGGCCGTATCGAGTACCACCCACAGCAGCCAGGTGACCAGCAGGATCAAGCCAATGCTCGACAGCGAGTTGCTGATCGCCTGGCCCAGGCTGTTGCTCAGGGCGAAATCGACCACCGAGAAGCCCCAGATGCGCCCCAGCAGCTCGATGAAGGTGACGGCCATGTCGATGCGCAGTAGCGCGTGGGCGAGGCTGCGCATCCCTTGTAGGAGCCGAGGTGAACGGCACGCTGTTGTCCGGCAGGCGGGTTACCAGTTGTTCGGCACCTTACTGGCCTGTGCCAACGACCCAGGCATCGGGCTGCAGTTCCTTATCGAAGAGTTGTCCTTGCATGCCCCGGCGCTGGTGTTCGCCGAGCGGCTGGCGAGTCCGCCAATTTTTCGGATGCGGGCGTGGAGGAGCACTCAAGGTGATGAAGTTCTATTTTAAATACGTCATTATTCATCCGTTAATGTAGGATTTATCTTACGGATATGATTTATTTATACTCATTGTGTGGGGATTAATTGTTTTGACAATTTTTAATATTTGCAATGAAGTTGGCCGTCTACTAGGGTCCGAGTTCCTATTTGGATGCGGCGCCGACAATCAGTGATCGGCTTGATCAAGGCAGGGAGAATGCCAATGTTCAACACTTACCAGCGATGGCTCGTATTGGCCGTCCTGTCCTTCGCCTTGCTATTGGTTGCGATCGACATGACGGTCCTTTACATCGCCTTGCCCACACTTACCCATGCGCTCGGGGCATCTACCTCCGAAAAGCTGTGGATCATCAACATGTATCCTCTGGTCGTCGCCGGCCTGTTGCTGGGTGCTGGCACCTTCGGTGATCGCATCGGCCACCAGCGATTGTTCGTGATCGGCCTTGTGCTGTTCGGTGCGGCGTCGCTTCTGGCTGCATTCGCGCCATCTTCCGTGCTGCTAATCCTGGCTAGGGGCGCGCTGGGCGTCGGTGCGGCGGCCATGATGCCGGCCACGCTGGCGATCATCAGCCTGACCTTCGAGGATGAGCGTGAGCGTGGTTTTGCCATCGGCGTCTGGACGGCCGTGGCTTCAGGTGGTGCAGCGATTGGTCCGCTGATAGGGGGGGCGCTGCTCGAGCATTTCTGGTGGGGTTCCGTGTTTCTGATCAACGTGCCCATCGTGCTGGTGGCCCTGGTGTTGTCCTTGCTGCTGATCAGGAACACGCAACAGGCCAACGCCGGGCCATGGGACTTGCTTGGCTCCCTTCAGGCGATGGTAGGGCTCATCAGCCTGGCGTACCTGATCAAGGAATTCGCCAAGCCCGAGCCCTCGCTGGTGGCGGCGCTGGGGGCGTTGGCCATCTGCGCGGGCTTCGGCTGGATGTTCGTGCGCGGGCAGCGCAAGCGTGGTTTTCCGTTGATCGACCTGCAGATTTTCCGCAGCCCCGCGTTCTCCTCTGCGGTCATCGCCAGCCTGGCCGCGGCCGGCTGCCTGATGGGCATCAACCTGGTACTGAGCCAGCGCCTGCAACTGGTTGTCGGGCTATCCCCGCTCGAGACCGGCCTTTATTTCCTGCCCCTTTCCGTGGGAGCGATCGTGGCCGGTCCGTTAAGCGGCTGGTTGCTGCCCAAGGTTCGTTGTGATCGGTTCCTGGTGCTCGCACTGTTGATCTACGCCGGTGCCATTGGCCTGTTCATGTACAGTTTCAGCCAGTCGGTCGCCCTGCAACTGCTGCTGCTGTTCGTCATGGGTGCTTGCGTAGGGGCGAGTATGACCGGGGCGTCCACCACCATCATGGCCAGCGCGCCGCCGGAGCGAGCGGGGATGGCCGCTTCGGCCGAGGAAATTTCCTACGAGCTGGGAGGAGGGTTGGGCATCGCCTTCATGGGTAGCCTGATGTCGGTGGTGTACAGCCGCTCGCTGGTCGTGCCCGAGCAGGCCGCCGACGCGGCGCGCCTGCAGGACGGGATCGACAGCGCGCTGGCCGCTGCCGCGCAAATGCCCGCCCCGCTGGGGCAGGAAATCGCTGTGAATGCGCGATTGGCGTTCGACCAAGCGGTGTCCTCGGTAATGATGGCCACCGTGGGGGTACTCGTGGTCATCGCACTGTTGGTGTTTGTGAACTTTCGAAGGTATTCGACAGTTTCTGCCGAACAGCAAGTTTCTTCTTGATTTAGTCAAATAATGCTCGGCCGGAACTGTTCAGTTGAATAGTTCCGGGTCTGGATTTGTGCTGCTTTAAATTTGGAGAGGTGGCTTGCGCCTACTATTGGGGCAATTGTATGATCAGCGTGCGGCCTTGCATCTGGAACAGCGTTATGTCGGCGAAGTCCTGATACCGCAGGAGCATCTTTGTGCTCATCATCTGCGTGAGGCCGTGCGGTTTGTCGTGAGGAAGTATCCGGCACTTCGTGGCTGTTTCACGCGCAGCGAAGGCGAATGGCGCATGGACTTTGTTGCCGTTGACGCGTTTCCCGTGGACCAGGCATTGCATGTAGTTGCCGCCGCCCCCGGGGTGTTGCCTGGTGCACAGGTTCAGGCCAGCGTCTAAGCACTGCTCACGACCTTTCCTTTGACGGTTTTGCTCAATAGCCGCGCTTTAATCTCTAATGTGGTGTTTCAGAGAGAGGGCTTTTGACAGGCGCATAAAAAATCCGATGCTCGTTTCCAAGCGTCGGATTTTGCGGCCTACAGGCTAAAGGTCAATGAGTCTGTCTTAACTGACTGGCATTAGGCCAGATGCCCCCTTACGGCTATTGGTTGGTATAGATCTGGTCAAACACCCCACCATCATTGAAGTGGGTCTTCTGCACGGTACGCCAGTCACCGAAGGTTTTCTCCACCGACAGGAAGTCCACTTTCGGGAAGCGGTCGGTGTACTTGGCCAGTACCGTCGCATCACGCGGGCGCAGGTAGTTGTTGGCGGCGATCTCCTGGGCTGCGGGTGACCACAGGTACTTCAGGTATTCCTCGGCCACGGCCTGGGTGCCTTTTCTGGCCACCACCTTGTCGACCACCGTCACCGGTGGCTCGGCTTCGGCCGATACGCTTGGGTAGACCACTTCGAACTGGTCGCGGCCGAACTCGCGGGCGATCATCTCGGCTTCGTTCTCGAAGGTGACCAGCACGTCACCGATCTGGTTGGTCATGAACGTGGTGGTGGCGGCACGGCCACCGGTGTCCAGCACGGGTGCCTGTTTGAACAGCTTGCCGACGAAGTCGCGGGCTTTGCTTTCATCGCCGCCTTGCTTGAGTACGTAGCCCCAGGCCGACAGGTAGGTATAGCGGCCATTACCCGAGGTTTTCGGGTTGGGCACGATCACCTGGACACCGTCCTTGAGCAGGTCGGGCCAGTCTTTGAGGGCTTTCGGGTTGCCCTTGCGCACGATGAACACAGTGGCCGAGGTGAACGGCGCGCTGTTGTTCGGCAGGCGGGTTACCCAGTTGTCGGGCACCAGCTTGCCATTGTCGGCCAGGGCGTTGATGTCGGTGGCCATGTTCATGGTGATGACATCGGCCGGCAGGCCATCGATCACTGCACGGGCCTGCTTGCTCGAGCCGCCGAAGGACATCTGCACGTTGACCTTCTCGTTGTGCTCGGCTTCCCAGTGCTTCTGGAAGGCCGGGTTGTAGTCCTTGTAGAAGTCGCGCATCACGTCGTAGGAAACGTTGAGCAGGGTGGGGGCGGCCTGGGCGAGGTTGCCCAGGGCCAGGCCTGCGGCGAGCAGCGAGGCGGTGAAGAGTTTTTTCACGTTGCTTCCTTGTTCTTGAAGGGTGTTGGGGCAGATTGCCAGCGACTATAGCGGGTGGGTTTATACGGGTTAAAGAACAAAAAATGCTTTGGTTATGCTTCTGCCTGTGCCGGCCTCTTCGCGGGTGAACCCGCTCCTACAGGGACCGCGCACGGTCCGGGCCTGTTGTAGGGGCGGGCTCACCCGCGAAGAGGCCGGCGCAGGCGCTGTCACGCTTTGGGAAACAACCCATTCCCACAGCGAGAACAGAACGCCGCCCCATGCTCGTGGGTCTTCTTGTGGCAGGTCGGGCAATCATGCTGCAGCTGCTCCCCTCGCATGGCATTGGCCAGCTCGGCGGTGAAGATGCCGGTCGGCACGGCAATGATCGAGTAACCGGTAATCATCACCAGCGACGACAGCACCTGCCCCAGCGGGGTCTTCGGCACGATGTCGCCAAAGCCCACGGTGGTCAGGGTAACGATGGCCCAGTAGATGCCTTTGGGGATGCTGGTAAAACCATGCTCAGGCCCTTCGATCACGTACATCAGCGTGCCGAACACTGTCACCAGCGTCGATACCGTCACCAGGAACACGATGATCTTCTGCTTGCTGCCGCGTAGCGCCTCCATCAGGTAATGGGCCTGCTTGAGGTACGGGCTGAGCTTGAGTACACGGAAGATCCGCAGCATCCGGATGACCCGGATGATGAGCAGGTACTGGGCGTCGCTGTAGTACAGCGCGAGGATCCCCGGCACGATCGCCAGTAAATCGACCAGGCCGTAGAAACTGAAGGCATAGCGCAGCGGCTTGGGCGAGCAGTACAGGCGGGTGATGTATTCGGCCAGGAAGATCGCGGTAAAGCCCCACTCGATGCCGGCCAGCAGGCCGGCGTAGCCTTGGTGCACCTCGTCGATGCTGTCGAGGATCACCGTGACCAGGCTGGCCAGGATGATCAGCAACAGGATCTTGTCGAAGCGGCGACCGGCTACGGTGTCGGTCTGGAAGACGATGACGAAGAGCCGCTCGCGCAGGCTCGCTGGGTTGTTCATTGGCTCGTTCCACAAAAGCGATGGGCTGAGCCTAGGGGTTGCGTATCAGCCGTGCAAGCGGCTGGCGTTGCGCTGCCTGGGTTGCGCCAGGTGACTGCCCAAGTGCATCAGCCAGCAGGCGGCAACGAAGGGGGCGGTCAGGCCAGGCACTGGCAGCAGCTTGAACAGCGGTTGCAACAGCAGGGCCAACGCTATCGCCAGCAGCGTTACCCAAGGTTTTTCACCTTGCCTGCTGAAGGCCAGTGCCGCCAGTGCGCCATTGAAGCCATACAAACCCAGCCACGCTCCCTGTGCCTGGTCGGCGAGCAACGCCACCCCGCCGCCAATGGCCGAGCCGATCACCGCCCACAGCGCCGCATAGGGATTGGCGATGAACATGCCGACGATGATCAGCAACCCGGCCAAGGGCTGGTCGAGCAGGAAGATCTGGCCCACGCCGCGGGCCAACGCGTACAGCGGGTCAGCTTCGACGAAGCCGCTGGGCGAGGGGCTGACGACTAGCAGTGTGCCCCAGCCCAGCAGCACGAATGGCGCGGTATAGGCGACCAGCAACTTGCCGCCTCGCTTGCGCCACTGGTGGGTGATGATGCTGGACAGGCCGCCGGCGGCGATGATCAGTGGTGGAAGGATGGCCGACCAGGGCAGTACGGCGCTGATCAGAATGCCGATCAGTACGCCGTTGTAGCAGTAAAGCCCGGCCTGGCGATCGGCACGGTCATAGCCGCGTGCCTGGGCGGTGAGCAGGCCGGCCAGGGCGCCAAGCAGCGCGCCGCCGACCAGGTTGGGTGCGGTCAGCAAGATGGCCAGCAGGCAGCACAGGCCGCACAGGGGGTTGCGCAGCAGCAGCACCTGGCTGAAGCCGTTGAGTAACGCCGTGGCCCAGTCGGGGCACGGGTTGACGAAATTTTTGGTGTACATGGGGCAGTCAGTGAGGTTGATGGGGGAGCGGTGGGCCTCTTTGGGCCTCGGTTTTCCGCGGTCGGGTAGAGCGGTATTCGGGGAGGGCTTTGCCCTCCAATCGCGACACAAGGCCGCTCCCACAGGGATTGCATTCCCTTGTGCCAGCGTGGCCCTGTGGGAGCGGCCTTGTGTCGCGAAAGGGGCGCAACGCGCCCCCGGCAATCTCAGATCAAAGTCTCGATCCGCAGCGTGTTAGTCGTACCCGGCTTGCCGAAAGGCACGCCAGCGGTGATCAGCAGCGTGTCGCCACGGTTGGCCATGCCTTGCGCCTGGGCAATCTCCAGGGCAGTGGAAACCACCTCGTCCACCTGACGCAGGCGGTCGTTGACCACCGAATGCACACCCCAAGCCACGCTGAGGCGGCGTGCGGTGTTCAGGTTCGGCGTCAGGTTGAGGATCGGTGCCCGTGGCCGCTCGCGTGCCGCGCGCAGGGTCGAGGCACCCGACTCGCTGTAGTTGACCAGCACCGCCACTGGCAGGATGCCGCTGATGCGGCGGATCGCGCAGCTGATGGCGTCCGACACGGTGGCCTCGGCCTTTGGCCGGCCGACGTCGAGCTGGGCCTGGTAGTCCGGGCCGTTCTCAACCTGGCGGATGATCTTGCTCATCATCTGCACGGCTTCCAGCGGGTAATCACCCGAGGCGGTTTCGGCCGACAGCATCACTGCATCGGCACCTTCGGCCACCGCGTTGGCCACGTCGGTGACTTCGGCACGGGTTGGCGCTGGCGAGAAACGCATCGACTCGAGCATCTGCGTGGCCACCACCACGGGTTTGCCCAGCTGGCGGCAGGTGCCGATGATGCGCTTCTGGATCTGCGGCACGCTCTCGGCCGGTACTTCCACGCCCAGGTCACCACGGGCCACCATGATCGCGTCTGCCAGCTCGGCGATGGCTTGCAGTTGCTCGACGGCCGATGGTTTCTCGATCTTGGCCATCAGGTAGGCGCGGTCGCCAATCAGCTGGCGCGCTTCGACGATGTCCTCAGGGCGCTGCACGAACGACAGGGCGACCCAGTCCACACCCAGCTCCAGGCCAAAGGCCAGGTCGCGGCGGTCTTTTTCGGTGAGCGGGGAGAGGTCGAGCACCGCTTGCGGTACGTTGACGCCCTTACGGTCGGAAAGCTCGCCACCGTTCAGCACCTCGGTGTCAATCGCGTCGCTGTGCTTGGCGGTCACGCGCAGGCGCAGTTTGCCGTCGTCCAGCAGCAGGTCCATGCCGGGCTCGAGGGCGGCGATGATTTCGGGGTGCGGCAGGTTGACCCGGCGGCTGTCGCCCGGGGTTTTGTCCAGGTCCAGGCGCAGGGCCTGCCCGCGTTGCAACTGCACTTTGCCTTCGGCGAAGCGGCCAACGCGCAGCTTCGGCCCTTGCAGGTCCATGAGGATGCCCAGCGGGTAGTTCAGTTGCTGCTCGACTTCGCGGATCCACTGGTAGCGCAGGGCGTGGTCGGCATGCTCGCCATGGCTGAAGTTGAGGCGAAAGATGTTCACCCCGGCTTCGACCAGCTGGCGGATATCGTCGATGCCGTTTATCGCAGGGCCAAGGGTGGCGAGGATCTTAACTTTTTTATCAGGCGTCATGATTGGGCAGTCTCGAGGATCAGGATGGCGCGGAAGTCGTTGACGTTGGTGCGGGTCGGTTCGGTGACGATCAGCGCCTCCAGCGCGGCGAAGTAGCCGTAGCCGTTGTTGTTGTCCAGCTCGTCGCTGGCCGACAGGCCCAAGGCTTCGGCGCTGGCGTAGCTGGCCGGGGTCATGAAGGCGCCGGCGTTTTCTTCCGAGCCATCGATGCCGTCGGTGTCACCGGCCAGGGCGTACACGCCCGGCAGGCCTTTCAGGCTTTCGGTGAGGCTGAGCAGGAACTCGGCGTTGCGCCCGCCACGGCCATTGCCGCGCACGGTCACGGTGGTTTCGCCACCCGACAGGATCACGCAGGGCGCTTTGAGCGGCTGGCCGTGCTGAACGATTTGCCGGGCGATACCGGCATGCACCTTGGCCACTTCGCGCGATTCACCTTCCAGGTCGCCGAGGATCAGCGGGCTGAAACCGGCCTGACGGGCTTTGACCGCGGCGGCCTCGAGCGACTGCTGGGGTTTGGCGATCAACTGGAAGTGGCTGCGGGCCAGGGCCGGATCATCGGCCTTGACGGTTTCCGAGGCCGGGTTGTTCAGCCAGTCGATGACCGCTTTGGGCGCTTCGATGTTGTAGCGTTTGAGGATGGCCAGGGCGTCGGCCGAGGTGCTCGGGTCGGCCACGGTGGGGCCGGAAGCGATGACCGTGGCGAGGTCGCCCGGTACATCGGAAATGGCATAGGTGTAGACCGTGGCCGGCCAGCAGGCCTTGGCCAGGCGCCCGCCCTTGATCGCCGAGAGGTGCTTGCGCACACAGTTCATCTCGCCGATGGTGGCGCCGGATTTCAGCAGTGCCTTGTTGATCTGCTGCTTGTCGGCCAGGGTCAGGCCTTCGGCAGGCAGGGCCAGCAGCGCCGAGCCACCGCCAGACAGCAGGAAGATGACGCGGTCTTCTTCGTTGAGGTTGCTGACCAGTTCCAGCACGCGCTTGGCCACAGCCAGGCCGGCAGCGTCCGGGACCGGGTGGGCGGCTTCGACCACCTCGATCTTCTGGCAGTTGGCGCCGTGGCCGTAACGGGTCACGACCAGGCCGGAGACTTCGCCCTGCCAGCTTTTCTCGACCACTTCGGCCATGGCAGCTGCGGCCTTGCCGGCGCCGATGACGATAACCCGGCCGCTGCGATCGGCGGGCAGGTAGGGTTCGAGGACTTGACGGGGGTGGGCGGCGGCGATGGCTGTGTCGAACAGTTCGCGGAGAAGTTTTTGCGGATCGACCGACATGGCAGGCTCCCAATTATTGTTGTTCTGCAGAATCAAAAACGCCCCTGGAACTGCCTCCGTGCAGGCCGAACCAGGGGCGGGTGTTGCTCGATGCCACCATTGGGCCTGTGGTCGCAGGTTCAACGGCGTTGGCTTCTTCGCGGACAAGCCCCGCTCCTACATGCACAGCTCTGAGCGATTGTGCGGTCTTTGGTAGGAGCGGGTTTACCCGCGAAGAGGCCAGTGAAGGCTAAAAACGACTTATTTGTCGTCGCGGATCGAGAAGTTGGCCATGTGCTCCAGGCCTTTGATCAGCGCCGAGTGGTCCCAGTTGCCGCCACCCAGTGCCTGGCAGGTGTTGAACACTTGCTGGGCATTGGAGGTGTTGGGCAGGTTGATGCCCAGTTCCTTGGCGCCTTGCAGGGCCAGGTTCAGGTCCTTCTGGTGCAGGTTGATGCGGAAGCCTGGGTCGAAGGTGCCCTTGATCATGCGCTCGGCGTGCACTTCGAGGATTTTCGACGAAGCAAAGCCGCCCATCAGTGCTTCACGCACCTTGGCAGGGTCGGCGCCGTTCTTGGCGGCGAACAGCAGGGCTTCGGCCACGGCCTGGATGTTCAGGGCGACAATGATCTGGTTGGCGACCTTGGCGGTCTGGCCGTCACCGTTGCCACCGACCCGGGTAATGTTCTTGCCCATGGCTTCGAACAGCGGCAGGGTGCGCTCGAAGGCGTTCGGGCAGCCACCGACCATGATGCTCAGGGTCGCGGCCTTGGCGCCGACTTCACCACCGGACACTGGGGCGTCCAGGTAGGCGGCACCGGTAGCCTTGATTTTTTCGGCGAAGGCTTTGGTAGCGGTAGGGGAGATCGAGCTCATGTCGATCACCACCTTGTTCGGGCCAACACCTTCGGCCACGCCGTTTTCACCGAACAGGACGCTTTCGACCTGCGGGGTGTCGGGAACCATGACGATGATGAATTCGGCTTCCTGGGCAACTTCTTTCGGGTTGGCCAGGGCCACGGCACCGGCGGCGATCAGGTCGGCTGGCGCGGCGTCGTGGTGGGTGGAAACGAAGATGCTGTGACCTGCTTTTTGCAGGTTCTGGGCCATGGGCTTGCCCATGATGCCGGTGCCGATGAAACCGATTTTAGCCATGAGAGATTACCTCGTTGTATTTGTTGAATCTCGATGGAGCAGGCTGCACAGGCCCGTTGTTGGACACAGAATTCTGTGGGAGCGGGCTTACCCGCGAAAGCGGCAGTGAAGCCAACGTCGCATTCGCGGGTGAACCCGCTCCTACAGGGTCAGGCATGTGTCACAGGACCTCGATCAGCCTTAGATTGCGTTGTGGGTTTTCAGCCAGCCCAGGCCTGCTTCGGTAGTAGTCTTGGGCTTGTACTCCGCGCCCACCCAGCCCTGGTAGCCAATGCGGTCCAGGTGTTCGAACAGGAAGCGGTAGTTGATCTCGCCGGTGCCTGGTTCATTGCGGCCGGGGTTGTCGGCCAGCTGGATGTGGTTGATCAGTTTCAGGTTGGCTTCCATGGTGCGAGCCAGGTCACCTTCCATGATCTGCATGTGGTAGATGTCGTATTGCAGGAACAGGTTGTCGCTGCCCACCTCGGCCTGGATTTCCAGGGCCTGCTGGGTGGTGTTCAGGTAGAAGCCTGGGATGTCGCGGGTGTTGATCATTTCCATGACCAGGCGAATACCGGCGCCCTTGAGCTTGTCAGCGGCGTAGCGCAGGTTCTCGACGAAGGTCTTGCGCACGGTAGCGCAGTCCGGGCCTTGTGGGCGGATGCCGGCCAGGGCGTTGACCTGGGTGTTGCCCAGCACCTTGGCGTATTCGATGGCCTTGTCGACACCCGCGCGGAATTCCTCGACGCGGTCAGGGTGGCAGGTGATACCGCGCTCACCTTTGGCCCAGTCGCCGGCCGGCAGGTTGAACAGCACCTGGGTCAGGCCGTTGGCCTCCAGCTGCTGCTTGATTTCAGCTGCGCTGAAGTCATAGGGGAACAGGTATTCGACGCCGCTGAAACCAGCATCGGCGGCAGCCTTGAAGCGGGCCAGGAAGTCCTGTTCGGTGAACAGCATGGACAGGTTGGCAGCGAAGCGAGGCATGAGTTGTCTCCTTGCGATGAAGGCCCCCAGAGCGTGCCTGGGGGCGTCAGGCGATCAGTCCAGCAGCGAGATGGCGGTTGGCGCGTCGTTGCCGACCAGGGCCAGGTCTTCGAACTCGTTGACCGCGTTGATCTCGGTGCCCATGGAAATGTTGGTCACACGCTCGAGAATCACTTCAACCACCACCGGCACGCGGAACTCTTCGGCCATCTTCTGTGCCTTGATCAGGGCAGGGGCGATTTCTGCTGGCTCGAACACACGGATGGCCTTGCAACCCAGGCCTTCGACCACGGCGACGTGGTCGACACCGTAGGTGGCAGCGTCGGTCGAGTTGATGTTCTCGAACGCCAGTTGTACACAGTAATCCATGTCGAAGCCACGCTGCGCCTGGCGGATCAGGCCCAGGTAGGCGTTGTTGACCAGCACGTGCACGTACGGCAGGTTGAACTGTGCACCCACCGCCAGTTCTTCGATCATGAACTGGAAGTCGTAGTCACCGGACAGCGCCACAACCTTGCGCTTCGGATCGGCTTTGACCACGCCCAGCGCAGCAGGGATGGTCCAGCCCAGCGGGCCGGCCTGGCCGCAGTTGATCCAGTGGCGAGGCTTGTACACATGCAGGAACTGCGCGCCGGCAATCTGCGACAGGCCGATGGTGCTGACGTAGCAGGTGTCCTTGCCGAATACCTGGTTCATTTCTTCGTAGACGCGCTGCGGCTTGACCGGCACGTTGTCGAAGTGGGTCTTGCGCTGCAGGCTCGACTTGCGCTCCTGGCACTCTTCCAGCCAGGCCTTGCGGCACTTGAGCTTGCCGGCCGCTTTCCACTCGCGGGCCACTTCCAGGAACACGTCCAGTGCCTTGCCAGCATCGGAAACGATGCCCAGGTCCGGGGTGAACACGCGGCCGATCTGGGTCGGTTCGATATCGACATGCACGAACTTGCGGCCTTCGGTGTAGACATCGACGGAACCGGTGTGGCGGTTGGCCCAGCGGTTACCGATACCGAATACCAGGTCGGACTTCAGCAGGGTTGCGTTGCCATAGCGGTGCGAGGTCTGCAGGCCAACCATGCCGACCATCTGGGCGTGGTCGTCCGGGATGGTGCCCCAGCCCATCAGGGTCGGGATCACGGGTACGCCGGTCAGTTCGGCGAATTCGACCAGCTTGTCGCTGGCGTCGGCGTTGATGATGCCGCCACCGGCTACCAGCAGTGGGCGCTCGGCGTCATTGAGCAGGGCCAGGGCTTTCTCGGCCTGTACGCGGGTGGCGGATGGCTTGTTGACTGCCAGTGGTTCGTAGGCATCGATGTCGAATTCGATTTCGGCCATCTGCACGTCGAACGGCAGGTCGATCAGCACCGGGCCTGGGCGGCCGGTACGCATTTCATAGAAGGCCTTCTGGAAGGCGTAAGGCACCTGGCCTGGCTCCAGAACGGTGGTCGCCCACTTGGTCACTGGCTTGACGATGTTGGTGATGTCGACAGCCTGGAAGTCTTCCTTGTGCAGGCGGGCACGTGGCGCCTGGCCAGTGATGCACAGAATCGGGATGGAGTCGGCCGAGGCGCTGTACAGGCCGGTGACCATGTCGGTGCCGGCAGGGCCGGAAGTGCCGATGCACACACCGATGTTGCCCGGGTTGGCGCGGGTGTAGCCCTCGGCCATGTGCGAGGCACCTTCGACGTGACGAGCGAGGACGTGATCGATGCCACCGACTTTCTTCAGGGCCGAATACAACGGGTTGATGGCAGCCCCCGGGATGCCGAACGCGGTATCTACACCTTCACGGCGCATGACCAGAACGGCTGCATCGATTGCTCTCATTTTGCTCATGGTTTGTGCCTCATCGATTTTGTAATTGTATACAACTTGCTTTGCGACAGAGTGTATTCACGCCTGGCGGCTCAGGTCAATGGGTTTTCATCGGGTGGGCTCGCTTTCGTCAAAGCGGCCGTGAAAACGGCTATTTGCGCCATCGCATACGATCGTTTCAAAATATTGTATACAAAAATACATCTCGTTGTGTTCTATTTGCTCTATCGGTTTTCAACTGCCCTTAGGGCTTCTCACAACAAGAAGAGGACCTTTCCATGAACGTCTTGAACCTGAAAATCGCTGTCAGCCTGGTAAACGCCGCACTGGCGGCAGGCCGCAAGATCAACGCCGCGCCACTGACCGTTGCGGTGCTGGATGCCGGCGGGCACCTGCTGGCGTTGCAGCGTGAGGATGGCGCGAGCCTGATTCGGCCTGAAGTGGCCACTGGCAAAGCCTGGGGTGCGATTGCCTTGGGCAAGGGGTCGCGCTTGCTGGCGCTGGATGCGCAGCAGCGGCCGGCTTTTTTTGCCGCGTTGAACGGGATGGGTGAGCGGCCGGTGGTGCCGGCGCCAGGTGGGGTGCTGATTCGTGATCAGGACGGCAAGGTGCTGGGTGCCGTGGGGATCAGCGGCGATACGTCGGATATCGACGAGCAGTGTGCGATCAGTGCGATCGAGGAGGTGGGGTTGCGGGCAGATGCCGGGGTAGCGGCGTAAGGCTCAAGTCAGCTGGGGCCGCTTTGCGGCCCATTCGCGACACAAGGCCCCACAAGGACTGCGCCAGGCTTTAGATGTGTACGGCGACTTTCAGGGCTTCCAGCGCCGGCTCGACCTTGATGCCCAGCGCTGCACCCAGCTCCATTACCCAGGGTTGATGGGCGGGTTTGCGGTGATGATGTTTCTCGACACTGCGCTGGGCTGAGGCTGAACACCGGCCTGTGGGAGCGGCCTTGTGTCGCGAAAGGGCCGCGAAGCGGCCCCGGCATTATTTGCATCGACGCTGAAACCCCGGGGCTGCTGTGCAGCCCTTTCGCGACGCAAGGCCGCTCCCACAGGGATCGCGCCAGCTTTCAGAAACTGAGCAAGACAGTTGCTCCCACAGGGGCGTGCGACCCCAGTGGAATGCGGTCCCCATTGGCCATGTCAGGCCACCTCTGGCTCACAACCCTTGAGCACCATGCGGATAATGGTTTCGGCCGCCGCGTCATAATCACTGTCGGCCAGCTTGGCCTTGCCGGTCACCGCAGAAATCTGCCAGTCGAAGTCGGCATAGGTCTGGGTCGCCGCCCAGATGCTGAACATCAGGTGGTGCGCATCCACATGGGCGATCTGCCCGCGGTCGATCCAGCGCTGGATGCACTCGATGTTGTGCCGGGCCTGCTCGTTCAACTGCTCTACCTGGTTTGCTGACAGGTGCGGCGCGCCATGCATGATCTCGCTGGCGAACACCTTGGACGCATGGGGCAGGTCACGCGAAATGCGAATTTTCGAACGAATGTACGCACTCAGCACTTCCTTCGGGTCGCCGTCTGCATTGAACGGCGTGGATGCCTGCATGATCGGCGCGATGATGCTTTCCAGGACCTCGCGGTAAAGGTTGTCCTTGGACTTGAAGTAGTAGTACACGTTCGGCTTGGGCAGGCCGGCCTTGGCCGCGATATCGCTGGTCTTGGTGGCGGCGAAGCCCTTGTCGGCGAATTCCTCGCTGGCCGCGCGCAGGATCAATTCCTTGTTGCGCTCGCGAATGGTGCTCATGGTCAGGGATCTTCCTCGTGTCTGGCCACCTCTAAGGGGGATCGGGCATGGTAGCACCGGGGTCGACGGGCGCTCAAGGCAGCGGCTTTGGGCTAGAATCCGGCACATTGACTTATTTGGATACAAGCAAACATGGCAGGAAGCAGTCTACTGGTACTGATCGACGACATCGCCACGCTGCTGGATGACGTCTCGCTAATGACCAAAGTCGCGGCGAAAAAGACAGCGGGTGTGCTGGGTGATGACCTGGCGCTGAATGCCCAGCAGGTCACCGGCGTGCGCGCCGATCGCGAACTTCCGGTCGTGTGGGCGGTGGCCAAGGGGTCGTTCGTCAACAAGGCGATCCTGGTTCCGGCCGCGCTGCTGATCAGTGCGTTCATACCGTGGGCGGTTACGCCGTTGTTGATGCTGGGTGGCGCGTTCCTGTGCTTCGAGGGTTTCGAGAAGCTGGCGCACAAGTTCCTGCACAGCAAGGATGAGGACGACGCGCAGCACAAGGCTCGACAGCAAGCCGTGGCGGACGCCAATGTCGACCTGGTGGCCTTCGAGAAGGCCAAGATCAAGGGCGCGGTGCGCACCGACTTCATCCTGTCGGCCGAGATCATTGCCATTACCTTGGGGATAGTGGCGGATACGCCGCTGCCGCAACAGATCATCGTGCTCTCGGGCATAGCCATTGTCATGACCATCGGGGTATACGGGCTGGTCGGCGGCATCGTCAAGCTCGACGACCTGGGGCTGTGGATGACCACGAAGGCCTCGCGTCTGGCTCAGTTGGTTGGCAACGGCATCCTCCGGGCTGCGCCCTACATGATGAAGAGCCTGTCGGTGATTGGTACTGCGGCGATGTTCCTGGTAGGGGGTGGGATCCTGGTGCATGGCATCGAGCCGCTGCATCATGCCATCGAGGCGTTCAGCGAAGGGCGTGGCGGGGCGTTGACCGGGGCGTTGCTCAACGGCGGGGCCGGAGTCATCGCAGGTGCTGTGGTGCTGGCGGTGGTAAGCGTTGCGGGGAAATTGTGGCGGGCGGTTCGGCCAGCCAATTGAGGCGTGTGGCCGGGGCTTTGCCCCGGTTCGCAGGTGAACCCGCTCCTACAGGGAATTGCTTGTTTCTGCAGGAACGGGCTTGCCCGTGAGCACCGGCAACGCCGGTGCCATCGCCGGATTGCAGGTCTACTGTTCGGCCACCGCCCCTTCCTCCTGCGGCTTCCAGGCCAGCAACCCCTTGCTGAAATCGTTGGCAGCACTTTGGTAATAGGCAATCGCCCGGCGGATCAGCGGGTTGTCACTGTCTGCACTCATTTCCCGGCTGTTGCCCAGGGCATCCTGGTGCACCCGCATGCCGCCGCGTGGGCTGAGGATCGCCAGGTCCTTGCCGTCGAACAGCCCCAGATGCTGGTAGTTGCCGATCAGTACCCGGGGTGGCAACTGGTTATCGCGCAGCAGGTCGCGGCCGAAGAAGGTCGAGGTATAGCTCAGGTTGAGCAGGCCGAGCAGGGTGGGTGCCAGGTCGATCTGGCTTGCCAGTTGCGCATCCTCGCGCGGGGCGATCAGCTTGGGTGCATAGATCCACAGCGGAATCTGGTAATTGCGCACCGGCAGGTCTTCCACCCCGGCGCTACCGGCGGTGTGGTCGGCGACAAACACGAACAGGGTATTGTCGAACCATGGCTTGCCCTTGGCTTCCTGCAGGAACTGCGCAATGGCATGGTCAGTGTATTTCACCGCACCTTCGCGGCCATCGCCCGAAGGAATGTCGATGCGGCCGTCCGGGTAGGTGTAGGGGCGGTGGTTGGAGGTGGTCATCAGTTGCAGAAAGAATGGCTGCTGCCTGGCGTGGCCGGCATCGGCCAGCCTGAGGGTCTGCCGGTACAGGTCCTCGTCGGCCATGCCCCAGGCGTTCTTGAAGCTGATTTCGTTCTCGGGGACGCTGCTCTGGTCGACGATGCGATAGCCGTTGCCGCTGAAGAAGGCGTTCATGTTGTCGAAGTAGCCACGCCCGCCATAGACGAACACTGCGTCATAGCCGACAGCCTTCAACTGCTGACCAAGGCTGGCATAGCCGCTTTCGCGGCCGATGCGCTTGACGATCGAGCGGCCGGGGGTAGGGGGGATTGACAGTGTGATGGCTTCCAGGCCCCGGTCGGTACGGGTACCGGTGGCATAGAAGTTGTTGAAGTACAGGCTCTGCGTGCGCAGTACGTCCAGGTTGGGCGTGAGGTTGCGCGGGTCGCCGTTGCTGCCCATGTACTTGGCGCTGAAGCTCTCGATGGTGACCAGGATGATGTTGGGCTTGCGTGGTGCGCCGCTGGCGTTGATATGACGGCGAATGTCCTCAGGTTCGCTGGCTTTGAACTGCGTGTTGGGCTCGGCCAGCTCTTGATGCATCTGCGCTCCGACTTCGCTGGCGTTGAGGCTGGCGTAGAACTGGGTGTAGTCCAGCTCGTTGTTCCGGAACGCGGCAAAGAACTGGTACGGGCCGTTGCTTGCCAGTTCGCGCTGATAGGCGTTACCGCCCTGCCCGCGGGGGAACTGCTGGTCGATCAGGAGTACGCTGAGCCCGCCCAGCACTGCCAGCAGGGCAAGGCCGCCAAGGCGCTGGCGCAGGTTGGCGCTGGGCGCAGCGAGTGCACGGGAGAGCGGTTTGCGCAGAATCAGTGCGAGCAGCACGGCCACCAAGGCAATGCTACCCAGCAGGGTCGGTAGCGGGTACGACTCGCGTATATTGTCCAGCACTTCTTTGGAGTAGACCAGGTAGTCGACGGCGATGAAGTTGAAACGCACACCGAATTCGTCCCAGAACAGCCACTCGGCCACGGCGACGAACAGCATCACGAACAGGCTGACGATGAGTGCGCCGCCCATCAGCCTGCGATGTAAGGCCGTGCGCCACAGTGCGGCCGGGCATATCGCCAGGTACAGCCCCAACGGCAGTGCAGCGTAGGTGAGGAAGCTCAGGTCGTACACGGCACCACTCAAGAATAATGAGAAGTAGTCGCCATGTACTTCATCAAGATGGGTGACCAGCAATACCAGGCGGGTCAGCAGGAAGATGCCGAACCAGAGTGAGCAAACTAGCATAAGATACCGCCACGGGGCGGCGAGGTGGGTGCGCATTAAGTAGGCCTGTTTTCTTTTTGGAGTGGTGCGAAGAAAAGCAGATTAGTTCAGGCTATGCAAAAAAAATGTCAAAAGTTTGAGCGGTGGCCATGAGGCGTTCTGTGCGTGGCCAGCAGACGCCACCACAGGGCTGCGTCGCCGCTGCCAGGCAAAACGTCGCGCCAGTGGATAAATGCCTGTGAGCGTGTAAGTTAAAGCTGATTTTTTACTGCGTAACAGCGCCGCTACATAACGGCGCTGTTAACTTTTCAGTGCGTCAGAAGTGCACTTTCACCAAGAAGCTCATGGTGTTCTGGTCGGTAGTGAAGGCATCGCTGTCCTTGATGCCGTACTTGTTCTTCCAGTAGTCATACTCCACACCCACATACAGCTGTTTCTCACCCAGGTGCAATGCCTTGCCCAGGTCATACTTGATCTGCGGGTTGAAGTGCAGGTTGGCCTGGTAGGTGCCGCGGCGGTTCTCGTCGTTGTCCACCACCCAGTCCATGAAGCCGTCGATCAGCACGTCGGAATCGCCGACCGGAATGGTGTACGACCACACCGGGGTGATCTGCCACACGTTGTCGCCGGCGCGGCTGCCGTCGGTGGTGCGGTTGTAGAAGTTCAGCTGGAAGTAGTCGAAGCCCGGGATGGCCAGGTCGAAGCCCGGGCCGATCAGGTAAGACTCGGTGTCACCCTCGCCAAACTCGTAGGTCATCGCCAGCAGCACGTCCTTGACCGGGCCCAACTCCAGCTTCTGGTCGAAGATCTTGCCGAACGACAGGCGTGGGCTGAACTCGCCATAGTAGGTGTTGGGGCCGTTGCTGGCGTCCTTCTTGCCTTGGTAGAAGATCTTGTCGACGAAGAAGAAGTTATCGCCGTACTTCCACGCGTCGGCGTGTTCGAAGGTGAATGTTTGCTGGGTCTCGGGGTTGACCTTGAAGTTCTTGCCCCACAGGTAGGTCAGGCTGTTGTTCTGCCATTGCAGCAGGTCGCTGCCGAAGGTGGTGCCGCAGGCCAGCAGGCCGCCGGCAAGGATCAGGCTGTTGATGGTACGCATTGCGAGTGTCGCTCCCTTGATTGATCTGTTGTCAGCGCTCGTTGTCGGCGCTTTTTTGTCTTTTAAGTCAGCTTTTTTCGATAGGCCACAGCTGTTTGGCAAGGGTCGAGCCAACTTTTCCGGGTTGGCAAAACCTTCCTGCTCGACTTCGTTCTGAACGGATGAAAAGGGTCTTTCAGGCTGGCAACACGTTGGCCAACCGCCCATATTCATTGACTGAGCGGTCAGTAAACGCAGGCAGAATCCGTTCTGCCCTGATCGAGGGGGCGCGCAGATTACTGGCTTGCGCGCCGCGCCTCAAGTGCTCCGTCCTGGAGCGGGGTGATTCAAACTTGTGCGTTTGGTCAACTTCCTAGAAGTGCACCTTGATCAGCGCACTGGCCACGCTCTGGTTGCTGTCCAGGTTGCCGCGGCTGTCAATGCCGTACTTGTCTTTCCAGTAGCTGTATTCAAAGCCGACGTAGAGCTGCTTGGCGCCCAGGTTCAGCGCCTTGCCCAGGTCGTATTTAACCTGCGGGTTGAAGTGCAGGTTGGCGTGATAGGTGCCACGGCGGGTCTGGTCGTTGTCGGTAACCCAGTCCATGTAACCGTCGATCAGAATGTCTGACCGGCCGACAGGGAGGGTGTACGACCAGCCGGGGGTAATCTGCCAGACATTGTCACCGGGGCGGCTGCCTTCGGTGTTACGCACGTAGAAATTGAGGGTGAAATAGTTGAAGCCGGGGATGTTCAAGTCAAAGCCTGGGCCGATCAGGTAGGCCTCGTTGTCGCCTTCACCGCGCTCGTAGGTCATGGCCAGCAGCACGTCCTTGATCGGACCGAAGGCAAGCTTGCGGTCGAAGATCTTGCCCAATGACAGGCGTGGGCTGAACTCGCCGTAGTAGGTGGTCACACCTTTGCCGGGGTCGGCCTTGCCGTTGTAGAAGATCTTGTCGACGAACATGAAGGTGTCGCCGTACTTCCATTTGTTGGCGTGCTCGAAGGTGATGGTCTGCTGGATATCAGGGTTGACCTTGAAGTCCTTGCCGTACAGGTAGGTCAGGCTTTCGCCGTGCCATTGCAGCCATTCGCCTGCGTGCGAGGGTAGGGTGGCCAGCAGGCTGCTGCCCAACAACAGGGACGTGGTGATGCGCTTCATGTTGTGATTCCCGGACTTATTGTTTTTGTTGGCGGTTTTTTTGGCGCGCAGGCGCCCCGGGCGACCCATTCCGGCGGGTCGACGGCGTAGCGGTTACTGCAGAGGTGATGAGGGGCGGTCATGCACCGCCCCTTTGGCTCAATGCTGGTGACAGACGTCGTTGTGCATTGCGCGGTCGGCACCGCCAAGGATGTTGAACAGAACGTTCAACACCAGGGCACAGACCGTGGCCATGGCGATACCGCTGTGGGTGATGGGTTCCATCCACTGTGGCATCTGGGCAAAGAACTCCGGACGCACCACGGGGATCAACCCGAAGCCGACGCTCACGGCAACCAACAGCTGGTTGCGGCGGTCGCCGATGTCCGCCTCCTGAAGAATCTTGATCCCGGTGGCGGTGACCATGCCGAACATGGCGATGGACGCGCCGCCCAGTACCGCAGGCGGGATCGAGGCAATCAGGAAGGCCGCCTTGGGCAGCAGGCTGAGCAGGATCAGCAGTGCACCGGCCACGATGGTGACATAGCGGCAGCGCACCCCGGTCATCTGCACCAGGCCGATGTTCTGGGCGAACGAGGAGTGGGTGAAGGTGTTGAAGAAGCCCGCAATGAACGACGCACCGGCATCGCACAGCAGGCCGCGACGCAGCATGCCAGGGGTGACTTCGCGATCGGTCACCTTGCCCAGGGCCAGGAACATGCCGGTGGACTCGACGAAGATGATCACCACTACCAGGCACATGGACAGAATCGGCGCCAGGCTGAAGGTCGGCATGCCAAAGTGCAGCGGGGTGACCACCTGCAACCACGGTGCTTCATTCAGACCCGACAGGTCGACCATGCCGATGGAGCCGGCCAGGATGTAGCCAAGGCCCATGCCCACCAGTACCGACACGTTGACCCAGAAACCGCGCATGAAGCGGTTGATCAGCAGGATAACGGCCAGTACCAGGCCGGCCACCAGCAGGTAGATCGGCGAGCCGAACGTTTGAGCGTCTTGGCCGCCACCGGCCCAGTTGACGGCCACCGGGAACAGCGACAGGCCAATCGAGGTGATCACCGTACCGGTGACCAGTGGGGGGAAGAAGCGGACAACCTTGGACATGAACGGCGCGATCAGCATGCCGAAGAACCCGGCAGCGATGGTCGCGCCGAAGATCCCCTGCAGGCCCACGCCGGGCATGCCGGCCATGGCCACCATGCTGCCGACGGCAGCGAAACTGGCACCCATCATCACCGGCATGCGGATGCCCACCGGGCCGATACCGAACGACTGGATGATGGTAGCGACGCCAGCGACCAGCAGGTCGGCGTTGATCAGGAAAGCGACTTCTTCACGGGACAACCCGGCGGCCTGGCCGATGATCAACGGCACGGCGATCGCGCCACCGTACATCAGCAGAACGTGTTGCAGGCCAACCAGGAACAGTTGGAACAGGGGCAAGGGTTCTCGCGGCGGCGCAATGGGGATATACGCCTTGCGTGACTCGGACATGCAGCACCTCGAGTTTTGTTTTTATTCTCGGATCCAAGCGGCAGGCCTCATGCCTGCGCGCTCGATGCTTGCTTGTTGCGTAACACATGGAGCTTGAGGCCGGGGCTTCCGGCCTCTTCGCGGGCAAGCCCGCTCCTACAGGGGAAGGTGATTCCCTTGGGAGGCGGGTTGCCTGGCGAGGTGCTGTCAGTTGACCTGGGCGCCTTTGGCGATCCAGTCGCCGACGAGCTTGCGCTCTTCGGTGGTCATCTGGGTGATGTTGCCCAGCGGCATGATCTGGCTGGCAACCGCTTGCGCCTGAATGCGCGCGGCCTGGGCCTGGATCTGCTGCGGAGTGTCGAACATCACGCCGGCAGGAGCGGCGCTGAACAGTGGGCTGGTCGGCTTGGACGAGTGGCACACGGTGCAGCGTTCCTGGATGACATTGTGGATCTTGTCGAAGTCGCCACCACCGGCCTGGGCAGCGGCCTGGGCCGGTGCTTGCGCAGGTGCGGCGGGTGCTTCGGCAGCCTTGGCGGCGTCCTCGGCACGCTGCTCGGCAGCGGTCTTGCCGCCTACGGCAGTTGCCGGCAGCGGTTGGTACTCGATCTTCGCTGCGGCTTGCTCAGGGCTTACGGCCATCGGTTTCGGGCCGGTAACGTAGGCCAGGCAGATCATTGCCAAGGCGCCGACGGGCAGGGTCCAGGCGTACTTGTTGCTGTCGTGGCGGGTGTTGAAGTAGTGGCGGATCAGAACCGCGGCTACTGCGATACCGGCCA
Source organism: Pseudomonas putida (assembly GCA_041071465.1). Lineage (NCBI taxonomy): Bacteria > Pseudomonadati > Pseudomonadota > Gammaproteobacteria > Pseudomonadales > Pseudomonadaceae > Pseudomonas > Pseudomonas putida. Next base: position 259,398 of record CP163498.1, on the reverse strand, counting down.
GGATCAGCCAGTTGTACTGGCTACCGTAGGTGCTCGGGAAATGGTTGCTGATCATGATGAACAGCACCGGCAGGGTGAAGTAGTTGTTGTGACGCGAGCGCAGCAGGCCCTTGGCCGGCAGTACCGGGTCGGGCGTCTGATTGTTCTCGATCGCCGCCACCAGCTGGCGTTGGGCCGGCATGATGATGCGGAACACGTTACCGACCATGATGGTGCCGATGATCGCGCCGGTGTGCAGGTAGGCACCACGGCCGCTGAACACCAGGCTGAAGCCCCAGCAGGCAGCGATGATCAGCACGAACAGCACACCACCGAGCAGCGCTGGCTTCTTGCCCAAGGGCGAGTCGCACAGGAAGTCATAGATGAACCAGCCAGCGATCAGCGAACCGATACCGATAGCCACGCCTTCGGCACCGCTCAGGGTGCTGCCAGGCGCCAGCAGGTACAGCGCCGGGTTCCAGTAGAACACCACGCACAGCAGGGCGATACCGGACATCCAGGTGAAGTAGGCTTCCCATTTGAACCAGTGCAGGTTCTCGGGCATTTTCGGGGGGGCGAGCTTGTATTTCTCCAGGTGGTAGATACCACCGCCGTGAATCGCCCAGAGATCACCCGACAACCCATCGCGCGGGTTGCTTCGGTTCAGGTGGTTCTCCAGCCAGACGAAGTAGAACGATGCACCGATCCAGGCAACGCCGGTGATCATGTGAACCCAGCGAATGCTCAGGTTCAGCCATTCGTGAAGGTGTGCTTCCACAGTATGTACCTCTGCCAGTCACCGAGAAGATGACTGACCTTTTCTTATTGGTGGGGATTGAGGATCAGCATCTGTTCCTCGGTGAAGTAATGCTCATCGCAGTTGTTGCCAGAACCACTGCGATCAACCACCAGGAAATCATCCCGCTTTTCGATCGTCAGCACCGGGTGGTGCCAGACGCCGCGATGGTAATTAACGCCCTGCCTGCCATTACTGCGGAAGGCTCGGACCAAGCCTGATACAGGTGCATCGCCAACGGGCGCGACCACGATCAGAAAGGGGTTGCCGAGCAGCGGGATAAAAGCCTGGCTGCCCAGCGGATGGCGTTCCAGCATGCGCACGGTCAGCGGCATGTCCTGCGCGTCGGCGCGGAAGATGCTGATGATCGCCTTGTCTTCAGGCTCGGCGGTTTCGACCGTGGCGAGCTTGTGAAAGCGCATGGTCGAGCCGTTGTTGATCATGAAGTGGTCGCTGCCGTCGGTTTCGATCACGTCTCCGAACTGGGCGAAGGCTTCTTTGGTCAAGGGCTCGATCATCAGGGTGCGCATGCGGTTATCTCTTCTATTGTTCGTTTTCTGAATAAGGTTCGGCTGTTGCTTACAGCTGCAGCAGGCGGAACAGGGCGATCAGGTTGATCTGCGCCAGGGCTTCCTTGAATTCGGCATCGGCATCGTTGTGGATGCGTTTTTCAAAGGCGGCGAGAATCTGGTGCCGGTTGCTGCCCTTCACCGCCATGATGAACGGGAACTGGAACTTGGCCTTGTAGGCATCGTTCAGTTCGGTGAACCGGGCGAACTCTTCGGCGGTGCACTGGTGGATACCGGCACCGGCCTGTTCGTTGGTGCTCGATTCGGTCAGTTCGCCCTGGATGGCGGCCTTGCCTGCCAGGTCCGGGTGAGCATTGATCAGCGCGAGCTGGTCAGCGTGGTTGGCGCTGAGCAGGATGTCGCTCATGCGCTGGTGCAGCGCCTCGATCTCGTCCAGCTCGCCCAGTTGGCCCAGGTCATAGGCTTTTTCGGCAACCCACGGCGAGTGCTCGTAGATGTCGGCGAAGGCCTTGACGAAGGCGTCGCGGTCCAGGGCGGATGGTTTGAGGGTATTGAAGGCGGTCATCAGGCGTTCTCTTTCTTGTACGGGTGGGTGGTGTGCCAGTGGCGGGCGATATCCACGCGACGGGCGAACCAGACCTGGTCATGACTTTTTGCGTAATCGACGAAGCGCTTGAGTGCAGCCAGGCGTGCCGGGCGGCCGACCAGGCGGCAGTGCAGGCCGATGGAAAGCATTTTCGGTGCTTCGGCGCCTTCGGCGTACAGCACATCAAAGGCGTCTTTCAGGTACTGGAAGAACTGCTCGCCGCAGTTGAAGCCCTGTACCTGGGTGAAGCGCATGTCGTTGGTATCCAGGGTGTAGGGGATCACCAGGTGCGGCTTGCCGGTGGGGTTGTTCGGCTCCCAGTAGGGCAGGTCGTCGTCGTAGGTGTCGCTGTCATAGAGGAAGCCACCTTCCTCCATCACCAGCCGGCGGGTGTTCGGGCCGGTACGGCCGGTGTACCAGCCCAGCGGGCGCTCGCCGGTGAGTTCGGTGAGGATACGGATGGCTTCGAGCATGTGCTCGCGCTCCTGGGCCTCGTCCATGTTCTGGTAGTCGATCCAGCGGTAGCCGTGGCTGCAGATCTCGTGGCCGGCTTCGACCATGGCGCGGATCACGTCGGGGTGGCGCTGGGCGGCCATGGCCACGGCGAAGACGGTGAGTGGCACGCCGCTGTCCTTGAACAGCTTCAGCAGGCGCCACACACCGGCACGGCTGCCGTATTCATACAGCGACTCCATGCTCATGTTGCGCTGGCCCTGCAGGGGTTGGGCAGCGACCATCTCGGACAGGAAGGCTTCGGATTCCTTGTCACCGTGCAGGATGTTGCGTTCGCCACCTTCCTCGTAATTGAGGACGAAAGACAGCGCGATGCGGGCGTTACCCGGCCATTGCGGGTGAGGAGGGTTGTTGCCGTAACCGATCAGGTCGCGAGGGTAATCAGCGCTCACTGCAGTCTTCCTTCTTGTGCGTTAGTGCGGGGGTGGGCGGGCCGCGTCGGTATGTCGCACCACCGGATGGGCTGATTGTATACAACTTCTGAAATCTTTTGTAAGCCTGTTTTTCCGCATTTCTTCCCTTTTGTCGCCTGACAGCGACCTGGAAATACAGTGCAAGAAACCTGCCTGTTTGGTCAGCTAATGAGGTTGGCATCGTTATGGTGCGTGTATTTGCGACCGATGGGGCGTTTATGGGCAGCAAAGGGAGGGTGTGACAGAGGGGATCAAAAAATTGTGTACAATCCTTGGATGGAATGTCTTAATAACGTCATTCCCGCCTGCCGCAGGCGCTAAGCTGGTGCGATGGCTGAGTATTTTTTGCCCACAGATTGAACAAGAGGCGACACGCAATGGGACGTTTGACCACACACGTACTGGATGCCGCGCATGGCTGCCCGGGTAGCTCGATCAAGGTCGAGCTGTACCGCGTCGAAGGCCAGCAGCTGGAGCTGGTGAACACCGCCCTGACCAACAGCGATGGCCGCGTCGACGCGCCGCTGCTGCAGGGGGACGATTACCGCACTGGCGTTTACCAGTTGCAGTTCAGCGCAGGGGATTACTACCGCGCCCGTGGCGTGCAATTGCCGGCCCAGGCGTTTCTGGATGTTGTCGTGCTGCGCTTTGGCATCGACGAGTCGCAGGAGCACTACCACGTGCCGCTGCTGATTTCGCCGTACAGCTATTCGACCTATCGTGGAAGCTAGTTGGTCGCTAGAAGAATCTTCGTAGGTCCTTTGGCCCGCTCTCACACTGGCGGGCTTTTTTTCGTCTGCTGTTTTTGTGTGGCCTGTGCCGGCCTCTTCGCGGGTGAACCCGCTCCTACGACGGCCTGCGCTCAATCACCGATGTGTGTCCACCCCCAATCAGGTGTAGGAGCGGGTTTACCCGCGAATACGGTAGCGGCGGCAACGGTGAACGGCGGGTGGAGATTGGCCAGCAGGCCCGGCCCTTTCGCGGGTGAACCCGCTCCTACGCGACGGCCTGTGTCCAATCACCCATGCGTGTCCATCCCCGATCAGGCGTAGGAGCGGGTTTACCCGCGAATACGGTGGTGGCGGCAACGCTGAGCGGCGGGTGGAGATAGGCCAGCAGGGCCGGCCCTTTCGCGGGTAAACCCGCTCCTACGGGCGACCGCGCAGGCCTTTCAAATGTTGAGCAAGGGCGCCATATCGCGGCGTACCAACTAGGCGTTCGCGCGCGTACCTCGCAGGCATTAATGGCCCGAAACAAGCGTAGGAACGACCTTGGTCGCGACGCGCCGCGCAGGCGGCGCTCGATTTCGAGAACACTGGAAATGTAAAGCCAAGCGCCCTCGGTCAGAGGAACACGAACTTGGCAATGAAGATCGCGCACAGCACCCACAGGCTGGCCGAGATTTCCTTGTATTTGCCGGTACCCGCCTTCAGTGCCACATAGCTGATGAAGCCCAGGGCAATACCATCGGCGACCGAGAACGTCAGCGGCATCATGATCACTGTGACGATCGCCGGAATGCTGTCGGTGGCCTCATCCCAATGAATGTGCGCCATGCTGCCCATCATCAGCATTGCAACGTAGATCAGCGCACCTGCTGTCGCATAGGCCGGAATCATCCCGGCCAGCGGCGCGAAGAACATCGCGGCGATGAACAGCAGGCCTACCACCACAGCCGTCAGGCCAGTTCGGCCACCTGCGGCAACCCCCGCAGCACTCTCCACATAGCTGGTCACCGGCGGTACACCGACCACCGCGCCGAACACACTCGAGGCACTGTCAGCCTTCAACGCCTTCGACAGGTTCTCGATCCGCCCGTCCGGCGCCACCAGGTTGGCCCGTTGCGCTACGCCCATCAGCGTGCCGGCAGTGTCGAACATGTGCACGAACAGGAACGCCAGCACCACGCTGATCATGCTGACATTGAACACGCCAGCCACGTCCATGGCCATCCAGGTCGGTGCCAGGCTTGGGGGCATCGACATCACCCCGCCAAACTTGACCAGGCCCAGGCCCCAGCCCGCCAGGGTGACACCAATGATGCTGATCAGGATCGCGCCGAATACCCGCTTGTAGCTGAGGATGGCAATCAGCAGGAAGCACACGGCCGCCAGCAGCGGCCCCGGCTCATGCAACGAGCCCAGCTTGATCAGGGTGGCGGGGCTGTCGACGATGATGCCTGCGGTCTTCAGGCCGATCAGCCCGAGAAACAATCCGACGCCGGCCCCCATGGCATGGCGCAGGCTGACCGGGATGCTGTTGAGCAGCCATTCGCGCACTTTCGACAAGGTCAGGAACATGAACAACACGCCGGAGACGAATACCGCCCCCAGCGCCGTTTCCCAGTTGTAGCCCATGGTGCCGACCACGGTGTAGGTAAAGAAAGCATTGAGCCCCATGCCCGGCGCCAGGCCCACCGGCCAGTTGGCGTACAGGCCCATCAGCAGGCAGCCCAGCGCGGCGGCGATGCAGGTGGCGACAAAAGCGGCACCATGGTCGATGCCGGCGTCGGCCATGATGTTGGGGTTGACGAAGATGATGTAGGCCATGGTGATGAAGGTGGTCACCCCAGCGATCATTTCGGTTTTGACAGTGCTGCCGTGTTGCTTGAGTTTGAAAATCCGCTCCAGCCAGCTCGTTTCGAGCGGCGGAGCAAGATCCAGCGTAGGGGCTTCGGATTTGCGGCTTTCCACAGCGGGTACTCCTCAAGTCTTTCTTGTTGTTATGGAGCCAGTTTCCTGCGCAATGCACTTGGCGGCTCCGCGAGGGAAGGCAGACGTCTGACCTTTTTGTTGACTCAAGGGTCAAGAAGTTGCTCGATGGATTATGCTTTTGTGTACAAATAAAGCAAATAATGTTTTATGTTTTGTATGCGCAATGCGTCGTACAACGGCTATATAGGTAAAACGCCCCCTGCGGAATCGCCTCAGCCTGTGTACAATGGCGCCATACTTTCTCTTCGTGCCTCGAGAGCCCATGAACGAACAGCTGCAACCTCTGAAAAAACCTGCACGAGTCGGCAAGGCCGGCCGCAGCGGTACCCAGGACGACATCGTCTACGCGCATATTTTCGAGGCGATCCTCGAGCAGCGTCTGGCTCCGGGCACCAAGTTGAGCGAGGAAGCGCTGGGCGAGATCTTTGGCGTCAGCCGCACCATCATCCGCCGCGCCTTGTCGCGCCTGGCCCACGAAAGCGTGGTGCTGCTGCGGCCGAACCGCGGCGCGGTGGTGGCCAGCCCGACTGTAGAAGAGGCGCGCCAGGTGTTCTTCTCGCGGCGCATGGTCGAACGCGCCATCACCGAGCTGGCGGTGCAGCATGCCACCCCCGATCAGCTTAACGAGCTGCGGCAGATGGTGCGTGAGGAGCGCGACAGCTTTTCGCGCGGTGACCGGGGTGCCGGCATTCGCCTGTCCGGTGAGTTCCACCTCAAGCTGGCCGAAGCGGCGGGCAATGCACCGCTGGTAAGTTTCCAGCGCAGCCTGGTATCGCAGACTTCGCTGATCATTGCCCAGTACGAAAGCGGCAACCGCTCGCACTGCTCTTACGATGAGCACATGCAGCTCATCGATGCCATCGAGGCGCGCGATGCCGAGCAGGCCGTGAGCCTGATGATGCATCACATGGACCACATCGACAGCAAGCTGAACCTGGACGAGGAGAGCGCCTCGGACGATTTGCATGCGGTGTTCTCGCATTTGCTGAAAAAGCCCAAGGTTTCCGTCAAGGGTTGAACGTTTGCCGGTGTGATCGAGGGGCTGCAAATCAGCCCCTAGCCACTACTGGCCATAACCCAAAGGTCTGCTAAATTCTTGTGAGCAAACCTTCATCAAGCAGTTGGGCTTGCGCATTCGTTGCGTTCAACTTCTTGAGGAATGGGTTCATGAGCATGTCCCTCGGTAAACGCATGGGTGCCGAACTGATCGGCACCTTCTGGCTGGTCCTTGGTGGCTGTGGCAGTGCGGTACTCGCAGCCAGTTCCCCTCTCGGCATCGGTGTGCTCGGTGTCGCCTTCGCCTTCGGCCTCACCGTACTGACCATGGCCTTTGCCATCGGCCATATCTCGGGTTGCCATCTAAACCCTGCCGTGTCGTTCGGGCTGGTGGTCGGCGGGCGCTTCCCGGCCAAAGAGCTGCTGCCTTATGTGATCGCCCAGGTGATCGGTGCCATCCTGGCGGCCGGGGTGATCTACCTCATCGCCAGCGGCAAGGCCGGGTTCGAGCTGTCTTCGGGGTTGGCTTCAAACGGCTACGCCGACCATTCGCCCGGTGGCTATACGCTGGGTGCAGGCTTTGTCAGTGAAGTGGTGATGACGGCGATGTTCCTGGTGGTCATCATGGGGGCGACCGACGCCCGCGCACCGGCAGGTTTCGCACCCATCGCCATCGGCCTGGCCCTTACCCTGATCCACCTGATCTCGATCCCGATCACCAATACTTCGGTCAACCCCGCGCGTAGCACGGGGCCGGCCTTGTTCGTCGGTGGCTGGGCCCTGCAGCAGCTGTGGCTGTTCTGGGTGGCGCCGCTGATCGGTGCTGCAATCGGCGGCGCGCTGTATCGGGGCCTGGCGAAAGAACCTTAGCGCTGGTGCACGCAGCGCCCGGCGGCGTAGGTTTCACGCACGGTACGGTCATCGCCCAGGGTAGTGAGCACGAACAAGGTTTCTTCGATGCTGTTGGACTGCTGGATGCGGTAGTCCAGCAGTGGTGTGGCCTTGTAGTCCAGCACCACGAAGTCGGCATCGTTGCCTGGGCGCAGGCTACCGATACGGTCGTCCAGGCGCAGTGCGCGGGCGCCGCCGAGGGTGGCCAGGTACAGCGATTTGTACGGATGCAGGCGCGCGCCTTGCAGCTGCATCACCTTGTATGCCTCGTTCAGGGTGTTAAGCAGAGAGAAGCTGGTGCCGGCGCCAACGTCGGTACCCAGGCCCACGTTGACCTTGAACCGCTCGGCCTGGGGCAGGTTGAACAGGCCACTGCCGAGGAACAGGTTGGAGGTGGGGCAGAAGGCCACGGCCGAGCCGGTTTCGGCCAGGCGCTGGCACTCGTCGTCGCACAGGTGCACGCCGTGGGCGAACACCGAGCGCTCGCCCAGCAGCTCGAAGTGGTCGTAGACGTCCAGGTAACCCTTCTGCTCGGGGAACAGCGACTTGACCCAGTCGATTTCCTTGAGGTTTTCCGACAGGTGCGTGTGCATGTACACGCCGGGGTGTTCCTTGAGCAGTTGGCCGGCCAGGGTCAACTGTTGCGGCGTGCTGGTCGGGGCGAAGCGCGGGGTGACTGCATAGTGCAGGCGGCCTTTGCCGTGCCAGCGCTCGATCAGTGCCTTGCTTTCGGCATAGCCGGACTCGGCGGTGTCGGTCAGGTAGTCTGGGGCATTGCGGTCCATCATCACTTTGCCGGCGATCAGGCGCAGGTCCAGGCGCTCGGCCTCTTCGAACAGGGCGTTGACCGATTCCGGGTGCACGCTGCCGAATACCAGCGCAGTGGTGGTGCCGTTGCGCAGCAGTTCCTTGAGGAAGATCTTCGCCACCTGGTCGGCGTGGCCTTTGTCGGCGAACTGCTTTTCGCACGGGAAGGTGTAGGTGTTCAGCCAGTCCAGCAACTGCTCGCCGTACGAACCGATCATGCCGGTCTGCGGGAAGTGGATGTGGGTATCGATAAACCCCGGGGTGATCAGCGCGTCCTGGTAGTGCTCGACCGGGATGCCGGCATCCAGCGTCGGGAGCAGTTCACTGGCGTGCCCAACGGCGCTGATGCGGCCATCGTCGACCACCAGCAGGCCGTCTTCGTAGTATTCATGGGAAGCCTCCAGGCCCACCTCGGCCGGGTCGGCAATGCTGTGCAGGATGGCGGCACGGTAGGCTTTGCGGGTAACGGTCATAACACACTCGTCAAATGGCTTGGCTGCGGCGGGAGGGCGGCAGCAATTGGGCAATGGGGCCGGCATTGGCGGCAGCGTCGTGCTGGCCGAAGCAGGCGTTGTAAGTGGCAATGATTTCACCGGCGATAGACACGGCGATCTCGATGGGCAGCTTGCCCTTGACCTCGGCCAGGCCCATCGGGCAGCGCATGCGTGCCATGACGGCCTCGTCGAAGCCTCGCTCGCGCAGGCGGTGCTCGAACTTGACCCGTTTGGTCTTCGAGCCGATCAGGCCGAACCAGGTGAAATCGTTGCGCTTGAGAATGGCGGCGGTCAGTTCCAGGTCGAGCTGGTGGTTGTGGGTCATGACGATGCAGTAGCTGCCGGGCGGCAGGTCTGCGACTTCATCGACCGGCTCTTCACTGACCACCTTGGTCACCCCGTTGGGGATGAGCTCGGGGAATTCCTGTTCACGCGAGTCGATCCAGCGCACCCGGCAGGGGAGCGCCGCGAGCAAGGGTACCAGAGCCCTGCCGACATGGCCCGCGCCGAACACGGCGATCTGAGCCTGCACGGCGGCCATGGGTTCGAACAGCAGCACGGTCACGCCGCCGCAGCACTGGCCCAGGCTGGCGCCGAGGCTGAAGCGCTCAAGGTGCGGCGTGGTGCGCTGCGCTTCGAGCATTTGCCGGGCGATGTGCAGCGCCTTGTATTCCAGGTGGCCGCCGCCGATGGTGTCGAACAGACCGCTGGCGCTGACCACCATCTTCGAGCCTGCGTTACGCGGGGTCGAGCCGCGCTCCTCGATGATGGTCACCAGCACGCACGCTTCGCCACGGGACTGGTGGTCGGCGAGGGCGTTGATCCATTGGTGCATGATGCAGATCCTCTTCAGGTCAACGCGGTCCGCTTCTTTGTGGGAGCGGCCTTGTGTCGCGATAGGGGCGCGAAGCGGCCCCAGAATACTTAAAGCAACATACATATTTGGGGCTGCTGCGCAGCCCTTTCGCGACACAAGGCCGCTCCCACAGAAAAAGCGGAGCGCGGCGTTACTGGGTGACGGTTTCCAGCTCCGGTTCTGCGGACTGAGTGGCAGCCACCGCCTTGCGCATCTGCTCACAGCCCCACAGCACCCGCTCCGGTGTTGCCGGCGCGTCCACCTGTGGCTGCACGCGGTAGTTGGCGAGGCTGGCCACGGCATCCTTGATCGCGCACCAGGCGGCAATGCCCAGCATGAACGGCGGCTCGCCCACGGCCTTGGAGTGGAACACGGTGTCCTCCGGGTTCTTGCGGTTTTCCACCAGCTTCACCCGCAAGTCCAGTGGCATGTCGGCCACGGCCGGGATCTTGTAGCTGGCCGGGCCGTTGGTCATCAGCTTGCCTTTGGCGTTCCACACCAGCTCTTCGGTGGTCAGCCAGCCCATGCCCTGGATGAAACCGCCTTCCACCTGGCCGATGTCGATCGCAGGGTTCAGCGAATCGCCCACGTCGTGCAGGATGTCGGCGCGCAACATCTTGTATTCGCCGGTCAGCGTATCGACGATCACTTCCACGCAGGCAGCGCCAAAGGCGAAGTAGTAGAACGGCCGGCCGCGTGCCTGGCTGCGGTCGTAGAAGATCTTCGGTGTGCGGTAGAACCCGGTGCTGGACAGCGACACCTGAGCGAAGTAAGCCTGCTGCACCAGTTGCTCAAAGCTGACGATCTGGTCGCGCACCCGCACATGGCCGTTACGGAATTCGACGTCTTCCTCGGTCACCTGATAGTGCCGTGCGGCAAACTCGGTCAGGCGCCGCTTGAGGATTTCGGCCGCGTTCTGCGCCGCCTTGCCGTTCAGGTCGGCACCACTCGACGCTGCGGTTGGCGAGGTGTTGGGTACCTTGTCGGTGTTGGTGGCGGTGATCTGGATGCGGCTGAAGTCCACCTGGAAGATCTGCGCCACCACCTGGGCCACCTTGGTGTTCAGGCCTTGGCCCATTTCGGTGCCGCCGTGGTTCAGGTGAATGCTGCCGTCGGTGTAGATATGGATCAGTGCACCGGCCTGGTTGAGGAAGGTGGCGGTGAACGAAATGCCGAACTTGACCGGTGTCAGTGCCAGGCCTTTCTTCAGGATCGGGCTGTTGGCGTTGAAGCGGCGGATCGACTCGCGGCGTTCGGCGTAGTCGCTGCTGGCTTCCAGTTCGGCGGTCATCTCCTCGAGCATGTTGTGCTCGACGGTCTGGTAGTAGTGGGTGACGTTGCGTTCGGTCTTGCCGTAATAGTTGGCCTTGCGCACGGCCAGTGGGTCACGGCCCAGATGACGGGCGATATGGTCCATCACCTGCTCGATGGCGACCATACCCTGTGGGCCGCCAAAGCCGCGGTAGGCGGTGTTGGAGGCGGTATTGGTCTTGCAGCGGTGCCCGTGGACGGTGGCATCGCCCAAGTAGTAAGCGTTGTCGGAGTGGAACATGGCACGGTCGACGATCGAACCGGACAGGTCGGGCGAATAGCCGCAGTTGCCGGCCAGGTCGAAATTGATACCGTGCAGCCGGCCGTTGTCGTCGAAGCCCACGTCATACTCGACGTAGAACGGGTGGCGCTTGCCGGTCATGGTCATGTCTTCGACCCGCGGCAGGCGCATCTTGGTTGGCTGGCCGGTCAGGCGCGCGACTACCGCGCACAGGCATGCCGGGCTGGCGGCCTGGGTTTCCTTGCCGCCAAAACCGCCACCCATGCGGCGCATGTCCAGCACCACCTTGTTCATCGGCACGTCGAGCACTTCGGCGACCAGTTTCTGCACTTCGGTGGGGTTCTGCGTGGAGCAGTAGACGATCATGCCGCCGTCTTCGGTGGGCATGACCGAGGAAATCTGCGTTTCGAGGTAGAAGTGCTCCTGGCCGCCGATGTGCAGGGTGCCCTGAATGCGGTGCGGGGCGCTGGCCAGGGCGGCAGCCGAATCGCCGCGCTGGTGGGTGTGGCTGTCGAGCACGAAGTGCTTCTTGCGCAGTGCATCGACCACATCCAGCACCGGCTCCAGGTCTTCGTACTCGACGATGGCGGCCATGGCCGCTTTACGTGCGGTTTCAAGATCGCGGGCAGCGACAGCGAGCACCGGCTGGCCGAAGAACTCGACCTTGTCGATGGCCAGCAATGGGTCGCCGGCCACCACCGGGCCGATGTCTTTCAGGCCGGGGATGTCTTCGTGGGTGATGGCAATGCGCACACCCTCGAAGGCATAGCACGGCGTGGTGTCGATGCGCAGGATGCGCGCATGGGCGCGGTCGGCGGTGCGGGCGTAGACGTGCAACTGGTTGGGGAATTCCAGGCGGTCGTCGATGTACACAGCCTCGCCGGATACATGCTTGTCGGCGCTGTCGTGCTTGACGCTGCGGCCGACCCCGGTGGTCAGGTCCTGGCTGAACAGTTCGGCCATCTCGGCCTGGCTTTTGGCTACGTGATGGTTAGACATAAGCGGTCACCCGGGTTTCGATGTGCGGCGTTTGCTGTTCGATGAAGTACTTGCGCAGCAGGTTCTGCGCGGTCAGCAGGCGGTATTCCTTGCTGGCGCGGAAGTCGCTGAGTGGGGTGAAGTCCTCGGCCAAGGCCTGGCAGGCGCGCTCGATGGCGGCCTGGTTCCACGGCTTGCCGCGCAACGCTGCCTCGCAGGCACGGGCGCGCTTGGGTATCGCCGCCATGCCGCCGAAGGCGATCCGCACACCGCTGACCACACCGTCTTCGATGCTCAGGTTGAAGGCTGCGCACACGGCGGAGATGTCGTCGTCCAGGCGCTTAGACACTTTATAGGCGCGGAACGCCCAGTCACTGGAGGCGCGCGGTACGATGATCTTCTCGATGAACTCGCTGTCCTGGCGAGCCGTGATGCGGTAGTCGATGAAGTAGTCTTCCAGTGGCATCACCCGTTGGCGTTCACCCTGGCGCAGCACCACCTGCGCGTCCAGGGCGATAAGCAGGGGTGGCGAGTCGCCGATTGGCGAGGCGTTGCCGATGTTGCCGCCGAGGGTGCCCTGGTTGCGTATCTGCAGCGAGGCAAAGCGGTGCAGCAGGGCGCCGAAGTCGGGATATTCCTCGTTAAGCGCGCCATAGCAGTCGGTGAGCGGGGTGGCGGCGCCGATTTCCAGGTGGCTGGCGGTTTTCTCGATGCGCTTGAGCTCGGCCACGTGGCCGACGTAGATCATCACGGGCAAGGTCTTGTGGAACTGGGTGACTTCCAGCGCCAGGTCGGTACCACCGGCCAGCAGCCGCGCTTCGGGGTGCGAGCTGTACAGGTCGGCCAGATCCGCCACGGTCAGCGGCACCAGGCAGCGCTTGTCGCCGCTGTTCAGCTCGCCGGTCTGCGTCGGGGCAATGGCCTTGAGGCGGCTGATGGTTTGCGCCTGCTGGGCATCGAACTGGTCGCGGCAGGGCTGGCGGCAGCTCTGCTCGGCGGCGTCGAGGATCGGCCGGTAACCGGTGCAGCGGCACAGGTTGCCAGCCAGGGCTTCCTGGGCCTGGTGCAGGTCAGGGCCGCTGCTGTTCTTTTGCAGGGCGAACAGCGACATGACAAAGCCGGGGGTGCAGAAGCCGCACTGCGATCCATGGCAATCGGCCATGGCCTGTTGCACGCTGTGCAGCTGGCCTTGGTGCTTGAGCCCCTCGACGCTGATCAGTTGCTTGCCGTGCAGCGACGACACAAAGGTCAGGCACGAATTGAGGCTGCGGTAGCGCAGGCTGTCGTTGCCTTGGTCGTCCTGGCTCAGTTCACCGACCACCACGGTGCACGCACCGCAGTCACCACTGGCGCAGCCCTCCTTTGTGCCGGGTTTGCCCAGGTGCTCGCGCAGGTACTGCAGCACTGTCATGTTAGGGTCCAGGGCGTGCTCACTACGCAGCTCCTGGTTGACGAGAAACTGGATCACGGGGATGGCCTCGCAATGGTTTTATTGTTGTTGGGCGGACTCTAAGCAAGACCTGTCTGGCAGGTCAATATTTTTCTGACTCAAAGGTCAAGAAAATGCACGTATCCATGCCCAGCCGCACACACTGCCTCTATTCCAAGCATAGATCGCGCCGGGCGCGTGGCTGTCTGAAAGGTCAAATAAACCACCTGGCCCCTCTGCGCGATTACCGCCCAAGTACGCTACAATTCGCCCCTTGTGCCCAGTTCAATGATTTTGAAGGAAAACCATGACGTTCAAGGCCCCGGACAGCCTCTCCGAGCAGATTGCCGATTACCTGGCCGAACGCATCATCCGCGGCGAGCTGGCGCCGGGCGAACGTATCCAGGAGCAGAAGGTTACCCAGGCGCTCAACGTCAGCCGCGGCTCGGTGCGCGAAGCACTGCTGATCCTCGAACGCCGCCATCTGGTGGCGATCCTGCCGCGACGTGGTGCCCATGTCACCGAACTGGACGAACGCAGCGTTCGTAGCCTGTGCTCGCTGATGGGCGAGTTCTACATCCTGCTGGGCAATGCGGTTGCGCAAAAATGGCGCACCGAAGCCGACCTGCGCCCGTTTCTGGAGATCCAGCAGCGGCTGCAGCGTGCCCATGACCAGCTCGATATCAAGACCTTCATCGCCGACAGTTTTGCGGTCATGCGTGCGGCCTATCCGTTCGCCGACAACCCGTTCCTGCAGGAAACCGTGGAAAACCTGCAACCGGCCATGAGCCGTGCCTATTACCTGTCGCTGGACCAGCGCCAGGCCAACATGATCGACTATCTCGACCTGTTCGCCCGCCTGCTCGAAGCCGTGGTCTCCCGCGACCTGCCGCGCATTCGCGAGGTGCTCACCGCCTATGGCCAGCGCAGCTGCGAACTGGTGCTGGCGGCACTGGCCAGAGGCTGACCGATGCGCCTGAAGTGCATTCGCCTGGCCGGGTTCAAGTCGTTCGTCGACCCGACCACGGTCAACTTCCCCAGCAACATGGCGGCCGTGGTCGGCCCAAACGGCTGCGGCAAGTCCAATATCATCGACGCGGTGCGTTGGGTGATGGGCGAAAGTTCGGCGAAAAACCTGCGCGGCGAGGCGATGACCGACGTCATCTTCAACGGCTCCAGTGGCCGCAAGCCGGTCAGCCAGGCCAGTATCGAACTGGTGTTCGACAACAGCGAAACCACCCTGGTCGGCGAGTATGCCGCCTACGCCGAGATTTCGATCCGCCGCAAGGTTACCCGCGACGGGCAGAACAGCTATTACCTCAACGGCACCAAGTGCCGCCGGCGTGACATCACCGATATCTTCCTCGGAACGGGTCTGGGGCCGCGCAGTTACTCGATCATCGAGCAGGGCATGATCTCCAAGCTGATCGAGGCCAAGCCCGAGGAGCTGCGCAACTTCATCGAGGAAGCGGCGGGCATTTCCAAATACAAGGAGCGCCGCCGCGAAACCGAGAACCGCATCCGCCGCACCCAGGAAAACCTGGCGCGTCTGACCGACCTGCGCGAAGAGCTCGAGCGCCAGCTGGAGCGTCTGCATCGCCAGGCCCAGGCCGCCGAGAAGTACCGTGAGTACAAGGCTCAGGAGCGGCAGATGAAAGCGCGCCTGTCTGCCTTGCGCTGGCGAGGCCTGGACGAACAAGTCCGCCAGCGCGAATCGGTGATCGGCGACCAGGGCGTTTCTCACGAGGCGCTGGTGGCCGAGCAGCGCAATGCCGATGCCAGTATCGAACGCCTGCGCGACGGTCATCACGAACTGTCCGAACGCTTCAACCAGGTGCAGGGCCGTTTCTACTCGGTGGCCGGTGACATCGCCCGGGTCGAGCAGAGCATTCAGCACGGCCAGCAGCGCCTGCGCCAGTTGCAGGACGACTTCAAGGAAGCCGAGCGCACACGCCTGGAAACCGAATCGCACCTGGGGCACGACCGTACCTTGCTGGCAACCCTGAGCGAAGAGCTGGTCATGCTCGAACCCGAGCAGGAAATGACCCTGGCGGCTGCCGAGGAAGCCGCTGCCGCGCTTGAAGAGGCCGAGCTGGGCATGCACGGTTGGCAGGAACAGTGGGACAGCTTCAACAGCCGCTCCGCCGAACCGCGCCGCCAGGCCGAAGTGCAGCAGGCGCGCCTGCAGCAGCTGGAAACCAGCCTTGAGCGCCAGGCCGAGCGCCAGCGCAAGTTGGTCGAGGAGCGCGAGCAGCTGGGCAGCGACCCGCAGGATGCCGCCATGTTCGAACTGGCCGAGCAACTGGCCAGCAGCGAAATGCTGCTGGAGGAACTGCAGCTCTGCGAAGAGCAGGTGATCGAGCGCCTGGAAAGCGCGCGCGAGCAACTGCAGCAGGCCACCCGGGCGCAACAGCAGGCACAGGGCGACCTGCAGCGCCTGGGCGGGCGCCTGGCCTCGCTTGAAGCCTTGCAGCAGGCCGCCCTGGAGCCGGGCGCAGGTGCTGCGCAATGGCTGCACGGCCAAGGGCTGGAGCAACAGCCGCGGCTGGCCGAAGGCTTGCGGGTGGAGCCGGGTTGGGAGCTGGCGGTAGAGACGGTGCTTGGCGCCGATCTGCAGGCTGTGCTGGTGGACGATTTCAACGACCTCGATTTTGCGGGCCTGGAACAGGGTGAGCTGCGTTTGCTGCTGGCCGTCGGCGCGGGGGCGACGTTGCCCGGCAGCTTGCTGGAGAAGGTTGAGGGCCGTATCGACCTGGCGCCCTGGCTGGGCCAGGTCAGGCCTGTGGAAGACCTGGCTCAGGCACTGGAGCAGCGCGCGTCGCTCGGCGAAGGGCAGAGCCTGGTCAGTCGTGATGGCTACTGGGTCGGCCGGCACTTCCTGCGGGTACGCCGAGGTGGCGAGGCCGAAGGCGGCGTGCTGGCGCGCGGCCAGGAAATCGAACGCCTGGGCCAGGAACAACTGGAGCAGGAAGCGGCGCTGGAACAGCTCGATCAACAGTTGCAGGCCCTGCGCGAGCAGCAACTGGACCTGGAGGAGCAGCGCGAACAGTTGCGCCGCCGCACACAGGATGAAAACCGCCTGCACGGCGAGCTGAAGGCCAGTCTTTCGGCCAGCCGCGCGCGCGCCGAGCAGGTCGAGCTGCGCCGCCGCCGCCTGCACGAAGAGCTGGGCGAGCTGGAAGAGCAGCGCGCCCTGGAACACGAGCAACTGGGCGAAGCACGCCTGCTGCTGCAAGAGGCTCTGGAGCTCATGGCCCAGGACACCGAGCAGCGCGAACAGTTGATGGCCCGCCGCGACACCCTGCGCGAAAGCCTTGACCGGGTGCGTCAGGAGGCCCGCCAGCACAAGGACCACGCTCACCAGCTGGCGGTGCGCCTGGGGTCGTTGCGTGCCCAGCACGACTCTACCCGCCAGGCGCTGGAGCGCCTGGAACTGCAAGCTGCGCGCCTGACCGAGCGCCAGGAACAACTGAGCCTGAACCTGGAGGAGGGTGAAGCCCCGCAGGAAGAACTGCGCCTGAAGCTGGAGGAGCTGCTGGAGCGGCGCATGAGCGTCGACGAGGAAATGCGCCTGGCTCGCCTGCACATGGACGAAGCCGACCGCGAACTGCGCGATGCCGAAAAACGCCGCACCCAGGCCGAGCAGCAGGCCCAGCTGCTGCGTGGTCAACTGGAGCAGCTGCGCCTGGAGTGCCAGGGCCTGGATGTGCGGCGCAAGACCCTGCAAGAGCAGTTGCTGGCCGACGGCTATGACTTGCAAGGTGTGCTCGCCACCCTGGAAACCGAGGCCAGCGAGCAGGGTACCGAACAGGAACTGGAGCAGCTTGAAGCGCGCATCCAGCGCCTGGGGGCGATCAACCTGGCGGCCATCGAAGAATACGAGCAGCAGTCCGAGCGCAAACGATACCTGGACGCTCAGGACGCCGACCTGGTCGAAGCGCTGGAGACCCTCGAAAACGTCATCCGCAAAATCGACAAGGAAACCCGCAACCGCTTCAAGGATACCTTTGA
Organism: Pseudomonas putida; assembly: GCA_041071465.1. NCBI lineage: Bacteria > Pseudomonadati > Pseudomonadota > Gammaproteobacteria > Pseudomonadales > Pseudomonadaceae > Pseudomonas > Pseudomonas putida. The sequence continues at coordinate 241,853 of CP163498.1, read as the reverse complement.
TCAGATAAATGCCGGATTACAGGCACTTTTCCCAAAAGTTTTCGGTGGTGGCAGCGCTTATCTGGAACTGACGGGCGAAGATCTACTCGATACAGGGGTAACGATCATGGCGCGACCGCCGGGCAAGAAGAACAGCACCATCCATCTGCTGTCCGGCGGCGAGAAGGCACTGACCGCCTTGGCGCTGGTGTTTGCCATCTTCAAGTTGAACCCCGCACCGTTCTGCATGCTCGACGAGGTCGATGCACCGCTGGACGATGCCAACGTCGGGCGCTACGCGCGTCTGGTCAAGGAAATGAGTGAAAGCGTGCAGTTCATCTACATCACCCATAACAAGATTGCCATGGAGATGGCGGACCAATTGATGGGGGTAACCATGCATGAGCCGGGTTGTTCACGCCTTGTTGCAGTCGATGTGGAGGCGGCCATGGCCATGGTCGACGCTTGATGCACGACGATAGGGGCACATTCTGCAGCGAAATGCCCCCGCCGTGTGCGACAGACGGTGTAAAGTTGTCTTTGGTCGTGCTAGCTTAATGTCACTCGTTTTTTGCGTGGGTAAAACGCCTGTCAGAACATAGAGTTGGCGCCACGTGTTAAAGGGCTTTGAACCCTTTGTTTTCAAGCATATTTTTATAGAGGCACGGGATTACATGGAAATCGGTCTGCGCGAGTGGCTGATCCTCATCGGCATCATTGTTATCGCCGGGATTCTTTTCGACGGCTGGCGCCGCATGCGCGGCGGGAAAGGCAAATTGAAATTCCGTCTGGATCGCAGTTATTCCAACCTGCCGGACGAAGAGGGTGGCAGTGCCGAGGTGCTCGGCCCGTCGCGCGTGCTCGATACCCACAAGGAGCCTGAGCTGGACGAAAGCGACCTGCCGTCGCTCAGCGCATCTGCGCGTGATCGCGAGCGTGAGCCCAAGCCGGTCAAGGCCAGCAAGCGCGGCAAGCGTGCCAGTGCGGCTGCCGATGTGCAGCAGGGTGACCTGAACCTGAGCGCCGAGCAGCGCGAGCCCGACCTGTTTGCCGACAGCGATGACGACTTTGCCGCCGACAACAACCGTAGCAGCGGCGCAGCGCCTGCCAGCAGCAGCGTCAAGGAGTTGCCACCCGCCGAAGAGGTGCTGGTCATCAGCGTGATCTCCCGCGACGAGGGTGGCTTCAAGGGCCCGGCGCTGCTGCAGAACATCCTGGAAAGCGGCTTGCGCTTCGGCGAAATGGACATCTTCCACCGCCACGAGAGCATGGCCGGTCACGGCGAGGTGCTGTTCTCGATGGCCAACGCAGTCAAGCCTGGCGTGTTCGACCTGGACGACATCGATCACTTCAGCACTCGCGCTGTGAGCTTCTTCCTCGGCTTGCCGGGCCCGCGTCATCCGAAGCAGGCTTTCGACGTGATGGTTGCCGCGGCACGCAAGCTGGCCCATGAACTGAACGGTGAGCTCAAGGATGACCAGCGCAGCGTGCTGACTGCCCAGACCATCGAGCACTACCGCCAGCGTATCGTCGAGTTCGAGCGCCGTGCGCTGACCCAGAAACGCTGATGTGCCCAAGTGGGCAGGCCTAGCCTGGTTCTGCCCACCCTGTTTCAAGTGCAAGAGCAGCCCAGTGCTGCTCTTTTGCTTTGCAAGAGATCCTGAAAGATGACCGCCGAAACCCGTATCCTCGAACTGCGTGCTCAGCTTCGCGAGCATAATCGCCTCTATTACCAGCTTGATGAGCCCATTATCTCGGATGCTGAGTACGACCTTTTATTCAGTGAGCTGCAAAAACTCGAAGCCGAGCATCCAGAGTTTCGGAGCGACGACTCTCCTACACAGATGGTCGGCTCCGATGTCTTGCCGGGTTTCAAGCAGGTTACTCATGATGTCCCGATGCTCAGTATCCAGAGCGTTTTTGACGTGGTCGCGGTAGAGGACTTTGATCGGCGTGTTGCAGAAGGTCTAAAGGTAGGTGGGGGAGACCTTTTCTCGCCGACATTACCAATTCGCTATGCGTGTGAGCCGAAGCTTGATGGTTTGGCTGTCAGCATCACTTATCGAAACGGGCTGTTGGTGAAAGCTGGTACGCGCGGTGATGGAACGACGGGAGAGGACGTGCTCGACAACGTGAAAACGATCGCGTCCATACCAAAAAAATTGAAAGGGGAGGGCTGGCCGGATTCTCTTGAGGTAAGGGGCGAGGTCTACATGACCAAGGCTGGCTTGGAGCAGTTGAATGTGTCTCAGGAAGAGGCAGGAAAAAAAACCTTTGCCAACCCTAGGAATGCAGCAGCTGGGAGCTTACGCCAGCTTGACTCAAAGATAACCAGGACACGCCCATTGGAGTTCTGTGCTTACGGTGTGCCTGAGAAGCAGCCAGGTATGCCGCGTACGCATGAAGAAGTTTTGAACGCTCTGTCCTCATGGGGGTTCCCGTGAGCGATAAGCTTAGAGTAGTGGAGGGGGTCGAGGGCTGCTTGAGTTTTCATCGAGAAATTGGGGAGCTCCGCGACGAGTTGCCTTATGACATTGATGGAGTCGTTTATAAAGTCAATGATGTTCAAGCCCAAGAGCTGCTTGGCTTCCGTTCTCGGGAGCCCAGATGGGCACTGGCTCACAAGTATCCACCTGTTGAACGAGAAACACAGGTTTTGGGTGTGGATTTCCAAGTCGGAAGAACTGGAGCCGTTACCCCCGTTGCTCGGCTGGAGCCGGTACAAGTCGCAGGAGTAATGGTTTCAAATGCGACGCTCCACAACATGGGCGAAATTCGTCGCCTGGGAGTGCGCATTGGAGATACGATTCTCGTTAGGCGTGCAGGGGATGTGATTCCGCAGGTTGTGAGGGTGCAGACCGAGAAAAGACCGGTGATAACGACCGAAATTCAAATACCCTCAAAGTGCCCGGTTTGTGGCTCTCCAGTGGAGCCGACCCAGCTCAGAAAACGAGGAAAAGGTCGCGTAAGTGTTACAGAAGGCGCGGTTTATCGCTGCACTGGTCGTTTGGCATGCTCAGCGCAGCTGAAACAGGCGATAGCCCATTTTGTGTCCCGCCGGGCCATGGATATTGATGGTTTGGGTGACAAAACCGTAGAGCAGTTGGTTGACGAGGGCTTGGTTGGTTCTCCTGCCGATCTCTACAAGCTTGATCGGGATCTGATTATCGGGCTTGAAGGTTTCGCCGAGATTTCTACTGAAAAGCTAGTGGTAGCGATTCAGGAAAGCAAGAGTCCGGCTTTGGCGCGACTGATTTTTGCTTTGGGGGTGCCCGGTATTGGGGAGGAGACCGCCAAGGTTCTCGCGAAATCGCTTGGCTCCTTAGATCGAATTGGTAACGCAAGGCCTGAAGTACTGACCTTCCTTCCCGATGTGGGTCTTGAGGCTGCACATGAAATCCATGCATTTTTTTCTGAGGAGCACAACGCTCAGGTGATTCAAGATCTGGCGACTCAAGGTGTTTACGCAACAGAGAGTGTGAGCTTGCGTATTTCGGCAACGCTTAAAGATTTGATTGTGAAGCTTGATATTGCTGGCATTGCCGCAACCGGGGCAGCAAAGCTAGCTGAGTATGCAGTTGATGTGGCAGGGTTGATAAGGCTGAGTAGAGACTGGCTTGAGCTGAGTTCGCTGAAAGGTATCAATAGAGGTGCGAAGGATGCGTTAAGGGCGTTTTTCGCCGATGGACAAAACGAAAACGTGGCTAAGGCAAAAGCGATAGAGAGCCAGCTGATTGAATTTGGCATGTATGGGGCTGACGAGCCTCTAGGTGTAGATGAAGCCCCGCTTGCAGGGCAGACCTGGGTGTTGACTGGCAGCTTGGAGCGTATGAATCGCGATATCGCCAAGGAGAAGCTGGAAAGCCTGGGTGCGAAAGTATCCGGTTCGGTCTCCGGTAAGACCTACTGTGTTGTTGCCGGTCCCGGCGCCGGTTCGAAATTGACCAAGGCCAGTGATTTGGGGGTGAAGGTACTGGATGAAGAAGCCTTCATCGCGTTTCTGGAGGATCGGGGCATCGTTATTTAAACAGGCTTGACCGAGAGGGCGTGCAGCCTGGCACCGCGATAGCGTTGCGTAGCAGCCCTGTGAGTCTTGGGATTTTGATGAAGGAACCATGCTTGCGAGGGCTAACAACTCGAATGAGGGCTCCGTCGCATTTTAAGTACGTCGCCTTAGGTCGGGCGCACAAGCTTTCGGCAGAGATCGCAATGTGCCATTATCTACTGGTGTTCGCACAACGCAATTTTTGAGCCTGTCGCCCATCTGAGGGCTTTACTCGCAAAACTGCTGATGGCCCTCCACTACGTCAAGCCTACCTTTCGGCTTTTGTGACCAGCGTCGTCAGCTTCTACGCGGGCAGGCCTTAACTTGACTACTCGGAGCTAGAGAAATGGATTTCACAGTCATCGATGTTGAGACGGCAAACCCGAATCTTGCCAGCATCTGCCAGGTCGGAGTGGCTGTTTTTCGGGATGGAAAGCTCAGTGAAACATGGGGGTCGTTAGTCAATCCACAGGACTATTTCCATCCTATGAATTCTTCGGTTCATGGGATAAATGAAAGTATGGTTACGTCAGCGCCCTCGTGGTCGGAGGTGTACGCCCATATTTTGCCATTTGTGACAGGGCGGATTGTAGCGAGTCACATGCCTTTCGACCGAATAGCAACGCAGCGTGCTTGTCTTAAAGCCGGGCTCGACCATTTTGACTGTTCTTGGCTCGATACTGCCAAGGTTGCTCGCCGAGCGTGGAGTGAGTTTTCTCGGTCTGGCTATGGACTAAAGAATCTAGCCTCAAATTTCGGAGTATCCTTCGCGCACCATGATGCTGTAGAGGATGCGCGCGCGGCTGGCGAGATACTGGTTCACGCCATCAGGCATACGGGCTCGACCGTTGATGAGTGGTGCACATTGGTCAACATACCTCTGCAGGCGCAGAAGAAGCCGCTTTCCGTAGTCGCCGATGTTTCAGAAGGGCCCCTTGGAGGCGACATTGTCGTATTCACGGGGGCTCTTTCCATGTCGCGCCAGCAGGCTTCAGAGTTGGCGTCTCAAAACGGATGTGAAGTCGGATCGAGCGTGACCAAGGTCACCACTTTGTTGGTAGTTGGCGATCAGGACATCAGCAGGCTGGCAGGCCAGGATAAGAGCTCGAAGCATCGCAAAGCTGAGGAACTCTTAGCCAAAGGGCAAAATATTCGAATTCTAGGGGAGAGTGATTTTCTTGCCCTTCTGCAACCGCTTTAAATTTGATTGCTGTATTTACTTTGAATCGGGGTGAAGGTCACGATCATTCCCGTCTTAGTGCAGGTTAGGGTTCGTTCCTCTTCTAGATCGAGGTTGAGGTCCTCACCACGTAGGCCCTGCCATTGAGCCAGATAGTTTAGTGTGCCAAATTTCTCCAGCTTGACGAGGGTACGGCTCACACCGCCTTTCCATCCTAGGGGGGGGAGTTCGCCTTGCAGGCATTTTTCAACGACATCTGGGTTTGTTTCGGCCATAGCGCGGCCGATCTCCCAGCATTTTATTAGCCCCTTGTCCGCAGCTCTCCAGGTTTGGTCGTGGGTTAGGTGGGTTCTGAGCGGTGCATCGATGGAGCGCTGGACTTTCGTAGTCATGCATGGTCCTTTAGTCGTGCTGCTTGCCAACGAGTAGGATACTGCTGAGGATACGTGCCGCCAAGACACCTTCCTGATGTCACCGCTGGGCTGTGGCGTGCTCCTATTATACTGGGCAACATCCAACGCAGTGCCTCCTTCGTGGGCAAGCCGCGGCACCACAGATCATATGCAGGTTTGGCCTGGGATGTCGCCCCTATAAGTGCCCTCACCAGGAAACAGACCAGCACAACCCTGACAAGTCATTGAGAAATGATGACTTTTTCTGCCGCAGTGGTTGTATCTGCCCCAAAGACCGGTACAATGGCGCCACTCGCTGCTCAGCGAGGCATGTAGTGGTGGCCCCATCGGTCCCCCCGCATTGATTACCCGTTAACCTGGTCAGGCCCGGAAGGGAGCAGCCATAGCGGGAACATCGAGTGCCGGGGTGTGGCTGGTGGGGCCGCCTCCATTACGAAGGTCCTTGAATTCTCAAGGATTTCTCTCTCAAAAATCTCGAAGTGTGACAGCATTTAGGTACACCTGAGTGGTGTTCCACAAAGTCATTCTATCGTTCATCCTCCGGATTTCTCAATCCGACCAGCAGTCTGTTTTCTTGAAATGTTTTTGCTGATGTCCATACCCAATGGTGCATGAGCGCTGACGTATGGGGTCGCAGATTGAGAGCTTGAGACTGCTGTGGGGCCATCAAAACGTGAGGAATGATGGCTGAGCCTTGGTCTTCAATCCGTGTATTGGCTGCCCCTATGGCAGCTCGATGAGCCGCAAGGTCAGGATTGCGCCCCTCGATAATGTCATCGGCGATTACAGGGTTATTAATGAGCATGGCCCAAGGCTGGCGGGAGGTACATCTTAGATCTGGCAAACCCGTTTACCTCTAAGTGCTTAGGGGTTATCTGCTCAAACGTTACCAAATCGACTAGCATCCGCTTACGATACGAAGCCATCCCTAGCCTTAGCCCTAGACGTCAGGCCGATGCTGGGAATTTGACGCGCATAGAGAAAAATGGCCCTTTCAGCGATGGCATATGGAAACCGCATCTGGATAGAATGTGTGTATACCAAGTCCGATTATTTGCAAGGATCCAAAAGTGTCGGAACAGCATAAAGTGTTAAGCGATCTTCCTACTCTCACTGATGGCCTACATTGGGTGTCCGAGGTCGCCAGGATGAGGGAGAGAGTCGAGAATTGCCCTACACCTCATGTTATGGGAGTGCATGGGAATTGGGGGAGCGGCAAGACAAGTTTTATGCGGCAGCTACAGCGCGAGTTGGGTGGGATTTGCACGGATATCTGCGGTGTGCAAGGTGGAGACGACAGAGTTATAGGGAATAGCAAAGTAGTGACAATCTGGTTTGATGCTTGGCGATACCAGAATGAACCTAATCCTGTTGTTGCGTTGATTCAGGAAATGAGGCGGCAGTTTTCAGTAATTCCATCTGTAATCCAGAAGTTTAAGAAAATTGGTGAGATATCTTTAAGGTATACATTAGATGGTTTGAGTAATATCGGAAAGGCCATCGGTTATGAGACATTGCCTGATGTTAGTAAAATTCAAAAGCTTGGTGAGGAGTGGGAGAAATCGCACTTCGCTCAAAGCTTATCTTCGGATTCTATCCGGGATTGTTTGCACGGGACTATCGATTCTTTGCTCCCTGATGAGACGGGAAGTAGAGTCGTTGTCTTCGTAGATGATCTTGATCGTTGTAGCCCTAAATCAGCGTTTAAGCTCCTAGAAGGTTTGAAAATATACTTCAATATACCAAGCTGTGTTTTTGTCTTGGGTATGAATGAGGATATTCTGACCGAAGCTATTAGTTCGGAGGTTTTCTCGGGGTTGAAGACAGAGTCGGGTGAAAAACACTTACTCGCAAGTCACTATCTAGAGAAAATCTGCACTGATGTTTACAGATTGCCTCTGCCGAGCAACGCGGTCTCGATGTTTTCAAATCTGCTCTATACGGCAGGGGACAAAGATCAGGTTGATAGTTTTAACCTCGCAGTGGGAGATGGTTTTTTCTTGCCGCCTAATCCTAGGAGGCTAAAGGCTCTGGCTAACCAATGGGTGCGATTTGCTGGGTGTGTACCGTTTCCTGAATCTGAGGAAGAAAGAAAAGTTTGGTGCGTTAGAGTGTTAATAGCTGCATATATACATCAATTCCACAGAGATATGTGGGAGAGGTGGCATTTTGATCCAAATTTCTGGGTCGAATGCTCAGCTTGGTGTAATGGTGAGCGTAGTTTTAATGCTGAAGGGTTAGATATCTCCCCTGCTTGGGCTAGTCATCTTAAGTTGACTGCGAGAGAGTATGCTGGAGATGTTGAGTCAAAACCAGCTTGGTCATTAGAGTACCCGAACCCGGGAAGTATTAATATTTTTTGGATAGATGGATTGATCAGGCAATATCGCGACCATCTATTGCCCCGAGACTTTATCCCTCTGTTGGAAGGTCGTCAATATAGGAGTGGAGAGTGAATATGAGCGACATTTCTAAACTAAACGTTTGGGATGATTCTCGTCTTAGGGGGTATCTAGGGGCGATAAATCGTCGTTGTGGCGTGGTTGAGACTCTGGCATTACCAACCATGCGAGATCTGCCTCCTGTTAAAATCGAAACCCTCTTCGTGCCTCCTTTGCTGTCCACAGAGGCGGTTGATGCGGATATACAACCTGAAGACTGGCCGCAAGGGAAAAGCTTATTTGAGGAAATTGAAACGAGCCCTCGGCTTGTTGTTCTTGGCGATCCGGGAGGTGGTAAAACTACGCTGAGTAATTGGGTCGCTTGGCGTTTAACATCAGGATTGGCTTCCCCGCTACCGGCACGGCTGGCAAATGTGATTCCGCTGACTTGCGTGCTTCGGGAAATGCCTGCGGACTTTCTAAAAGAAGAATGTAACATCAATGGTCTCGCGACGTATCTGGCAAGAAAGCTTCTAGGCGAGGCAAAGTCCGAGAGTGTTGAACCAGTTTTGCACGAGTGGATCGCTTGCGGTAAGTTTATTTTGATTCTTGATGGTATTGATGAAATACCTGTGCAAAGCCGAGCGGCGGTTGCTAAGTGGATCAGAGAAGCGAGAGAGAAAGATGCTTGTGTGCTCGCAACGTCAAGAATTATTGGGTATCAAGACTTTCCCGTTGACTCTCCTGTTGTGGATGGTGCCTCTAGGAAAGAAAAAAAAGACCTCTTTATAAAGCGACTTCTTAAACCATTGGCTGAACCGGCTTCTGAGGTAGAAAAGGTCAGCGGAGCTTGGGCGGAAATTCGCTATCTCATGCCCTTTGATAAAGGTCAGATTTCGGACTTTGTCCGAAACTGGTATCGCCAGCGTTGCACTAGTGATGGCGAGGCTAAGTCAAGAACCTTAGATTTGCTGGGAGCTCTTAATGATTCGTCTGTAACATCCAAGCTAGCTCGCACACCCAATCTTCTGAGCTTAATGGCTGTGGTGCATCGGGAAAGAGCGCATTTGCCAGATGGAAAGGCGCTACTTTATGAAGAGATAGTCAATGCCTATTTGAATACCATCGATAGTCAGCGAAAAATTCTTCAATATGACGCACTTGGTAATCATACATGGCGGGATAAGAAAAGCTGGTTGTCATATGTTGGCTTCATGATGCAATCTACTAGGCTTAGCTATTCGCAAGAAGGAATTTTGGTATCAGAAAAGAAGGTAATATCTTGGTTGGTTAAAGCTATGCGAAAAAGCAAGGTGTCCAATCCAGAAGCCATGGCCGTCGAGTTTTTAGCGTGGGTAGCTCGGCGAAGTGGTTTGTTATTGCCGCGAGGGGAAGGTTTTTATGCATTCGTTCATTTGAGCTTTCAAGAGTATTTTTGTGCCTGTTATATTGAGACGGCTGTAGTATCGCCAGACTTTTTCAATTCGAATAACCGCACTAATTCAGCTGTGACGCCCGAACTTGTTTCTGAGTGGGCCATGAAATCTTCTTGGCTAGAAACCCTGATTTTCGTTTTTGAAATCTTATCTAACGAACGAAACGATTGTTGGGTAAACAGCCTAGTTCGCTCGCTTTTTCCTGCGTATCCAAAATATTCTCCAGTGCAGGGGTCGATTGGTTTTTTGGCTGCGCGGTTATTAACAAATAAACACGTTAAATTAGAGCGAGGCTGGGTCGAGTACTTGGCTGATATATCTTGTTTGATGGTTCATGGTGTTGCGTCTGATCCCTTAACTAATGGTGTCATAAATTCCTTTGCTGCTCTTGGTTTTGCTTATATTGTCAATGATGTTGAGGGCGAGTTTATTGAGGGGGAGGTTAGAAATCTTTCTGTGAGAGATGGTTTTGACCTGTCTAATGTAAGGATTCTAATTGTCAGGTCAACTGCCAAGGTTACAGCTGATTTTATAAGTAAATTTGAACGGATCTTTGTTATTGATTGCGAGGGTACTGACTCCGTTGACCTTTCGGGGTGCTGTTCAAAGTACATAAGCGTTATTTCTGTTCAGGATTCAGCTTTAAGAGGCTGTGAAGTAATAAGTGGTTTTAAGCGACTTGAGACCCTAAATCTGGTAAGTGTTGATCAATCAGGTCTTGAGCTGTGCAATGGCTCGTTGAATGTCCAGAATGTTATTTTCTGTGATGTTAATCTTGCATCTATTAAATTTGTTGAAGGTTGGAAAAAGTTAGACAATATCGATTTGACAAGATTGAATTTTGCTGATTTTTCCCCGTTGAAGTCGGCGAAGAAGTTGACTTATCTCAGTCTCGACAGATGCTCGGCGCTTAGTGACGTTGAGTTTCTATCCTCCTTAAAGAATTTGCAGTATTTGTCAATACATAACTGTCCGGTAGAGTTTATCCCAATTCTGAAATGCCAAGTTCCTCTAAGCATTGGGTTGATGGGGTTGCAGATCAAAGATTTCTCATTCCTGAGTAAACTCAGTTTCTTCGGTGGTGGAATGATTGAGGATTGCCCTATAACTACTTTGGAGGGTTTGAAGTCGACTGCGAATTATCTGCATTTAACTAATTTGCCGTTGAATAGTCTAGAAGGTCTACAAAATTTTGCATCGCTTCGATCAATGGCTTTGCAAAGTATTGACGTCAGCGATCTTACTCCAGTATCAAAGTTGAAAAACTTAACCACCGTAAAGCTGGATGATGTGCCTGTCTCAGATTTTAACTGGATAACAGGGTTAAATAAGTTGACCACCTTGCTTTTTTCTCGTACAAAAATCAAGGACATTACGCCGCTCTTGAGGCTTAAGAGTTTGCATGAGGTTTATGTATCTGAAGCTGAAGGCTTGGATTTTTCGGCCTTAGAAGATAAATCTAAAATTTCGATTTGGCGAAGCGATGAGTATTTTGGGTGAGGTTTCACAAATTTAGATGATGATGGGGTTATTTTATCCCATGTTTAAGTGGGTGCTGCCGTATTAAGCGGTGGCCCCCAGCTTTTAATTTATGAATATAATTTTTAGTATGTGAGTTAAAGTTCCCGCAGAGAAAGCCTGTCGGTTTACCTTGAGTAAACCTCACTACGGTGGTATCTAGATCGAGATGTTATGTTCGAATTAAGGAAGGTATTTTATCATGATGCGGTGTAAGTGCTATAATTGAGATGTGTGATTCTGCTCCCGTATTTTTAGGAGCTAATACTAGGTCTACTACCCACCGCCAAATATTTTAGAGCGTTATAAGAGCTAATCTGATAGTCCGTCTAAAGATAATGTCGTGAAACGCCCGCGCCTCTTAGCATTACGCGGCGTAGGTTAATTAAAACGGTTTATTTTTTAAAATAACCTTTGGTGCCTCGGGCAACTCGGTTAATAACAAAACGCCACAGCCCTGAAAGAGCCATGGTAAGGCGATTGAGTGGTTAACATTGGGTGGTTACGGGTTACTAAATGAGGCTTCCTAGTCCTGCTCTGGTCACGCTGCTGCTTTGTTCCAATGGCGCTTGGTGGTGGCCAAACTGATACCAAGCCTCTCAGCTGTCTGGCTCTGACTCAGACCGTTAGTCTTGCACTCCTGCACAGCCTTGGTGGTGTCTATCGCCTCAGGGCGTCCCAGCTTCTTGCCTTCTGCCTTCGCACGGTTGATGCCAGCGTGGGTGCGTTCGATCAACAGGTCACGTTCAAATTCAGCCACGGCACTCAACACCTGCATTGTCATCTTGCCTGCTGCACTGGTGAGGTCTACACCGCCCAAGGCGAGACAATGAACACGGATGCCAGTTGAATCCAGCTTCTCTACGGTTTGACGCACGTCGATAGCGTTACGCCCAGGCGGTCAAGCTTTGTGACAATCAGCACATCACCAGCCTCCATGCGATCGAGCAGCTTTTGGAATCCAACACGCTCGCTTGCTTGGGTGGAGCCTGAGACGGTTTCTGCGATAACCCTTTGGGCTTGCACATCGAAGCCAGCAGCACGGATTTCAAGAATCTGGTTGTCTGTGGTTTGGTCAATGGTGGAAACACGGCAGTAAGCGAAGGTGCGGGACATGACAGAATCCTAACTGGTGTCATTTAGTATGGTGTCAGTATGCGGCTAGTGTCATTTAATCGCAAGCACACTTGTTGATACCAGATGCGCACCTTCTGAGCTGGTGTCGTATAACGTCCGTTTGATGAGCTAGCTGGTTTGTTCTATCTGCTTTAGAGCCACGACCTTGTAAACCACCATCTGCTCCTGACGCCTTCTATCCAGTCGCAACATTGCAAGGTCATGGATGAGGTAGCGAATCACTCTGGCCGCATATCGGTAGAGCGTAGAGACTCGATGCCAGAGGCGATGGCTTCGGCATTGGTGTCGAGGGTATGCATGATGCTCAATACATTGTCGTGCACGTTCGTTGACCCTCGCTGACTGATCCACAGTGACAACTCTTCAAGACCAGCTCTCAGGGCTTGCTGGTTGAGCAACAGGAGTTCGAGGGTGTCAGCGGTGAGGGCTTTGTCATCCATGATGGGTTTATCCTGTGTGGGTTAGTCCGGTCTTACTGGCTTGTCGTGATCGCGTTCTCAAGCTCTACTACCAGCTCTGGGAGGCTGACTCCCAGCACCTTGCATAAATCGCGTAGCTGCACAATGTCCAGTCTACGTGTTCCGTTCTCTACGTCACTCATGAACGACTGAGGGCGATTCAGCGCCTTTGAGCATTCCACTTGCGTGAGTCCTGCCGCTTTTCGGTAGGTCTTCAAAAGGTGCAGAAGGGCCGTGTGCTCTGGTCGATAGATCGTCTTGGGCATAGTCGCTAGCTACTTGAGGGTAGCTGCCCAACCTATATCTGCTTTTCGGATATCTGAATTTCAGATAAATTCTGCTGATTGCCGCTCTCTGCGGTCTATCGCTGATGGAGAATTTATGAACGAGAAGCTTTTTGTATTGGCTAGTCAGAAGAAGACGACCAACCACATCCTGCATCTACTGCTCTGCATACCGACTTTCGGGCTGTGGATCATCGTCTGGTTGTTGGTGGCGAGCAGTAACGGCAAGCACAATGCCCGCATACAAAAGCAGATGAGCCATGTGCTCGACTACAAGGTGCAGGGTCTGAGCGATGTTGAAACCTATCACCGGGTAGCGGCTGACGAAGCAGCCAGCAAACGTAGAAACGACCAGATTTTCGTCCTCACAGTTATTGCGGTGACTGTGGGGTTGTTCCTGCTCATGAAGTAGCTTTTACCTAATGAGGTGTAGCCGATGCTCCGCACCGAAAGCGGCAGCTTTCAGCTGATTGCACTGTGCATGACCGTAGGTCAGGATGGTGATCACTTAACGGTGTAGAGGGGGTGAAACAACCAACACCCCCAAGCCTATTAATCCGTACTATCCACAGCTGACGCTGTTCCCGTGCACAATATCCGATCCGCAGGATTGAGTTCTGCACGATCAGAGCGTAGCTCAGGTAGCTGCTCGCATTCTTGCTGTCCAACCATGTTATTGATTGGTTGGACTAGTACGCTTGGCCGTTAGCGTCAGCTAGCAATGATAGTTGTTTTCATTTAAGGCAACCTAGTTGTTTGTTGTCCCTGTGTACGACTCATTGCTTGCGCAATAGGGGAAGGGGATTTACACCTGAGCCAACGCATACAGCTTAGACTTGACGGTCTAATGAATGTTTATGATCGGTGCAAGAAAATCCTTGTATATAATAGGAGTTTCCTCAACCCCTTGAATTTCGTGGCTTGTAGCGAGATTCTTGCGTAGTTTTTTTAAAAAAGTGATGTGAAACTACGCAAGGTCAACAACCAGCATTTCGGGTCAAGCGGCAAGTGCTGCTGCGGAAATGGTACTGTCATCCCACCCCTTTTTATTCATGCTCGATGCCGATTGAGGGTGGAGAGTTGTCCATTCACGATACCAATGCCCGATGTACTCATCCCGTTTGGCATCATCACCCCGGAAGATCAGCCGTGGATTTACTGTCAGCTTGATTTCACCCGTGCGAATGCCACCCTGCCTTGATGTGCTCACGCGCACCATATTGCTGTTGATCAACGTGCCCAGCTTCTTCATCAGGTTTGACTCCGTCGTGCCCAATGCCTTCGCCAGTTCGGCTTGAGGCATGATGATCATGTTCCGGTACTGAACCAGCCGGTGCAGTTTGCTCAGGGTGTTCATCATCGGGACAGTGATACGGCAGTCCACGCCTGTCCGGCGCCATAGGCCATGGGCGTAGTCCTGTGCGTCGGTCAGTGAGTGCAGCGTATGCGTTGGCAGCTTGCGGCGGTCGACGTGCTTCAGATGCGTGTGCAGGTCGTCAGCACTGCGGCACTTGCTCAGTTCTGGCTGGTAGTCAGGGCGTTTGCTGAAGACAGAAGACTTGTCATCGTAGCCAAAGATCTCGCCGGTTGTTGGGCTGATCAGCAGTCCATCGATGTTAAGGAAGGGTGATGCGGTAAAAACTGGGCACTCGTAGGCCATTGTACGTTCTCCTCTTCAAGTTCAGTTAATAGGCAGTTCCTCTCGGTTGTGCCGGGTTGTTGTTAAGTTGGTACTCCGCAGGCTTGGACGTTGGCCTGCGGTGGTGTGAAGTCAGTTTGTCAGTCGTGAATGTGAAGCTGGCAAGTGCGAAGTTTATCAATTACACGTTGATCAATCTTACCCTCATACTCGTCAGCAACCTCGCAGCAGTAGGTCGAGTATGCTGCCTTCAAGGCCGCGAAGGCACTGAATACGTCACCAAATGTTCCAAGATGAACTTTTTTGCCATATTTGGAAATGCGAGCTGTGAACCCTTTTTGCCTTGGTCCTTCCTTCACGCCGATGGGCAGTTTACCGCGTTGGCTGCGGGTGTCGCGATGCATTTGATTTATCAACCTTGGCACGAGCGAGCAGTGCTCAGGTGAGTAGACAGTATTCAGCGGATCAAGAATGTCTTTGTCGAGTTCCATGTCTTCAGCGTTCGCATAAGGCTGAGCGACGAACCAGTTGGCAAATTCTTGGAAGTCATGCCATTTCCTACACACTGTACAGCCCGCGTAGGCTGGGCGTCTGATCCGTAGCACCGATTCAGCATGTATTTCCAGTGGGAGTAGGCGCGTGCTGTTTTTTCGTGATAAGGCAAGGCCAGTGCCTTCCGTCTCTGAATCGAGTTATAACCGACACCGCACAGCAATGTCTCACCGATCATTGGGCCGAACAGCGGAAGTTCTTCCCCGAGGCTGTAGTCAAGGTGAATTCCGGCCACGCAGGGTGCTACAAGGATGGTCCGAGTGATGTCGTTGATTCTGTGTTGATGCATTTTGTTACCTCCGTTCAGTTGAAAAATGGGCAAAAAAAATACCGACTCATTGGTCGGCATCGGGCTCTTCATTCTTCTCGTGATGGAGTGGGAATTCAGTTATGCGATGTCATCGACCTCAAAAGTAGGTGTTACTTCGTTTGCGTTGGTCATGGGTATTCTCATGATCTGTATTGACCGTCAGATGGTGGTCAGCCAAAACGCGGGTACTAAAAAGCCTCCTGCAATTTCTGAGCGATTTGATCGCACCATAGTTGCGTAGAGGCTTCAAAGCTGTATGTCTGCTTACTGGCAGATTTGTATAGTCTCATATTGGACGACCGCTTGTCAATAGCTGTTGACAGGGCGTGCTAGGGTTGATCTATCTCTTGCCTGCCGCAATCATGGCGAAAAGTGTGAAAAACCTTTTGCATGGATAGAGAAGGGCTTTGTTTAGTTCAGACCTCCCTTTCGCCCCGTAAACATTGGGTTTGGCGTGAAAAGCGGCTGGCTATCATCCCGCTGAAGGGAAGGTTTACCGAGGTTATTGGTGGGTTATCCGAGGTTATTTGACGTGCTTCATGGCCTCGACCATCGCCTTGATTGGCGTCCTGCTGCCGTAGATGCCAAAGGTCACGGAGCTGTCTTCATGGCCCACCATCCGCTTGATCAATGAATCTTGAACGCCAGCATCACGCAAATCATCAATGAAAGTATGGCGGAAGCTGTGGAAGGTTTTGCGTGGGTCGGTGATGCCATGCTTCGCCTTGTAGCGTCCAAACCATTTTGAGGCGGCGTGGCCACGCTTGCCTCGTACTGCTTCAAGCTCGGGGAAAAGTCGATCAGCCCCAGTGCTTTTGACTGATTCTGCGTACTGCAACATACCCTGTTCAACGAGTGACGGATGGAGGGGAAGAACACGGCGGCTGCTCGCACTCTTGAGGTTCTGGCCTTCATGGCTGTCATCAATACGAAAGCACGGGACACCTTGTTGCTCAATGAAATCATCCACACGCAATTGGCACAGTTCTTCAAGTCGTGCACCAGTGAACCGTCCAAGGAGTGGCAGCCAGTAGCGCCATGGATGCTTCCGGGACTCTTTTCGCAGTGCCTCATGGTTCAGTAGCGCAGCTAGGTCGTGTCGTTCAAAGGACAAACGAGCTTCCTTTGCTGATCCTGTCATGACCTTCATGCCCGCAAGCGGGTTTTCTGCCACGTACCCGTTCGCCTTGCACCAGTTGAGGAAGGCGGTGAGTTTGCGTAGCCGGTTGTTCACTGTGACAGCAGTAATGGTCTTGTAGGTGCTGCCTGAGTCGACCACCTGCCTTAGAGTCTTCCCCTTGAACTCGGGGCGTAAGCCGAAATATTGCGGGCATAGGCTGAGCCGTTCCTTTAGCAGGCGTGCTTGGTGCGCATCGAAGGCTTTGGCGGGCATGTCACCCACCAACTCGAGAAGGTCTGATAAGGCTCGCTCAACTTCCTCGGTGCTGACCTGTCGCCATGTGCCTCCCCGTTTCCCTTCCTCTATATAAAGCTTGGAGAGTGCGGCGAGGGTAGGGCTGTCGCTATTCCGTTTCGCTGAGACTGCCTTAGCGATCCGTGGAGCGGTTTGGATAGCGGGCGTGGGTGTAGAGTCCCGCCACTGTGAACAAAGCGTACGAAGCGTCTGGAGGTCTGCAAGAGGGTGCTCGCTAAGGTGGTGATGCAACCGCTGCACCAGTGATGTGGCAATGAACACGGCGCTTTGACGATGCCGTATGTTCAGACTCAAACGCAAAGTGGTACACCTCGGGAATAGGTGCTTTGGCAGCTTGAGATTCAGGTAGTAGAGCGCCCCGCGCTTGATGATGTAGGCCATGGGTGTGACACCAAAGTGTTACAGCAAAGTGTGACAGTGCTGGCTACACCCCAAGTCTTGAGCACCCATGCTGGGTGTGCGTACCGGTAGAACTCTGGTTGCCTCATCAGCCTGAAACCCTTGCCCCATAAGGTCTGCATTGATTACCAGCATGCTTGCATGCGACCTAGGCATGGCCCGGAAGGGAGCAGCCATAGCGGGAACATCGAGTGCCGGGGTGTGGCTGGTGGGGCCGCCTCCATTTCTGGGGTCGGAAACCTCAATCTGCAACGAACGTCTTCGTTCTTTTCTGCTTTTCGCCCAATGCTCCCGTCGCCGACAGCTTCATCAGCCGCTGGAATTTCGGGCATGCCAGATGATCTTTCTCAGGGCATTGCGCGGCATGCCGCAAGCCTTTGCTCATCGCTTGCAATCGTTTGATTCTTGCATCCAGTTCATCAGCTTTGGCATTCAGCATCTGCCGGTCTACCTGCAGGTCCACCAGCATCGCCCCCACTTCATCCAGCGAAAACCCCGCGGCCTGCCCCAAGGCGATCAGCGCTAGCCTGTCCGCCACGTCGGCTGCAAACTGTCGACGCTGACCGTGCCCGGCAAGCGACTTGAGCAAGCCTTTCTTCTCGTAGTAACGCAGTGTCGATGCGGGTACGCCTGTGCGTTTGGCGACGTCGGCAATGTCCATTTCGGGCCCTTGACTTGAAGTTGACTTCAACTTCTATGCTGCGCGGCATGGTAATGACCGTCAACCTTCGAGGGCTTGTTCAAATGACGTTTACTGCGATGTTTTTAGCTGCATTGCCGATTGGCATAGCTGCCACTGTAGTGATGGACCTGTGGGGGCTGCTGCTGAGGCGGTTGGGTGTGGCAACGCTGAACTTTGCCATGGTCGGGCGTTGGGCGGGGCACTTGCTAGGTGGGCGTGTTTCGCACCAAGCGATTTCCAAAGCGGAACCGGTGCGAAATGAGTTGGCGTGGGGATGGGTGATTCACTACGCCACCGGCGTGCTTTTCGCGATGCTGCTGCTTGTGATCGTAGGGGAGGGCTGGTTGCGGTCGCCTACTCTTTTACCTGCAGTAGTTGTGGGTGTGGGTACAGTCGTGGCGCCGTTTTGCCTCATGCAGCCGGCGATGGGGGCAGGGTTCTTTGCGTCCAGAACGCCGACACCTGCGCGGAACTGTCTGAAGAGCCTGGCCACGCATTTTGTGTTTGGTGTGGGGTTGTTCTTGAGTGCGTATTTACGGGCTTTGGTGTGAAGACAGTGATCCCGATTACAGTAAGCACATGATCAGAGTGCCCGCTTTTAAGATAGGTCTGATAACAGTCTAGGAAAGCCCCTACACGTCAGGCAGGCATAGCGAATTATCCTACGTGTTCCGTCGACTCCCGTCTGATTGTCCCGGTCAACCTCGCCCACTAGGCTTTCGCGGTCGCTGTCAGTTCAGCGATCGGGTGTGGAAGCCTGGGTGGTTTGGCGGCTGTCGATATGACAGTTGTGCGTGGGAGGCCTTCGGGCCTGCCGGGTTTGCCATACCCCTGGTCTTCCACCCCGCGTACAACTGTCACCCTAAGGGTGGAAGCGAAAGGGTGCTCTCAGCCCGGTATGGTGAACTCATGAAAAAAATGGTCCCCGATCCGCCCCACGTCTTTGATCTTCCCCAAGGCAAATCCCTTTCCCGCGCGATCAGCGAAGGCATCGTCCCGATGGAGTTCGCGTTGATGAATGTTTCCCACTACCTGATGTTCGCCTACAGCGATAGCCGGCGGGCGCTTGAGCGTATTCAGGACGAAGAAACCAGGCAGTTGTTGGAGCATGGTTTGCGGGCCATGCAGATTGCCTAGGGGCAGGCGGATGCTGTGGCATTGGCGTTTGAGCGGAGAAGCCATTGATTCCGGCCTTGGAGCAAGTAGAGATTGCAGGGATAGCGAATAACCCTGTGGGAGCGGATTCACCCGCGAAGCAGGCGACGCGGTGGATGGCACCGGCTTCGCCGGTGTTCGCGGGTGAACCCGCTCCCACAAGGGGCGCGCAAGCTTTGCGAGGGTTTGCCTTCCATCAGGCTACTGGCTAGGGCTGGGTCAGCGACATAGAGCCGGAGTCGCTCACCCTTCCATGCCGCTGCAAAATCCGCTCGATCTCCCCCGACTGCTTCATCCTTACCAACGCCCGCAACAGCCCTTGTGTCGGTATCGCCGGATCGTTGCGCACTATGCACCCCAAATCCTGTTCGTCCAGCACCGCCAGCGCTTGCAATTGCTGCTCCGCTGGCAACCCTTGGTTGAACCACTGCAACGACAACTGGTTGCTCACCGCATGGCGATACCGGCCTGCCTGCAGCTTTTGCAGCACCAGCAACTGGCTGCGGCTGTCCTCACGGTGCAGCTGGCCGTGGTCCAGCAGCGGTTGCAGGGTTGAATAGGTGTAGCCAAGCACCGTGCCGATCGCCTGGGGTGGCAGTTGCTCCGGGGATATCGGGTTGCTGTCGCCGGCGCGGCCAACCAGTACGTCGCGCTGATGAATCAGCGGGATACTCCACACAAAATCCCTTGGACGGTCGTTGAGCCATTGGGTACTGACGTAGCAACGGACATCAATGTCGCCGCTGCTCATGGCCTCCTCCAGGCGCAGGCGGGCCATGACGTGGAACTCGGGGCGAGCGCCCACTTGCCTGGCAACGGCTTGCATCAGGTCGTAAAGCAATCCCTCCACTGGCTGATCGCCTTCGATGCGTACCAGCGGCATGCTCCAGCTCTCGGCGACGGAAAAGCGCAGCACCGGCTGGTCAGCCAGGCTGTTTGTAGACCACAGCAGTAACAGGGCCAGCAGTCTTCGCAAAGGCAATCCTCCCTGGACAATGCGCCATTCCAAGCTTAGACGAGTTGCGCAGGGTGCAATTTTGCCCCCGCTCCGCTAGCATTAGCGATCTTCCGCTCGATCAGGCTACGATGGTTTTTCGATGAGTTATCAGGTTCTTGCACGAAAATGGCGTCCGCGCTCGTTCCGCGAAATGGTCGGCCAGACCCATGTGCTCAAGGCCTTGATCAATGCCTTGGACAACCAGCGCCTGCACCATGCCTACCTGTTCACCGGTACCCGCGGCGTGGGCAAGACGACCATCGCCCGTATTATCGCCAAGTGCCTGAACTGTGAAACCGGCATCACCTCCACGCCCTGTGGCACCTGTTCGGTGTGCCGGGAAATCGACGAAGGCCGTTTTGTCGACCTGATCGAGATTGACGCCGCCAGCCGTACCAAGGTCGAGGACACCCGCGAACTGCTCGATAACGTGCAGTACGCCCCTAGCCGTGGGCGCTTCAAGGTCTACCTGATCGACGAAGTGCACATGCTCTCGACCCACTCGTTCAACGCCTTGCTCAAGACGCTGGAAGAGCCACCGCCCTACGTCAAGTTCATCCTCGCCACCACCGACCCGCAGAAGCTGCCGGCCACCATCCTGTCGCGCTGCCTGCAATTCTCGTTGAAGAACATGAGCCCGGAGCGGGTGGTGGAGCACCTCAGCCACGTACTGGCCGCCGAGAACGTGCCGTTCGAGGAAGATGCCCTGTGGCTGCTGGGCCGTGCGGCCGATGGTTCCATGCGTGATGCCATGAGCCTGACCGACCAGGCCATCGCCTTCGGTGAAGGCAAGGTACTGGCCGCCGATGTACGTGCCATGTTGGGTAGCCTCGACCATGGCCAGGTGTATGGGGTCTTGCAGGCACTGCTCGAAGGCGATGCCAGGGCTTTGCTGGAGGCCGTGCGTAATCTGGCCGAGCAAGGGCCGGACTGGTCGGGCGTTCTGGCCGAAATGCTCAATGTGCTGCACCGTGTAGCCATTGCCCAGGCGCTGCCCGAAGCGGTAGACAACGGCCAGGGTGATCGCGAGCGGGTATTGGCGCTGGCTTCGGCGCTGCCGGCCGAGGATGTGCAGTTCTATTATCAGATGGGCCTGATAGGCCGCCGTGACCTGCCCCTTGCACCGGACCCGCGCGGTGGCTTCGAGATGGTGCTGCTGCGTATGCTGGCGTTCCGCCCGGCAGACACGGACGACGCACCGAAGCCGGTGCTAAAGCCAACGGGGATCAGCCAGGCCACAGCTGATCCTGCAGGGCAGGTGGCAGCCGCGGCGCCGGTCGCGCTTTCATCGCCTGTCGCGGCTGTGCCGGCGGAGCCTGTAGCGCAAGCCCCGCAGCTGGAGGTGCCTGCACCCGCGACGGCTGATCATGAGCCGGAGGCCGAGGCAGATGTTGAGCTGAAGGCCGAAGCCGAGGCCATCTCCGTACCTGAGCCTGTTGCCGAAGTGGTCGACTTGCCGTGGGAAGAGCGTGCCGTTGCGCCCGCGCCGTTAGCGGCTGAACTCGCGCCCGAACCGGCACCCGCGCCCGAGCCCGAGCCCGAGCCTGTTGCCCCGGTGGCGCCCCCACAGGCCACCCCGGCACACGACGAGCCGCCTTTCGACCCGTCTGCCTACGCTGCCGTGGGGATGGAGCGCGACGATGAGCCGCCGCTTGACGAAGACTATTACGGCGGCGAAAGCGATCCGGCAGGCTTCAGCTACCTGGACGAGCTGGCCGAACATGTTCAGGAAGACGTGTCCAAACCGGCGGCCGAACCGTTGCCGGCAGCCAAGCCGGCCACCGGCCTGGCCCTGCAATGGCTGGAATTATTCCCACAGTTGCCTGTGTCCGGGATGACAGGCAACATCGCGGCAAACTGTACGCTGATTGCCGCCGATGGCGACGACTGGTTGCTGCATCTGGACCCGGGCCAGGGTGCGTTGTTCAACGCCACCCAGCAGCGGCGCCTGAACGAAGCGCTCAACCAGCACTTGGGGCGCACGCTGAACCTGCGTATCGAGCTGATCCTGCCCGAGCAGGAAACCCCGGCTCAGGCCGCAGCGCGCAAGCGTGCCGAGCGTCAGCAGGACGCCGTCGCGTCGATCGAGCAGGATCCGTTGATCCAGCAGATGATCAAGTTGTTCGGCGCCAAGGTGCGGCAGGATACTATTGAGCCTGTAGAAGCCCTGGCCAGTCAGGGCCAGTAACGGATAACCATGCGGCCGGCCCGGTGCCGGGCCGCATCACACGACCCAATCGAGGTATACCCCATGATGAAAGGTGGCATGGCCGGCCTGATGAAGCAGGCCCAGCAGATGCAGGAAAAAATGCAGAAGATGCAGGAAGAACTGGCCAACGCCGAAGTCACCGGTCAGTCCGGTGGCGGTCTGGTGAGCGTGGTGATGACCGGTCGTCACGACGTCAAACGCGTCAGCATCGACCAGAGCCTGATGTCGACTGATGAAGACGACAAGGAAGTTCTGGAGGACCTCATTGCCGCTGCGCTGAACGACGCCGTGCGCAAGGTTGAGCAAAGCAGCCAGGAAAAGATGGGCGGCATGACCGCCGGCATGCAGCTGCCGCCAGGCTTCAAGATGCCGTTCTAAGGCATTGAGGTACTCAAAAACGCCGCTGATTTCAGCGGCGTTTTTTTTTTGCGTAGATTTCACCCGGCTGCGGTCTGCTCTTTATGTGGGGGCGGCCTTGTGTCGCGAAAGGGGCGCGAAGCGGCCCCCGGATTCCAGCTTTGCAGCATAGAGTGCCGGGGCTGCTTAGCAGCCCTTTCGCGACACAAGGCCGCTCCCACAAAAAAGCAGACCTTGCAGGCTTTGGGCGAGGTGATTTGACGCCACCGCCCCCGCTGGGTATAAACCGCCTCTTATTGAATTGTCAGGCCTTTCCCATGAGCTTCAGCCCTCTCATCCGCCAACTGATCGACGGCCTGCGCATCTTGCCAGGCGTTGGCCAGAAAACCGCCCAGCGCATGGCCCTGCAACTGCTCGAGCGCGACCGCAGTGGCGGGCTGCGCCTGGCTCAGGCCTTGACCCAGGCCATGGAAGGGGTAGGGCATTGCCGCCAGTGTCGCACCCTCACCGAGCAGGAACTGTGCCCGCAGTGCGCCGACCCGCGCCGTGACGACACCCAGTTGTGCGTGGTCGAGGGGCCGACCGATGTGTATGCGGTGGAGCAGACGGGCTACCGTGGCCGTTACTTCGTGCTCAAGGGGCACCTGTCGCCGCTGGATGGCCTGGGGCCTGAGGCGATCGGTATTCCGCAGCTGATGGCGCGGATCGAAGAGCAGGGCACCTTTACCGAGGTGATCCTGGCGACCAACCCGACGGTGGAGGGGGAGGCGACGGCGCATTACATTGCCCAGTTGCTGAGCGAGAAAGGCTTGGTGGCGTCTCGCATTGCCCATGGTGTGCCGCTGGGCGGTGAGCTGGAGATGGTGGACGGTGGTACCTTGGCCCATGCCTTTGCAGGGCGCCGGCCCATTTCGCTCTGATTCATTGGGGTCGCTTGGCGGCCCATTCGCGGGTAAACCCGCGCCTACAAAAAATATGCGGCCTTTGTAGGCGCGGGTTTACCCGCGAATGGGCTGCAAAGCAGCCCCAACAGCCCGCTCAGTACTCGCTGAGGGAAAACTCGGTCAGGCAGAAGGTAGGCACCCCGGCCGCCTGCAACCGGCGCGAACCGTCCAGTTCCGGCAGGTCGATGATCGCTGCCGCCTCGAACACCTGCGCCCCAGTACGACGCACCAGGTTGGCCGCCGCCAGCAGCGTACCGCCAGTAGCAATCAGGTCATCGAAGATCAGCACCGAGTCGCCTTCACACAGGCTGTCGGCATGCACTTCCAGGAAGGCCTCGCCGTACTCGGTCTGGTAACCCTCGCTCAACACGTCGGCCGGCAGCTTGCCCTGCTTGCGGAACAGGATCAGCGGCTTGTTCAGCTGGTGGGCGATGATCGAGCCGATCAGGAAACCCCGCGCGTCCATGGCGCCGATGTGGCTGAATTCAGCCTCGACATAGCGCTCGATGAACTGATCGGCCACATAGCGCAGCCCGCGTGGCGACTGGAACAACGGGGTAATGTCGCGGAAGATCACACCCGGTTTGGGGAAGTCCACTACCGGGCGGATCAGGGCTTTGAGGTCGAAGGCTTCGCTGTGCATTGTTGCGGGTATCCTGGGAAAACGAATGCCCAAGTATACCCGCTAAAGACCAGCGTCAGGCCTCGATTGCACCACCGGCCAGCGCGCACAGCTGGATCGGGTCGAGGATGTGCACTTCCTTGCCCTCGGCGCGCAGCAGGCCGTTCTGCTGGAAGCGGGTGAACACCCGCGACACGGTTTCTACCGCCAGGCCAAGGTAATTGCCGATTTCGTTGCGCGACATGCTCAGGCGGAACTGATTGGCCGAATAGCCGCGGGCGCGGAAGCGCGCCGACAGGTTGACCAGGAAAGTGGCAATGCGCTCGTCCGCGGTTTTTTTCGACAGCAGCAGCATCATTTGCTGGTCGTCGCGGATTTCGCGGCTCATTACCCGCATCAGCTGGCGGCGTAGCTGTGGCAGTTGTACCGACAGCTCGTCCAGCCGCTCGAAGGGGATTTCACACACCGAAGTGGTTTCCTGGGCCTGGGCCGATACCGGGTAGGCCTCGGTATCCATGCCTGACAGGCCGACCAGTTCGCTGGGCAGGTGAAAGCCTGTGATCTGCTCTTCGCCGCTGTCGCTGAGGCTGAAGGTTTTCAGGGCCCCGGACCGTACTGCGTAGACCGAGCCAAAACTGTCACCCTGGCGGAACAGAAACTCGCCTTTCTTGAGCGGCCGCCCGCGTTTGACGATTTCATCCAGTGCGTCCATGTCTTCCAGGTTCAGCGAAAGAGGCAGGCACAGGGGGGCCAGGCTGCAATCCTTGCAATGGGCCTGGTTGTGTGGGCGCAGTTTGACTGGCTCGGACATTTGAATCGATCCTTGTGGGAAAGCACACATAAGTCGTAAGGGTAACTCACGACACAGGGTGTAGGCCAGTGTGCGCGGTGATGGTGCGCGCTGGCGAAACCCCGGCAGGTGGCCTGCCGGGAGTCCTTGTGTGCTCATAGTGTGCCTGACAAGGAAGCTTGTCCATGCGGTTGAACGCCTTGTTTTTCAGATCACTCGCGAGAAGCGCTGGCGGTTGTGCATCGCCAGATAGGCGTCGAACACCATGCATACCGAGCGCGCCAGCAGCCGGCCGGCGGGCAGGATGCGAATGCCCTTGTCGTCCAGGCTGATCAGGCCGTCGCGCTGCAAGGTCAGCAGCTCGGGCCAGAGGTCGTTGAAGTAACCGCGAAAATCCAGGGTGAAAGCCTGTTCGATGGGTTCGAAATCCAGCTCGAAATGGCAGATCAGTTGCTGGATCACTGCCCGGCGTATGCGGTCGTCGTGGTTGCACAGCAAGCCGCGCTGGGTGGCCAGCTGGGCGTTGGACAGGCTGTCCTGGTAGGTGTTGAGGTCACTGCTGTTCTGGCAGTACAGGTCGCCGATCTGGCTGATCGCCGACACGCCCAGGCCAATCAGGTCGCAGTGCCCGTGGGTGGTGTAGCCCTGGAAGTTGCGCTGCAAGGTACCTTCTTCCTGGGCAATGGCCAGTTCGTCGTCGGGCAGGGCGAAGTGGTCCATGCCGATGTAGCGGTAACCGGCGGCGGTCAGTTGGTCGATGGTGGCGTGCAGCATCTCAAGCTTGGCGGCGGCGCTGGGCAGGTCGTTGCTGTCGATGCGCCGTTGCGGCATGAAGCGTTCGGGAAGGTGAGCGTAGTTGAACACCGACAGGCGGTCGGGCTGCAGGCGGATCACCTCTTCGACAGTGCGGGCAAAGCCTTCCGGGGTTTGCTTGGGCAGGCCGTAGATCAAGTCGAGGTTGACCGAGCGAAACTGCAGCGTGCGCGCAGCCTCGATCAAGGTGCGGGTCTGCTCCAGGCTCTGCAGGCGGTTGATCGCGCGCTGCACGGCCGGGTCGAGGTCCTGTACACCCAGGCTGACGCGGTTGAAGCCCAGTTCGCGAAGCAGGCCCATGGTCGACCAGTCGGCTTCGCGAGGGTCGATCTCGATGCCGTAGTCGCCGGAATCGTCGTCCAGCAGGTGGAAGTGCTGGCGCAGGGTGGCCATCAGCTGGCGCAGTTCCACATGGCTGAGGAAGGTCGGTGTGCCGCCGCCAAAATGCAGCTGTTCAACACGTTGTTTAGGGTCCAGGTGGCAGGCGATCAGCTGGATTTCCTGCTCCAGGCGCTGCAGGTAGGGCGCAGCGCGCGCACGGTCTTTGGTGATGACCTTGTTGCAGGCGCAGTAGTAGCAGATGTTGGCGCAGAACGGCACATGCACGTACAGCGACAGCGGGCGCACGGCCCGTCGGCTCTCGCGCAGGGCGTTGAGCAGGTCGAACGAACCCACCTCGCTGTGCAGTTGCACGGCGGTTGGGTAAGAGGTGTAGCGTGGCCCGGCGAGATCGTAGCGGCGGATCAGGTCGGTATCCCAACGGAGGTCGTCGAGCATGAGGGTAGTCCCGGAAAGAGCAGCAGTGCACCGGAGTCTATGGCCGTCTGTAGGAAACTGTGTTGATTTGTATCAAGGGCATTGGGGCTGCTTTGCAGCCCCCGTCAATGCCCCATCAGCCAGTGCTGGTGTGGGCCCGGCAGAGTCCAGACACCGAATAGCATCACCAGCACACCGCCCGCCACGCGCACGCTGCGTCGCCGCAACAGGGCGTTTACCCGTTCGGCAGCCAGCCCGGTTGCCAGCAACACCGGCCAGGTGCCCAACCCGAACGCGAGCATCAATACCGCGCTGTACCCGGCGTTGCCCTGGCTGGCGGCCCACAGCAGGGTGCTGTACACCAAACCGCACGGCAGCCAGCCCCACAAGGCGCCCAGCAGCAACGCCCGGGGCAGGCTGGACACCGGCAGCAAGCGCGACGCCATCGGCTGGATATGCCGCCACAACCCGCGGCCCAGCGCCTCGATACGGGTCAGCCCGCTCCACCAGCCGGCCAGGTACAGGCCCATGGCAATCAGCAGCAGCGCTGCAGCCACCCGCAGCGCCAGCGCTGCCGGGCTGCTGGCCACGGCCCAGCCGGCCAGGCCCAGCAACAGGCCGGCGCAGGCATAGCTGAAAATGCGCCCCAGGTTGTACGCCAGCAACAGGCGCAAGCGCTTGCCGCGTTGTTCGGGGGGGATGGCCAAGGTCAGTGCGCCCATCAGGCCACCGCACATGCCCAGGCAGTGACCGCCCCCTAGCAGGCCAAGGACCAGTGCCGAGCCCAGCAGCGCAAGCAGGTCAGGCACGGGGCGGTGGTTCCTTGTCGGTGTCGGCCGGGGCATCGTCAAGCTTCACTGCCGCCTGGTGGCGCGGGTCCTGATCGTCGAACAGGATGCTGTGGGCGGGGCCTTCAAGGTCATCGTACTGACCGCTGTCGACCGCCCAGAAGAAGATGTACACGGCCACGCCGACCAGCAGCAGGGCTGCCGGGATCATGACATAGAGGGCGGGCATGGCGACTTCCTCCCGGGTAAAGGGGCTTCGTGGGGCAGCGGGCCCGAGGCCACTGGCATACGGGTCAGGCGCAAGGCATTGAGCACCACGATCAGCGAGCTGACCGACATGCCGATGGCGGCCCACACCGGCGTGATCCAGCCGAGCGCGGCGAACGGCAACATCAGGCCATTATACAGGGTCGCCCACAGCAGGTTCTCGAGGATGTTGCGGCGGGTGCGGCGGGCCAGCTCGAACGCCTGCACCAGCGCTTGCAGGCGGTTGGACAGCAAGACGGCGTCGGCACTGGTCTTGGCCAGGTCGGTGGCGCTGCCCATGGCGATGCTGATATCGGCGGCGGCCAGTACCGGTACATCGTTGACCCCGTCGCCGAGCATCAGCACCTTGCGCCCGTCAGCCTGCAGGGCTTTCAGGCGGTCCAGTTTGTCATCCGGGCGCAGGCCGCCAATGGCCTGCTCGATACCCAGCTGCGCGGCCACTTCGGCAACCATCGGCGAGCTGTCGCCCGACAGCAGCAGGGTGTGCCAGCCGCGCGCCTTGCAGGCAGCGAGCAGGGCCGGGGCATCGTCGCGCAGACGGTCATCCAGGCCGAACCAGGCCAGTGGCCCCTGGCGGTCGCCCAGCAGCAGCCACTGGCCGCGAGGCGCGGGCACAGCGGGGATTTCCGCACCACTCAAGGCGCAGACGAAGGTAGCCTGACCAATGCGCAGGCGCTGGCCGTCGACCAGCCCCTCCAGGCCCAGGCCGGGTACGCTCTGTACGTCATCGGCAGGCGTGGCGGTACGACCAAAGGCGCGAGCGATGGGGTGTTCGGAGCGGTTTTCCAGCGCCGCGGCCAGGGCCAGGCAGCGGTCGGCGGCCTGGCTGCCGAGCGGGCGGATGCTGCGCAAGGTCAGGCGGCCTTCGGTCAGTGTGCCGGTCTTGTCGAAAATCACCGTGTCGATGTGGTTCAGGCCTTCCAGCACGTGGCCGCGGGTGACCAGCAGACCAAGCTTGTGCAGGGTTCCGGTGGCGGCGGTCAGTGCGGTTGGCGTAGCCAAAGACAGGGCACAAGGGCAGGTGGCCACGAGCATGGCCAGCACGATCCAGAACGCCCGTGCCGGATCCAGGTGCCACCACCACAGGCCGATGGCTACCGAGGCCAGTAGCGAGAACAGCAGGAACCACTGCGAGGCGCGGTCGGCAATTTCCGCCAGGCGCGGTTTTTCGGTCTGGGCGCGTTCCAGCAGGCGGACGATGGCCGACAAGCGTGAGTCATGGCCGAGGGCTTCCACTTCCACATTCAGCGCGCTTTCAACGTTCAGCGTACCGCCAGTGACCCGCTCACCCACCCGGCGTGGTTGCGGCAGATACTCGCCGGTCAGCAGCGATTCGTCGACGCTGGAGCGGCCCTCGACGATGCGCCCGTCGGCAGGGATGACCGCGCCGGGCAGCACCTGCACGGTGTCGCCGCACTGTAACTCGCTGAGCAGGATGCGTTCGCTGCGCCCGATGGCGTCCAGGCGCAGGCATGAGGCGGGCAGCAGGTTGACCAGCTGCGCAGTGGCCGCCGCTGTGCGCTCGCGGGCGCGGCGCTCCAGGTAGCGGCCGGTCAGCAGGAACAGGGCGAACATGCCCACCGTGTCGAAATAAAGCTCGCCGCTGCCAGTGATGGCTGTCCAGATGCCGGCGCCGAACGCCAGGCCAATGGCCAGCGACACCGAAACGTCCATGGTCAGGTGGCGCGTTCGCAAGTCGCGCGCCGCGCCCTTGAAGAAGGGCGCGCAGCTGTAGAACACGATGGGAATGGTCAGGAACAGCGCCACCCAGCGCAGGATCGTGTGCAACTCGGGTGTCAGGTCGATGTTGAATTCCGGCCAAGTGGCCATGGTCGCCATCATCGCCTGGAACCACAGCAGCCCGGCCACGCCCAGGCGGCGTAGGGCGCTGCGGTTTTCCCGGGCCAATTGCTCGGCGGCTTGGTCAGGCTGGTAGGGGTGGGCGGCGTAGCCGATCTGGCGAAGTTCGGCGAGCAAGCGTGACAGCGGCAGCTGCTTGTCGTCCCAGTTCAGCGCCAGGCGGTGGTTGGACAGGTTCAACCGGGCTTCGGCGACA
Source organism: Pseudomonas putida (assembly GCA_041071465.1). NCBI lineage: Bacteria > Pseudomonadati > Pseudomonadota > Gammaproteobacteria > Pseudomonadales > Pseudomonadaceae > Pseudomonas > Pseudomonas putida. The sequence goes on along the minus strand of CP163498.1, from coordinate 212,251 downwards.
CCGGGCAGGTTGCGCAAGTGCTTTTCGATCAGCCAGCCGCAGGCGGCGCAGCTGATGCCCTCGACAAGCAAGGTGGTTTCGGCCAGCTCGCCCTGGTGGCGGACGAAGGTTTGCTGCACGTCGCTGCGGTCGTATAGGGCCAGTTCGTCCTGCAGTTGCTTGGGCAGGGCTTCGGGGTTGGCGCTGTTGTCGCTGCGGTGCTGGTAGTAATGTTCCAGGCCACCCGCGACGATCGACTCAGCCACCGCCTGGCAACCGGGGCAGCAGAACTGTCGCGGCTGGCCGAGGACCACGGCGGTGAAGCGGCTGCCGGCCGGGACGGGCAGGGCGCAGTGGTAGCAGGGGGTGGGCTGGGTCATTTTGGAACAGTCTTATGTCGTGAGATCGCCGGGGCTGCTTCGCCGCCCTTTCGCGACGCAAGGCCGCTCCCACAGAAGCATGCGTTCTCCTGTGGGAGCGGCCTTGCGTCGCGAAAGGGGCGCAAAGCGCCCCCATTCATACCAGGAATCATTACTGGTGTTCGGCGCCTTGAAGGGCTTCGTCACCCAACTGCAAGGTCACACCATGCGCCACTTTTTCCTCTTCGAACAGGCGCCACACCTGGCCCCCTTCGCTGCCCAGCAGTTCCACAAAGCGCCGCCCGTCGACCTTGTCCTCCAGTTGTCCCACATAGCGCCCTGCTTCGACACGGCTCAGCAGCACCTTGCGGTCCTTCTCTGGCTGGGTCGGCGAAATCAGGTTCAGCTCCAGGTTTTGCGGGCCACTGCTACCGGTCAGGCGCAGGTCCACTTCGCCGGTCAGTTCGTCCAGATGCACGCTGGCTTTCAGGCCCAGCTGCTGCGCCAGCAGCTCGCGGTCCAGCGAGCGGTTGATGCCCTTGCCGGCCTCGTAGTAGTTGTCATTCACCAGGTTGTCCGGGTTGTGCACAGCGATGCTGACCATGGTCAGGCTCAGGCACACCGAGGTGGTGAGAATGCCGATGATGATCCAGGGCCAGAGGTGCTTGTACCAGGGGCTGGCGGCGGTGGCGGCAGGCATTGTGCGTTATCTCTCTTAGCGGATCTGTGGGCCGATGAAACGGCTCTTGGCTTCAACCTGGGCGTCGCTGTCGTCGGCGCTCTTGAGGATGAAGGTGATTTCGTTGGTGGTCGATGGCAGCTTCTCGGGGGCAACCGACAGCTGCACGGGAAGGCTGACGATGTCACCGGCGGCCACGCGGATCTCGCGCTGGCCTTCGAGCTTGAGGTCTGGCAGGCCGGCGGCGTCCAGCACGTAGACGTGATCGCGCTGATCCTTGTTCATTACCTTCAGGCTGTACACGTTCTCGATCCGGCCCTGGGCGTTTTCGCGGTACAGCACGCGGTCTTTGCTGACGTCGAAACCGACCAGCGAACGGGTGGCGAAGGCCGTCGCCAGCCCGATCATCATCACCAGCAGTACCACGGCATAGCCGATCAGACGCGGGCGCAGCAGGTGGGTCTTTTGCCCGGACAGGTTGTGCTCGGTGGTGTAGCTGATCAGCCCTTTGGGGTAGTTCATCTTGTCCATGATGCTGTCGCAGGCGTCGATGCAGGCTGCGCAGCCGATGCACTCGATTTGCAGGCCGTCACGGATGTCGATGCCGGTCGGGCAGACCTGCACGCACATGGTGCAGTCGATGCAGTCACCCAGGCCCTGGGCTTTGTAGTCGGTATCTTTCTTGCGCGGGCCGCGGGTTTCGCCACGGCGCGGGTCGTAGGACACGATCAGTGTGTCCTTGTCGAACATCACACTCTGGAAACGTGCATACGGGCACATGTACACACACACCTGTTCGCGCAGCCAGCCGGCGTTGCCGTAGGTGGCGAGGGTGAAGAAACCGACCCAGAAGTAGGCCCAGCCATCGGCCTGGCCCGTGAAGAATTCGACCACCAGCTCACGGATCGGCGAAAAGTAGCCGACAAAGGTCATGCCGGTGACAAAGCCGATCAGCAGCCACAGGCTGTGCTTGGTGAATTTGCGCAGGAACTTGTTGCCGCTCATGGGGGCTTTGTCGAGCTTCATGCGCTGGTTGCGGTCACCCTCGGTGACCTTTTCGCACCACATGAAAATCCAGGTCCACACGCTTTGCGGGCAGGTGTAGCCACACCACACCCGGCCGGCGAACACAGTGATGAAGAACAGGCCGAAGGCGGCGACGATGAGAATGCCCGAGAGCAGGATGAAGTCTTGCGGCCAGATGGTGGCGCCGAAGATGTAGAACTTGCGTTCGGGCAGGTTCCACCACACGGCCTGGTGCCCTCCCCAGTTCAGCCACACGGTGCCGAAGTACAGCAGGAACAGTGCGGCACCCCCAACCATGCGTAGGCGACGGAACAGGCCGGTGAAGGCGCGGGTGTAGATCTTTTCCCGGGAAGCGTAGAGGTCGACGGAATCCTTCCCTTTGCTGGCAGGCGGGGTGACATCATGTACCGGAATTTGCTTGCTCATCATCAAGTCCCACGGCAGTGGAGAAACGCCGCGGCCTGTGCGTGCGGGCCGCAGTCTCGCGCAATCTGCTAGCGCTCTGCGGTCCATGATACGCCGCTGAGGGCGGTATGGGATCGCACTGCGACCTTTAGTCGCGTTGGGTTCGTGGTATGAAACGTGTTATGGCGGGTGTCAATTGATCCAGGTCATCAGCCTGCGAGAAATGCTGTGCCAGTACCGGCCTGTTCGCGGGTAAACCCGCTCCTACACAGGATCCTTGTAGGAGCGGGTTTACCCGCGAACAGGCCAGGCCTGCCTTACTCAGCCTTGGCCGGCTCAGCCTGGTGCGACAGGCTGTACACATAAGCCGCCAGCAAGTGCACCTTGTCGTTGCCCTGCAGCTGTTCCTGGGCCGGCATCTGCCCCTGGCGGCCATAACGGATAGTCTGCTGCAATTGGGCAAAGCTCGAGCCGTAGATGAACGCCTGCGGGTGGGTCAGGTTCGGTGCGCCCATGGCGGGCGTGCCTTTGCCTTCCGGCCCGTGGCAGGCCACGCAGTTGGCTGCGAAGATCTTCTGCCCGTTCTCCACATCGGCCTTCGCACCCTCAGGCAGTGTGCGGCCATCGAGTTTGCTGACCACGAATGCAGCCACGTCGGCCACGCCCTGGTCACCGATCACTTCGGCCCAGGCCGGCATCACGCCATGGCGACCGCCCATGATGGTGGTCTTGATGGTGTCCGGTTCGCCGCCCCAGCGCCAGTCGTTGTCGGTCAGGTTGGGGAAGCCGAAGGCGCCCTTGGCGTCGGAGCCGTGGCACACCGAACAGTTGGAGGCGAACAGCCGCGCACCCATTTTCAATGCCTGTGGGTCCTTGGCTACGTCTTCGATCGGCATCGCCGCGAACTTGGCGAAGATCGGCCCGAAACGGGCGTCGGCCTTGGCCATTTCCTTTTCCCATTCGTGCACGCCGGTCCAGCCCGGCTGGCCGTTGGAAAACTCGGTCTGCTTGTCGTTATCCAGGTACGAATAGCCCGGCAGGACGCCTTTCCAGTTGCCCAGGCCCGGGTACAGCACCAGGTAGCCGAGGGCGAAGATGATGGTGCCGACGAACAGCCAGAACCACCATTTCGGCAGCGGGTTGTCGTATTCCTCGATGCCATCGAAGGCATGCCCGACGGTTTCGTCGGTAACCTCTTCGCGCTGGCCCTTGCGGGTCGACAGCAGCAGCCAGGTCAACGAGAAGATGGTGCCCAGGGTCAGGACGGTAACGTACAGACTCCAGAAGGTTGTCATTGTTGTTTGCTCCCAGAAGCTTTTGCTTGCTCGACGTGCCGAGTGGCCTCGGGGTCATCCGCGAAGGGCAGTTGGGTCGCTTCGTCGAAGTCCTTTTTACGCCGTGGGTTGAACACCCACAGCGCCAGGCCCACGAAGGCCACCATCACCACGACGGTGCCCAGGCCGCGAATCATCCCGATATCCATCAGCGTCACCGTTTGCTCTTGATGATGGTGCCAAGACCCTGCAGGTACGCGACGATGGCGTCCATTTCGGTCTTGCCCTTGACCGCGTCACGTGCGCCGGCAATGTCGGCGTCGGTGTACGGGGTGCCGAGTGTGCGCAGCACTTCCATCTTTTTCGCGGTGTCTTTGCCGTCGAGCTTGTTCTCGACCAGCCACGGGTAGGACGGCATCTTCGATTCCGGTACCACGTTGCGCGGGTTGTACAGGTGCGCACGGTGCCAGTCATCGGAGTAGCGGCCGCCGACGCGGGCCAAGTCCGGCCCGGTACGCTTGGAGCCCCACAGGAACGGGTGATCCCACACGCTTTCACCGGCTACCGAGTAATGGCCGTACCGCTCGGTTTCGGCACGGAACGGGCGGATCATCTGCGAGTGACAGCCTACGCAGCCTTCGCGGATGTAGATATCGCGGCCTTCCAGCTCCAGCGCGGTGCGCGGCTTCATGCCCTCGACCGGCTTGTTGGTGACGTCCTGGAAAAACAGCGGGACGATCTGGGTCAGGCCACCGACGCTCACGGCGATGACCATGAAGAAGGCCAGCAGGCCTATGTTCTTCTCGACGGCTTCATGCTTCATCAGTGCGCTCCCACAACGACGATCTTGGCGGCCTCTTCAGCCTGTGCCGGGTTGGCGGCACGTACGGTACGGAACACGTTGTAGGCCATCAGCAGCATGCCGCTGGCGAAGAACGCACCGCCCAGGGCGCGGACGATGTAGCCGGGGTGGCTGGCCTGCAGGGCTTCGACGAAGGAGTAGGTGAGGGTGCCGTCATCGTTGATGGCGCGCCACATCAGGCCCTGGGTGATGCCGTTGACCCACATCGAGGCGATGTACAGTACGGTGCCGATGGTGGCCAGCCAGAAGTGCGCGTTGATCAGGCCGATGCTGTGCATCTGCTCGCGGCCGTAGAGTTTCGGGATCATGTGGTACACGGCGCCGATCGAAATCATTGCCACCCAGCCGAGGGCGCCGGCGTGGACGTGGCCGATGGTCCAGTCGGTGTAGTGCGACAGTGAGTTCACGGTCTTGATGGCCATCATCGGGCCTTCGAAGGTGGACATGCCGTAGAACGCCAGCGACACCACCAGGAAGCGCAGGATCGGGTCGGTGCGCAGTTTGTGCCAGGCGCCCGACAGGGTCATCATGCCGTTGATCATGCCGCCCCAGCTTGGCGCCAGCAGGATGATCGACATCACCATGCCCAACGACTGCGCCCAGTCAGGCAGGGCGGTGTAGTGCAGGTGGTGCGGGCCGGCCCAGATGTACAGGGTGATCAGCGCCCAGAAGTGCACGATCGACAAGCGATACGAGTAGATCGGCCGCTCGGCCTGCTTGGGCACGAAGTAGTACATCATCCCCAGGAAACCGGTGGTGAGGAAAAAGCCCACGGCGTTGTGGCCGTACCACCACTGGATCATCGCGTCGGTGGCGCCGGAGTAGGCCGAGTACGACTTGAACAGGCTCACCGGCAGCGAGATGTGGTTGACGATGTGCAGCATCGCGGTGACCACGATGAACGCACCGTAGAACCAGTTGCCGACATAGATGTGCTTGGTCTTGCGCTTGACGATGGTGCCGAAGAACACCAGGCCGTAGGTAACCCAGACGATCGCCAGCAGGATCGCCAGCGGCCACTCGAGCTCGGCGTATTCCTTGGTGGTGGTGTAGCCCATCGGCAGGGTGATCAGCGCGCCGACGATCACGGCTTGCCAACCCCAGAAGGTGAAGGCGGCCATGCTGTCGGAGATCAGCCGGGTCTGGCAGGTGCGCTGCACCACGTAGTAGCTGGTGCCGAACAGCGCACAGCCCCCGAAGGCGAAGATCACCAGGTTGGTGTGCAGCGGGCGCAGGCGGCCGAAGCTGGTCCAGGGAAGGTCCAGGTTCAGCTGCGGCCACACCAGCTGCGAGGCGATGAAGACGCCGAGGCCCATGCCAAGGATCCCCCAGACCACCGTCATGATGGCGAACTGGCGGACGACCTTATAGTTATAAGCAGTCGGACTGATTGCTGTGCTCATTCTAAGGTTCCACGGTTTTGATGTTCTTGTTGGTCGAAAAATCGGCGCCAGTATTGATAACCAGCAAGGTTACCGCAACGCAACTTTGGTACGCCGACCCGTGTCCAGGTCCGATCACTGATGTCCCGCAGTGATCAGGTCTGGACGATTGTACACAAATAAATATTTGTAATGTGTACCGTTTTTCACCTTTTTCTGATCGATCGGTCAAGCTTTTTCGGGGCGGCGTCAGGCTACGCGCCGTGTCTGCATCGGTCCTTTCGGAGCGAAGCCCACTGAGGCAACAAGCTTAGTTCTGTTCGGTGGGGGTGCAAGGGAAGGGGACTGAGGCTGGTAGTGGGCGGGGGAGTGTAAGGCTTGAGGGTTATGGGGGCGGGGGGGTAAGGATTGGGTGTTGTGGTGGGGCGGGGGTGTAAGGATTGAGTGTTGTGGTGGGGCAGAGATCGAGCGCCGCCCGCGCGGCGCTTCGCGGGTAAACCCGCTCCTACGTTTGTTTCGGGCCAATTATTCCTGTGAGATTTGCGCGCGACCGCCTTGGCGCATGTCTCGATATCGCGTCGTACAAACAAGGCGGTCGCGCGCGACTGGTGCAGGAGGGACTGGCCCGAAACAAACGTAGGAGCGGGTTTACCCGCGAAGCGCCGCGCGGGCGGCGCTCGATCTCACAGGCGGCAAATGCCTTTCGGCGGACTCACTTGGCAAATCCCTTTCGGCGAACTCACTTGGCCGTCACGGTCTCAGCCGAACCACCCTGCGACAGGCTATACACGTAAGCCGCCAGCAGGTGCACCTTGTCATTCCCTTGGATCTCGGCCTGCGCCGGCATTTGCCCCTGGCGACCATAACGAATGGTCTGCTGCAGCTGGGCAAAGCTCGAGCCATAGATGAACGCCTGCGGGTGGGTCAGGTTCGGTGCGCCCATGGCAGGCGTACCTTTACCTTCCGGCCCGTGGCAGGCCACGCAGTTGGCTGCGAAGATCTTCTGCCCGTTCTCCACATCGGCCTTTGCCCCCTCAGGCAGTGTGCGGCCGTCGAGTTTGCTGACCACGAACGCAGCCACGTCGGCCACGCCCTGGTCACCGATCACTTCGGCCCAGGCCGGCATCACGCCATGGCGACCGCTCATGATGGTGGTCTTGATGGTTTCCGGATCGCCGCCCCAGCGCCAGTCATTGTCGGTGAGGTTGGGGAAGCCGAAGGCGCCCTTGGCGTCGGAACCGTGGCACACCGAGCAGTTGGAGGCGAACAGGCGGCTGCCCATTTTCAGCGCCTGCGGGTCCTTCGCCACTTCTTCTACGGGCATGGCGGCGTATTTGGCGAAGATCGGACCGAACCTGGCATCGGCCTTGTCCATTTCCTTCTGCCATTCGTTGGCGCCAGTCCAGCCATTTTCATAGCCCGGCAGGATGCCTTTCCAGTTGCCCAGGCCCGGGTAGAGGATCAGGTAGCCGACCGAGAACGCCAAGGTGCCCACGAACAGCCAGAACCACCACTTGGGCAGCGGGTTGTCGTACTCCTCGATGCCGTCGAAGCTGTGGCCCATGGTCTCGTCGGTGGTGTTGTTGCTCTGGCCCTTGCGCGTGGCGAGCAGTAGCCAGGTCAGGCCAATCAGGCTACCGATGGTCAGTACGCTGATGTACGTACTCCAGAAGGTGGTCATTGCCCGTTACTCCTTTTTGCAGCAGGCTCCTGCCCGGCAGGGGGCAGGCGGTCGTCGACGAAGGGCAGCAGGCGCGCTTCGGCGAAATCACGGTCGCGGCGGCGGTTGAAGACCCACAGGGTGAGGCCGATAAAGGCAATCATCACCACCAGGGTGCCCACACCGCGGATCATGCCGATGTCCATTTCCATCGCACTCACCTCTTGTTCTTGATCGCGGTGCCGAGCACCTGCAGGTAGGCGACCAGTGCGTCCATCTCGGTCTTGCCTTTGACCGCTTCACGGGCGCCGGCAATGTCGTCGTCGGTGTACGGCACGCCCAGGGTGCGCAGGGTGCGCATCTTGACGTCGGTGTGGCTGTTGTCGACCTGCTGGGCAACCAGCCACGGGTAGGACGGCATCTTCGACTCCGGTACCACGTTGCGCGGGTTGTACAGGTGCGCACGGTGCCAGTCGTCCGAGTAGCGGCCACCGACCCGGGCCAGGTCCGGCCCGGTGCGCTTGGAGCCCCACAGGAACGGGTGGTCCCACACGCTTTCACCGGCCACCGAGTAGTGGCCGTACCGCTCGGTTTCGGCACGGAACGGGCGGATCATCTGCGAGTGGCAGCCCACGCAACCTTCGCGGATGTAGACATCGCGGCCTTCCAGTTGCAGCGCGGTATAGGGCTTCATGCCTTCGACCGGTTTGTTGGTGACGTCCTGGAAGAACAGCGGGACGATCTGGGTCAGGCCGCCGATGCTGACGGCAAATACCATCAGCAGGGCCATCAGGCCGACGTTTTTCTCGATGACTTCATGTTTCATCAGGCGTTTCTCCTCAAGCCAACTGGGCGTTCGCAGGGGCGACGTCAAGCGCTGGCGAACGCACGGTGCGCCAGGTGTTCCAGGCCATCAGGAACATGCCGCTGAGGAAGATCGCGCCGCCGACGAAGCGCACGACGAAGCCTGGGTGGCTGGCCACCAAGGTTTCCACGAACGAGTAGGTGAGCGTGCCGTCGCTGTTGACCGCGCGCCACATCAGGCCCTGGGCGATGCCGTTGACCCACATCGAGGCGATGTACAGCACGGTACCAATGGTGGCCAGCCAGAAGTGCGCATTGATCAGGCCGAGGCTGTACATGCGTTCTTTGCCGAACACTTTGGGAATGGTGTGGTACAGCGCGCCGATCGAGATCATCGCTACCCAGCCGAGGGCGCCGGCGTGGACGTGGCCGATGGTCCAGTCGGTGTAGTGGGACAGGGCGTTGACCGTCTTGATGGCCATCATTGGCCCTTCGAAGGTGGACATGCCGTAGAACGCCAGCGACACCACCAGGAAGCGCAGGATCGGGTCGCTGCGCAGTTTGTGCCAGGCGCCCGACAGGGTCATCATGCCGTTGATCATGCCGCCCCAGCTTGGCGCCAGCAGGATCAGCGACATCACCATGCCCAGCGACTGCGCCCAATCGGGCAGGGCGGTGTAGTGCAGGTGGTGCGGGCCGGCCCAGATGTACAGGGTGATCAGCGCCCAGAAGTGCACGATCGACAAGCGATACGAATACACCGGCCGTTCGGCCTGCTTGGGCACGTAGTAGTACATCATCCCCAGGAAGCCTGCGGTCAGGAAGAAGCCCACCGCGTTATGGCCGTACCACCACTGCACCATGGCATCGGTGGCGCCTGCGTAGACCGAATAGGATTTGGTCAGGCTGACCGGCAGCTCCAGGTTGTTGACGATGTGCAGCAGCGCCACGGTCAGGATGAAGGCGCCGAAGAACCAGTTGCCGACGTAGATGTGTTTGGTGTTGCGCTTCATCAGCGTGCCAAAGAACACGATGGCGTAGCCCACCCAGACGATGGTGATCAGAATGTCGATCGGCCATTCCAGTTCGGCGTATTCCTTGGAGCTGGTGTAGCCCAGCGGCAGGCTGATGGCCGCCAGCAGGATAACCAGTTGCCAGCCCCAGAACGTAAACGCGGCCAGGCCCGGTGCGAACAGGGTGGTCTGGCAGGTGCGTTGCACCGAATAATAGGAGGTGGCGAACAGTGCGCAGCCGCCGAACGCGAAGATCACCGCATTGGTATGCAGGGGGCGCAGGCGGCCGAAACTGGTCCAGGGGAGGTCGAAGTTGAGGGACGGCCAGGCGAGCTGGGCGGCGATGAAGACGCCGAGCCCCATCCCGACGATTCCCCACACCACCGTCATGATGGCGAATTGGCGGACCACCTTGTAGTTATAGGCGGTACTGCTGGTTGTGTTCATGTATGGGTTCCCATCCACGGTTATTTGGCAGGCTTTACAGCGAGGCAAGCATGATTAATGGGCAAAGTGCCGGTATTGACGGGGATCAATGGGCGAAGGTCGCAAATGTCCCAGGCTTGCGCTGCGATCCTCCGCGGGTTGCAGGTCAGGATGACTACAAGGGGTGCCTGATTCTGGCCCATGGCGCGGGCGCGCCGATGGACAGCGGGTTCATGGACGAAATGGCGCAAAGGCTTGCGGCGCTTGGGGTAGCGGTAGTGCGCTTCGAGTTCCCGTACATGGCCGAGCGCAGGGTTACCGGTGGCAAGCGGCCGCCGAACCCGCAGAAGGTGTTGCTTGAATGCTGGCGCGAGGCGTACCGGCAAGTGCGACCTTTGGTCGCGGGCAAGCTGGCCGTGGGTGGCAAGTCCATGGGCGGGCGCATGGCGAGCCTGCTGGCCGACGAATTGGGCGCGGATGCGCTGGTGTGCCTGGGCTATCCGTTCTACGCGGTGGGTAAACCCGAGAAGCCACGGGTAGAGCACCTGGCCGAGTTGAAAACACCGACGTTGATCGTGCAGGGCGAGCGGGATGCGCTGGGTAACCGCGAGGCGGTGGCGGGGTATGCGTTGTCGCCGGCGATCGAGGTGAGCTGGCTAGTGGCGGGGGACCATGACCTGAAGCCGTTGAAGGCTTCGGGGTTCAGCCATGAGCAGCATTTGCAGGCGGCGGCTGAACGTGTTGCTGATTTCCTGAAGGATTAGTGCTGGATTCTTCGCGGGTAAACCCGCACCTACAAGGACCGCACACCATCGAAGGTCGGCTCAGCACCCTGTAGGAGCGGGTTTACCCGCGAAGAGGCCGGAACAGGCCGGCGCTTAGTCGCGGTATTCGCACAGGTAAGCGGTATCCACCTTCACCTGCAGCTGGAACTTGCTGTCAGCCGGCACGTTGAACTTGTCACCGGTGTTGAAGGTTTCCCAGTTGTCGCTACCTGGCAGTTTCACGGTCAGCGCGCCCGATACCACATGCATGATCTCACGCTTGGCAGTGCCGAATTCGTATTCGCCCGGAGCCATGACGCCGACAGTGGCCGGGCCTTCTTCGCCCGAGAATGCGATCGACTTGACGGTGCCGTTGAAGTACTCGTTGACCTGGAACATGGGCGACTCCTGAAAAGAGGTGCTGAAAAAGGGCTGGCCAGTATGCCCAAGGCCACAGGCCTCGTCATCTGCTTTCAGGGGCTGTGGGCGGGCAGGGTCAACGGTAATAGCCGCGCCGTGTTGCGCGCATCTTCCAGGGCCCTGTGCTGTTGCCCGCAAAAGTGCATGCCGGCCAGTTGCAGGGCGCCGTTCAGGCCGGTGGGGCGCTGCAGGTGGCGGGCCTTGGCAAAGCGTTGCTTGAGGTTGATATGCGGCAATGTGCGCAGCAGGCTGTCGAGGCCGTGCTGCTGCCACTCCTGGTGCAATTGCTGGCGGTCGTAGTCGCCCCAGCTGACCCAGGCCTGAAGCTGCCCGCGGTGGTGCTCCAGCCAGCGCTCGAAGCTTGCCCACACCTCGCGAAACGGCGCGGCGTTGTCCACGTCGGCCTGGCTGATGTGGGTCAGCTCACGGCAGAACGGGGTCAGCTGCGGCCGCCGCCGTGGCTTTACAAAACGCTGGAAATGGTCGACCTCGCGGCCTTCGCGGGTCACCAGGCTTGCGCCGATTTCAATGATTTCCATCTCTGTGACCGGCCACCCACCATCGTCGGTGGTGGCTTCCAGGTCGATCACCAACCAATGGCCCATACCAGGCTCCCATGCAGATCCTGCTAGAGCGTAGCCAATGTACGGGCATACGGCATCCTATGGCATTTTGCCGCCTGCTTTGGCACAAAGAGCAGACGCCAGTAGTTGTGCCGCCCCTGGAAAACGCCTAGCTTAAGCGCATACAGGCATAAACCGTGATGAGTGTCCGTCTTGACTCCAGCGCCCGGCCTCAAGGCCTTGTCCACCCTGATGCTGCTGGCCGTGTTCTGGTTGGCGGCACCGGTATGGGCTGGCGAAGCGGTTGAAGTGAAGATTGGCGCAGCCCATTTCCCGCCTTACACAGTGCGCCCCGAGCAAGGTGCCGATACCGGTTTGCTGCCGCAGTTGGTCGATGCACTCAACCGGGCGCAGCAGCACTATCACTTCGTTCTGGTACCTACGTCTATCCAGCGGCGCTTCGGTGACTTCCAGCAAGGCCGCACCGACATGGCCATTTTCGAGAACCCACAATGGGGCTGGGAGCAGATTGCCCATCAGACCGTGGACATGGGCCTGGAAGATGCCGAAGTGTTCGTCGCCCGCAAGGAAAACGGCAGTGATCCGCGTTACTTCGACGACCTGCGTGGCAAACGCCTGGCCTTGTTCAACGGCTACCACTACGCGTTCGCCAGCTTCAACGCTGACCCCGATTACCTGCGCAAGACATACAACGCGACCCTGACCTATTCCCACGACAGCAACCTGCTGATGGTGCAGGCCGGCCGCGCCGATATCGCCCTGGTCACGCGTTCCTACCTCAGCGATTTCCTGGCACGCAACCCGGCGAGCAAGGCGCAGCTGGTGCCTTCGCAACGCATTGACCAGGTCTATCACCACTACGCCTTGCTGCGCCCGGGGGCGCCTATCGGCGAGCAGACGTTCGCTGCACTGCTGCGTGGCCTGCGTGACAGCGGTGAACTGGCGCGGATTTTCGAGCCCTACCGCATCACAGTCAGCACGCGCAGGCCTTGATTCCCGCCCGACGGCCTCGCCAATGTTCTCGAAGAATGACTCAGACCTGCCGGTTGGCGGTCTTGCGGCAATGCACCAGTGCATCGCGGATCATGAAGTTGACCAAAGTCGGCGACACCCCCAGTTCCTTGGCAATGTCCTTTTGCGGTACCCCATGCAGGCGGTACATCTCGAACGCATAGCGGGTACGTTGCGGCAGCTCGTTCAGCGCTTCGGCAATGTCGTCCAGCGCGGCAAGGTTGATATGGGTGGCTTCGGGCGAGGCGTTCTGGATAACCACATTCAGGCCTTCCTCCTCGCTGCCGGAGTACTTCAGCTCCATCGTCTGCTTGCGGTAGTGGTCGATCGCAAGGTTGCGCACGATCTGGAACAGGTAGCTTAGTTGCGCCTTGAACGACGAAGTGATCTGCGGGGCAGCGCCGAGCCGGAAGAAGGCGTCTTGCACCACATCCTCGGCGCGGGAGCGGCAGCCAGTGATGCGGGCAGCAATCTTGACCAGGATGCTGCGGTTGTCGACGAAGGCCTGCAGTAATGGTGAATCGCACTTACTTGTGGATAGTTGTTCCGCCATGGAAATCACCTTGTCACAGAGGGGAAAGGAGGCGCCCAGGGGTGGGTCGCTTCCTACGACGTGCGACAAGCTATTCAGAATGATAATGATTGTCAAATGCGAAACTAAATTATTATTGGGTGTTTCTGTTCTAAGGGGGCATACCTCAAGGTATGCCCCCAACCTTGACGCAGCGCAAAACCCTCACCCCCGCTAATTTCTGCCCCGTCCATCCGTTCCCCTGTGTACATCCCCGGTCGCCGCTCGCTGCCCGCCCATGTTCGCGGCGTAGCCGGCACGCCCTAACAGACACTGGCAGGAACACCCCATGACGGACGCCTTCGAACTCCCGCTCTCGCTGGTCCAGGCCCTGGCGCAACGCGCCGCGCAGACCCCGGACAGGATTGCCCTGCGCTTTCTCGCCGACACCCCCGGCGAGCAGGCCGTGCTCAGCTACCGGGACCTCGACCAGCGTGCACGCACCATCGCCGCTGCCTTGCAGGCGCGCGCCAGCTTCGGTGACCGTGCCGTGTTGCTGTTCCCTAGTGGGCCAGACTACGTGGCGGCGTTTTTTGGCTGCCTGTATGCGGGCGTGATCGCAGTGCCGGCTTACCCGCCGGAGTCCGCGCGGCAGCATCACCAGGCGCGTTTGCTGTCGATCATCGCCGATGCCGAGCCGCGCCTGCTGCTGACCGTGGCGGCACTGCACGACAACCTGAACGGCCTGGAGGCACTGGCGGCAGATAACGCGCCCGAGCTGCTTGCCGTGGATGGCCTGGACCCGTTGCTGGCCTCGAGCTGGCACGCGCCCGAGCTCCAACGCGATGACATCGCCTTCCTGCAGTACACCTCCGGCTCCACCGCGCTGCCCAAGGGGGTTCAGGTCAGCCATGGCAACCTGGTGGCCAACGAGCAGCTGATCCGCCATGGCTTTGGCATCGACCTCAACCCCGACGACGTGATCGTCAGCTGGCTACCGCTGTACCATGACATGGGCCTGATCGGCGGCCTGCTGCAGCCAATCTTCAGTGGCGTGCCTTGCGTGCTGATGTCGCCGGGGTACTTCCTGGCCCGGCCATTGCGCTGGTTGCAGGCCATCAGCGAATACGGTGGCACCATCAGCGGCGGCCCCGACTTCGCTTATCGCCTGTGCAGCGAGCGGGTCAGCGAGGCTTCGCTGGCCGGGCTCGACCTGAGCCGCTGGCGCGTCGCCTATTCCGGCTCCGAGCCGATCCGCCAGGACAGCCTGGCCACCTTTGCCGACAAATTCCAGGCCTGCGGCTTCGACCCGCAGAGCTTCTTCGCCAGTTATGGCCTGGCCGAAGCCACCCTGTTCGTCAGCGGCAGCCGTCGTGGCCAGGGCATCGCTGCACTGGAGCTGGACGCCGAAGCCTTCGCTGGCAACCGTGCCGAGCTGGGCAAGGGCAGTGTGCTGATGAGCTGCGGCTACCCACAGCCGGGGCATGCCGTACGCATCGTCGAACCAGAACGCCTGCAAGTGCTGGATGACAACCAGGTTGGCGAGATCTGGGCCGGCGGCCCGAGCATCGCATTGGGTTACTGGCGCAACCCCGAAGCCAGCGCTCGAACATTCGTCGAAATGGACGGCCAGACCTGGCTGCGTACCGGCGACCTGGGTTTCATGCGTGAGGGCGAGGTGTTCGTTACCGGGCGCCTGAAAGACATGCTGATCGTGCGCGGACAGAACCTGTACCCACAGGACCTGGAAAAAAACCTCGAGCGCGAAGTTCAGGTGCTGCGCAAAGGCCGTGTGGCGGTGTTCGCCGTCGAGCACCAAGGCGAGGAGGGCATCGGTGTCGCGGTGGAGATCAGCCGCAACGTGCAAAAGGCAATCAAGCCCCAGGACCTGATCAAGACCCTGCGCCAGGTCATTGCCGACGCCTGCCGACAGGCCCCGGCCGTGGTCCTGCTGTTGAACCCCGGCGCGCTGCCGAAGACCTCCAGCGGCAAGTTGCAGCGCTCTGCCTGCCGCCTGCGCATGGACGATGGCAGCCTGGACTGCTATGCCCGTTTCCCTGAGGTGAGCGAAGCCGGTACCCGTGCAACCGCTGGCGATGAGCTGCAAGCACGCATCGCCGCTGTGTGGCGCGACATCCTCAAGGTAGAGGCGGTGGCCGCGGACGACCACTTCCTGCTGCTGGGCGGTAACTCCATCGCCGCCACCCAGGCCACAGCGCGCCTGGCCGATGAGTTGGGTATCGACCTGAGCCTGCGTACCCTGTTCGAGGCGCCGGTACTGGCCGACTACAGCAAGGCCGTGGCACAGATCATCGCCGATGGCGCCGCAGCCACCGCAGCCATCACCACGCTGGCGCGCGCCCAGGCATTGCCCCAGTCGCTGGCGCAAAACCGCTTGTGGCTGCTGTGGCAGCTGGAACCGCAATCAGCGGCCTACAACATTCCTGCCGGCTTGCACCTGCGTGGCGAGCTGGATATCAACGCTCTGCACGTGGCCTTCGAGGCACTGGTGGCGCGCCATGAATCGCTGCGTACCGTGTTCAGCGAAGAGAATGGCCAGGCGCTGCAGCGTATCCTGCCGCAGCAGCCATTCAGCCTGCACCGCCTGGACCTTGAAGGGCACTCGCCCGAGCAGGTTGCCGCGCAGCGTGAAACCGAGGCCCGCCAGCCGTTCGACCTCACCCAGGGGCCGCTGCTGCGGGTAACCCTGGTGCGCCTGGGCGACGAAGAGCATCAGCTGTGGGTGACCCTGCACCACATCGTTGCCGACGGCTGGTCGCTGAACATCCTGCTCGAAGAGTTCGCCAAGCTGTATGCCGCTCGCTGCCAAGGCCTGGAGGCCAACCTGGCGCCGCTGCCCCTGGGTTACGCCGACTACGGCAGCTGGCAGCGGCAATGGCTGGCTGACGGTGAAGCCGAGCGCCAGTTGCAGTACTGGAAGGCACACCTTGGTGGTGAGCTGCCGGCGCTCGACCTGTGCACTGACCATCCGCGCACCAGCCAGCGCGAGCACAGCGCTGCGCGCTTCAACCTCAAGGTGCCGACCAGGCTTGGCGAAGCGCTCAAGGGCCTTGCCCACCAGCAGCAGGCCAGCCTGTTCATGGTCCTGCTGGCCGGTTGGCAGGCGCTGCTGCAGCGCTACAGCGGCCAGGCCGATATCCGCGTCGGCGTGCCCAACGCCAACCGCCCGCGCCTGGAAACCCAAGGCATGGTCGGTTTCTTCATCAATACGCAGGTGCTGCGCGCGCAATTCGATGGCCGTCACTCGTTTACCCAGTTGCTGACCCAGGTACGTCAGGCCACCTTGCAAGCCCAGGCTAATCAGGATCTGCCCTTCGAACAGCTTGTCGAAGCCCTGCCCGATGCGCGCGAGCAGGGCCTGTTCCAGGTCATGTTCAACCACCAGCAACGCGACCTGTCAGCCCTGCGGCGCCTGCCAGGGCTGTTGGCCGAAGAGCTGGCGTGGCACAGCCGCGAAGCCAAGTTCGACTTGCAGTTGCACAGTGAGGAGGACCATCTGGGCCGCCTGAGCCTGGCCTTCGACTATGCCGCGGAGCTGTTCGAAGCCAGCACCGTCGAACGTCTGGCCCATCACCTGCTGGCGTTGCTGGAACAGGTGTGTGCCGCGCCGCAGCAGGCGCTGGGCGACGTGCAACTGCTGGATGAGCCCGGCCGTGCGCAGCTGCTGGGTTGGGGCCAGGCACCGGCCGCCGCAGCGCAGCACCTGTTGGTCGAACAACTCAATGAGCAGGCACGCCTGACGCCGCAGCGCACCGCCCTGGTTTGGGACGGGGCAGCCTGGATTACGCCGGGCTGCACCAGCAAGCCAACCGCCTGGCCCACTACTTGCGCGACAAAGGCGTCGGCCCCGATACCTGTGTGGCCATTGCCATCGAGCGCTCACCGCAATTGCTGGTCGGCCTGCTAGCCATTCTCAAGGCTGGCGGTGCCTACGTGCCGCTGGATGTCGATTACCCTGCCGAACGCCTGGCCTACATGCTGGCCGACTGCGACGCCCGTTTGCTATTGAGCCACAGCAGCCTGCTGGGCAAGCTGCCGCAGGTCGACGGTGTCAGCGCCATTGCCCTCGACCAGTTGCACCTGGACAGCTGGCCCAGCCATGCCCCCGGCCTGCACCTGCACGGCGACAACCTGGCCTACGTTATCTATACCTCCGGCTCCACCGGGCAGCCCAAGGGCGTAGGCAATACCCATGCGGCGCTGGCCGAGCGCCTGCAGTGGATGCAGACGACCTATGCGCTGAATGACAGCGACGTGCTGATGCAGAAGGCGCCGATCAGTTTCGACGTCTCGGTGTGGGAATGCTTCTGGCCGTTGGTCACCGGCTGCAAGCTGGTGCTCGCCGGCCCCGGTGAACACCGCGACCCACAGCGTATCGCTGCCCTGGTGCAGGCTTATGGGGTGACTACGCTGCACTTTGTACCGCCGCTGTTGCAGGTGTTCGTCCAGGAGCCGCAGGCAGGTGCCTGCAGTAGCTTGCGCCGGGTGTTCTCGGGTGGCGAAGCGTTGTCCGCCGCGCTGCGTGACCGCTTGCTGCAGGTGCTGCCGCAGGTGCAGCTGCACAACCGGTACGGCCCGACCGAAACCGCCATCAACGTCACCCACTGGCACTGCCAGGTGGCGGACGGCGAGCGCTCGCCCATCGGCCGCCCGCTGGGCAATGTGCTGTGCCGCGTGCTGGACGATGAGCTGGAACTGAGCGCCCCCGGTGTGCCGGGCGAGCTGTACCTCGGTGGCGCGGGCCTGGCCCGTGGTTACTTGGGCCGCCCCGGCCTCACTGCCGAGCGCTTCGTACCCCAGGCCGACGGCAACGGTCAGCGTCTGTACCGCAGTGGCGATCGCGCCCGCTGGCAGGTTCAGCTGGAGGCCCTGGAATACCTTGGCCGCCTCGACCAGCAGGTAAAGGTGCGTGGTTTCCGCGTCGAGCCCGAGGAAGTGCAGGCCTGCCTGCTGGCACAGGTGGGTGTGGAACAGGCGCTGGTGCTGATACACAAGGACGCCGTTGGCGCGCAACTGGTCGGCTATTACAGTGGCAGCGCTCAGCCTGCCGAGGTGCTGGCCGTGCTGGCTGAGCAATTGTCAGCCTACATGGTGCCGGCGCAACTCATCCCTTTGGCACAGATGCCACTGGGCCCCAGCGGCAAGGTCGACCGCAAGGCACTGCCTGCCCCAGTGTGGCAGCAGCGTGAGCATGTCGAGCCACGAACCGAGCTGCAACAACAGGTCGCGGCCATCTGGCGCGACGTGTTGAATCTGCCGCGCATTGGCCTGCAGGACGACTTCTTCGCCCTCGGTGGCCACTCGTTGCTGGCGACTCAGATCGTTTCGCGCACCCGTCAGGCCTGCGATGTCGAGCTGCCGCTCAAGGCCCTGTTCGAAACCAGCGAGCTGGGCGCCTTCTGTGCCGAGATCGCCCGCCTGCGCGCGGCCGGCGAGCGCAATCTGCAAGGTGCAATCGCCCGTGTCGACCGCCGTCAGGCGGTGCCGCTGTCGTACTCGCAGCAGCGAATGTGGTTCCTCTGGCAGATGGAGCCGGACAGCCCGGCGTACAACGTCGGCGGCATGGCACGCCTGCGCGGCACCTTGCATGTGGACGCTTTCGAGCGTGCGCTGCAGGCGCTGGTCGTGCGCCACGAAACCTTGCGCACCACGTTCCCCAGCATCGACGGCGTGCCGTACCAGTGCGTGGCCGAAGACAGCGGCCTGCATCTGGACTGGCAAGACTTCAGCGCTTTGTCAGACGATGCCTGCCAGCAACGTTTGCAACAACTGGCCGACGACCAGGCGCACCAGCCCTTCGACTTGGAGCGGGGGCCGCTGCTGCGCGCCTGCCTGGTCAAGGCCAACGAGCGCGAGCACTTCTTTGTGCTGACGCTGCACCACATCGTCACCGAAGGCTGGGCCATGGACATCTTCGCCCGCGAGCTGGGCGAGCTGTACGAAGCCTTTGTCGATGACCGCGAGTCGCCACTGGCGCCGCTGCCAGTGCAGTACCTGGACTACAGCGTGTGGCAACGGCAATGGCTGGAAAGCGGCGAGGGCGCTCGTCAACTGGCCTACTGGAAGCACCGCTTGGGCGACGAGCACCCGGTGCTGGCGTTGCCTGCCGACCGCCCGCGTCCGGCAGTCCAGAGCCACCGTGGCGCGCTGTACCGCTTCGAACTCGATCCGGCACTGGTGGCCCGCGTGCATGCTTTCAATAGCCAGCGCGGCCTGACCCTGTTCATGACCATGACCGCCACCCTGGCCGCCTTGCTGCACCGCTACAGTGGCCAGCGCGACCTGCGTATCGGCGCGCCGGTGGCCAACCGCATCCGCCCGGAAAGCGAAGGCCTGATCGGCGCTTTCCTCAACACCCAGGTGCTGCGCTGCGAGCTGGACGGCCAGATGACCGCCAGCGCGCTGCTGGAGCAGATTCGCCAGGTTGCCATCGAAGGCCAGTCGCACCAGGACCTGCCGTTCGACCAACTGGTAGAGGCCCTGCAGCCACCGCGCAGCAGTGCCTACAACCCGTTGTTCCAGGTGATGTGCAACGTGCAGCGCTGGGCCTTCCAGCAAAGCCGCACGCTGGCCGGCATGCAGGTGGACTACCTGGTCAACGATGCCAGCGCCACCAAGTTCGACCTGTACCTGGAGGTGACCGACCTGGACGGCCGGCTGGGCTGCTGCCTGACCTACAGCCGCGACCTGTTCGACGCGCCGCGCATCGCGCGCATGGCCGAGCACTGGCAACAACTGCTGGTCGGTTTGCTCGACAACCCGCACCACCGCCTGTGCGAACTGCCGATGCTGAGCAGTGCCGAGCAACAAGTGCTTACAGGCCAATTGCAGGGCGAACACGATTTCGACCTTGGCCAGACCCTCCACGGTCTGTTCGCCGCCCAGGCCGCGCGCACGCCACAGGCGGGCGCGTTGACCTTCGCCGGCCAGCACTTGACCTACGCCGAGCTCGACCAGCAGGCCAACCGCCTGGCGCGTGCCCTGCGCGAACGGGGTGTCGGCCCGCAGGTGCGGGTGGGCCTGGCGCTGGAGCGCTCGCTGGAAATGGTCGTCGGCCTGCTGGCCATCCTCAAGGCCGGCGGCGCCTATGTACCGCTCGACCCCGAGTACCCGCTCGACCGCCTGCGCTACATGATCGAAGACAGCCGCATCGGCTTGCTGCTCAGCCAGCGTGCGCTACTGCACACCCTGGGCGAGTTGCCTGAAGGCGTGGCCAGCTGGAGCCTGGAAGATGATGCCGCCAGCCTGGCGGCGTACAGCGATGCGCCGCTGGACAACCTCAGCCTGCCGCAGCACCAGGCTTACCTGATCTACACCTCAGGCTCTACCGGCAAACCCAAGGGCGTGGTGGTCAGCCATGGCGAGTTCGCCATGCACTGCCAGGCGGTGATCGCTGCATTCGGCATGCGCAGCGATGACTGCGAGCTGCACTTCTATTCCATCAACTTCGACGCTGCCAGCGAGCGCCTGTGGGTGCCGCTGTTGTGTGGTGCGCGCGTGGTATTGCGCGCCCAGGGGCAGTGGGGCGCCGAGGACATCTGCCAGTTGGTGCGCGAGCAGCAGGTGAGCATTCTGGGCTTTACCCCCAGCTACGGCAGCCAGCTGGCGCAGTACCTGGGCGGGCGGGGCGAACAATTGCCGGTACGCCTGGTGATTACCGGGGGCGAGGCGCTGACCGGCGAGCACCTGCAACGCATCCGCCAGGCCTTTGCACCGCAGCAGTGCTTCAATGCCTACGGCCCGACCGAAACCGTGGTCATGCCGCTGGCGTGCCTGGCCCCAGAGGCCTTGCCAACAGACCTTGGCAGCGTACCGATCGGCCGCGTCATCGGTAGCCGTACGGCCTACATCCTCGACGAGGATCTGGCCTTGTTGCCGCAAGGCGGTATTGGCGAACTGTACGTCGGCGGTGCCGGCCTGGCCCAGGGTTACCACGACCGGCCAGGCCTCACTGCCGAGCGCTTTGTCGCCGACCCGTTCAGTGCCGAAGGCGGGCGCCTGTACCGTACCGGCGACCTGGTACGCCTGGGTACTGATGGCCTGGTGGAGTATGTCGGCCGTGCCGACCAGCAGGTGAAGATCCGCGGCTTCCGCATCGAACTGGGCGAAATCGAGAGCCGCCTGCTAGCGCACGAGGATGTCGACGAGGCCGTCGTGCTGGCGCTGGACTTGCCGGGCGGCAAGCAACTGGTGGGCTATCTGGTGTGCAGGCAGGCCACCGCCGGTAACGACGTGCAACAACTGCTGCGCGAAGCGGTGAAAGCCGATGCCCGCCAGCACCTGCCCGACTACATGGTGCCTGCGCACCTGGTGCTGCTCGATAGCCTGCCGCTGATGGGCAACGGCAAGCTCGACCGCCGTGCGCTGCCGCTGCCGGACCTTGAGCAGGCGCGGCAGCAATACCAGGCTCCTGGCAATGAGGTGGAAGCACAGTTGGCGCAGATCTGGCGCGATGTGCTCAACGTTGCCCGGGTCGGCGTGCAGGACAACTTCTTCGAGCTGGGGGGCGACTCGATCCTGTCGATTCAGGTGGTCAGCCGCGCCCGGCAGGCCGGCTTGCAATTCACCCCACGCGACCTGTTCCAGCATCAGACCATCCAGACCCTGGCAACTGTGGTTCAGCTCAGCGAAGCCGCGAGCACCGTCGAGCAGGGCCTGCGCCAGGGCCAGGCCGGGCTGACGCCGATCCAGCACTGGTTCTTCGACAGTGACGTGCCACAGCCGCAACACTGGAACCAGGCCGTGCTGCTGGAGGTGCGCCAACCCTTGGTTGAGGCCACCCTTGGACAGGCATTGGCTGCGCTGGTGCAGCACCATGACAGCCTGCGCCTGCGCTTCAGCGACGCCCAGGGCCGCTGGCAGGCCCAGTACGCGCAGCCTGGCGCCGAGCAGCTGCTGTGGAGCGCCACTGTCGCCGATTTCAATGATTGTCAGGCCCTCTACACTGACGTGCAGCGCAGCCTGGACCTGCAACAGGGGCCGCTGCTGCGCGCCTTGCTGGTGCGTGACGGGCAGGGCACCCAGCGGTTGCTGCTGGCGATTCATCACCTGGTGGTTGATGGCGTGTCCTGGCGGGTGCTGCTGGAAGACCTGCAGGCGCTGTACCGTGGCCAGCCTCTGCCGGCCAAGACCCACGCCGTCGGCGACTGGGCGGCGCGCCTGGTCAGCTACGCCGGCAGCGATTCGCTGCGTGACGAACTGGCCTGGTGGCAAGGCCAGCTGGGCGGTGTGCGTCGCGAATTGCCGTGCGACCATCCGCAGGGCGGCAATTTGCATCGCCATGCTCAAACCCTGGCCATCGGCCTGGACGTGGAGCAAACCCGGCAGCTGTTGCAACTGGCCCCGGCGGCTTACCACACCCAGGTCAACGACCTGCTGTTGACTGCACTGGCGCGGGCCTTGTGCCGGTGGAGCGGCGATGAAGAAGTGCTCGTGCAGCTCGAAGGCCATGGCCGTGACGGGTTGTTCGAAGACATGGACCTGACCCGCAGCGTCGGCTGGTTCACCAATGCCTACCCACTGAGCCTGCGTCCGCTGCCAGGTGAAGACGACGCGGCGCGGGCCGGTTCGATCAAGCGCATCAAGGAACAACTGCGCCATGTACCGCACAAGGGCCTGGGCTACGGCGTACTGCGCTACCTGGCGGATGCCGCCGGGCGCGAGCAGATGGCGGCTTTGCCGCAGGCGCGCATCACCTTCAACTACCTGGGCCAGTTCGACCAGCAGTTCGACAGTGCGGCCTTGTTCCAGCCCCTGGAAGCCCCGGCCGGGTTGGCGCATGACCTCGATGCGCCGTTGCCCAACTGGTTGAGCGTCGATGGCCAGGTGTATGGCGGTGCTCTGCAACTGCGCTGGACCTTCAGCGCCGAGCGCTACGACCAGCAGACCATCGCGGGTCTGGCTGAGGCCTATCGTCAGGAGCTGCTGGCGCTGGTCGCGCATTGCCTGGCCGATGGCAATGGCAGCTTCACCCCATCGGACTTCCCGCTGGCGCACCTGACTCAGGAGCAGATCGACGCATTGCCGGTCCCGGCCGCGCAGATCGAGGACGTTTACCCGCTGACGCCGATGCAGGAAGGCATGCTGCTGCACACCCTGCTGGAGCCGGGCACTGGCCTGTACTACATGCAGGACCGCTACCGCATCAACAGCGCCCTCGACCCCGAGCGTTTCGCCCAGGCCTGGCAGGCCGTGGTGGCGCGCCACGAAGCGTTGCGCGCCTCGTTCAGCTGGAACAGCGGCGAGGCGATGCTGCAGATCATCCACAAGCCGGGCAACCTGGCGGTGGACTACCAGGACTGGCGCGGCCTGGCCGACGATGCCCAGGAGCAGCGCCTGCAGGCCCTGCACAAGCAGGAGCGCGAGGCCGGCTTTGCCTTGCTCAGCGAGGCACCGTTCCACCTGCGCCTGGTGCGCGTGGCCGATGAACGCTACTGGTTCATGATGAGCAACCACCACATCCTTATCGATGCCTGGTGCCGCTCGCTGTTGATGAACGATTTCTTCGAGGTCTACCAGGCCCTTGGCGAAGGCCGTCAGGCCCAACTGCCGGTGCCACCGCGTTACCGCGATTACATCGGTTGGCTGCAACGCCAGGGCCTGGACGACGCACGTGCCTGGTGGCAGGCCAACCTGGCCGGCTTCGAACGTGCCACAGCCATCCCGAGCGACCGCCCGCTGCGCCATGACCACGCCGGTAGCGGCATGGTCGTCGGCGATTGTTATACCCGCCTTGAGGTGAATGATGGCGTGCGTCTGCGCGAACTGGCCCAGGCCCATCAGCTCACCGTCAACACTTTCGCCCAGGCGGCCTGGGCCCTGGTGCTGTCGCGCTACAGCGGCGACCGCGACGTGGCCTTTGGCGTAACCGTGGCCGGGCGCCCGGTGAGCATGCCGCAGATGCAGCGCACCGTCGGCCTGTTCATCAACAGCGTGGCCCTGCGCGTGCAGTTGCCTGCGGCGGGTGAGCGCTGCAGTGTGCGCCAGTGGCTGCAAGGCCTGCTGCAAAGCAACATGGAGCTGCGCGAGTACGAATACCTGCCGCTGGTGGCGATCCAGGCGTGCAGCGAGCTGCCCAAGGGCCAGCCGCTGTTCGACAGCCTGTTCGTGTTCGAGAATGCGCCGGTTGAAACCGCCGTGCTCGATCACGCCCAGCACCTGAACGCCAGCTCCGACTCGGGCCGTACCCACACCAACTTCCCGCTGACGGCGGTGTGTTACCCGGGTGATGACCTGGGCCTGCACCTGTCGTTTGACCAGCGTTACTTCGATTACCCGACCGTCGAGCGCCTGCTGGCCGAGTTCAAGCGCCTGCTGCTGGCGCTGGTACAAGGTTTTGAAGGGGAGGTGAGCGAGCTAGCGCTGCTGAGCGCCCAGGAGCAAGGCTTCCTGCTGGAGGACTGCAACCGGACCGAGCGGGTTTATCCGCTGGAACAAAGCTATATCGCGCAGTTCGAAGCGCAGGTCGTGGCGCATCCACAGCGTACCGTGGCCCGCTGCCTGGAGGCATCCTATGATTACGCCGGGCTGAACCTGGCGGCCAACCGCCTGGGCCATGCGCTGGTGGCTGCCGGCGTCTGCGTGGACCAGCCAGTGGCACTGCTTGCCGAGCGTGGGTTGCCGCTGCTGGGCATGATTGTCGGCAGCTTCAAGGCCGGCGCCGGCTACCTGCCGCTGGACCCGGGCCTGCCAGCGGCGCGCCTGCAAAGCATCATCCAGCTCAGCCGCACGCCAGTGCTGGTGTGCAGCGCGGCCTGCGCCGAGCAGGGGCGGCAGTTGCTCGGTGAGCTGGAGGCTGCGCTGCGGCCGCAACTGCTGGTCTGGGAAGACGTCCAGGCCAACCCGATCGCAAGCCACAACCCGGGTATCCACAGTGGCCCGGACAACCTCGCCTACGTGATCTACACCTCAGGCTCGACTGGTCTGCCGAAAGGGGTGATGGTCGAGCAGCGCGGCATGCTCAACAACCAGCTGAGCAAGGTGCCTTACCTGGCGCTGAGCGAGCAGGACGTGATCGCCCAGACCGCCTCGCAAAGCTTCGACATCTCGGTCTGGCAGTTCCTGGCTGCGCCGCTGTTCGGCGCCAAGGTTGAGATCGTGCCTAACGCCATCGCCCACGACCCGCAAGGCCTGCTGGCGCACGTGCAGGCCACCGGCATCACCGTGCTGGAGAGCGTGCCGTCCCTGATCCAGGGCATGCTGGCCAGCGACCACCAGGCCCTCGACGGCCTGCGCTGGATGCTGCCGACCGGCGAGGCCATGCCACCGGAGCTGGCGGCGCAGTGGCTGCAGCGCTACCCTCAGATCGGCCTGGTCAATGCCTATGGCCCGGCGGAGTGCTCGGATGACGTGGCGTTCTTCCGCGTCGATGCCGCCTCGACCCAAGGCAGCTACCTGCCCATCGGTACGCCAACCGATAACAACCGCCTGTACTTGTTCGGCGAGGACCAGGCGCTGGTGCCGCTGGGGGCGGTGGGCGAACTGTGCGTGGCGGGTACGGGTGTAGGCCGTGGCTACGTCGGTGACCCGGTGCGCACGGCACTGGCGTTCATTCCTCACCCTTACGGGGCACCGGGAGAGCGCCTGTACCGTACCGGTGACCTGGCGCGGCAACGCCCGGACGGCGTGCTGGAATATGTCGGGCGCATCGACCACCAGGTGAAGATTCGCGGCTATCGCATCGAACTGGGCGAAATCGAGGCCCGGCTGCATGAGCAGGCGGAAATTCGCGATGCCGCTGTGGCGGTGCAGGAGGGCGTGAACGGCAAGCATCTGGTTGGTTACCTGGTAGCGCACCAGGGCGTCAGTGCCGATGCCGCGTTGCTGGAGCAGGTCAAGCAACGACTGCGTGCCGAGTTGCCGGAGTACATGGTGCCGTTGCATTGGAGCTGGTTCGACAGCTTGCCGCACAACGCCAACGGCAAGCTCGACCGCAAGGCCCTGCCAGCCATCGACATCGGCGGCCATTACAGTCAGGCCTATCAGGCGCCACGCAACGAATTGGAGGACGTGTTGGCGGGTATTTGGGCCGATGTGCTCAAAGCCGAGCGGGTGGGGGTGCACGACAACTTCTTCGAGCTGGGCGGGCATTCGCTGCTGGCCACGCAGATCGCTTCGCGGGTGCAGAAGCAGCTACAGCTGAACGTGCCGCTGCGGGCGATGTTCGAGTGCAGCACGGTGGAGGCGTTGGCCGAGTATGTCCAGGGGCTGCAGGGCAGTGCGCTGGATGATGACAAGGTCGACCGGCTCAGTGACCTGATGGCGGAACTGGAGGGGCTGTGATGGGCAGGGGCGCTTGGCGCCCCCTCTCGATGGCCACGGTACTTAGACCGAAGCATTGATAAAGGCTTCATCCAGCGATTTGGCACGGTGGCGTTCCATGAACTGTCCACCACTGTCAAACGCTTCCAGTTGTTTGTTTGCGAGCATATAAAAGCGCTGGCAGTTTTTCGTGATTTCCTCTGTGTAATGAGAAGATATCAGCACGCTCGCACCTTCCGCGCACGCGCTTTTTATACCGAGCCATATATAATGTCGAAATTCAGGGTCTACGCCAGCCGTTGGCTCGTCAAGAATGATCAAGTCACTGTTTAAAAGCAGCAAGGTCAGCGTGAAGTAGCTGCGAATTTCACCGTAGCTGCAATTGGCGGCTTTTTTCTTGGCGATTTCTGCATATCGCTTGGACAGTGATGGGGACCATTTGGCTAGTTTCGAGAGAATCTCTGTGTGATCTGGGGAAGCGTTGGGGGTCAGGCTGGTGATAAGCTTGCCCGCTTCGTTCATACGCAGTAATGGGGGCGGTGTAAGGGTTTGGGTCAAATAGGCCTGACTTCTGGATAAATTGGAAATGGCACCTTTTGCCGGTTTCTTTATTTTACAGATGAGGTCGAAAAGTGTTGTCTTTCCGGCCCCGTTGTTGCCCAGAATGCCAACCAGTTCCCCCGCTTTTATAGTGAGTTCAATGTCGTTCAGCAGCGGGTTTCCGCTGTATCCGAAGTGAAGGTTATTTATAGTTAAAATGTCCATCAGTATCGGCTCCATATGGGTTGGATTCTGAAATACCTTCCGGTCAGGTATGTCGAGGCTGCAGAGGCCGAAAGTGCAATCAGGAAACTGTTGAGAAGGGGCATTTCGCCATGGAAGATCTGCGCGCTTAGAAAGAGCGGGTTGATCAGCGTTAGCGTATGCGAAGCATCGTGCCCCAGCGTGGCGCCGGTGTATCCGGAGACCAGCATGAGAAATGACATGAGTGAGAAAAGTGTGCTGGCTGTGCTGAATTTTATCGGTAGCGCAGCGATCCCCAGGCCGATACAGGTGAACATGAGGTAGCTGGTGTAAAAGCATGCCATCAGATAGAGGTATTCAGGAAGTGAGTAGTGACCTCGTAAGGGTTTGGTCAAGAGGTAGAATAGTGTGGCGTAAAGAGAGCTCAATAAAAAATAACTGAGTGTGTGGGCCGTCAGGAATAGCTTGATTGCGCTGTGTTGGTAGATGAAGGACCGCGTGAAGCCACTTTCCCTCCTGCCGATGAGGTAGAAGCTGAATCCAAAGAACGCGAGGGTGGCAGAGATGTATGAGTAGAACCAGGCGGCTGAAGCGGTATAGGTCGAGGCTGCATGCGTTGGCTGGGTGATGATGAAGAGTATGCAAGGGGCCAGCGCTGACCAAAGAAGCGATGTGGGCTCCCTCAAGTGCTCAGTGGTCAAGATTTTTGTGATTGTCGTGATTTTTTTTGCGCTGCGGATACAGTGGTTTGGGTTCATGAGTAGACCATTTTGGTGTCATGGTTGCGTGTTGTTTGATTTCGCAGTGAGTGTCGAGGCCAATGCCATGAGGCTAATGCCATATTGATTTTTCATGAGTGTCTCCTGGTTTTTGGCGTGGTCTGAAATGTATGGGTATGGAGGTTTAGGCGTTCGGCTGTTTCAAGTCAATCTTTCGGTGGGGATGGCGTGGTTGGACGTGATATTGGAGTGTTCGGTTTAAAGCTATTTTTGTGGGAAAATTCTTCAGAAGGGTCTTACTTAAACCTGATAATGTTTTTGGGGACTTGTTTTTTCTTCTAATTGTGTAAGAAGTTTCTGTTTTTGATGCTCGAACGCTCTGTTGTGAGCGCCCGAGTGTTCTTTGTTGTGCGTGTGTGTGGGATTTGAGTAAGGGAAGCAAGCAGACGATGTTTAACGACAGGGGGTGCCGAATAATTGTTGCTAGATTTGTTGAGTGGCAGATTGAAATCTGCGCTGGGTAGATTTGCCGGGCCGGGAGATTTACTGCTTGCGAAAGAACGGCCTGCGTCCAATCACCAATGTGTCTCCACCCCCGATCAGCGTAGGAGCGGGTTTACCCGCGAATACAGTGGCGGCGGCAACGGTGAACGGCTGGTGGAAATTGGCCAGCAGGTCCGGCCCTTTCGCGGGTAAACCCGCTCCTACGCCCGACCGCGCAGGCCTTGCGATCACATGCCTGGCGCAAAATCCAGCCGTTAGCGCGCGCCCCGTAGGAGCGGGTTCACCCGCGAACACCGGCGTAGCCGGTGCCATGCCCCGCGTCACCTGCTTCGTGGTGCTCGATCTGTGCCCCACAACATGCACTAGCGCTTGCCCAGAATCTTCCCAAGCATCTCCGGCCGTGGTGCCCCTTGCTGGCTTTGCAGGTTGCCTTGCTCATCCTGGTAGAAAATGGCCGGGTCGCCTGCAACCCCATCTCTTCCATCAACGCCATGTTCGCCGCCAGCTTCTGTTGCACAGCCTCTGGCACCTGTTCCAGCGCCTTCAGGGTACTGGCCTTGCCGGCCTTTTCATGCTGCTGCAGGGCCTTGACCGGGTCTTTCGCTGCCAGCAGCGCCGCCGATTTGCCCGGGCTGTCTTCGCGGATGATGCCGACCATGATATGGCGTAACTGCACCTTGCCCGACTCCACCCATGGCCGCGCCTGTTCCCAGAACATGTTGCAGTAGGGGCAGTTCGGGTCGCTGAACAGGTACACCTTGCGCGGCGCGTCGGCCTTGCCGTCGGCGATCCACGCGGTCTTTTCCATTTTCGCCCAGATTTCCTTGCTCATCGGCGCGTATACCAGCTTTTGCAGCGGCTCGGCGCTCAGGTCCTTGCCCTGCTCGTCGAACAGGCTGCCGACCAGCACGTGCTTGCCGTCGGGGGTCAGGTACAGGGCAAGGGCGTTGTTCTGGTACTCGGCGGCATAACCGCGCAGGCCGTTGGGCGCATCGAAGCTGCCCTTGATCACGGCCCCTTTGGCTTGCAGTTGCTGAACCGCCTTGGGCAGTTCTTCGGCCTGCAGGGCAGGGGCGGCCAGCAGGGCCAGGGACAGGGGCAGCAGTGCAGTCAATCGCATGTCAGTTTCCTTGTGCGGCAGGGGCGGGCGCAAGGGCCCGGTCGAAAGGTTCCAGGGCGTGGCGCAGGCTGGCCCGGGACAGCTCGCCCAGGTGGCTGCCAACCAGCCGCCCGTTGGCGTCGTAGAACAGGGTGGTGGGCAAGGCCATTGAGCCGACGCGCTGGGCCAGCAGGCCGGTGCCGTCGAACAGCACGTGGGTCAGGCTCAGGCCGGTGGTGGCGAGGAAGGTGCTGACGTTTTCCGGGGTTTCGCCCTGGTTGACGAACAGGAAGGTCACGTGCGGGTAATCGCTTTGTGCCTGTTGCAGCACGGGCATCTCACGCCGACAGGGCGGGCACCAGGTGGCCCAGATGTTGATGACCAGCGGCTTGCCGCGGTAGCTGTGCAATGCCACGGCCTGGCCGCCGGCGTTGCGCAGGCTCAGGTCGGGCAACTCGGTGCCTTTGCTGTACAGGTGGCCGCCGAGGCTGGCCAGACCCCAGAACAGTGCGCCGCTGAACAGCGCCCAGCCTAGCGGGCGGCGCAGGCCGGGGTGGCGCCAGCCCTGCCACAGGGCTCCGAGCACGATGCCGGCAAGGCCCGACCAGAACAGGAAGCCGCCGTCACGGATGTCGATGATTTGCAGCGGGTCGTCCCGGTACATCGGCCAGTAGGCCAGTACGAAGCCGGCGCGGGCACACAGCAGGCCGATCAGGAACAGGTTGAACAGCGCCGATTCCGGGCTCTCGCCGCCACGTCGGGCGACCCACCAGCCGACCACGCTGGCGATCACCAGGGCGGTGAGCATCAGCAGGTGGTTGAGGGCCATGGTCAGTGGCCCGAGTGTTACGGTCAGCATCAGCCTTGGCTCCTGGTCTGGACCCAGTGTTGCTGGAACGCTGCTGCGTCCACCTCACCGGTGATGCGCCGCGCGCGGCGTTCTTCGCCTTCCGGGCCGATCCAGATGATGCTGGGCGGGCCGGGTACTTGGTAGCGCTGCAGCAGGGCTTTGCTGGCCGGGCTGTCGGCGGTCACGTCCAGGCGCAGCAGGTGCACGCCGGCCAGGCCGGTCTGCACGTCGCTGCGGGCGAACACCTGTTTTTCCATGACTTTGCACGACACACACCAGTCGGCATAGTAGTCGAGCATCACCCACTGGCCACGGGCTTTGGCGGCGTCCAGTTCACGTTGCAGGTCTTCGGGGCGGCTGACAGTGACGAAGCTGTCCTCGGTATGCTGGCTCTGGGCTGGCGCGGCGGCACCGCCGGCGAAGGGGCGTAGTGGCTGCCAGAGGTCGTCGCCACCGGCTGCCGCGCCTACCAGCAGCAGGCCGCCCCACAGCGCGCCGAGCAACGGTACTGCACGCAACGCCGGCAGCCGTTGCAGGGCCGGCCAGGCAGCCCAGGCCAGGGCGATCAGCCAGGCGCCGCTCAGTGCCAGCAGCAAGGTCGCAGGCAGCAGGCTGCGCACGGTGTACAGCGCCATGGCCAGGAACACGAAACCGAACACACCCTTGACCCGGTTCATCCACGCACCCGGGCGCGGCAGATAACGGTTGCCCAGGGTTACCAGCAACAGCAGCGGCACGCCCATGCCCAGGCCGAGGCTGAACAGCACCAGCGCGCCTTGCAGCACGTCGCCGCTCTGCGCGATGTACAGCAGCGCACCGGCCAACGGCGCAGTCATGCACGGGCCGAGTAACAGGCCGGACAACGCCCCGAGCAATGCCGCGCCATACAGGTTGCCGCCACGGGTACCTTGCCCGGCGCGGTCCAGGCGGTCGCGCAGGGCGGCAGGCAGTTGCAGTTCGAAGGCGCCGAACATCGGCAGTGCCAGCAGCACGAACAGCCCCGCCAGGCTGCCCAGCAGCCAGGGTTGCTGCAGCCAGGCTTGCAGGCTGGCACCCAGCAGGGCAGCAACCACCCCCAGCCCGGCGTACACCAGGGCCATGCTCAGCACATAGACCCCGGCCAGCAGCCAGCCACGGCGGGCGCTGGCGCCATTGCCCAGCACCAGCCCGGCCAGGATCGGCAGCATCGGCAGCGAGCAGGGGGTAAACGCCAGCAGCAGGCCAAGGCCGAAGAACGCCAACAGGCTCCAGGCCAGGTGGCCTTGCTGAAGGCCGCTGGCCAGGGCCTGGTCGCTGGCTTGCTCGGCGGCGGGCGTTACGCTGCCGCCCAAGTCGATCGAGGTGGTTTGCGGCGGGTAGCACAGGCCGGCATCGGCACAGCCCTGCCAGCCCAGGCGCAACTGACCCTGGGCGTTGGCAGGCAATAGCAGTTCAAGCTGGTCGCGGTACACCGCGCTGTCGCCGAAGAACTCGTCGTGATGGTTGAGTGCCGGTGGCAGTTGCGGGTGTTGCTCGGTGGGCAGGCCATCGAACTTCAGGCGCTTCTGGTACAGGTAGTAGCCCGGCTTGATCTGGAAGTACAGGCGCATCTGGCCGTCGGCCTGGCGGTCGTGGGTGAGCACGAAGGCTTGGTCAACCGGCAGGAAGTCTGGTTTCACATCGAACGGGTTGGCTTGCAACGGGCCGGCCAGTAGGAGTGTGAGGAAGAGCAGGAGAACGCGCATGTCTTCGCCTTGGCAGATCTGGGAATGGGGCCATGCTGGCTGGGGTTGATTAAATGAAGGTTAACGCGGGTGTTGGGGTTGGGGTGGTCAGGGAGTAGTAAGAGTTTGGTTCTGGATTTGCAGGGTCTTCGTTGTTGGATTTTCGAGGGGGCGGCGTTGGAATTTTGAGGTGTTTGCCGGGAGATTTTCAGCGCCTGTGAGATCGAGCGCCGCCCGCGCGGCGCTCGATCTCACAGGCGCTGAAACTCTCCCGGCGAACACCTACCGGGCGCTGAAACTCTCCCGGCGAACACCTACCGGGCGCTGAAACTCTCCCGGCGAACACCTACCGGGCGCTGAAACTCTCCCGGCGAACACCTACCGGGCGCTGAAACTCTCCCGGCGAACACCTACCGGGCGCTGAAACTCTCCCGGCGAACACCTACCGGGCGCTGAAACTCTCCCGGCGAACACCTACCGGGCGCTGAAACTCTCCCGGCGAACACCTACCGGGCGCTGAAACTCTCCCGGCGAACACCTACCGGGCGCTGAAACTCTCCCGGCGAACACCTACCGGGCGCTGAAACTCTCCCGGCGAACACCTACCAGGCGCTGAAAATCTCCCGTCAAACACCTACCCGCCAAAGCGCGAATTCCGCCTCTTGCCCTATACACACCGCGACACATTGTCGGCTTGACTTTGCCTATATCCACCCAATTGCTGTAAAGTTGACGCCAAGGTCAGCTTTTATCAAGCCAGGCCAAGAATCAAAAGAAAGGGCAGGCCCCAACTGCCCAGAGGATCAAGCATGTCCAACCGTGATATTTCCCGGCGCGCCTTCCTGCAAGGCGGCCTGATCGCTGGTGTCGGCGTGACCATGGCGCCACTTGGCAGCCAGGCCTTCGCCGCGTTGATGGAGGAGCGCGTTACCACTTCGCCGCAGAAGTGGATGAACCACGACGGCAAGGCGCGTTTCCGTAACGATGCCTTGTCCAAGGTCTGCGGCGACAAAGTGTTCGCCCGCGACATCCGCGCCAAGGACATGCCCGGGTGGCCCGCGCAGCAGGGCCATGCGCTGCTGCTCAAGGCCACCACGGTTGATCGTATCTATGCCGGGCATGACCTCAGCCTGCTCGGCACCGACCTGCAGCCGGACCGCATCGTCACAGCCGCCGACCTCGAACAGGACGGCATTGCCTGGCCCGAGGCCCATTCGCCCGACCCGCTGCTGCCGCCCGGCAAGGTGCCGATGTTCATCGGCCACCCGGTGGCGATCCTGATCTGGCACGACTTCGAGCGCTTCCGCCAGGCCAAGCGCAAGCTGCAGTTCAATCAGCAGGCGATCCGTTACGGTGCCCAGGCGCCGCTGTACCAGCGCGACCCTTATGGCAGCTTCCGCTTCGTGCGGGTGGGCGGCGCCACGCCGTTCGACGACGATGAGTTCTCCAGCCTGAAGAACTCAATGCTGTTCCCCACCATTCTCAACCGCAAGCCGGTGTGGTCGAAGCAGCCCAACCAGCACGGCGACCTGACCGAGCAGGGGTTGTTCTACGCCAAGCGCATGGCCGAGCAGCTGGACAACCCGCCCGAGGACTGGCTGGTGTTCGACGAGCGCTACAAGACGCCGTCCATCGAACCTGCCGCGCTGGAGCCGGACAACGGTAACGGCTGGTATGACCCGGCCACGGGCACGCTGCACTTCGTGGTCGCCACCCAGTGCCCGTTCGAAGTGGCGCAGGAATGCGTGCACATGATCAAGCCGTCGCGCTTTGCCCTGAACACGCTGAACATGCATCCGGGCTATACCGTGGGCTATGGCTCAAAAGACAACAACATCTTCGTCTTCTATGCCGCGGTGGCTGCGCTTTACGGCGCCGGCGTGCCGATCCGCCTGGCCAACGACCGCTACGAGCAGTTCCAGAGCGGTATCAAGCGCCATGCCTTCGATATCCGCTACCAGCTGGCGGTGGACAAGAAGGACAACAGCTTCAAGATCTTCCGCGCCGACATGAGCTGCGACGGCGGCGGGCGCATCAACTACAGCCCGTCGGTGGCAGCCGTGGGCGCCACGGCAGCGCAGTCGATCTACTACATGCCACAGAACGACCTGTCGGTGACCGCCTACTATTCCCGTGGCGTCGAGGCCGGCTCCATGCGCGGTTACGGCACCCTGCAGAGCATGGCGGCCACCGAGATGATGGTGGATGAGATCGCCGGCCGCCTGGGCGTCGATGCCATCGACCTGCGCCGCGCCAACGCGCTGAAGTCGGGCATGAAGAACACCCAGGGTGCGGTCCCGGCCGGCGCCCTGCGCCTGTACGAGATCCTCGACAAGGCCGCTGTGCACGAGTGGTGGCGCAACCGCGATGCACGCAAGCAACAGATGGACGCCAAGGACCCGGACCACTGGTACGGCGTCGGCTTCGCCATCTGCCAGAAGGACTTCGGCACAGGTTCCGAGGCGCCGATGGCCAGTGTCGAGTTCAGCGCCGATGGCCGCATCAGCCTGCGCCATATCGGCACCGAGCTGGGCACCGGCATGTCCACCTCCCAGGCTTTGGTGGTCAGCGATTTCCTCGGCCGTTCGGCCGACGAGGTGAAGACTGCAGTCACCGAATGGCCAGAGCTGCAATTGAGCACCAGCGGAAACCCGTACCTGATCAGCCAGCCGGAGCAGGACGCCGCGCTGCGCAACCCGCGCTGGGTCGGCAAGCTGGCGTCGCCATCGTCGGCGACCAACTCGGCGTTCTACTTCAGCCATGCCACCCGCGAAGCGGCGCGTGTGCTGTTCAATCATGGGTTGTGGCCGGCGGCCATGGCGATCTGGAGCCAGGGCCCGCACGGCGGCCAGGCCAACCCGCTGGTGGTGCGCCGTGAAAATGCGGTGTGGGTCAACGGTGAGCTGACCGGCAACGGCCTGGCGCCGATTCCGTTTGCCCAGCTGGCGCAGAAGGCCCACGACATGGGGCTGGTTACTGGCGTGAGCGTGCACGGCTTCAACCGCTGGAGCTGGGCCGAGGCCGACTTTGTCATCGATGGCGTGCGCGAGCGCTTCCCGCTCGATGCCATGGCGGTGAAGTACGGCGATGGTGCGGTGAATGCCAAGAAGGCGCAGATGGGCAGCCATGGCTATCACCTGCTCGACCGGCAGAATGCGGCCTACCCCGACACCCAGCTGAACAACGCCATGGTCACCTACTACAGCCCGGTGGCGACCATCGTCGAGGTCAAGGTCAACAAAGGCACCTTGGAGACGCAGGTGCTCAACCACCACAGTTGGGTCGAGTGTGGCCGGGTGCTGGTGCCGGAACTGGTCAAGGGCCAGCTCGAAGGCGGTATCGCCATGGGCATTGGCCATGCACTGACCGAAGAAATGCCGTTGTACGAGGGTGGGCCCGGGGAGGGCGACTGGAACTTCAACCGCTACCGCCTGCCGCATGCGCGCGATGTGGCGGTGTGGCAGCAGACCAGCGAAATCCTCCCGCCGCTGTCACCGACCGACCCCTCCAAGGGCATCGCCGAAGTGGTGATGATCCCGGTCGTCGGTGCCATCGGCAATGCCGTCGCGCATGCCATCGGCAAGCGCGTGCGCGATCTCCCCATCACCCCAGCCCGTATCAAGGAGGCCCTCAATGGCTAACCGTCCACTGCAACTGACGCTCAACGGTCAACCGGTCGGGCCGGTCGAGGTCCCCGCGGACCTGGCGATGATCGACTACCTGCACGAACACCAGAACCTCACCGGCTCGCGCCTGGGTTGCGGCCAGGGCATCTGCCACGCCTGCGTGGTGATCGTCGACAACCCCGACGGCACCAGCGAAGAAGTGCGCACCTGCATCACCGGTGCGCATTACTTCGAAGGCAAGAAGGTTCGCACCATCGAAGGCCATGCCAAAAAAGACGAGGCCGGCAACCTGACGCTCAACCCGATCCAGCAGAAGTTCGTCGACCTGTTCGCCTTCCAGTGCAGCTACTGCGCACCAGGCTTCGTCAACGCCGCAACCGTGCTGGTGGAAACGGCCCAGCGCCAGCCGCTGAAGAAGAGCGAAGTGGAAGACCGCATCGAGGCCAGCCTTGGTCACCACATCTGCCGCTGCACAGGCTACGTGCGTTATTACGATGCCACCCGCAAGGTGCTCAACGATCTCGGCCTGGTCAAGGAGGGTTGAACATGGGCTTCGTACGTAGCGCCTCGGCATTGGCCCTCGGGTTGGCGGTCAGTTCGTTTGCCTTGGCGGCCGACGATGCGCAGGTCAAGCGCGGTGAATACCTGGCCCGCGCGGCCGACTGCATGGCCTGCCATACCGCCGAAGGCGGCGCGCCGTATGCGGGCGGCTTGCCGATCCATTCGCCGTTCGGCACCATTTATGGCAGCAATATCACCCCGGACAAACAGTACGGCATCGGTAACTACAGCGCCGACGAGTTCTTCGCCGCAGTCACCGAGGGCAAGCGCAAGGACGGCGCCAACCTTTATCCTGCGATGCCTTACACCTCGTACCACCTGATCAAGCGTGAAGACTCGGACGCGATCCTCGCCTACCTGATGACCATACCGCCGATCAACCGCCCGGCACCGCAGACCGCGTTGCGCTTCCCGTTCAATGTGCGCATGGGGCTCAGCGGCTGGAACATGCTGTATGGCAAGAGCGTGCAACTGCAGCCGACCGAGGGTAAAAGCCCGGCCTGGCAGCGCGGCCAGTACATGGTCGAGGTCATGGGCCATTGTGGCGAATGCCATACCCCGCGCAACCCGATCGGTGCGCTGCAGCAGGACCAACGCCTGAGCGGCGGCCTGCTGGGTGGCTACCTGGCGCCAAGCCTGCTGGCCCAGGACCTGGCCGAGCGCGGCTGGACCCAGCCGGACCTGACCACCTTCCTCAAGCACGGCATCAGCGCCCAAGGCAGCATGTTCAACGAGATGTTCCCGGTGGTGCACCACAGCACCCAGCACCTTGAAGATGCAGACCTTGCGGCCATGGCCACCTACCTGCTGGGTGACCAGCCGCCGCCGGCCAAGGCTATCGAGGCCGTTGCCCTGGAGCAGATGAGCGACAGTGCCAAGCGGGGCCACCAGCAGTACCTGAACGTCTGCGCCGGCTGCCATGGGATCGACGGCGAGGGCAAGCCGCACATCGCCGTGGCCATGCGCGGCAACACCGTGCTGCGCCAGGCCGACTCGCGCAATCTGGTCAAGGTGGTCCTCGAGGGCATCCGTGAACAGCAGTTCACCGGCTTCGAGCGCATGCAGCCGATGCCGGGCTTTGCCGACAAGCTTGATGACCAACAGGTGACGGATATGGTCAACTACCTGCGCCAGGCCTGGGGTGGATTGCCCGGCGACCTGAACGTACAGCAGCTCGCCGAGCTGAAGGCGGAGTAAAGCGTGCAGCATCTCGATCTCCAGGTGGTCCGTCAGGCTTTGCAGTGGTCCTGCAACGGCCAGCGGGTATGGTTGTGCACGGTGCTCGCCACCTACGGCTCGGCGCCGCGTGCGCCGGGTTCGCTGCTGGCGGTGAACGCCAGCGGCCAGTGGCTGGGCTCGCTGTCCGGTGGCTGTGTCGAAGACGACTTTCTCGAACGCGTGGCCCTCGGGGAATTCCCGGAGCCGGTTGCCATCGTGCGTTATGGCGACGGCAGCGACCCGCGTTCGCGCGTTCGCCTGCCGTGTGGCGGTGTGCTTGAAGTACTGGTGGAGAACCTGCCGGTTGAATGCGAGGTGCAGGCGCATCTGCGTGAGTTGGAACGTGCGCTGCTGGGCCAGCGCCGGGTACTGCGTGAGGTGAGCCTGCCAACGGGTACCCGCCAGCTGCTCGATGACCATAGTCAGGGGCCACGGGTCGAACGGGAAAATGCCCGGGTGCGCTTGCGTGTCGGCGCCGCCCAGCGGCTGCTGCTGGCCGGCTATTCCAGCGTGGCGCATTTTTGCGCCGAATTCGGCAGGGGGCTGGGTTTTGAGGTCATCCTTTGCGAGCCGCGTGACGAAGTACTCGACGGCGTAGTGCTGAATGGCATAGAGGTGCGCCGCGAGCTGCCGTCGGAATTCATCGCCAATGGCGGTTGCCATGCCGATACGGCAGTGGTGGCATTGACCCATGATCCAAAAATCGATGACTTGGCCATGCTTGAAGCCGTGCGGACCGAAGCGTTCTACATCGGCGTGATGGGCTCCAAGGCCACCTCCGACAAGCGTCGCGAACGCTTGCAGCGAATTGGTGGCCTGGGTTGCGACGAGCTGGCGCGCATCCATGCGCCGATTGGCCTGAACCTGGGCAGCAAGACCCCGGCCGAGATCGCCCTGGCGGTACTGGCCGATATCCTTCGTGCGCGCAATGGCATCGAGCGGGCGGCGCTGTGAGCGTGGTTGCGTTGGTATTGGCGGCAGGCAGCAGTGTGCGTTTCGGCGCTGACAAGCGCCGTTCGCTGCTGGCTGACGGTCGAAGCTTGCTGGTACACAGCGTAGAGAGCGCCTGCGCAGTGTTCGATGATGTGCGGGTGGTGTTGCGTGAAGGGGAGCGAGGCGTGGACTTGGGGTTGCCTGCGCGGTGCAGGGTGGTCTCCAGTCCGGATTTCACATTGGGCATGGGCCATAGCCTGGCGGCCGGTGCCGCTTCGCTGGCTGACAGCGAGGCGCAGGCAGTAGCGATTCTGTTGGGTGATATGCCCTGGGTGGCGTCCGCGACCCTGGATTTGCTTGCACGTGAGGCCAGTGGGTCAACGATAGTCCTGCCTTGTCATGCTGGACGACAGGGCCATCCGGTGTTGTTCGGGCGCGATTTCTGGCCGGCGCTTGCCCGGCTGAAGGGTGATGAAGGGGCGCGTTCGGTGGTCAAGGCCAACCCAGCGGTTTGCGTCAGGCTAGAGGTGCAGGATGCCGGTGTGTTGCAGGATGTCGATAGGCCGGATGCGGTGCGCCCTTGAATGCGTTCGTCAAAGGCTATTCATCTTCTTCGCCAGTGAGTTCATAGGGTTCGAGTTCGCTCAGTTGGGAAAGCAGCACCAGATGCTCCACTGCCTTCAGCTTTTCAAGACGCTCAAGGCTGTCTGGGCCTCCCAGCATCAAGGCGGGGACAAAGCCATACATTTCGTCTGAGCCCAGGGTGCCGAGCCGTTCCCTGGCAGGTTCGAACAGGTCGTCGAAGTAGACGCACTCGGTCATCAGCCACATGAGCAAACCGTGGATCTTGTTGTCCCGTTCTTCGTCGCCTGAGCTGTGAGCGCCATCGAGGTAACGGGAATGGTAGGCCGCGATGGTCAGCACCGAACCGGTTTTCTCACCCCATAGGTACAGGTCGCCAAAAGCGCTGCGGGCGATGAGGTGATAAGTGTCGCATGCTTCGAAGTGCGTACCTGCCAACCAAGAGGCCACTACACCCTGGTATTCCTGAGGATTTACAAGCCAGAACAAGCCGCCGCCGTAGCCGCACCAGCCGTGGTCTTGCCAGTATTCAAGGAGGCGATTGGGGAGTTTGCCTTGGTAATGATCGACAGCGGCAGGTGGTACGGGTTGCTGGCCGATGGGTTCGCCGAAGGTTTCCAGGAAAATGCTGAAGATGACATCCATTCGTTTAGGTCCTTTTGTGTGCTCAGAAGTCAGAGAAGCTGTAGGGTTCGAGTTCGGTGATTTGAGACAGCAAAATTAAATGCTCTATTGCTTTAAGTTTTTCCAGGTATTTGAGGTCGGGGCGCCCTCCCAGCATCAATGCAGGAACAAATGCATATATCTCATCTTCTTTCAAGATGCCCAGCTTTTTCTTCGCGGGCTCAAAAAGGCTTTCAAAGTCGTTGTGTTCTTTTTTTCTTGATAGAAAGAAGCTTTGGACCTCTCTGGTTGCTTCCGTTTCAGTGAGTGTGCAGTTTTCACCTGTGTAACGGGACAGAAGACTTGTGATTTTTACTGAAAAGCCACTGTTCTCTCCCCAAAGATACAGGTCGCCGAAAGCGCTTCTGGCAATCAAGTGGTAAGTGTCCCGGTTTTCAAGGAGGGTGCCCTCGGTCCAGGATGAGACCACGCCCTCATACTCCTGTGGATTAACCAGCCAGAATATACCTTCGCCAAAACCACACCATCCATGCTCTTTCCAGTATGCAAGTAACAACGCTGGAAGTTTTCCGTTATAGCGATCAATGCTGGAGGGGGCACCTCTCGACGCGAAAAAGGCGCGCCTATATTGTCAAGGAATATGGAGAATACCTCATCCATTTGCGATGCCTCTTGTCGTTAGCACTTATGAAGTCTTACATTCATGTAAGTCGAGTGGGTGCCGAATTTCGGCGATTTTTCCGCAGCCTCTTTTATGCTGGCTAGTCTGTTTCGCCATTGAGCACCAATGCTGGAGTTGACGTGCCTGTCGCCAAAGTCTGAGATCATGTCTCTGCCACCCGCGCTTAAGTCGGGATTGTGTAGCGCGGCCAAGGTGGCCATCGTCTCTTTCGCCTTTATGGTCGACAGTCTAGTTGCTTCTGCTGGGCTCATTTCGGCGAGCAGCTCCTTGTTGATTCTTTTTTCCAACCGGTCTTGTAGATCCCTGCGTGCAGCGCGTGCGACCGCAGGGTCACGCTTTACAGGATTGGCAACGTTCTCCAAAAACTCCTCAACCGTCAGCCGATTCAACCCATCCTGTTGTTCCTTTTACTGCCGCTCAAACTCGCCATGCTTCGACGCTGGCAATTTATCCGCCTTGAAACACGCCACCGTATGCAACGGCATGCTACCGGGCTTCCCTGTGGGGTGCTCCTTGTCTTTTCCCGCCTGCCGATTCGGCTGAACTGGCTGCGGATCATCCATCGCCCCTTTGCGCCGCTCCGGCACCTGCAGATCCGGCCGTTTCTTCAACCCCTCTTCATGCTGGAGCATCCATTGCCCCAACCGCGCGCCTTTGCGGCTGGCCGCCATCTCCTGGGCCAGCACTCGGGCATCGCCGCGCCCGCGGGTGAGGTACGACACGATCGCCCCCAACAACAGCACCACGACTTCCACATGGCCTTGGGCAATCTGATGCGTGGCCCGAGATATCGCATAGGGGGCGTCCCGGCAGAACGGGCCGGTGCCTTCATTGCCGCAGGTGCCTTCCCAGGCGAAGCGGATGCCATCGACGTAGTACTCGCCGATACGCGGTAAGCCCTCGACGAAGAACTCGGCAATGGAGGCCAGCCCCAGCGCTCCGAGGATCCAGCCGCTGACCTTGAGGCCCATGGCCGCGCCTGCGCCAGCGAACGGAATGGTTCCGGCGCCGCCAGTGAATGCGCCAACCCCCGCTCCAAGCAGGCCGCCGGTAACGGTGCTGCCGATGACGATCATCGCCATCTGCTGCACAACCCTCAGCAGTTCGTCGACGATGCTGTTGATGTCGAGGTCGGCGAAGCGCTGGCGTAGCAGGTGCGCCGCCTGCCATTCGGCGTGGTAGAAGGCTGTGCGGACAGCTTCGATCCGGCGCAGGTTGAGGCCCAGCGAGGCGACCTCTTCATTGAGGCTGGTGCGGAACTGGCCACCGCTTTGATAGCCCACCATGGCGATGACACGTGACTCGATCTCGTGCCACGAGGGCACGAGGTAATCCAGGTACATGAGGTGTCTCCCTGACAACGTGTGCAGGGGGAAATCCCATCATGGATTCGGATCAGAGGTTTCTGGGTCAGTTGTAGGAAAAGGCGACTTCGTTTCTGTTGTGTTCGAGAAGCTCGGGAATTGGCGTTGAGGCTGCGAGGGGCAGGGTGGCGACCCGCGCGGCGCTCGATCTCCCCCCAACCCTCCCCAAAAGGTCCATAATCCCCCCTTAATCCGCCGAAGGTGCAATACCAGCCACACCACTCCGGGAGCCCCACCATGCACGTTCTGCTCTGCGAGGACGACGACCTGATCGCCGCCGGCATCTGCGCCGGCCTCACCGCTCAGGGCCTGACCGTGGACCGGGTGGGCAACGCCGCCGCTGCGCGGGCGATGTTGCAGGCCGCGCAGTTCGACGTGATGATCCTCGACCTTGGCCTGCCCGACGAAGACGGCCTCAAGCTGCTGCGCCGCCTGCGCGAAAAAGGCGAGACCCTGCCGGTACTGGTGCTCACCGCCCGCGATGCCGTCACCGATCGTGTCGATGGCCTGCAGGCCGGTGCCGACGATTACCTGCTCAAGCCCTTCGATCTGCGCGAGCTGGCCGCACGCCTGCATACCTTGCTGCGGCGGGTGGCCGGGCGGGCGGTGAACGTGATCGAGCACGGCCCGCTGCGCTATGACCCGAGTAGCTGCGAGGCGACCCTGGCCGGCCAGCATGTCGACCTGTCCCGCCGTGAGCAGGCCCTGCTCCAGGCGCTGCTGCAGAACCCCGGGCGCGTGCTGTCCAGCGAGCAACTGAAGGACTGCGTATACGGTTTCAGCGACGAGGTCGAGAGCAACGCCCTGAATGTGCACATCCACCACCTGCGTCGCAAGCTGGGTAACGGCATTGTCGAGACCGTGCGTGGCCTGGGCTACCGGCTGGGCCCGGCGCAGGCACCGCAAGAGGCCGCATCATGAGCCTTCGGGTACGCCTGAGCCTGATCCTCGGCAGCGCCTTCGTGATCATCTGGGCGCTGGCCGCGGCGTGGATGCTGCGTGACCTGCGCCAGCAGATGATGTTCTCCCTCGACCAGCGCCTGGTGGCGTCGGCGCGTATGGTCGCCGGGTTGATCGACCAGTTGCCGCAGCCGCTGACCGCCAAGGGCGGGGAGGCGCATTTTTCTGCCGACCAGTTCAGCGTACCGGATGGCATGGCCTGCCAGGTCAGCTCGCTGCGTGGCGAGATCCTCGCCAGCAACCACAAGCACGATGGCGCCATGGACGACGAGCGCAGCGGGTTCCGTGACCAGACCATCGACGATGCGCTTTGGCGCACCTTTACCTACAACCACGGCGATGTGCGCATCACCACGGCCGACCGGCACATGGAGCGCGAGGCACTGAACCAGTCGATTCTGCTGGCGGCATCGGCGCCGGTATTGATGGCCCTGCTTGGCAGCCTGGGGCTGTTGTGGATCGGCCTTGGCAAGGGCCTGGAGCCGCTCAACCGCATGCGTGATGCCTTGCGCCGCAGGCGTGCGGACAGTGTCGAGCCGCTGCAGGTGGCGGGCATGCCCAGCGAGTTACAGCCGTTGCTGGAGACCCAGAACCAGCTGTTCCTGCGCATTGCTCAGACCCTCGAGCGTGAGCGGCGCCTGACCGACGATGCCGCGCATGAACTGCGCAGCCCGTTGACCGCGATCAAGACCCACCTGCAGGTGGCGCGCATGACCGACGGTGCAGTGCGCGAGCAGGCGCTGGAACATGCCGAGCAGGGCACCGACCGCATGCACCGCACGCTTGAGCAGTTGCTGATGCTGGCGCGGGTAGAAGGCAGCCTGTCGTTCGAGGATGGCGTGCAGTGCAGCGCCGAGCAGGTGGCGCGGCAGGCGATGCAGGATGCGGGCGGCGGCGACAACCGGCGTATCGTGCTGCGTCTGCCTGAGGAGGCTACGCAAATCTACCTGGGCATGCCGGCACCGTTGGCGGTGGCAGCACTGCGCAACCTGCTGGACAACGCCTTGCGTCATGGCGGTGATGAAGCTGTAGAGCTGGACGTGCAGATGGCAGACGGCCAAGTGGGCTTCATGGTGCGTGACCATGGGCCAG
Organism: Pseudomonas putida; assembly: GCA_041071465.1. Classification (NCBI taxonomy): domain Bacteria; kingdom Pseudomonadati; phylum Pseudomonadota; class Gammaproteobacteria; order Pseudomonadales; family Pseudomonadaceae; genus Pseudomonas; species Pseudomonas putida. The sequence goes on along the minus strand of CP163498.1, from coordinate 168,550 downwards.
GGATTGCCGAAGCGGACCTGGAGCACCTGACCGAGCGCTTCTGGCGTAATGGGCAGAGTGGTGGTTGCGGATTGGGGCTGGCGATAGTGCAGGCAATCGTGCAGCGGTGTGCCGGTAGCCTGCGTTTTGACAGCCGTAGTGACGGCTTGCGGGTCTTGTTGCGGGTACCGGCGCGTCCGGTGCATTGATGTTTATTGCCTGTGCTGGCCTCTTCGCGGGTGAACCCGCTCCTACGGGGGGTGCGGTCTGTGGGGCGGGTTTGTCTGTGCTGGCCTCTTCGCGGGTGAACCCGCTCCTACGGGCGGTGCGGTCTGTGGGGGCGGGTTTGTCTGTGCTGGCCTCTTCGCGGGTGAACCCGCTCCTACGGGCGGTGCGGTCTGTGGGGGCGGGTTTGTCTGTGCTGGCCTCTTCGCGGGTGAACCCGCTCCTACGGGCGGTGCGGTCTGTGGGGGCGGGTTTGTCTGTGCTGGCCTCTTCGCGGGTGAACCCGCTCTTACGGGCGGTGCGGTCCTTGTAGGAGCGGGTTTACCCGCGAAAGGGCCGGCACAGACAAAAATAAAATCCAGTAACAACCGCTAAATCCTCCCCCCACTCAAGCGTTTCCAAAGCGATAACCGCCCATCCGCTTGCTTGCGAGGATTCACCCATGTCCACCGCTTCCAGCCTTGCCCAGGTTGCACCGGCCAGCTTGCCGCAACCCTTGTACGAATTCACCGATTCGCCTTTGCTGCAACGCCAGCAACAGCAAGAGTCCAACGCCCGCAGCTACCCGCGGCGCATCCCGCTGGCGCTCAAGCGCGCCCGGGGCATCCATGTTGAAGACGTCGAAGGCCGCCAGTTCATCGACTGCCTGGCCGGCGCTGGCACCTTGGCGCTGGGTCATAATCACCCGGTCGTAGTCGAGGCAATCCAGCGCGTGCTGGCTGACGAACTGCCGCTGCATACACTCGACCTGACCACACCGGTCAAGGACCGTTTCGTCCAGGACCTGTTCGGCATCCTGCCCGAGGCGCTGCGTCGCGAGGCCAAGGTGCAGTTCTGCGGCCCAACCGGTACCGACGCCGTTGAAGCGGCGCTCAAACTGGTGCGTGGCGCAACCGGGCGCAGCACCGTGTTGGCCTTCCATGGCGCCTACCATGGCATGAGCCAGGGCGCGTTGAGTCTGATGGGTAGCCTTGGCCCCAAGCAGCCACTGGGTGCGTTGCTGAGCAGCGGCGTGCAGTTCATGCCGTACCCCTACGACTACCGCTGCCCGTTCGGCCTGGGTGGTGAGGCCGGGGTCAAGGCCAACCTGCATTACCTGGAAAACCTGCTGCTCGATCCGGAAAGCGGCGTGCCGCTGCCCGCCGCCGTGATCCTCGAAGTGGTACAGGGTGAGGGCGGGGTAATTCCGGCCGACATCGAATGGCTCAAGGGCGTGCGGCGCATTACCGAGCAGGCGGGCGTGGCGTTGATCGTCGATGAGATCCAGAGCGGCTTCGCCCGTACCGGGCGCATGTTCGCCTTCGAGCACGCCGGCATCGTGCCCGATGTGGTCACCTTGTCCAAAGCCATCGGTGGCAGCCTGCCGCTGGCGGTAGTCGTCTATCGCGACTGGCTGGACACCTGGAAGCCGGGCGCCCATGCCGGTACCTTCCGTGGCAACCAGATGGCCATGGCGGCGGGTTCGGCGGTGATCCACTACCTGGTCGAGCATCGCCTGGCCGAGCATGCCGAGGCCATGGGGCTGCGCCTGCGTCAGCACTTGCAGCAATTACAACGTGACTATCCGCAATTGGGTGATGTGCGCGGGCGTGGCTTGATGCTTGGGGTCGAACTGGTGGAGCCGCAGGGCGAGCGGGATGCCTTGGGGTATCCACAGGCCAACCGAGAGCTGGCGGCCAAGGTGCAGCGCGAGTGCCTCAAGCGCGGGTTGATCCTGGAACTGGGCGGGCGGCATGGCGCGGTGGTGCGCTTCCTGCCGCCATTGATCATCAGCGCTGAGCAGATCGATGACGTGGCGCAGCGCTTTGCAGAGGCGTTGATCGCGGCAGTCTGAACCATTGTCAGGGCCGCGTTGCGGCCCATCGCCTGCGCCAATGGCCCATCAAGATCAGGTTGCCGTCACGCCGGTTACCAGCCGCGTCCGGAGTCTACCCAGAAGTTCACGGACAGCGACGTGGACACTGACTCTACCTGGTGGAACCAGCCCTCGGGCAGGAACAGCAAGTCGCCGGCCTGCAATACCACACGCAGGAAGGGCACCTTGAGGGCTTCGGGGAAGCGCTCGTAGTCGGGGGCATCGGGGTTGAAATCGCAGCCGTCCAGGCCGCCCTTCGGGCTGGTTGACCAGGTGCCCAATGCGGCGCGATGGTGCGGTGCTGCCAGAATGAACGATTTCTGCCCCCAGACCTGGGCGAACAGGTTGTCGGTGTCATCCCGGTGCAGGGGTGTAAGGGTGCCTTTGGGACCGATCCAGATGCGCGGTGGAATGAAGCGCTGGCGATCGAAGTAGTCCGGGTAGCGGATCAGAGCCTGCAGCTTTTCCGGCACGATATTGTTGCCCATGTAGGCGGGCGGCTCGCCGGGCTTGGCCGGCTTGTCGAGCGAAGCGATGAAGTCGGCCATGGGGGTGGCGCGGAAGTCGCGGTCGGTAGAGAAGGTCTTCTTCACGTAGTCACCATGCCGGGTGATGCCCTGCAGCTCGGCAAAGTGGGCCAGCGAAGCGTCACGGCCCATGGTGAACAGCGGCCAGTCGCCAAGGGCATCGCTCAGCACCACTGGCACGCCCGTTGAAAGGTGTTCATGGTGAAACCGCGACGGCGGCATTTCGGCCCGTGACAGGCGTTGTACCTCATACAGCACGGGTTGGGCTGCCGAGACCTCCTCGCTGTAGCGTCCTGGCGTGGGGTAGCGCTGGTTCATTGCTGCCTTGCTGGTGGTCGCGCCTTGCCGCGCGCTGCTGATAACCTGCGGCAGTAGGGTCGCCAGGCCCATGTTGCCGGTTATTTTCAGGCGTCCACTGGCGAACAGCTCCTCTACGTCGACAGCGCCCGCCATGATGCCGAGGAAGTCATCTTGAGCCACTTCGATCGTGACGTCCGGAGCCTCATGCCAGCCACCCCCCGTGCAGAGGTTGGTGCATACCTCGGACCAGTAGGCGAGTCCCTGGCCGAAGTTGAACTGGAACACGCCTTCGATGCCGACGGCATGGGCATTGACGAACAGTTTTTCGAGTATGCGCTGAAGGTCCACGGTAAGCCTCGTCGGTTGTCGTTGTGCAGGGTTGGCATGGGCGCGTGTGGCCGGGCCCGGGTTGTCAGGCGCGCGGGCGCTGGCGCAGTACGTCGACCAAGCGGTCGATTTCCGCTTCGGTATTCAGCAAACCCGGCGCAGTGCGCACCACTGGCCCGGCATCGCGCGAGACGGCGTCGACGATGATGCGTTGGCTAGTCAGGTACCTGGCCAGCGCGTCGGCATCCTGGCCTTTGCCGCGAAAGAAGGTGAAGCCCGCCGAATGGGTGCTGCTGCGTGGCGTCACCAGTTCGATGGCAGGCAGGCTTTCCAGCTGTTGCTTCAGGTAGTCGTTGAGGGCGTGGATGCGTGCCTGCACGGCAGCCTTGCCGGTTTGCAGGTGCAGTTCGAACGCCTTGCCCAGGGCCCAGCGGTGCTCGAAGGCGTGGTAGCCGCCCGGGCTCATGATGGTGGCGAAGTCTTCGTTTTCCGAGAAGGTGGCGATGCTCGGTTGCAGCTGCCCCAGTGCCGAGGATGCGGCGCAGATGATGCCTGTCCCGCGGGGGCCGAACATCCACTTGTGGGTCCCGGATATGAAGTAGTCGCAGTTCAGGTCGGCGAAGCGCATGTCCTCGACGCCAAAACCGTGAACCCCGTCGATGACATACAGGATATGGTCGCGTTCGTCCCTGTTCTGATTGACCTCGCGTACGAGCGCACCGATTTCGCCAACCGGCAGTTTCACCCCGCTGCCCGAATGTACCCAGGTCATGCCCAGCACGCGCGTTTGTGGGGAAATGGCGGCCCGCACGGTACCCAGCACCTGGTCGGTGCTCACCTGCCAGGGTTGCTCGAACAGGCGTAGCCTGCGTACCGGGTTGCCATCGCGGGCGCTGCGGTAGTTCATGGTCTGCCGTGCGGCGGAATGCTCGTGCACCGTGGTCAGGATTTCCTGGCCGGGCGCCAGCTTGATGCCGCCATAAATCAAACCCAGGCCCTCGGTAGTGCTGCCCGTCAGGGCAATCTGGCGTGGCGCCACCTCCAGGTAGCGTGCCGCCCATTGGCGCACCTCAGCCTCGTGCTTCCACTCCGACTGGGCATCCCAGTCGACCATCAGCGCCGGGTGACGGTCGAAACGTGCACGCAGGGCCTCGATGGCTTCGCGTACCGGCCTTGGATGAGAGGTGATCAGGAAGTTGGCGAAGTGCGCATAGTTTGGGTCGAGTTCGAACAGGCGGCGAAAATCGGCCCATCGTTGGTTGCCGGCGCTCGGTATCGGCGTGGCGGCCTCGGCAACGGGTAGCAGATGGCTGGCGAGGGGCAGGCCAGCGGCGAGGATGCCGGCCCTTTTGAGAAAATTGCGGCGGTCGTTCATAAAGGTGCCCAATGGCTTAGCGCAGTGAAGTGTCGGTACCGCGGGCGGCGCTCTGTACCTGTGCCCAGACGCGCAGGAAGTTGCCACTCCAAAGCTTGGCGATGTCGGCTTCGGAGTAGCCGCGGGTAAGGAGTTCGGCCGTTACGTTGCGTGCTTGGCTGGCGTCGTGCCAGCCGTCGATGCCGCCGCCTTCGTTGAAGTCCGAGCTGATGCCTACGTGGTCTATGCCGAGCTTGCGCACGGTGTAATCGATGGCATCACCGTAGTCCTTCAGGGTCGCTGGCGGCTCCTGTTCGAGGATTGCATAGAGTTCGTTGGCATATTGCCCGACCTTCTGCTCGGGCCAGCCGGCTATGACCGGGTCGCCAGGCATCAGCGCGTAGTTCAGGTCAGCCAGTGGCGGCAGCGCGTAGCGGGCACGCAAGGCATTGAGCTTTTCCTGGGTCTGCGCGCTGAGCGGCTTGAGGTAGCTGGAGAACGCGACCAGTTGCACGACCCCGCCGCTTTCCTTGATCAACTGCATTTCCTTGTCGGACAGGTTACGGTTGATATCGACCATGGCCCGTGGTGCCGAGTGCGACGCCACCACCGGAGTACGGCTGAGCTGAATGACCTGGTTCAGCGCCTTGCTGGACATCTGCGAGACATCGATGATCACACCCAGGTCATTGAGCCGTTGTACGGCGCGCTTGCCGATGGGGGACAGACCCTCGAGCGCATCGACAGTGTCATTGAAGAACGGTAAGGGGCGAGACGAGTCGGCCCAGCTGTTGTTGCCGACGTAGCTGAAGCCGAACATGCGCACCCCGCGTGCCGCCCAGCGGTCGAGCTGGTCGATATCGTCCCCCAGCGCATACGCGTTGAGCATGCTCAGGAACACCGCGAACTTGCCTTCGCCGTGCAAGCGCCGCATGTCCTGTGGGGTGTAGGCGATGGCGACGCGTTCGGGGAAGTCGCGCACCATTGCGGTGATGGCGTTGTAGCGCACTTCCTGGGTGTGGTGGGCGGCCTCGACGAAACCTGGCGTGGGGCGATGCGGGCTGTTTGCGCCCGTCCAGGATTCGGGCCAGGCAAAGATGGTCAGCGCCGCGCCAGACAACCGCCCTTGGGCAGCCTTGGCCAGGTCGAAGCGGCCCGGTCCGTCCTTGTCGGCTTCGCTGCCTTCGTTGCCGAAGTCCAGCGGCAAGGTGACATGGCTGTCGAACGAGATGATGCGTTCCTGCAAGTCGTTGGCTTGACGAACGACTTCCCGGGAGTAGCCGCCAGGGGCCGCGAAATGGTACCAGGCAGCCAGACCGGCACCCGCGGCGACTGCCGCAGCCAGGCTGATGTACAGGGCTTTTTTCCAGCGTGGTGTCGTCATCTTGGTCTCGGTAGGTTCGCCGTCGAGGGAGGGCACAGAGGCCGTCGCTACCTGGGGTGAACGAGTCGACACGGAGGAAATTTAGCCGCCCCGGCCGCGGCGTTAAATTTCAGTGCAGGTACAACGTTCTAGCCTTGGACGGGCCGTGCTCCATGGCCGCAATGAAGGCGCAGGTAGTTGCAATGACGATTTCTCGACGCGGGTTCATCGCTGCTGTGGCATTGACGGGCGTAGCGGTACCCGGAGCGCTGTATTTACAGCGCCAGCGGGATGCCGAGGCGTTTCCGGAAACGCCTGGCGAGGCTGTTGTCGAGTTGGCCGATACCCGCCTGCAGCAGCTGGGCGACATCCTGCGGGGCATCTGGCGCTGGACTGCACATGGCAAGGATGCCCAACTGCTGGGTTTGCCCGACGGGGAGCTGGAATTGTTTCTGGATGTCGCCAGCAATGGCCGGGGGCTGCGAGGTTACCTGGACACCGCCGAACGCCTGCGCAGTGAGCAGGAACCCCGTTATCGGGTCATGGGTGACTTGCTGACGGACAAGCCCGGGATGTTGCGCTGGCGGCTGTTTTCAACCGAGCCCGGTGCAGGGCAGGCGCGCTATGAATGCCATGTGGTGCTCGATGAGGTCTGGGGCGCCTATGGCAATGCCGGGCCGGCAACGCTCAATGGTCGTATCTCGGCCCTGGACCGCGCCCTGTCTCTGCCTGTTCTGGACAATGGCTTCCTGGCCTTGAAGCGGCCTTTCCCGGAGGCTCGCGAACGTACGCCGCTGTCGCCACAGCTGCTGGCGTGGCTCATTTCGCCGGAGCATCGGCTGTTCCACCAGCTATGGCACGCATCGCGGGACAAGTGGCACAAGCTGGAAGAGGACAAGCAATCCGCCCTGCGTGGCTTGGGCTGGCAACCCGGGCCGCGTGGCCAGGAGCGTGATGCGCGTGGCCGGCACAAGGATCGCAACGGTTCCGGAGAGGACTTCCTGTTCATGCACCGGCACATGCTCGGCAGTGCCAGGGCCCTGCAGGACCTGCCTTCGTGGACGCGGTTCCCGCTGCCTCAGCCGGAGCTCGAGCGTGACCGCATCGGTTTTGCCCGTTACTTCGACAACCACGACGGCAATGCCTTGCCACCGACCTGGCTGGCCCATGACGACCAGGAGTACACCCAGTGGGTACGCGACATCAAAAGCCCGGATACCTTCCACGGCAACTTTCAGGTCTGGGAGTCGCGCTACAGTGATCCGGAATATCTGAGCAAGCTGACCTTGGGGCAGTTCGGCTCAGAACTGGAGCTGGGCCTGCATGACTGGTTGCACATGCGTTGGGCGGCGGTGCCGCGCGACCCGTCCAACGGTATGCCGGTGCCTGCTGCACGTACCCCGGGTGATTTCGCTGAGCGCTGGTTCGAAGCACGCAACGATTTTCTCGGCGACCCGTTCTCGTCACATGTAAACCCGGTGTTCTGGCATTTTCATGGCTGGATCGACGACCGAGTCGACGATTGGTTCCGAGCCCATGAGCGGGTCCACCCGGGTGAGATCCGCCGCTTGCAGGTGAACGGCGTGCCCTGGTTCGCACCCGGGCGTTGGGTGGCGGTGGCTGACCCGTGGCTGGGTCCCGATACCCATGGCTGTTCGACGGTGCCGGGCTTGCGGCCCGGTCGAAGCGTCGAAATGGACCCGGAAACCATGAAGCTGGCGTTGCGCATCATTTATGGCAACGAAGACCTCTTTGCCCGGCTGCAACCACGGGTGCCGCAGCGCCCCTGGTATGCCCGCAATCTCAAGGTTGTACGGGCGTCGGGTTGACGGTAAGCACAGCGCAGGTGTGCGTTGCTGAGAATCATTATATTTTGTAAGATCGCACGCTGATATCACTCAGTTCTGCATCTGCCCCAGCGTGGGTGTGCAGACGATTCCAGGTGTGTTTGTGGAACGTTACTATCGTGAGTTGGTGAGTTTCCTGTCCGCGCGCTTGGGTAACCGTCAGGCGGCAGAGGATGTTGCCCACGATGCCTACCTGCGGGTACTGGAGCGAACGGACAACGGGCAGATCGAGCATCCGCGCGCATTCCTGTACCGTATCGCCCTGAACCTGGTGATCGACCGTCATCGTCGCCATCTGGTGCGTCAGGCCGAACCGCTTGAGATACTCGACAGTGATGAGGGCGGGCATGTGCCGGCGCTGGCGCAGGAACTGCAGCTCAACCAACGCCTGGCCCTCATGCAGCGGGCGCTTGACGAACTGACCGGCCCCTGCCGCGAATGCTTCCTGCTGCGCAAGATCGAAGGCCTTTCACATCTGCAGATCGCCGAGCGGCTGGGCATCTCCCGCAGCCTGGTGGAAAAGCACATCGTCAATGCCATGAAGCACTGCCGGGTGCGCATGCGGCAATGGGAATCCTGATTGCCAGGTTAAAGGCAAATGCAAATTCCGTCAGTCAATCACTTGATTTATGCGGCTTTCCCGACTTCTATCAAAGAAGACCGTTGCCGGGCATGGCCTTGGCATTAGCCGTTATTGGCGCAGTATGGTCATGGAGCGTGCCCATTACCCAATGGCCTAGGTCCGACCATGGTAAACAAGACCCTGCGCATTCTCATCGCCGATACACACCCGTGCCAGCGCCTGCAGCTGGAGCGGTTGCTCAATGGTTTGGGCTATTACCGGATAGCCCCAGTGGCCAGCTTCGAGGAGCTGCAGCGCCTGGTGCAGTGCGCCTTGCAGCCCTTTCACCTGTTGCTGGGCAATATCGAGCTGGCCAGCCATTGTGGCGTCGATCTAGAGCGCTTCTGCCGTGTCAGCACACAGATCCAGCATGCACTGCTTTACCATTCCAGCCAGTTGAAAGTGCCAGCAGTGCCGCAGGCCGAGCGCCAGGCGGTCAGCCTGAGCCTGCCTCAGGCGCCCGATAACGAGGCGCTGGAGACGTTCATGGCAATCATCGACGCACCGATGGTGGTCGGCAGACTACCGCTGCCGGGCACCCTGCCGGCCAATACAGCGCGGCCACGGCCGCGAGCCAACTTTGCGCATACGGTGTTCAACCGCTAGCGGTACCACCGGCGGGGCAATCGGGCAGCTATTTGTTATGCTCTTGCCCTTTGCCGATCTGCGGACCCTGCCATGACTGCCATCGATACCGCTCGCCCGCCCCGGTTCAGCCGCGGCGACCATCGGACCCTGGGCCTGGCGGCGCTGGGTGGCGCGCTGGAAATCTACGACTTCATCATTTTCGTGTTCTTCGCGCTGACCCTCAGCCAGCTGTTCTTCCCGCCCGAGATGCCCGAATGGCTGCGCTTGCTGCAAAGCTTCGGAATCTTCGTCACCGGCTATCTGGCGCGGCCGCTGGGCGGCATCCTGATGGCGCACTTCGCCGACCACCTGGGGCGCAAGCGGGTATTCAGCCTGAGCATCCTGATGATGGCCCTGCCGTGTCTGCTGATCGGGGTGATGCCGACCTATGCCGACATCGGCTATGCCGCCCCGCTGATCCTGTTGGCCTTGCGCATCCTCCAGGGGGCTGCCGTAGGCGGTGAAGTGCCAAGCGCCTGGACGTTCGTTGCCGAGCACGCGCCCAACGGGCGGCGCGGTTATGCCCTGGGCTTTCTGCAGGCCGGGCTGACTTTCGGCTACCTGCTGGGGGCGCTGACCGCCACCTTGCTGGCGCAACTGTTCACCCCGCAGGAAATCCTCGATTACGCCTGGCGCTACCCGTTCCTGTTGGGTGGGGTGTTCGGTGTGGTGGGTGTGTGGCTGCGCCGCTGGCTCAGTGAAACACCGGTGTTCCTCGCCCTGCGCGCGCGCCAGGAGCAACCTGTGAGTTTTCCGCTGCGGCGAGTGCTGGGTGAACACCGCCGGGCATTGATCCCTGCCGCGTTGCTGACCTGTGTGCTGACCTCGGCGGTGGTGGTGCTGGTGGTGATCACGCCGACGGTGATGCAGCAGCGCTTCGGCATGACTGCCGGGCATACCTTCGCCCTCAGCAGTGTGGGCATCGTCTTCCTCAACATGGGCTGCGTGCTGGCCGGGCTGCTGGTCGACCGTGTGGGTGCCTGGCGCGCGCTGATGCTGTATAGCCTGTTGCTGCCGCTGGGTATTGGCGCGTTGTACGCCAGCCTGGTGGGGCAGTGGGGCATGACCTGGCTGGCCTATGCGCTGGCGGGGTTGAGCTGTGGCGTGGTGGGGGTGGTGCCCTCGGTGATGGTGGGGCTGTTCCCGGCGCAGATCCGCGTATCGGGCATTTCCTTCACCTACAACGTAGCCTACGCAGTGTGGGCCAGTACCACGCCGCTGGCACTGATTGCGCTGATGCCGTGGAGCCCGTGGGTGTGTGTCGGGTTTTGTCTGATCATGGGCGCGGTGGGGCTGCTGACGGCCTTGTATTTCGGGCGTCGTGAGCCATTGGTGTTTGCGGCGGAGCCGATGCCGGTCATGTGTGGCGACAAATGATCGGGTAACGCGCATGGGGCATTGAGTCATCCTTCCGGGCGGGGGTTATTGGAATAACCTATTGGCCAGATTTAACCTGGAAGGTTAATTTCTCATGGAAAAGAGAACGCCTCACTGCCCTTTGCATCGGCTGCAAGTGCTATTGAGCCAAGGGAAGGTACGTACCACCCAGGCGGCGACCCTGGGAGCGCGGTCGCTTGGGCTAGGTCCCTATGACATGTTGGATGTTGTCCGCGGGCTATCGCCAGGTGACTTCCATAAAAGTATGACGAGCTACAACGATCATCGTATTTGGCAGGATGTCTATCGGGCGCAAACCGCCGTAGGCAGGGTTTACCTCAAGCTGACGGTGGTCGACGATCTGCTCATCCTATCTTTCAAGGAGCTTTGAAATGAAATGTCCCCTATGTGGAGGAGCGGAGTTGGTTGCGCAGTCGCGAGACATGCCGTATCGCTACAAAGGTGAGGCGACCGTCATCCCGGACATCTTTGGTGACTACTGCCCGACGTGTGGCGAGGCGGTACTGGGCATGGACGAGGCCCAGCGTATGAGTGATCTGATGACGGCGTTTGAGCGCAAGGTCAATGCAGCCGTTGTCGATCCCGGCTTCATTGCTGCCATGCGCAGAAAGTTCGACCTCGACCAGCGTGAAGCGGGGGAAATCTTCGGTGGTGGGGTCAATGCGTTCTCCCGTTATGAAAACGGCAAGACCACCCCGCCAGTGGCGTTGGTGAAACTGCTCAAGCTGCTGGATCGCCATCCAGAACTCTTTGAGGAAGTGCGTACTGCCTGATAATGGCAGCCAACAAAAAGCCCCCGGCTCATGAGGACCGGGGGCTTTTTGTTGCCGCAAGGGCAGGGGCCTTACATGTTCGGGTAGTTCGGCCCGCCAGCGCCTTCAGGGGTGACCCAGGTGATGTTCTGGGCCGGGTCCTTGATGTCGCAGGTCTTGCAGTGCACGCAGTTCTGCGCGTTGATCTGGAAACGCTTGTTGCCGTCTTCCTGGGTGACCACTTCGTACACACCTGCCGGGCAGTAGCGCTGGGCAGGCTCGTCGTACAGCGGCAGGTTGCTGGCGATCGGTACGCTCGGATCGGTCAGCTTCAGGTGGCAGGGTTGTTCCTCTTCGTGGTTGGTGCTGGAGAGGAATACCGAGCTGAGCTTGTCGAAGCTGAGCTTGCCGTCCGGTTTCGGGTAGTCGATCTTTTTCGAGTCGGCGGCCAGCTTGAGGCAGGCATAGTCCGGCTTGGTGTCGTGCAGGGTGAACGGCAGCTTGCCACCGAACCAGTTCTGGTCGACATAGTTGAACGCCGCGCCCAGCAGCGGGCCGAACTTGTGCATGGCCGGGCCGAAGTTGCGGCTGGCGAACAGTTCTTCGTACAGCCAGCTGGCCTTGAAGGCGCTGACATAGCTGTTCAACTGATCACCGCCTTCGCTACCGGCGATCAATGCGTCGGCCACTGCTTCGGCAGCAAGCATGCCGGACTTCATCGCGGTATGGCTGCCCTTGATCTTGGCCACGTTCATGGTGCCCAGGTCGCAACCGATCAGCGCGCCACCATTGAAGACCATTTTCGGCAGCGAGTTGATGCCGCCCTTGGCCAAGGCGCGGGCGCCGTAGCTGATGCGCTTGCCGCCCTCGAGGTACTGGCTGATCACCGGGTGGTGCTTGAGGCGCTGGAATTCGTCGAACGGCGACAGGTAGGGGTTGGCGTAGGACAGGTCGACGATCAGGCCGACCACCACTTGGTTGTTTTCCAGGTGATAAAGGAACGAGCCACCGGTGTTTTCCTTGGCCACCACGTCCAGCGGCCAGCCGGCGGTGTGAACCACCAGGCCCTGTTCGTGCTTGGCCGGGTCGATTTCCCAGATTTCCTTCAGACCGATGCCGTAGTGCTGGACGTCGGACTCGCTGTCGAGGTTGAAGCGCTTGATCAGCTGCTTGCCAATATGGCCACGGCAGCCTTCGGCGAACAGGGTGTACTTGGCGCGCAGTTCCATGCCCGGGGTGTACAGGCCGTCCTTGGGGTTGCCTTCACGGTCGACACCGAGGTCGCCGGTAACGATGCCGCGGACCACGCCGTTGTCGTCGAACAGCGCTTCCTGGGCGGCGAAGCCCGGGTAGATCTCTACACCGAGGTTTTCGGCCTGCTGCGCCAGCCAGCGGCACAGGTTGCCCAGCGAGATGATGTAGTTGCCATGGTTGTGCATGGTCTTGGGCACGAACAGGTCAGGCACCTTGGTCGCGCTGCCGGCATCCTTGAGCACGTAGATGTCGTCGCGCTTCACTTCGGTGTTCAGCGGTGCACCGAGTGCTTTCCAGTCGGGGAACAGCTCGTTCAGGGCGCGGGGCTCGAACACTGCGCCAGAGAGGATGTGGGCGCCGACTTCAGAGCCTTTCTCCACCACGCAGACGCTGATTTCGCTACCGGCTTCGGCGGCCTTCTGCTTCAGGCGGCAGGCGGCGGACAGGCCCGCCGGGCCGGCGCCGACGATGACCACGTCGAATTCCATGTATTCGCGTTCCACTGGTTCTCTCCTACTCATCAAGGCTCGTGCTGTTGCTTTGTCTTATGGGTGCGGGGCATTCGCAGCGGTTCTACGCAACGGCGGAACTGTAGCTGGGCAAATGACGGACTACACCGTTTTGTCTTGGCCGCGCATTATATCTACACCACTTGGCGGGTCCAATACAAACGTTTGTTTGAATTTGCCGCAGGCCAGTAAAATCACAGGAACGCGGCTGGAGGGTGACCGATTTGCCGTATTGACCGGAATGGGTGTTACGGTCAAGATACGAGCGGTTTTACGTTCGCCGTAGGCTTGCAGCCGGGCGCAGGTACACCTCTAAAGACCAGGTGTGGAGCAGGGTTTTGCGGGCTTAGGCCGGTTTGTAGTGGAGTTTACACGCCACGACAGGAAATGACCCGTGAGGATTTGTCGCAAGAGTCCGAACAAGACTGTTTGGTCACTGTGAAGTTGCTGCCTCCCGATACGTCTTTAGAGGTGCCCTTGTACCCACGCGCATCGCAGGGCTCTGCCCCAGGCGACTATCTATTCACCGGAGAGTAACGAGGAATCCATGAAGGTTCTTGTAGCTGTCAAACGAGTGGTCGACTACAACGTCAAGGTTCGCGTCAAAGCGGACAACTCCGGCGTCGACCTTGCTAACGTCAAGATGTCCATGAACCCCTTCTGCGAAATCGCCGTCGAAGAAGCCGTGCGCCTGAAGGAAAAAGGCGTTGCGACCGAGATCGTCGTCGTTTCCGTCGGCCCGACCACTGCCCAGGAGCAACTGCGTACCGCCCTGGCCCTGGGTGCCGACCGTGCCATCCTGGTAGAAGCCGCTGACGAACTGAACTCCCTGGCCGTGGCCAAGGCGCTGAAGGCCGTTGTCGACAAGGAGCAGCCGCAGCTGGTCATCCTCGGCAAACAGGCCATCGACAGTGACAACAACCAGACCGGCCAGATGCTGGCCGCGCTGACTGGCTTCGCCCAGGGCACCTTCGCTTCCAAGGTCGAAGTCGCTGGCGACAAGCTGAATGTCACCCGTGAAATCGATGGCGGCCTGCAGACCGTTGCGCTGAACCTGCCCGCGATCGTCACCACCGACCTGCGCCTGAACGAGCCACGCTACGCGTCGCTGCCGAACATCATGAAGGCCAAGAAGAAGCCGCTGGAGACTGTTACTCCAGACGCACTGGGCGTTTCCCTCGCCTCCACCAACAAGACCGTGAAGGTTGAAGCCCCGGCTGCCCGCAGCGCGGGCATCAAGGTCAAATCGGTGGCCGAACTGGTCGAGAAGCTGAAGAACGAAGCGAAGGTAATCTGATATGACTATCCTGGTTGTCGCTGACCTTCTACAAGGTCCGGAGAACGGTGCCGTAGCCCCGGCCACCCTGAACACTGTCGCCGCAGCCGCCAAGATCGGTGGTGATGTGCACGTGCTGGTCGCAGGCCAGAACGTCGGTGGCGTTGCTGAAGCCGCTGCCAAAATCGCTGGCGTTGCCAAGGTGCTGGTGGCTGATAACGCCGCCTACGCCCACGTCCTGCCGGAAAACGTCGCGCCGCTGATCGTCGAGCTGGCCAAGGGTTACAGCCATGTGCTGGCCCCGGCTACCACCAACGGCAAGAACATCCTGCCACGTGTTGCCGCGCTGCTGGACGTGGACCAGATCTCCGAGATCATCTCGGTCGAGTCCGCCGACACCTTCAAGCGCCCGATCTATGCGGGTAACGCCATTGCTACCGTGCAATCGAGCGCGGCCATCAAGGTGATCACCGTGCGTACCACCGGCTTCGACGCCGTGGCCGCCGAAGGTGGTTCGGCTGCCGTCGAGGCTGTTGGCGCTGCGCACAACGCCGGCATTTCGGCTTTCGTTGGCGAAGAGCTGGCCAAGTCCGATCGCCCAGAGCTGACCGCAGCCAAGATCGTCGTTTCCGGCGGCCGTGGCATGGGCAACGGTGACAACTTCAAGCACCTGTACAGCCTGGCCGACAAGCTCGGCGCCGCCGTCGGTGCTTCGCGCGCCGCGGTCGACGCAGGCTTTGTGCCGAACGACATGCAGGTCGGCCAGACCGGCAAGATCGTTGCGCCACAGCTGTACATCGCCGTCGGTATCTCCGGCGCGATCCAGCACCTGGCCGGCATGAAAGACTCCAAAGTGATCGTGGCGATCAACAAGGATGAAGAAGCGCCGATCTTCCAGGTGGCTGATTACGGCCTGGTTGCTGACCTGTTCGAAGCGGTGCCGGAGCTGGAAAAGCTGGTCTGATCCGCCTGCTTCACTTATAAAGAACCCGGCCCTCGTTTTGAGGGTCGGGTTTTTTTATGGCTTGAGGGGTGAGGGATGACGTTGCGCGGAACGGGCAGGGTGCTGGCATGTGTGGCGCTGTTGGTGTCACCACTGGCCATGGCTGCAGGCAAGTGCGAGCGCCTGGTGGCGACCGGCAGCCCTGATGCGCCGCCCTATTCGTGGCAGGACCCGAAAGACCCGAAGCACCTGGTCGGCGCCAACGTTGACCTGTTGCGCCAGGTGGCGGAAGAGCTGGGTGTGAAGGTCGAGGTGCTGAGTGCCGGTCGCCGTGATCAGGCGCTGGAAGAGGTGCGCAGCGGGCGCATGGACCTGCTGCTCGACACCCCCATGCAGGTGGAGCAACTGACCGCGCTGGACTACATCCATCCGCCGTTGCAGCTCAATGAGTACCTGGTGTGGACCCGCCATGATGCAGCGGTGACCTTTGATGGCCCGGCCGATCTGGCCAGGTACCAGGGCAGTTTGTCCGAGCGTGCGCGCCTGACCCCGGCCTTTACTGCGTTCGCCAAGGCCCAGCTCAAGCTGGTGCCGGCGCAGAACCTGACCCAGGCGTTCCAGAAACTGGTACTCGGCCAGGTGGATTATGTGCTGGCTGGCCGTTACTCCGGTATGGCCATGGCCCAGAGCCTGGGTATGAGCAATGACCTGATAGCCCGCGGCTTGCCGGTGGACAGGCCGGGCCTGTACCTGGCGCTGTCGCACAACTCGGCGTGCAATGACAGCTGGTTGCGTGGGCAATTGGCAAAAAAACTGACAGAATTGCCGATCTCTGGTGCATCCGAAGCTGTGCTGCAACGTAATGTCGAGCGCTGGAAAGCGCAGTTGCACGTGCCTGCGGACGCCCCCAAACACTAGGAAGATTGCGTGAGAACCCAACCACTAATCCTCGCCCTGGCCGTGCTCGGCCTGGCTGGCTGCGCCAATGATCCGGCCCCTGACGAGCAGATGCGCATTTCCGAACAGGCTCTGGACCAGGCCAAGGCCGTCGGCGCCACTGAGCAGGTAGAAACGCTGAAACTGGCTGAAGACAAGCTGGCCCGCGCCAAGGCCAACATGCTTACCCAGGACTATCGCGATGCGCGCATGCGCGCCGAGCAGGCCGAGCTGGATGCGCGCCTGGCCGAGGCCCAGGTGCTGAACCAGAAGAGCGAAGAGCAGCTGCAGGTGCTGCAGTCGCGGGTCAAGCGCTTGCGCAAGCAACTGGAGGTGCAGCCATGATCCGTCGTACGCCTTTGGCTGCATTGGCATTGTTGGCGCTGACGGCAGGTTTGCAAGGTTGTGCCAGCCAGCGCAGCAGTGCCGCGTTGGATGAGGCCACCGTCGCCTTCCAGGGTGTCAAAGATGATTCCGATGTGCTGCGCAGCGCGCCGCGTGACGTGATTCGGGCGGGTGAATCGCTGGCTCGCGCCGAGCGCCTGTCCAGTTACATCGGCACCGGTTCTGATGTGCGGCATTATGCTTACCTCAGCCAGCGCTACAGCGAGATTGCCCGCGAGCATGCCAAGCTGGCGCTGAACCAGGAGCGCCAGGCCAAGCTCGACCTGGAGCGCCAGCGCCTGCAGCTGGCCTTGCGTGAGGCCAAGCTGGCCAGCGTGCAGCAGCAGGGCAAGTGGGTCGAGTCGCAGATTGCTGCGTTGGCTTCGGAGCAGACCGACCGTGGCTTGGTGATGACCTTGGGCGATGTGCTGTTCGATACCGGCAGTGCCGACCTGAAGAACTCGGCCAGCCGGACTGTGCTCAAGCTGGTGCAGTTCCTGCAGCTCAACCCGCGCCGGGTAGTGCGTATCGAGGGCTATACCGACAGTACTGGCGCGGGCGAGGAAAATCTCAAGCTGTCGCGCGACAGGGCGCAGTCCGTGGCCGACATGCTTGTGGACCTGGGCATCGATGAAAAGCGCCTGCAGGTCGAGGGCTATGGCGACCAGTACCCGATCGAGGCCAATGCTTCGGAGCGGGGCAGGGCGCAAAACCGACGAGTGGAGATCGTATTCTCCGATGACAAGGGTCGGCTCGCGCCAGCGCGCTGAGTCTTGTCGAAACGGGCCGCTTTGCGGCCCGTTTTATGTCGGTTTAATCGTTTCGATAGCGGTCACGCTGTTGTATTGTCGACTATGTTGCAATCTGTCCCAGTACACTTTGCAACTGTTACGGTATTCTCTACCGTCAGTGACCCGTACAAGAATAACGAGCATGTCGACATGACCAACCTGCTGCTGTACCAGCGTATCGCCCAGCAACTGGCCGATGATATCCGTCGCGGTGTCTACCAGCCAGGCGAGCGGGTACCTTCCGTGCGCAAGATGAGCGCCCAGCTCAACGTCAGCCATGCCACGGTGTTGCAGGCCTATGCCAATCTTGAGGACCAAGGGCTTATCCGGGCGCGGCCGCAGTCTGGCTATTACGTGCACCAGACCCCTGCCTTGACCGCGCAAACCCCGGACATCGCCCGGGTGGAACGCCCCGGCCTGGTCACGCGCGCCAGCATCATCCAGCAGGTGCTGACTGAGGCGCGCCGCGATGGTGTGTTCCCGTTTGGCGCTGCAGTGCCGCATGTCGACTACCTGCCAGTGCGCGCCCTGCATCAGCAAATCGCCAAGGTGACGCGCTTCCACAGCCCGCGCGCCTTCAGCTACATGTTCAGCCCCGGTTTCGAGCCGCTGCGCCGACAGATTGCCATACGCATGCGCGATGCCGGCGTGCTGGTCGACCCGCGCGAAGTGATCGTGACCCATGGGTGTGTCGATGCCCTGCAGATGTCGCTGCGGGTGCTCACCCGCCCAGGTGACCTGATTGCCGCCGAGTCGCCGACCTATTACGGCTTGCTGCAGCTGGCTGACCTGCTGGGTTTGAAAGTGATCGAAATCCCCAGTGACCCGTCCACCGGTATCAGCCTCGAAGCCTTGCAACTGGCGGCTAACCAATGGTCGATCAAGGCGCTGGTGCTCACTGCGCGCTTGAGCAACCCGCTGGGCGGCACCGTTCCCGAAGAGCGGCAAAAGCAATTGCTGCGCCTGGCCTCGGACTTCGATATCCAGATCATCGAGGATGACATCTACGGTGAGCTGATGTTCGAGCAGGGCAAGACCAAGGCGCTGAAGGCGTTCGACCGGCTGGACCGGGTAATCTACTGTTCGAGCTTCTCCAAGACCCTGTCCCCTGGCGTGCGGGTGGGCTGGATGATCGCCGGGCGTTACCAGGACGAGATTCAGCGCCTGCAGACGTTTACCACCCACTCGGCCTGTAGCGTGACGCAGATGGGCGTGGCAGCCTACCTGGAGAATGGCGGCTACGACCGGCATCTGCGCTACATACGCCAGGAATATCGCAAGAACCTCAGTGCCTATCAGTTGGCAGTGCAGCAGCACTTCCCCGAGGGTACCCAGATGACCCGGCCGACAGGCGGCTTCATTCTCTGGGTGAGCCTGCCGGGTCGGGTCAATACCCAGGAGCTGCATGTGCGCGCGCTGGAGCAGGGCATCAGCATTGCGCCAGGACTTATATTCAGTAACACAGAGCAGTTCAACCACTGTGTGCGACTCAACTGCGGCATTCCTTGGAATAAGGAGGCCGAGCGGGCTGTGATTACGCTCGGTTTGCTGGCGCAGCAGTTGTGCAGGGAGACTGCGGTTACGCTTTTGTAAGGCTTGCAAGCTGCCTGTGGAACAGGGAGCATACGCATTTTTCCTGCCAGTCTGTCCATTTGCCATGAACGTTTTGCGCTGCTTTGTTCTGATCGTGTGCCTTTTGCCGTTTTGCTGCCCGGTCGCCCCTGCCTTGGCTGCGCAACCGGCAAACGAGGTTCAGGCGGCTCAGGGTAAGCACGTGCCAAAAAGGCGACAGCCAAGCCCGCGCACAAGCCGGTCAGCAAAGCGGTTGCCAAGCCATTGCCCAAGACAGGGCTGGACCTTAGCTTGCCCGTCGAGATGGTCAACAACCTTGAGCCGAATGTGGGCACGCTTTCCCCAATCCAGCGGCGCAAACCTTTGTTGCCGCCCATGTTCACAGAAAAGCCAGAGACCAATGACAGCCCGTTCCAGCTCAATGGCCGGCTGATCAACAACGAAATGCAGCTGCAACTGCGCAATGATAGCCGTCGTGAGGTGGAGGGCGCTGCCATCGATTTCGAGTATCGCCAATAGGCGAGAACTGACTGCTGGGTCACAGCAGATTTCATCGTGCCAGCAATTTCAAACGACTGTTTGAGCGGTTACTATCCAGGGACGTTCGTCCCGTTTTGTTCCAGGGAGTCCTGATTTTGGTGAATAGCCATGAAATGCCGTGAGGGCTGTGGTGCCTGCTGCATCGCCCCGTCCATCACTTCTGCGATGCCGCGAATGCCCAATGGCAAGCCGGCGGGTGAGCGCTGCCTGCACCTGACTGCGGCCAACCTTTGCGACCTGTTCGGCAAGCCCGAGCGGCCGGCGGTGTGCGGTGGCTTCAAGGCGGATGCCGAGGTGTGCGGCAGTGATCGTGACGAGGCAATCAGGATTCTTGGCTGGTGGGAGCAGATGACGGCGGCGTGACAGGCTGGATCTTCGACAACAAGGATAAACATGATGAGATCGTTCAAGCGTATTGCACTGCTGTGTGGCGTGGGTGTTCTGCTGTCGCCTGTGGCCTGGGCTGAAAACTGGCAAGTGGCCAAGAACGAGGACGGGATCAAGGTATCCCTCAGCGAAGTGGCGGGTTCCAAGTACAAGGCCTATCAGGGCGTTACCGTGATCAAGGCGCCGCTGGCCAAGGTGCAGGCGTTGCAGGAAGATGTGGTGGGTGCCTGCGCATGGATTCATGAGTGCAAGTTGCAGAAATTGCTCAAGCAAGAAGGTGACCAGACCTGGACCTACACCCAGTTCAATACACCCTGGCCGGTGACGCCGCGTGATTCGGTTTTGCATGTGACCACGGTCAAGGAGACGGACGGCAGCCTGGTGCGTAACCTGAAGGAAGAGCCGACCTATTTGCCGGAAGAGAAGGGCTTTGTGCGGGTGGCCAAGGTTGAGGGCTTCTGGAAGCTGGTGCCCAAGGGCGACAGCACGGAGGTGACCTACCAGGTGCACACCGAGCCGGGCGGCAGCGTGCCGGCGATGGTGGCCAACAAGTTCGTGGTGGATGCGCCGTTCAATACCCTGAAAGCTCTGCGCGAGCGGGCTGAGAAAAACTGAGGTTTAACGCGGCGCGCGGTCTGTGGGAGCGGCCTTGCGTCGCGAATGGGGCGCGCAGCGGCCCCCGAATCTTAGGCTTGGCGCAATATTGCGTGGGCTGCTTTGCAGCCCTTTCGCGACGCAAGGTCGCCCCCGCAAAGGCCGCACTGCGACCGGCAGGATTTACAATAAAAAAGGCTGCCCGAGGGCAGCCTTTTACGTTCAGCGATCAACGCTTACTTGCGGTCTTTCAGAGCAACGATGTCACGCTTCTGCTCACCGGTGTACAGCTGGCGCGGACGGCCGATCTTGTACGGGCTGGAGAGCATTTCTTTCCAGTGCGAGATCCAGCCCACGGTACGTGCCAGGGCGAAGATCACGGTGAACATGCTGGTCGGAATGCCGATCGCCTTGAGGATGATCCCCGAGTAGAAGTCGACGTTCGGGTACAGCGAACGCTCGATGAAGTAAGGATCGGTCAGGGCGATCTCTTCCAGGCGCATGGCCAGTTCCAGCTGCGGGTCGTTCTTGATGCCCAGCTCGCGCAGGACTTCGTCGCAGGTCTGCTTCATCACGGTGGCGCGCGGGTCGCGGTTCTTGTACACGCGGTGACCGAAGCCCATCAGCTTGAACGGGTCGTTCTTGTCCTTGGCCTTGGCGATGAATTTGTCGATGTTCGAAACATCGCCGATTTCATCCAGCATGGTCAGTACGGCTTCGTTCGCACCGCCGTGGGCCGGGCCCCACAGTGCAGCGATACCGGCGGCGATACAGGCGAACGGGTTGGCACCCGACGAGCCGGCCAGACGAACGGTGGAGGTGGAGGCGTTCTGCTCGTGGTCGGCGTGGAGGATGAAGATCCGGTCCATTGCCTTGGCCAGCACCGGGCTGATCGGTTTGATCTCGCACGGGGTGTTGAACATCATGTGCAGGAAGTTTTCCGCGTACGACAGGTCGTTGCGCGGGTACATCATCGGCTGGCCCATGGAGTACTTGTAAACCATCGCAGCCAGGGTCGGCATCTTGGCGACCAGGCGCACCGCGGAGATTTCGCGGTGTTGCGGGTTATTGATGTCCAGGGAGTCGTGATAGAACGCCGACAGGGCGCCGACCACGCCGCACATCACCGCCATCGGGTGAGCGTCGCGGCGGAAGCCGTTGAAGAAGGACTTCAGCTGCTCGTGAACCATGGTGTGGTTCTTGACGGTGCTGACGAACTGGGCCTTCTGCTCGGCATTCGGCAGTTCGCCGTTGAGCAGCAGGTAGCAGGTTTCGAGGTAGTCGGACTGTTCGGCGAGTTGCTCGATCGGGTAGCCGCGGTGCAGCAGGATACCTTTGTCGCCGTCAATATAGGTGATCTTCGACTCGCACGAGGCAGTCGCCATGAAACCTGGGTCGAAGGTGAAGTGACCAGTGGCCCCTAACCCGCGGACGTCGATTACATCAGGACCAACGGTGCCGGTTAAAATGGGCAGCTCGACGGGGGCAGCGCCCTCGATGACCAACTGCGCTTTTTTGTCAGCCATGTGGCCTCCTATTAATGCTTGAAATCATCAGACAGACCCCCCACGCAGGGCCCGCACCACTATAGAGGGATAAATTCAGATGTCAATTTGCCTAAAGGCTTGTTGAATCAGGCATTCAAGCCTGATTTTTCCCGAAATTCTCGCCCATTTACGCCTTTTGTTCATTAAAGGCAATGCGCTATTTGGGCTACCCCGTCACGTTGTCATAAGCAGCCTAACTGTCTATACTCGGCACCCGACCGCCAGGGGCTTGCAAGCCCGAACTGCTGGGGGTCGCCGTTCCCTGGGTGGTGGGTACCTGACCAGTACACTTACCAACAACTTTGCCCTGATTCGCTAGGGGCTCTTCAGTGTGAAAAAAGCCGTGAAAAGCCAACGACCTGTAAACCTAGACCTAAGGACCATCAAGCTCCCCGTCACTGCGTACACGTCCATCCTGCACCGTATCTCCGGCGTCATCCTGTTCATCGGCCTTGCCATCATGCTTTATGCACTGGGCAAGTCGCTGGGTTCCGAGGAAGGCTTCGGTGAGGTGAAGGCGTGTCTGACCAGCCCGCTGGCCAAGTTCGTGACCTGGGGTCTGCTGTCCGCCCTGCTTTATCACCTCGTGGCAGGTGTTCGTCACCTGATCATGGACATGGGTATCGGTGAGACGCTGGAAGGCGGCAAGCTGGGCTCGAAAATCGTGATCGTCATCTCCGTGGTGCTGATCGTTCTGGTGGGAGTTTGGGTATGGTAACCAATGTCACGAACCTGTCGCGTTCGGGCCTCTATGACTGGATGGCGCAGCGCGTTTCTGCGGTCGTTCTCGCGGCTTACTTCCTCTTCCTGATCGGCTACGTGGTCGCCCACCCAGGCATTGACTACACCCAGTGGCATGGTCTGTTCTCCAACAACGCGATGCGGATCTTCAGTCTGCTGGCCCTCGTTGCCCTGGGCGCTCACGCCTGGGTTGGCATGTGGACCATTGCAACCGACTACCTGACGCCTATGTCGTTCGGCAAGTCGGCAACTGCGATTCGTTTCCTGTTCCAGGCGGTATGCGGCGTTGCGATGTTCGCTTACTTCGTCTGGGGTGTGCAGATTCTCTGGGGTATCTGATCCATGGCTAGCATTCCAACCATTTCCTTCGACGCCATCATCATCGGTGGCGGCGGTGCCGGCATGCGCGCAGCGCTGCAACTGGCTCAAGGCGGCCACAAGACTGCCGTAGTCACCAAGGTCTTCCCGACCCGTTCGCACACCGTATCCGCCCAGGGCGGCATCACCTGCGCCATCGCTTCGGCCGACCCGAACGACGACTGGCGCTGGCACATGTACGATACCGTCAAGGGTTCCGACTACATCGGTGACCAGGACGCTATCGAGTACATGTGTCAGGAAGGCCCGGCTGCGGTCTTCGAACTGGACCACATGGGTCTGCCGTTCTCGCGCACCGAAACCGGCCGCATCTATCAGCGCCCGTTCGGTGGTCAGTCCAAGGACTTCGGTAAAGGTGGCCAGGCCGCCCGTACCTGTGCCGCTTCGGACCGTACCGGTCACGCGCTGCTGCACACCCTGTACCAGGGCAACCTGAAAGCGGGCACCACGTTCCTCAACGAGTACTACGCAGTTGACCTGGTGAAGAACCAGGACGGCGCATTCGTGGGTGTGATCGCCATCTGCATCGAAACCGGCGAAACCCTGTACATCAAGTCCAAGGCCACCGTACTGGCCACTGGCGGTGCAGGCCGTATCTACGCGTCCACCACCAACGCCCTGATCAATACCGGTGACGGTATCGGCATGGCCCTGCGTGCAGGCGTGCCGGTGCAGGACATTGAAATGTGGCAGTTCCACCCGACCGGTATCGCCGGCGCCGGTGTACTGGTCACCGAAGGTTGCCGTGGTGAAGGTGGCTACCTGATCAACGCCCACGGCGAGCGCTTCATGGAGCGTTACGCGCCGAACGCGAAAGACCTGGCCGGCCGCGACGTGGTTGCCCGTTCCATGGTCAAGGAAATCATCGCCGGCAATGGCGTGGGCCCGAACAAGGACCACGTACTGCTGAAGCTGGACCACCTGGGCGAGGAAGTGCTGCACAGCCGCCTGCCAGGTATCTGCGAACTGTCCAAGACCTTCGCCCACGTCGACCCTGTGGTCGCGCCGGTGCCGGTGGTTCCAACCTGCCACTACATGATGGGCGGCGTTGCCACCAACATTCATGGCCAGGCCATCACCATGGACGCCGACGGTCAGGATCACATCATCCCGGGCCTGTTCGCCGTAGGTGAAGTGGCGTGCGTATCGGTTCACGGTGCCAACCGCCTGGGCGGCAACTCGCTGCTCGACCTGGTGGTGTTCGGCCGTGCTGCCGGCCTGCACCTGGAGAAGGCGCTGAGCGAAGGCGTGGAATACCGCGACGCCAGCGACACCGACGTCGATGTTGCCCTGAACCGCCTGAACAAGCTCAACGAGCGTACCAGCGGTGAAGACGTTGCCAGCCTGAAGCGCGAGCTGCAGAGCTGCATGCAGAACTACTTCGGTGTATTCCGTACTGGCGAATACATGCAGAAGGGTATCGAGCAACTGGCCGGTCTGCGTGACCGTATCGCCAACGTCAAGATCAACGACAAGTCCCAGGCCTTCAACACCGCGCGTATCGAAGCGCTGGAGCTGCAGAACCTGCTGGAAGTTGCCGAAGCTACCGCCATCGCGGCGGAAGCCCGTAAAGAGTCCCGCGGCGCTCACGCCCGTGAAGACTTCGAAGACCGTGACGACGAAAACTGGCTGTGCCACACCCTGTACTACCCGGGTGAGAAGCGCGTTGCCAAGCGCGGCGTCAACTTTGCGCCGAAGACTGTTCCAGCCTTCGAACCAAAAGTCCGGACTTACTAAGGGTGGCTGCTATGTTGAAAGTCGAAGTTTATCGTTACAACCCGGACACCGACTCGGCGCCAAAAATGGAGTCGTTCGACGTCGATACCGGCGGCAAGGACCTGATGGTGCTGGATGTATTGGCACTGATCAAGGAAAAGGACGAGGGTTTCTCGTACCGTCGCTCCTGCCGTGAAGGCGTTTGCGGTTCCGACGGCATGAACATGAACGGCAAGAACGGCCTGGCCTGCATCACCCCGCTGTCGGCGGTGGTGAAGGGCGGCAAGCTGGTTCTGCGTCCTCTGCCAGGCCTGCCGGTCATTCGTGACCTGGTGGTCGATATGAGCATCTTCTACAAGCAGTACGAGAAGGTGAAGCCGTTCCTGCAGAACGACACCCCGGCCCCGGCCATCGAGCGCCTGCAGTCGCCGGAAGACCGTGACAAGCTGGACGGCCTGTACGAGTGCATCCTGTGCGCGTGCTGCTCGACTTCCTGCCCGTCGTTCTGGTGGAACCCGGACAAGTTCCTGGGCCCGGCAGCCTTGCTGCAAGCCTACCGCTTCCTTGCCGACAGCCGCGATACCAAGACTCAGGAGCGCCTGGCGTCCCTGGATGACCCGTTCAGCGTATTCCGCTGCCGCGGGATCATGAACTGCGTAAACGTTTGCCCGAAAGGTCTGAACCCGACCAAGGCAATCGGTCACGTACGTAACATGCTGCTGCAAAGCGGCACCTGATACAAAGCGTTGTACCTGCAGTAAGCCGAGGTGCGGGTGGTGAGCCCGCACTGAGGTAAAACCCGAACAAGGGCCCACAAAGCCCGCGTTCATTACCTATGAAGATATGAGACCAGCAGGGGCTTTCCGGGCTGGTACCCGGAAAATCAGCAGGATCCAAGTGGCGTGGTTCAGTCGCTGTTTTCGGACTTTTCCAGGTTTGCTGTGGCTCTCGCCGATCAGTCCCCTAATCGAGGGTGACCAAGCATGCAAGAAAGCGTGATGCAGCGCATGTGGGATAGCGCCCACCTTTCAGGTGGTAACGCTGCATATGTGGAAGAGCTCTACGAGCTCTACCTGCACGACCCTAACGCTGTGCCAGAAGAGTGGCGCACTTACTTCCAGAAGTTGCCAGCCGACGGCAGCACCGCTACTGATGTATCGCACTCGACAATCCGCGACCATTTCGTACTGCTGGCAAAGAACCAGCGCCGCGCCCAACCGGTTTCCGCCGGGAGCGTGAGCAGTGAACACGAGAAGAAGCAGGTTGAAGTTCTGCGACTGATCCAGGCCTATCGTATGCGCGGCCATCAGGCTGCCAAGCTCGACCCGTTGGGGTTGTGGCAGCGCCCTGCGCCCGTAGACCTGTCGATCAATCACTACGGCTTGACCAATGCCGATCTTGATACGACCTTCCGTGCCGGCGACCTGTTCATCGGCAAAGAGGAGGCGAGCCTACGCGACATCTTCGATGCACTCCAGAAGACATATTGTCGCACCATTGGCGCCGAATTCACCCACATCGTCGATTCCGAGCAGCGCAGCTGGTTCCAGCAGCGCCTGGAAAGCGTGCGCGGCCGTCCGGAGTTTTCCGCTGACGTGCAGGCCCACCTGCTCGAGCGCGTGACCGCCGGTGAGGGCCTGGAAAAGTACCTGGGCACCAAGTACCCGGGCACCAAGCGTTTCGGCCTTGAAGGCGGCGAGAGCCTGATTCCGATGCTGGATGAAATGATCCAGCGTTCCGGCTCTTACGGCGCCAAGGAGGTCGTGATCGGCATGGCCCACCGTGGCCGCCTGAACGTGCTGGTGAACACCTTCGGCAAGAACCCGCGCGAGCTGTTCGACGAGTTCGAAGGCAAGAAGATGAACGAGCTGGGCTCCGGTGACGTGAAGTATCACCAGGGCTTCTCCTCGAACGTGATGACCCCGGGTGGCGAAGTGCACCTGGCCATGGCGTTCAACCCGTCCCACCTGGAAATCGTTTCGCCGGTGGTCGAGGGGTCGGTGCGCGCCCGTCAGGACCGCCGCAACGACACCGTTGGCGACAAGGTGCTGCCGATCTCGATCCACGGCGACGCTGCGTTCGCTGGCCAGGGCGTGGTCATGGAAACCTTCCAGATGTCGCAGACCCGCGGTTTCAAGACCGGCGGTACCGTGCACATCGTGATCAACAACCAGGTTGGTTTCACCATCAGCAACCCACTGGATGCGCGCTCCACCGAGTACGCGACCGACGTTGCCAAGATGATCCAGGCACCGATCCTGCACGTGAACGGCGATGACCCGGAAGCCGTGCTGTTCGTCACCCAGCTGGCCATCGACTACCGCATGCAGTTCAAGCGTGACGTGGTCATCGACCTGGTCTGCTACCGTCGCCGTGGTCACAACGAGGCTGACGAGCCGAACGGCACCCAGCCGCTGATGTACCAGCAAATCAGCAAGCAGCGCACTACCCGTGAGCTGTATGCCGAGCAGCTGATCCAGGCCGGTCGCATCGACGCCGAGCGCGCTCAGGCCAAGATCGACGAGTACCGCAACGCGCTGGACAATGGCCTGCACGTGGTGAAAAGCCTGGTCAAGGAGCCGAACCGCGAGCTGTTCGTCGACTGGCGTCCGTACCTGGGCCATGCCTGGACCGCGCGTCACGACACCCGTTTCGACCTCAAGACCCTGCAGGATCTGTCGGCCAAGCTGCTCGAGCTGCCGGAAGGTTTCGTGGTCCAGCGTCAGGTGTCGAAGATCTACGAAGACCGTCAGAAGATGCAGGCCGGTGGCTTGCCGATCAACTGGGGTTATGCAGAGACCATGGCTTACGCCACCCTGCAGTTCGAAGGTCACCCGATCCGCATGACCGGCCAGGACATCGGCCGTGGCACCTTCTCGCACCGTCACGCGGTGCTGCACAACCAGAAGGACGCCAGCACCTACATTCCGTTGCAGAACCTGTTCCCTGGCCAGCCACGTTTCGATCTGTACGATTCGTTCCTGTCCGAGGAGGCGGTACTGGCCTTCGAATACGGCTACTCCACCACCATGCCGAACGCGCTGGTGATCTGGGAAGCCCAGTTCGGCGACTTCGCCAACGGTGCGCAAGTGGTGATCGACCAGTTCATCACCAGTGGTGAGCACAAGTGGGGCCGCCTGTGTGGCCTGACCATGCTGCTGCCACACGGCTATGAAGGGCAGGGGCCGGAGCACTCCTCCGCGCGTCTGGAGCGTTACCTGCAGCTGTGCGCCGAGCACAACATCCAGGTCTGCGTACCGACGACGCCGGCACAGATTTACCACCTGCTGCGTCGCCAGGTCATTCGCCCGCTGCGCAAGCCGCTGGTCGTCCTGACGCCGAAGTCGCTGCTGCGCCACAAACTGGCCATCTCGACGCTGGAAGACCTGGCAGAAGGCTCGTTCCAGACCGTGATCCCGGAAATCGACGCAATCGATCCGGCCAAGGTCGAGCGCCTGGTGCTGTGCAGCGGCAAGGTCTACTACGACCTGCTGGAAAAACGCCGTGCCGAAGGCCGTGAAGACATCGCCATCCTGCGTCTCGAGCAGCTGTACCCGTTCCCGGAGGACGACCTGGTCGAAATCCTGGCGCAATACAGCAACCTCAAGCACGCCGTATGGTGCCAGGAAGAGCCGATGAACCAGGGCGCCTGGTACAGCAGTCAGCATCACATGCGCCGTATCCTGGGCCGCCACAACAAGGCATTGGTCCTGGAGTACGCCGGTCGCGACGCTTCTGCCGCGCCAGCCTGTGGTTACGCTTCGAAGCACGCCGAACAGCAGGAAAAACTGCTGCAAGACGCCTTCACTGTCTAACGCCTTCGCGCACCTGAAACCGAATTTAAGGAAACACTGATAATGGCTATCGAGATCAAAGCCCCAACCTTCCCGGAATCGGTTGCCGATGGCACCGTTGCCACCTGGCACAAGAAGCCGGGCGAAGCCGTCAAGCGTGACGAGCTGATCGTCGACATCGAGACCGACAAGGTTGTCCTGGAAGTTCTGGCTACCGCCGATGGCGTGCTGGGCGACATCGTCAAGGGCGAGGGCGACACCGTCCTGTCCGACGAAGTGCTGGGTTCGATCGTTGAAGGCGGTGCTGCCGCCGCTCCAGCCGCAGCTGCCGCGCCTGCTGCTGCTCCGGCTGATGCTGGCGAAGATGACCCGGTTGCTGCCCCGGCCGCGCGCAAGCTGGCTGAAGAAAACGGCATCGACCTGGCTACCGTTGCCGGTACTGGCAAAGGCGGTCGCGTCACCAAGGAAGACGTGGTGGCTGCTGTTGCCAACAAGAAGTCGGCCCCTGCCGCTGCACCGGCTGCCAAGCCTGCTGCCGCTGCTGCACCGGTTGTCGTCGCCGCTGGCGACCGCACCGAGAAGCGCGTGCCGATGACTCGCCTGCGTGCCAAGATCGCCGAGCGTCTGGTCGAAGCCCAGTCGAACATGGCCATGCTGACCACCTTCAACGAAGTCGACATGACCGAAGTCATGGCCCTGCGTTCGAAGTACAAGGACCTGTTCGAGAAGACCCATAACGGCGTACGCCTGGGCTTCATGTCGTTCTTCGTCAAGGCCGCCACCGAAGCCCTGAAGCGCTTCCCGGCTGTCAACGCCTCGATCGACGGTAACGACATTGTCTACCACGGCTTCGCTGACGTGGGTGTTGCGGTTTCCAGCGACCGTGGCCTGGTGGTCCCGGTACTGCGCAACGCCGAGTCGATGAGCCTGGCTGAAATCGAGAACGGCATTGCCACCTTCGGCAAGAAAGCCCGTGACGGCAAACTGTCGATCGAAGAAATGACCGGCGGTACCTTCACCATCACCAACGGCGGTACCTTCGGTTCGATGATGTCGACCCCGATCGTCAACCCGCCGCAGGCCGCGATCCTCGGCATGCACAACATCATCCAGCGCCCGATGGCCGTCAATGGTCAGGTCGTGATTCGCCCGATGATGTACCTGGCACTGTCCTACGATCACCGCCTGATCGATGGTAAGGAAGCGGTAACCTTCCTGGTCACCATCAAGAACCTGCTGGAAGATCCGTCTCGCCTGCTGCTGGACATCTAACCCTCTGGCTGCGTACCGTGCCGGCCTTGGCTTCGCAAGAAGCCATGCCGCGCGGTTCGCGGCTTGTAGCTTGTAGCTGATAAGGAATCTTTTATGACCCAGAAATTCGACGTAGTGGTGATTGGTGCAGGTCCTGGCGGCTATGTGGCTGCCATCAAGGCAGCCCAACTTGGTCTGAAGACTGCCTGTATCGAGAAGTACACCGACGCCGAGGGCAAGCTGGCCCTGGGCGGCACCTGCCTGAACGTAGGTTGCATTCCTTCCAAGGCGCTGCTGGACAGCTCCTGGAAATACAAGGAAGCCAAAGAGAGCTTCAACGTCCACGGTATCTCCACTGGCGAAGTGAAGATGGACGTCGCCGCGATGGTTGGCCGCAAGGCTGGCATCGTCAAGAACCTGACCGGTGGCGTTGCCACCCTGTTCAAGGCCAACGGCGTTACTTCGATCCAGGGCCACGGCAAGCTGCTGGCGGGCAAAAAAGTCGAAGTCACCAAGGCTGACGGCACCACCGAAGTCATCGAAGCCGAGAACGTGATCCTGGCTTCCGGCTCGCGCCCGATCGACATTCCACCGGCCCCGGTCGACCAGAACGTCATCGTCGACTCCACCGGCGCCCTGGAATTCCAGACCGTACCGAAGCGCCTGGGCGTTATCGGTGCTGGCGTGATCGGCCTGGAGCTGGGTTCGGTATGGGCTCGTCTGGGTGCTGAAGTCACTGTCCTGGAAGCCCTGGACACCTTCCTGATGGCTGCCGACACCGCTGTGTCGAAAGAAGCCCAGAAGACCCTGACCAAGCAAGGCCTGGACATCAAGCTGGGCGCTCGCGTCACCGGCTCGAAAGTCAACGGCAACGAAGTCGAAGTCACCTACACCAACGCCGAAGGCGAGCAGAAGATCACCTTCGACAAGCTGATCGTCGCGGTCGGCCGTCGCCCGGTGACCACCGATCTGCTGGCTGCCGACAGCGGCGTGACCATCGACGAGCGTGGCTACATCTTCGTCGACGATCACTGTGCCACCAGCGTTCCGGGCGTGTTCGCCATCGGTGACGTGGTACGCGGCATGATGCTGGCCCACAAGGCGTCGGAAGAGGGCATCATGGTGGTCGAGCGCATCAAAGGCCACAAGGCCCAGATGAACTACGACCTGATCCCGTCGGTTATCTACACCCACCCGGAAATCGCATGGGTCGGCAAGACCGAACAGGCCTTGAAGGCCGAGGGCGTTGAGGTTAACGTGGGCACCTTCCCGTTCGCGGCCAGCGGCCGTGCGATGGCTGCCAACGACACCGGTGGTTTCGTCAAGGTCATCGCCGATGCCAAGACCGACCGCGTCCTGGGTGTACACGTGATTGGCCCATCGGCTGCCGAACTGGTGCAGCAGGGCGCAATCGCAATGGAATTCGGCACCAGTGCCGAGGATCTGGGCATGATGGTCTTCAGCCATCCGACCCTGTCCGAAGCGTTGCATGAAGCAGCGCTGGCAGTGAATGGCGGCGCCATTCACGTGGCCAACCGTAAGAAGCGTTAATTATAAGAAACCACGGCGGGCAGCCCGTCGTGAGTCTTGCGTGCATGACTCACCGCGGAACGTCCGCCGGACCGGATCACATGGGAAAACCCGGGGTCAACGGTCACAGGTGGTGCGGCGCCAGTAATGGCGCAGCGCCGAAGCGCAGTACCTAACGAAGACGGTAAAAAGCATGAATCTTCACGAGTATCAGGGTAAGCAGCTGTTCGCTGAATACGGCCTGCCAGTTTCCAAGGGTTTCGCAGTCGATACCCCTGAAGCTGCAGCAGAAGCTTGCGACAAGATCGGCGGTTCCGAGTGGGTTGTAAAAGCTCAGGTTCACGCGGGTGGTCGCGGCAAAGCGGGCGGCGTCAAGCTGGTTCGCAGCAAGGAAGACGCCAAGGCGTTCGCTGCGCAATGGTTGGGCAAGCGCCTGGTAACCTACCAGACCGATGCCAACGGTCAGCCAGTGACCAAGATCCTGGTCGAATCCTGCACTGACATCGCCAAAGAGCTGTACCTGGGCGCTGTAGTCGATCGCTCGAGCCGCCGTATCGTGTTCATGGCCTCCACCGAAGGTGGCGTGGACATCGAGAAAGTCGCTCACGAAACTCCTGAGAAGATCATCAAGGCTACTATCGATCCGCTGGTCGGCGCTCAGCCGTTCCAGGGTCGTGAACTGGCATTCCAGCTGGGTCTGGAAGGCAAGCAAGTTGCACAGTTCGCCAAGATTTTCGTAGGCCTGGCCAAGCTGTTCAAAGAACATGACCTGGCCCTGCTGGAAGTCAACCCGCTGGTCATCAAGGCCGACGGCGACCTGCACTGCCTGGATGCGAAGATCAACATCGACGCAAACGCCATGTACCGTCAGCCTAAGCTGAAAACCTTCCACGACCCGTCTCAGGACGACCCTCGTGAAGCCCACGCTGCCAGCTTCGAGCTGAACTACGTGGCCCTGGAAGGCAACATCGGCTGCATGGTCAACGGTGCTGGCCTGGCCATGGGTACCATGGACATCGTCAACCTGCACGGCGGCAAGCCGGCCAACTTCCTCGACGTTGGCGGTGGTGCTACCAAAGAGCGCGTTACCGAAGCGTTCAAGATCATTCTGTCCGACAGCAATGTCGCGGCCGTTCTGGTCAACATCTTCGGCGGCATCGTTCGCTGCGACATGATTGCCGAAGGCATCATCGGTGCAGTGAAAGAAGTCGGCGTTAAAGTTCCGGTTGTGGTTCGCCTCGAAGGCAACAACGCCGAACTGGGCGCTAAAGTACTGGCAGAAAGCGGTTTGAACATCATTGCGGCAACCAGCCTGACCGACGCTGCTCAACAAGTTGTCAAAGCTGCGGAGGGCAAGTAATGAGCGTCCTGATCAATAAAGACACCAAAGTCATCTGCCAGGGCTTCACCGGCTCGCAAGGTACTTTCCACTCCGAACAGGCCATCGCCTACGGCACCAAGATGGTCGGCGGCGTAACCCCAGGCAAGGGTGGCACCACCCACCTGGGCCTGCCGGTGTTCAACACCGTCAAGGAAGCCGTGGAAGCTACCGGCGCTGACGCTTCGGTCATCTACGTACCGGCTCCGTTCTGCAAAGACTCGATCCTGGAAGCTGCCTTCGGCGGCATCAAGCTGATCGTCTGCATCACCGAAGGCATTCCTACCCTGGACATGCTGGATGCCAAGGTCAAGTGCGACGAGCTGGGCGTGACCCTGATCGGCCCTAACTGCCCAGGTGTCATCACCCCGGGCGAGTGCAAGATCGGCATCATGCCAGGCCACATCCACCTGCCAGGCAAGGTCGGTATCGTTTCGCGTTCCGGCACCCTGACCTACGAAGCTGTGAAGCAGACCACCGACGCCGGCTTCGGCCAGTCGACCTGCGTCGGCATCGGCGGTGACCCGATCCCGGGCTCCAACTTCATCGACATCCTGAAGCTGTTCCAGGAAGACCCGAAGACCGAAGCGATCGTCATGATCGGTGAGATCGGCGGTTCGGCTGAAGAAGAAGCTGCGGCCTACATCAAGGCCCACGTGACCAAGCCAGTCGTTTCCTACATCGCTGGTGTTACCGCACCTGCGGGCAAGCGCATGGGCCACGCTGGCGCCATCATCTCCGGCGGCAAGGGCACTGCGGACGAGAAGTTCGCCGCCCTGCAGGACGCTGGTGTGAAGACCGTGCGTTCCCTGGCTGACATCGGCAAGGCCCTGGCCGAGCTGACTGGCTGGGAAGCCAAGAAGTAATACTGCTACACCCCCCACGCGCACAGAGGCCACCTTCGGGTGGCCTTTGTCGTTTCTGGGGGCATCACGGGCGGCGAGGAAACTTGATGAGTTTGATAGGAATTTTCGTACAGACGAAGTTTTCAAGTGGAGGATAATTCTTACTGTCTTCGGTCGCACAGACGACAAACATGTACGCACATCGGACAAGCAGCACTGTGCCAGTGCGTTTAACTGACAAAACAGTTACATTACGCGTTCACTCTGTGCCCGTACCCCAAAAGGGAACGACACGCTAAACGGGTCTGGCCTATCAAGCCGGGCAGCATTTCCCCTCATCCAAAGGGAAATCCCCTCTCGAATCCCGATTTCAGCAGTGTGGTACTACCTTAAATGAAAGTTCTCAAAGGCCAGGATATCCTGGCGCTTGGCTTTATGACGTTTGCGCTTTTCGTTGGCGCAGGCAATATCATCTTCCCGCCTATCGTCGGTCTGCAGTCTGGTCCGCACGTGTGGATGGCAGCCCTGGGCTTCCTGGTCACTGCCGTGGGCCTGCCAGTCATCACCGTGGTCGCGCTGGCCAAGGTCGGTGGCGGCATGGATGCCCTGAGCAGCCCGATCGGCAAGTTCTTCGGCGGCCTGCTGGCAGCCGTGTGCTACCTGTCGGTCGGTCCGCTGTTCGCCACCCCGCGCACCGCGACCGTGTCGTTCGAAGTGGGTGTTGCACCGCTGACCGGTGAAAGCCCGCTGGCGCTGTTCATCTACAGCCTGGTGTACTTCGCCGTGGTACTGGCCGTGTCCATGTACCCTGGCAAGTTGCTCGACACCGTGGGCCGCTTCCTGGCGCCGTTGAAGATCATCGCTCTGGCCGTGCTGGGCATCGCTGCCTTCGCGCTGCCGGCCGGGACCATTGGTGAGGCACAGCCTGCCTATGCTGCGGCTGCGTTCTCCAAGGGCTTCTCCGATGGCTACCTGACCATGGACACCCTGGGTGCCTTGGTGTTCGGTATCGTCATCGTCAACGCCATCCGCTCGCGCGGTGTCGAGTCGCCGAAGTTGATCACCCGCTACGCCATCATCGCCGGCCTGATCGCAGGTGTTGGCCTGGCGCTGGTGTATGTCAGCTTGTTCCGTCTGGGTGCCGGCAGCCATGACATCGCGGCTGATGCCACCAACGGTGCTGCGGTTCTGCATGCTTACGTGCAGCACACCTTCGGCTCGCTGGGCAGCGGCTTCCTGGCCGTGTTGATCGCACTGGCCTGTCTGGTGACCGCAGTTGGCCTGACCTGTGCCTGCGCCGAGTATTTCAGCCAGATCCTGCCGCTGTCGTACCGTGCATTGGTGGTGATCCTGGCCGGCTTCTCGTTGCTGATCTCCAACCTTGGCCTGACCAAGCTGATCATGTTCTCGATCCCGGTGCTTACCGCCATTTACCCGCCTTGCATCGTGGTGGTTGGCCTGAGCTTCGTGAAGGACCTGTGGAACTCGCCGACCCGCATCCTGGCGCCGGTGATGCTGGTGTCGCTGGTGTTCGGCATGGTTGACGCAATCAAGGGCAGCAGCATTGCCCATGTGCTGCCGGACTTCATGGCGCATCTGCCGTTGAGCGACCAGGGCCTGGCCTGGCTTGTGCCTTCCGTGGTGACCCTGGTTGGCGCCGTGGCTTGCGACCGCATGCTCGGCAAGCCGCGCGAGGCGCTGGCCTGACCTGTTAAGTCGAAGCCTGAGGGCGGCGCCGGCCACAAGCCGAAAGGTGCTCGCCAAGGGCCTAGGCAGGAAAGCCCCGTATCCGCAAGGATGCGGGGCTTTTTGTTTGCCGGCATGATCAGTGGAAAATTCAGGACGGTGTGTGCCTTTTGCCGCTTGCCAGCGTCGAAACCCGGTCCCTATTCTCTAGGCACCTGGCCCTCTCGGGAACCCTGCATGAACTTTATCCAAAGCAACCTCAACAACCTGCTGGCCGTGGCCTGGTTCGCCCTGTGCTGGGGGGGTTATACCCGCTATGCCATCTGGAAGGGCCGTGACACCGCATGCCTGGCCAGCGTGCTGCACCTGTACCGCGAAGACTGGATGCGCCGCATGCTGCTGCGCGACAACCGCATTGCCGATGCCAGCGTAATCGGTAACCTCGAGCGCAACGCGTCGTTCTTTGCGTCCAGTACCCTGATCATTCTCGCCGGTATCCTTACCGTGCTTGGGGCGTCCGACCGGGCGCTGTCGTTGCTGGCCGACTTGCCGCTGGTGCAGCAGACCTCTCAAGGCATGTCGGAGATCAAGTTGCTGTGCCTGGCCACGGTGTTTGTCTACGCCTTCTTCACCTTCAGCTGGTGCATGCGCCAATACAACTTCGCCGCCGTACTGGTGGGTTCGGCACCGATGATCGGCGAGCGGCTGGTCAATGAGCTGGAGCGCAAGGCATTCGCTTCACGGGCGGCTCGGGTATTGTCGTTGGCAGCTAACCAATTCAACCTGGGTTTGCGTTCGTATTACTTCGGCATGGCCATGTTGAGCTGGTTCATCAGCCCATGGCTGTTCATGGCCATGAGTGTCGGGGTAGTGCTTATTCTGTACCGGCGAGAGTTCCATTCGGATGTGCTGGATGTGATGGTGTTCACACCTACCGAAAGTGTCACCAACGAGCCGGTCAAAGAAAGTACTGCTGCCAGCAACTGAAACGATTAATCCAAATGTTGTAGATACAAAAAAACCCGACAAAGTCGGGTTTTTTGTTTTAGCCAATTACTGCTTGGCAGGTTCGGCTGGAGTAGCTTCTGGTGCCGGGGTGGCTGGCGCGGCTTCTGGAGCCGGAGTAGCCGGAGCGGCTTCTTCGGCAGCCTTCTGCTCGGCTTCGGCCTGATCTTTGGCGGCTTCGGCGTTTTCCTTAGCGGCTTCGTTCATTTTATCCTGAGCTTCGCCCGCTTTTTCCTGGGCTTGCTCGGCGTGTTGCTGTGCGTCCTGGGCTTTGTCTTCGCTCGCTTTATCGCAAGCGGCCAGGCCCATGGCAGCAGCCAGCATCAGAGCAAAAGCAAAAGGTTTACGCATGGGGGTGTTTCTCCTTGGTGGAATAAGTGACTTGTTCCTTCGAGTGCAACTACGCGGAATAAGTTCCGCGAAGGTTACAGATATATAACGCCGTGTTCTATATAGACTTTTTAACGAATTTATGCCGCTGCAGCGCAGCCAGTGGGAAGCGCCAATGAGTGATTCAACCTTGATGGCCATGGCCGAGCGTTTTCTTTCGGCATTGAAACATTGTCAGCTGTTGCAGATGCGCGTGGCGCAAGCCGATGGCGATGGCATGACCCTGATCCTGCCCTGGTCACCGGCCATTGTCGGCAACCCGCAAACCGGCGCCGTGCATGGCGGTGCGCTGACCACACTGATGGACACCACCTGCGGCATGGCCACGCTGTGCGTGCTGCCGCGCTTCGAAGTGTGCCCGACGCTGGACCTGCGCATCGACTACATGCACCCGGCCGAGGCCGGCAAGGACATCTACGGCCATGCACAATGCTATCGGGTTACCCGTGACGTGATCTTCACCCGTGGCACCGCCTATCAGGATGACCCCGCACAGCCAATCTGCCAGGTGGTGGGTACGTTCATGCGCCTGGGTCAGGAGATCAAGGGTGGCATCCGTTTTGGCAACAGCCTGAAGGAGGGCGAGGCATGATTCCGCATGCGGTTCGTCAGCAACTGAACGCTGCCCATGCGGTGGGCGACTACAGGCCATTGCTGGCGCTGATTCCCTATGCCGGGCTGATCGGCATCGAATGTGAACGCCAGGGCGATGACTTGTTGTTCCGCCTGCCCGCCAGTGCGGACAACATCGGCAACCCGTTATTGCCGGCCATCCATGGCGGCGTGATCGCCGGCTTCATGGAGTTGTCGGCAGCGCTGTACCTGCTGATCTACAGCGAGAGCGCCAGCATTCCAAAGATCATCGACTTTTCCATCGACTACCTGCGCGCCGGGCATTTTCGTGACACTTACGCCCAGTGCCAACTGTGGCGCCAGGGCCGCCGAGTGACCAACGTGGCCATTACCGCCTGGCAAGGCGACAAGCAGACGCCGATTGCCACAGCCCGTGCGCATTTCAAGATCGAACCGGAAAAGCCCTTGAAATCATCTGGGCAGCCCCCATCTGAATGACATCCGCCGTTAACGCTGGCCGAACTGGCCGCCAGGCGCCAACTGTCATCAGATCGGAGTTTCGAAGACCATGACTGTGGAAACACAAAAGGAAACGTTGGGCTTCCAGACTGAGGTGAAGCAGCTGCTGCACCTCATGATTCACTCGTTGTACTCCAACAAGGAAATCTTCCTGCGGGAGCTGATTTCCAACGCCTCCGACGCCGCTGACAAGCTGCGTTTCGAAGCCCTGGGCAAGCCAGAGCTGCTCGAAGGCGACGCCGACCTGAAAATTCGCCTGAGCTTCGACAAGGACGCCGGTACCGTGACCCTCGAGGACAACGGCATCGGCATGAGCCGCGAAGACGTCATCGCCCACCTGGGTACCATCGCCAAGTCCGGCACCGCCGACTTCATGAAGAACCTCACCGGTGACCAGAAGAAGGACTCGCACCTGATCGGTCAGTTCGGCGTGGGCTTCTACTCCGCGTTCATCGTTGCCGACAAGGTTGACGTGTACAGTCGCCGTGCTGGCCAGCCAGCGGCCGAGGGTGTGCACTGGTCGTCGAAAGGCGAGGGCGAGTTCGAAGTCGCCACCATCGACAAGCCACAGCGCGGCACCCGCATCGTCCTGCACCTGAAGAAGGACGAACTGGAATTCGCTGATGGCTGGCGCCTGCGCAACGTGGTCAAGAAATACTCCGACCACATCGCTCTGCCGATCCAGTTGCCCAAAGAGCAGGCTGGCGCTGAAGGTGAAGAACAGCCGGCCGAAGAGTGGGAAACCGTCAACCGCGCCAGCGCCCTGTGGACCCGTTCGCGCACCGAGGTGAAGGACGAGGAGTACCAGGAGTTCTACAAGCACATCGGCCATGACTTCGAAAACCCGCTGGCCTGGAGCCACAACAAGGTCGAAGGCAAGCTCGAATACAACTCGCTGCTGTACGTGCCGGCCCGTGCGCCGTTCGACCTGTACCAGCGCGAAGCACCGCGCGGCCTGAAGCTGTACGTGCAGCGTGTGTTCATCATGGACCAGGCCGAGTCGTTCCTGCCGCTGTACCTGCGCTTCATCAAGGGTGTGGTCGATTCCAACGACCTGTCGCTGAACGTGTCGCGTGAAATCCTGCAGAAAGACCCGATCATCGATTCGATGAAGACCGCGCTCACCAAGCGCGTGCTGGACATGCTGGAGAAACTGGCGAAGAACGAACCCGAGCAGTACAAGGGCTTCTGGAAGAACTTCGGCCAAGTGTTGAAAGAAGGCCCGGCCGAAGACTTCGCCAACAAGGAGAAAATCGCCGGCCTGCTGCGCTTCGCTTCCACCCAGGACGACAGCGGCGAGCAGAGCGTCGCCCTGGCCGACTACCTGGCCCGTGCGAAGGAAGGCCAGGACAAGATCTACTACCTCACCGGCGAGTCGTACGCGCAGGTCAAGAACAGCCCGCACCTGGAAGTCTTCCGCAAGAAAGGCATCGAAGTGCTGCTGCTGACCGACCGTATCGACGAGTGGCTGATGAGCTACCTCAACGAATTCGACGGCAAGGCCTTCGTTGACATCGCCCGTGGCGATCTGGACCTGGGCAAGCTGGATTCGGAAGAAGACAAGAAAGCCCAGGAAGAAGTCGCCAAGGACAAGGAAGGCCTGGTCGAGCGCCTGAAAGGCGCGCTGGGTGACAGCGTGGCCGAAGTGCGCGTGTCGCACCGCCTGACCGACTCGCCGGCAATCCTGGCCATTGGCGAGCAGGACCTGGGCCTGCAGATGCGTCAGATTCTGGAAGCCAGCGGGCAGAAGGTGCCGGAGTCCAAGCCGATCTTCGAGTTCAACCCGAGCCACCCGCTGATCGAGAAGTTGGACAACGAGCAGAGCGAAGACCGCTTCGCCGAGCTGTCGCACATCCTGTTCGATCAGGCGGCCCTGGCGGCCGGTGACAGCCTGAAGGACCCGGCGGCGTACGTTCGTCGCCTGAACAAGCTGCTGGTCGAGCTGTCTGCTTGAGTTGATGCACAGGAAAGCCCGCTTCGGCGGGCTTTTTTCATGGTGAGCTAAGGAGTGCTTGATGAGCAAGGTAATCGTCGAATCGTTGGTTTATCACCTGTCCGGCAAAACCTATGAAAGCCGCCTGGTCTATGAGCCAGGTGCGCTGCCGAAGCCCGGCCTGGTGATGGCGCCGAACTGGATGGGCATTGGCGAAGGCGCCGAGCGTATCGCCAAGGAAGTGGCCGAGAAGGGCTACGTGGTGTTGATTGCCGACCTGTACGGTCAATCGGTGCGCCCGTCCAACGCCGACGAGGCGGGTGCGGCGATGATGCCGTTGAAGAATGATCGCAGCGAGCTGCGCAAGCGCATGCAGGAAGCCCTGGCGCAGTTGCTGGGGCAGTCGAAGGCGCTACTGGAGCCGGGCAAGGTCGCAACCTTCGGCTTTTGCTTCGGTGGCTGCTGTGCGCTGGAGCTGGCGCGTACCGGCGCCGACCTGCGTGCGGCGGTGTCGTTCCACGGCACCCTGGACACGCCGAACCCGGAGGATGCCAAGCGCATCAAGGGCTCGGTGCTGGTGCTGCATGGCGCTGCCGACCCATTGGTGCCGAAAGAGCAGCTGCCGGCGTTCGAGGACGAGATGAACGCCGCCAAGGTGGACTGGCAGTTGCTGAGCTATGGCGGGGCAGTGCACTCGTTCACCGACCCGAATGCCAATGTGCCGGGTAAGATGCAGTAC
The DNA here is from genome assembly GCA_041071465.1 of Pseudomonas putida. Lineage (NCBI taxonomy): Bacteria > Pseudomonadati > Pseudomonadota > Gammaproteobacteria > Pseudomonadales > Pseudomonadaceae > Pseudomonas > Pseudomonas putida. The sequence continues at coordinate 128,163 of CP163498.1, read as the reverse complement.
GACCGCCGTACCTCGGAGCGGGCGTTCCGGTCGATGCATAACCTGCTGACGGAAGTGTTCCAGCGTTGAGATCGCAGGGGGCCGTAACGCGGCCCCCAACATTACCGTGGCAGCTCGATCCTGGAGGTTTCCCCGGGCACCACTGGCCAATCCCTCGCCGCCCAGCGTGCCCTGGCCTGCTCGATCAGCTCCGGGTCACTGGCCACGAAGTTCCAGTTCATCCGCCGTGGACCATCCAGCGGCTCCCCGCCAATCAGCACCAGCTGGCACTCACCCTCCGCGTACAGTGTCACGTCTTCGCCCTCTGGCAGTACCACCAGGCTGCACGGCTCCACGTCCGCGTCGTTCATCTGCAACTCGCCATCCAGCAGGTACAGTGCTCGCTGCGCATGCTCGGTGGGTATCGGCAAGGTGGTTGCCGGCTGCATCCGTACATGGGCATAAAGGGTAGGGGAGAGCACCGGTACCGGTGACTCCAGGCAGAACCCGCTGCCTGCAATCATGCAGATGCGCACCCCCAGGCTGTCACTGACGGGCAGGCTCGCGGCCGGGTGATGGCTGTAGCTTGCCGGGCCTTGCTCATGCTCGCGCGGCGATGCCAGCCATACCTGCAGCCCATGCAGGCGCGAGCCATGGGCCAGGGCATCTTCTGGGGTGCGCTCGACGTGGGCCACGCCGCTGCCTGCGGTCATCCAGCTGACATCACCCGGCAGCACACGCTGTGCCGAGCCGAGGCTGTCCTTGTGCAGGATCGCCCCTTCAAACAGGTAGGTGAGGGTCGACAAGCCGATATGCGGGTGTTGGCGGATGTCCATGCCATGCCCGGGGGCATAGTCGGTTTCGAGCATATGGTCGAAGAACACGAACGGGCCGACGCTGCGGCACTGGGCCGAAGGCAGCGGGCGCAGGATCGGCTGGCCCTCGACCGATTCGGCGCGCGGGCGGATGATCAGGGGGCTGCTCATGGGGTGTGTTCCAGGCGAGGTGGGTGTGCACCCAGCATAGCGGTTTGCCCGCTTCGGCTGAACCGTCTCGTTTGCCGGCCGGTCTACTGTTCTCGTATTTGTAGAAGGAAGCAGCCCATGATTGCCAGAGCGCTGGCCTGCGTAATGTTGTCTGCCTCGCTTTGCCAGGCGGCACACGCGCGCGACTACCGCTACAGCGACGCCCACCTGCACTACGTCGACTTCTTTCAGGAAAGCGAAGGCATGCCGGCGTTGCTCAAGGCCATGGACGCCGCAGGCATCGAGCAGTCGATGATTTCCGGCATTCCAGTGGCCAAGAAATGGCACGAAGACGAACCCAAGCGCCCACGCTATTACGCCGGTGACGACGCCGATGCCTATTGGTACAGCGCCACCGACACCTATGTGGCAGCGGCCCTGGAGCAGTTGCCGATTGAGCAACGAAAACGCTTTCATCCGTTTTTGACCGGCTTCAACCCGGTGGACAAGAACGCTGTCAGCCACATCGAGCGTATGCTCGAAATGAACCCGGGGTTATGGCAGGGCATTGGCGAGGTGTTCACCCGCCACGATGACCTGACCGCGCTGACCAGTGGCGACACACCGCGCGCCAACAACGAGGCCATGACGCGTATCTACCATTTGGCGGCCGAGCGTGACCTGCCGGTGCTCCTGCATTCCAACATCACCTCCAAGCGCGAGCGCAACCCGCTGTACCTGGCGGAGATTGAAGAGCCACTGCGCAATCACCCGCATACACGGTTCATCTGGGCGCATGCGGGCAGCAGCATGGAGATACACCGCCACCAGACGCAGATGGGTTTTCTGTTGCCGGTGCTCACGCGATTGCTGGAGGACTACCCGAACTTGTATGTCGACCTGTCGTGGAGTGTGCTGCAGCCTTATCTGCTGGATGACAAAGGCGTGCCGCGCAAGGAATGGCTGGCGCTGGTCGAGCGCTATCCAGAGCGGTTCATGCTGGGGTCGGATGTGGTGGGGCGGTTTGGCAGCCTGGGTGAGCAGATGCACGGGTTCAAGCCGTTTCTGGATGCCTTGCCGATAGAGGTGGCCAACAAAGTGGTCCGCGATAACTTTCTGGCTGTACTGCCCAGGCAGAAATAAGTGCGACAGGTTAAAAATAAAAACGCCCCGAACCAGTCGGGGCGTTTTCATTTACCGCAGTAGCGTCTTACTTGCCTTCCCAGCGCTTGAGCACCAGGGTGGCGTTTGTGCCGCCGAAGCCGAAGCTGTTGCTCATGACCGTGTCGATCTTGGCGTTTTCTTCGGTGTTACGCAGGATTGGCAGGTCGGCGACCTCTGGGTCCAGCTCATCGATGTTGGCGGAGCCGGCGATGAAGTTGTTTTCCATCATCAGCAGGCAGTAGATCGCCTCGTGCACGCCGGCGGCGCCCAGCGAGTGGCCCGACAGGCTCTTGGTCGAGCTGATCTTCGGTGCCTTGTCGCCGAACACGGCGCGAACACCTTTGATCTCGGCCACGTCACCGACCGGAGTCGAAGTACCGTGGGTGTTCAGGTAGTCGATCGGGGTGTCGACGGTAGCCAGCGCCTGCTGCATGCAGCGGATGGCACCTTCGCCGCTCGGGGCAACCATGTCATAGCCGTCGGAAGTTGCACCGTAGCCAACGATTTCGGCGTAGATCTTGGCGCCACGGGCCAGGGCGTGTTCCAGCTCCTCGACCACCACCATGCCGCCGCCACCTGCGATGACGAAGCCATCACGGTCGGCGTCATAGGCGCGCGAAGCCAGTTCCGGGGTTTCGTTGCGTTTGGTCGACAGGGCGCCCATGGCATCGAACAGGAACGACTGGCTCCAGTGCTCTTCTTCACCACCACCGGCGAAGACGATGTCTTGCTTGCCCCACTGGATCTGCTCCAGGGCGGTGCCGATGCAGTGTGCCGAAGTGGCGCAGGCCGACGAGATCGAGTAGTTCAGGCCCTTGATCTTGAACGGAGTGGCCAGGCACGCCGAAACGGTGCTGCCCATGGTGCGGGTAACGCGGTACGGGCCGACGCGCTTGACGCCTTTCTCGCGCAGGGTGTCCAGCGCTTCCATCTGGTTCAGGGTCGAGGCGCCGCCGGAGCCAGCCACCAGGCCAGTACGCGGGTTGGAAACCTGCTCTTCGGTCAGGCCAGCGTCCTTGATCGCGTCCTGCATCGCCAGATAGGCGTAGGCCGCGGCGTGGCCGACGAAGCGGTAGACCTTGCGGTCGATCAGTTCTTCGAGGTTGAGGTCGATGGACCCGGAAACCTGGCTGCGCAGCCCCATTTCCTTGTATTCCGGGTTGAAACGGATACCCGGACGGCTGTTACGCAGGTTTTCGGTGACGGTCTCTTTGTCATTGCCCAGGCACGATACGATGCCCAGACCAGTGATAACGACGCGGCGCATGCGAATAACCCTTAGAAATTGTCAGTGGAGGTGAACACGCCGACCCGCAGGCCTTCGGCAGTGTAGATCTCGCGGCCGTCGACGCTGACCGAGCCATCGGCGATGGCCATGTTCAGCTTGCCCTTCAGGACGCGCTTGATGTGAATGTTGTAGGTGACTTTCTTGGCGCTAGGCAATACCTGGCCAAAGAACTTCACTTCGCCCGAACCCAGCGCGCGGCCACGGCCTGGCAGACCCTGCCAGCCCAGGAAGAAGCCGACCAGCTGCCACATGGCGTCAAGGCCCAGGCAGCCCGGCATGACCGGATCGCCTTCGAAATGGCAGGCGAAGAACCACAGGTCCGGGGTGATATCCAGCTCGGCGACCAATTCACCTTTGCCGTACTTGCCGCCTTCTTCGCTGATATGGGTGATGCGATCGACCATCAGCATGTTCGGCGCGGGCAGTTGCGCATTACCTGGGCCGAACAGCTCACCGCGACTGCAGCGCAGCAGGTCTTCCCGAGTAAAGGCGTGTTGTTTGGTCATGCGAGCTCCTCAATAACCCCCTGTGGCAGGGGATGAATCTTCCCGGCCGGCCCGAAAACCAATGGCTTCGAGACGGCAGCCTACAGGTAGACTATTGCGTTGTGGTGAAAGTCACAGCGCACCTGCCGAAAGAAGTACAGGTGTGCACTGAAACGTCTATTTTCAGGTCCGATGAAGGTCCTGTCCAGTGTTTAAGACTGCCGCACTTTAGCATTTATCGCCAGTCGCGGTTGTCCGACCGGGTAACCAGCGCTGCAGCACCCGCTGCAGTTCGGTGCGGCGCAAGGGTTTGCTCAGGTAGTCGTCCATGCCAGCGGCCATGCAACGCTCGCGGTCGCCCTGCAAGGCGTTGGCGGTCAGGGCGATGATCGGTAGCCCGGCGCCGTTGGGCAACTGGCGGATGCGCCGGGTGGCTTCATAGCCGTCCAGGTGTGGCAGGCGGCAATCCATCAGCACGGCGGCGAAGCGCTGCTGGCCAACCAGGTCGACCGCCTCAAGGCCATCCTCGGCCGTGCATACCACAAGCCCCAGGCTGCGCAGCATGGCCTCGATGACGCTTTGGTTGACCGGGTTGTCCTCTACCAGCAGTACCTGATCATTGTCGGGCACTATCGTTGGCGCAGTGGTGGGCGGCTTCAGTGGGACGGGGGCAGGGGTGGCGAGGGCCAGTGGCATTTCCAGGGTGAAAGTCGACCCCAGGCCCTCACGGCTTTCACCGCGCAGCTTGCCGCCCATGCGCTCGGCCAAGGTGCGGGCGATCGAAAGCCCCAGCCCGGTGCCGCCATAACGGCGGGAAATCGAGCTGTCGGCCTGCTGGAAAGCGATGAACATCATTTCCAGGCGGTCGCTGTCGATGCCGATGCCGGTGTCGCGCACGCTGCAGGTCAGCCAGATCAGTTGCCGATCGAGTACCTGCCAACGTGCTTCGACCTGTACCTGCCCGCGTTCTGTGAATTTCAGGGCGTTGCCTATCAGGTTCAGCAGGATTTGGCGGATGCGCGTGGGGTCGCCGTTCACCTGCAGTTGCTCGAAGCCGGCCGGCAGTTGCAGGTGCAGGCCCAGGCCGCGCTGCTGGGCGCTGTGCTGGAACGACTGGACACTGCTGGTGATCAACTCGCCGAGATTGAAGTCGATGTGCTCCAGTTGCAGCGCGGCGCGCTCGATACGCGAAAAGTCGAGGATGTCGTTGATGACCTTCAGCAAATGCCCGGTGGACTCGCTGGCCACTGCCGTGTAATCGGCCTGCTCGCTGCTCAGCGGTGTGGTTTCCAGCAACTGCAGCATGCCTAGCACGCCATTCATCGGTGTGCGCAGCTCATGGCTCATCATGGCCAGGAAGTCCGATTTCGCGCGGTTGGCCTGTTCAGCCTCCTCGCGAGCCTGGATCAATTCGGCAATGGCCTGCTTCTGTTCATCGCTGGCCTGTTCCAGGGCGCTGGCCAGGTTGTTGATGTGACGCGCCAGGTGGCCCAGTTCGCTGTCGTCCACCACCGGCAAGGGGGTGTTGTACTCGCCCTGCTGAATGGCCTTGACCGCATGCCCCATGTCGCTGATCGGCTTGGCCAGGCTCAGGGCCAGGCGGCGAGCCAGCAAAAAGGTGAACAGCAGGGCGAACAGTGCAAGGATCCCGGCCTTGATCACGATTTCCTGTTGCCGCTGGCTGAAGGCATCATCGGACATGCCGACTATCACCCGGCCCAGGTAGTCGTCACCAATGGCCGGGGTGGTGGCCTTGCCCTGTTGCAGGAAATCGTTGTCCAGGCGGATCTGTTGCAGGCGGATGGGCGCCTGGAACACTTCTACCTGTTGTGCGCGGTTGGCGCTTTCGTCGGACTGCTCCACGTACACGAGGATGTGGTTGCGGCTGTCCTGCACTTCCAGAAAACGCACATGCGGGATGCTGAGGGTGGCGCGCATCAGCCCTTCAAGTACTTCGTTGTTGCCCGAAATCACCCCGTACTCCGACGCCGGTGCCAACTGGTTGGCGATCAGTTGCCCGGTGTGGTTGAGTTCCTGGCGCAGGTCCTGGATACGCACGAAGGTAAAGAAGCTGATCAACAGCAAGGTCAGCAGCAGGGCAGGGCCGAGGCTGATGATCTGGGTGCGGGTATGAATGTCCCAGCTCAAGCGCTTGGTCATGGGGTGGGGTCTCCTGCGGCCAGGGCCTTGGCGGCGGCGTTCGGATCGATCGGTTCAAGGCCCAGGGCGCGGGCCACCTGCTGGTTGCCACTGACGCCATAGCGTGTCGGGTACAGGCTGCGCGGCCAGCGCGCAGGCGGCTGATCGAGCAACTGGTCGAGCTCCGCCAGCCAGTCGTCCTGATCGCTGTAGGTGCTGGCCAGGGCGCCGGCGCGAACAAAACCGGCGTTCGGCCCGATCAGGGCCATCTGTCGACCATAGCTGCTCAGCAGCAGGTTCTTCGCGGTCTTGGAGTTGTACAGGTTGGGTCGTCCAGGCCCAGCAGCACATCGCTGCTACCCAGCAGATGCTGCAGCGGCCGGCTGTCACGCGGGTCGGACCAGTCCTGGGCGATGATCTCCAGGCCTAGGGGGCGTGCGGCATGGCGCAACTCGTCGAGCAGAAAACTGCTGTGCTCACCGTACAACACCCCAATGCGCTGGGCCTGCGGCAGCAGGTAGCGCGTCAGGCGCAATTGCCGGCCCAACGGCGCGTCACTCCACAGCAAGGTGAGAAACGCGGGGCGCGACTTTCCCAGGCGCTGTTCAGCCTGTACCCGGCTGACCCGCATGGCCAGGGCCGGTGGGCCGGCGGTTTCGCCCAGCCGCCACTCCAGTGCGGAGCTGTCGAGCAGGATCAAACGCTGGTCGGCTTTGAGCTTGCTCGGGCGCGGCAGGTCGGCTGTGGTCTGGAAATGCACATGATCGTGGGGCCGACGGCTTTCCAGCGCGGCGACGAAACTGCGGATACCGGGCTGGTCCTCAGCCCCCACCAGCAGGATTTCACTGGCCGACAGTGGCCCCAGCGGCCACAGGCACAGCAGCAACAGGCGCAGCAACAGGGCCATCAGAACTCCAGCTCCGCGCTGACGCTCAGGCGGTGGCGGCTGTCGAAGCGGTTCTGGACTGCCGTGGTTGGCTCGTCGTCCAGGCGCTGCTGCCACAGCGCTGCCAGCTCCAGGTTGCTGCCAACCACTCGAAAGCGCTTGGCCAGGCGTAGGTCCAGGCGTTCATAGCGGTACTGGTTGAGAGCATCGTCGCCGTAGTAGAACAGTGCACTCGACCAGCCGGCACCCCATTCGCGCATCCACCCGGCCGAGCCGCTGTTGTGGGCGCTGAGGCGGCGGTCGTCGGGGTTGCTGGCCCAGGCATCGACGTAGGCGTAAGTCAGGCGCAGGCGGTCGCGCAGGGTCGGGCGCCAATCCAATTGTGCCTCGCTGCCGCTGAACCGGGCCTTGTTGGCGTTGCTGGCGATGTACTGGTTGTTCTTCAGCGGTTCACTGATCATGCCGGTGATCTCGTCGTAGAACAGCTTCACATCCATGTTCAAGCCAATGTCGCTGAAAAAGCCGTTGTAGCCCAGCTCGCGCGAGCGCATGCGTTCCTGGTCGAGGTCGCCGGGGCCACGGGTCTTGACGAAGTATTCACCGTGCTGCTGGCCGAACGCGTTGGTGCTGAGGTTCTTGACCGTGTAGCTCCAGTTGACGTTGTTCTCGAACATGTCGGGCGAGCGCACTGCCTCGGAATACACCGCACGCAGGCCATGGCGTGGGGTGATCAGGTAGTTGACCGCGACACGTGGCGTCAGCGAGCTGCCAGACAGGCGCGAGTCTTCGAACATGGCCCCGCCCTGAAGGATCCAGTGCTCGTCGGCGCGCCACTCCAGCTGGCCGAACAGGCGCCAGGTCTGGTCGTCGAGGCTGCCGTTGAAGTAGGTCTGCGAGTCGGCACGGTCATAGCGGTAGTTCATGCCACTGAGCAGGCGAAGGCTGTCGGTCAGGCTCAGGGTATCCTGGATCTCCAGGTCGTAGCGGGTTTCGCGGGTGCTCTGGTCGACATCGCCGCAGACCGGCTGGTTGCCGCCGGCCTTCCATTGCTCCTGCACTTTGTTCGAGAGGGCACTCAACACCGGGTCGCTGGTCGTTGGCAGGTCGCCCAGGGCGACACCGCGCGCTACTTTTTCGGCAAAGTCGGGGTTCATTTGCCAGAGCTGGGTCAGTTCGGCGCTGAACGATTCTAGGGCATCACAGGCGCGCCATACCTGCTGGCGATCGAAATGCTGCGCCGAACCCTGAATATAGAGGCTGTGCTCGGAACTGAAATCCTTGGTCCAGCGCAACGAGCCGGCATAGTCCTTGGCATTGACGTCTGCGTTGTTGCCTGCCTCGTACTTGGCGAACACCGGCTGATAGGTATAAGGCCGCTGGTTGCTACCTTCCTTTGCCGCCAGTTGCCATTCCAGGGTCTGGTCAACCGCCAGGTTGTGGCTGGCACTGAGGTTGAAGCGGGTCAGGCGGCGGCTGTCGCGGTAGTCCTGGCCGAACTGGTTTTCATCGAAGCCGTCGTCTTGCTGGCCCGACACCGACAGGCGCATGTCACCGCCGTCCCAGCCAAAGCCGTGGCTGGCGTAGAAATCGTTGATGCCATCCTGGCCGCGGGTCACCTTCAGCCGCGTGCCATGGCTGTCGGCGGGGTTGCGGGTGAGGATGTTCACCACCGCCATCAGGGCGTTGGCGCCGTAGCTGACGGTGTTTGGGCCGCGGAACACCTCGATGCGCTCGATATCCTCCATGGCCAGGGGAATGTCGCTCCAGTCAACCGTGGCCAGGCCTGCGCGGTACACCGAGCGGCCATCGATCAAAACCTGCATGCGGCGTGCGTCGTTGACGTTGCTGCCGTGGTAGTTGACCGTGGGCTGGTTGCCGGCACCGTAGCCGATCATCATGCCGGGTACCAGGCGCAGCAGCTCAGGGATGTCACGGGCACCGCTGGCGCGGATCAGCTCGCTGTCGAGGACCGTCATGCTGCCCGGGACCGCCGCCGGGGATTGTTTCAGGCGTGTGGCGGTCAGAACCTGTGGCAGGTCGGACGTGTCGATGAACAGGTCGTCGGCCACGGCTGGGCCACCGAGCAGGGCAGTCAGTATGAGCAGGCGCGGGTACGGGGGCGTGCCAGGGAACACGGAGCAGCCTTGTATCAGAGTTGAAACAGGCATGGTAACTGACCTTGGCGTATTTGCCAGTGATCTGGGTTACCTGTACTGGTTCTGTAGCAGGCGAGCCGTATAATGGCGGGGTCGCCACTTAACTTTTGGCTTTAACGGATTGGATATGACTGAACAGCAACCTGTTGCAGTTCTGGGAGGCGGCAGCTTCGGCACCGCCGTGGCGAACCTGCTGGCGGAAAACGGTGTGCCAGTGCGCCAATGGATGCGCGACCCGGCGCAGGCCGAGGCCATGCGCGTCAATCGCGAGAATCCGCGCTACCTCAAGGGCATCCGCCTGCACGATGGCGTCGAACCGGTCAACGACCTGCTCGCTACCCTGCAGGCCAGCGAGTTGGTCTTCGTGGCCCTGCCATCGAGCGCGTTGCGCAGCGTGCTGGCACCGCATGCCGAGTTGCTGCGCGGCAAGGGCCTGGTCAGCCTGACCAAAGGCATCGAAGCGCAAAGCTTCAAACTGATGAGCCAGATACTTGAAGAAATCGCCCCCCAGGCGCGTATTGGCGTGTTGTCGGGGCCCAACCTGGCGCGCGAGATCGCCGAACACGCACTGACTGCCACAGTGGTGGCCAGTGAAGACGAAAAGCTGTGCCAGCAGGTGCAGGCCGTGCTGCACGGGCGTACCTTCCGCGTCTACGCCAGTGCCGACCGTTTTGGCGTCGAACTGGGCGGGGCGCTGAAGAACGTCTACGCGATCATTGCCGGCATGGCCGTGGCCTTGGGGATGGGCGAGAACACCAAGAGCATGCTGATTACCCGGGCCTTGGCTGAAATGACGCGCTTTGCTGTCAGCCAAGGTGCCAACCCCATGACCTTCCTCGGCCTGGCCGGTGTCGGTGACCTGATCGTCACCTGCTCCTCGCCCAAGAGCCGCAACTATCAGGTTGGCTACGCGCTGGGCGAGGGGCACAGCCTGGAAGAGGCGGTCAACCGCCTGGGCGAAGTGGCCGAAGGGGTCAACACGCTCAAGGTGCTCAAGGCCAAGGCTCAGGAAGTGCAGGTGTACATGCCGCTGGTGGCTGGCCTGCATGCCATTCTGTTCGAAGGGCGCACCTTGAACCAAGTGATCGAGCACCTGATGCGTGCCGAGCCCAAAACCGATGTCGACTTCATTTCCATCAGCGGTTTCAACTGAGCCCTTGGTGGCTCTGACACAAGCAAGGAGCAACACATGAACGATACGCCCGAACGCGCCCAGCGCGAGTCGATCATCCTGCGGGTCCTGTGGATGCTGGTGTTCCTGGTGGTCTGGCAACTGGCCGAACTGCTGCTGGGTGGCCTGGTGCTGGTCCAGCTGATCTACCGTCTGGTGTACGGCGCGCCCAGTGCCAGCCTGATGAACTTCGGCGATAGCTTGAGCCAGTACCTGGCGCAAATCGGCCGTTTTGGCAGCTTCCACAGCGACCAGAAGCCCTGGCCGTTCGCGGACTGGCCGGCCCCGCGTGCGCCCGAAGGTGAAGCCGCCCATGCCGTGGCCCCGGCCCCACACCCGGTGCGTGACGAGGAACCCAAGCTGTGAAACTGTGGGTGCTGCGCCACGGGGAAGCGGAGCCACGGGCCAATACCGATGCCGAGCGCCGGCTGACCGCCCATGGCCGCGAGCAGGTGCTGCACAGCGCCGCTCGCCTGCTGGGGCAACCGTTGCAGGCCATCATCGCCAGCCCTTACGTGCGCGCACAGCAGACGGCGGTGCTGGTGCATGACACCCTGGGCTTCGCCGAGCCGGTGCGCACCGTGCCTTGGCTGACGCCCGAGAGTGATGTGCAGCAGGTCATCGGCGAGCTCGAACGCCTGGGGCTTGAGCATGTACTGCTGGTCAGCCACCAGCCGTTGGTGGGCACCTTGGTCGGAGTGCTGGAGCATGGTCACAAGCAGCAGCCGGCAGCCATGAGCACTGCCAGCCTGGCGGAGCTGGAAGGGGATTGGCCACTGGCAGGGCTCATGACGCTTCGGGTGATCAGCTCACCGGGTTGAGCTTGGTGTTGCACGGTGGCCCTGGCCATCAAGAAGGCAACTGGTATTTTTGCCAGTTGCCGCGCTTTATGGCCTCTTGCTAGCGTTGCTCAAAGTCAATCAGGCAGGGAGCAGCGAATGAGCGGTGTGATGCGGGAGCTATTGAGCTCCCTGGACCTGCAACCCACCATAGACCAGGTTGATCAGGGTACTTCGCTGGATTTCGCGCAATACAGCCTGCTGCGCGAATCGGCCGACGCCAAGCTTTACCACCTGATGCACACGGTAAACGGCAACCTCGAACTGGAACCTGCTGTCAGGCAGCAAAGCGAGCTGGACCTGCGCGCCCTGCAGGACGCCTGCATACGTGTCTCCCACCTGTTGCAAACCAGTTGCCTGGCCTTGCGCCGGCTGCAACTGGACTATCACGACCAGCGCCTGGCCCGCGAAGCGCTGGAGAGCCAACTGGCCTACATGCAAGCCTGCCTGCGCCGTTCGCTGAGCAGCTTCGACCGCTCGGCATGACCTGATAGCCCTCGCCGATGACCTTTACGGACATTGCCGAACCGCACCGGGATGCCGACAATAGGCCATCACTCCCGTGCGGACCTGGCGCCATGTCGCAGCAGATCTTCTTCGCCCATGCCAATGGTTTCCCCTCGGCCACCTACGGCAAGCTGTTCGCAGCGCTGGCGCCGGACTATCAGGTGCAGCACCTGGCCCAGCACGCGCATGATCCTCGTTTTCCGGTGGACGAAAACTGGCAAAGCCTGGTCGATGAGCTGTTGCATCACCTGGCGCAACAGGATCAGCCCATCTGGGGCGTCGGCCATTCGCTGGGTGGGGTGCTGCACCTGCACGCCGCCTTGCGCTGCCCCGAGTACTACCGTGGGGTGGTGATGCTCGATTCCCCCGTGCTCACCCGTGCCGACCAGTGGCTGCTGCGCACTGCCAAGCGCTTGGGCTTCATCGACCGAATCACCCCCGCCGGGCGCACCTTGGGGCGCCGCGAAACCTTCAAGGACCGTGACAGCGCCCGGGACTATTTCGCCGGCAAGTCACTGTTCCGCCATTTCGATCCCGACTGCCTCGACGCTTATGTAGAGCACGGCCTGCAGTTGCGCTTCGACCCGGCTACGGAAATCAGCATCTACCGCAGCATCCCTCATACCAGCCCAGCCCCCGCACGGCAGTTGCAGGTGCCGCTGGCCATGGTGCGTGGCGACCGTAGCAATGTCATTCGCCGCCACCATACCCTGGCAGTGCGCGGCATGCTCAAAGGTGAATACCACAGCGTACCGGGTGGGCACATGTTCCCGCTGGAGCGCCCGGCCGACACCGCCAGCCTGATCAAGGGGCTGTTCGACCGCTGGAGCCAGGCATGAGCGCGCAGGTCGAGGAAATCCGCCTGAGCCTGGGCCATATCGAACTGGCTGCGCACTTGTTCGGCCCTGAAGACGGGCTGCCAGTGATTGCCTTGCATGGCTGGTTGGACAACGCCAATAGCTTCGCCCGCCTGGCGCCGCGACTGAAAGGGCTGCGCATCGTCGCCCTGGACCTGGCCGGGCACGGTTACTCGGAGCACCGCCCGCTTGGCGCCGGTTACGCCCTGGCCGACTATGCCCATGATGTGCTGCGCGTTGCCGAGCAGTTGGGTTGGCAGCGTTTCGCCCTGCTGGGCCATTCGCTTGGCGCAATCATTTCGGTACAACTGGCCGGTGCCTTGCCCGACCGGGTCAGCCACCTGGCGTTGATCGACGGTGTCATCCCCCCGACCGGCGCCGAGCAGGATGCAGGCGAGCGCTTGGGGATGGCACTGCAGGCCCAGTTGCGGCTGGATGGCAAGCGCAAGTCGGTGTACGCGACACTGGAGGATGGTGTGCATGCCCGGATGAAAGGCATGGTCGCGGTCAGCCGTGAGGCGGCCGAGCTGCTGGCCCAGCGTGGCCTTATGCCGGTGCCCGGTGGCTACAGCTGGCGTAGCGACAGCCGCCTGACACTGCCATCACCGGTGCGCCTGAGTGAAGCACAGGCCATGGCCCATGTGCGTCGGGTGAGCTGCCCGGCGCAGTTGCTGGTGGCTGCCGACGGCATGCTGGCGCGCCACACGGCGCTACTGGAGCAGCTACCCTTTGAGCAGGTGACGCTGCCCGGCGGCCATCACCTGCACCTGAACGATGAGCAGGGCGCGGCCCTTGTCGCAGACTGTATCAATCGCTTCTTTGGCTTTGCTTGACTTGCACCGGACAAGTGTCGAGGCTTGGCGGGTTGAACAGGGAGACAACCATGCAACTGCCAGACATCCTGGAGCTTCTTTCCGGCGCTAAGCGCCGCCTGGTTCGCCAATGAGCGCGCCTGTTGCCATCCGTAACGCCATCACCGCCTGCCTGGCGTTCGCCAGCCCCCTATTGTGGGCCGGCGGCTTGCCGGTACCGCAGGACGCCAAGGTTGTCGACCAGCGTCCGGCCGTGGAGCAGGAGCGCGTCTACCCGATGGGCCCGCTACGCAAGATCAGTGGTCGCCTGCGGGTCGACGACAAGGTCGAGAGCCGTGGCCAAGTCAGCTCGGTGACCTACGAGTTGCCCGTCGAGCGTACTGCCCGCGAAGCCTTCACCAGTGCCCGCGAAGAACTGCAGCGCGACGGTGGCTACCCATTGTTCTGGTGCCAGGGGCGCGATTGCGGTGAGGCTAGCCTGTGGGCCAACGACGTGTTCGCCAATGCCCGCCTCAACGGTGGCGACGAGCAGCAGGCGTTCATCCTGCTACGCCGCTCCGCGGACGAGGCCGACACCCTGGTTGCGCTGTACAGCGTTACCCGTGGCAACCGCCGTGCCTACCTGCATGTGGAAGAGTTCGTCGCCGGCAGCCCGCTGGGCGAGCTGCTGCCCACCGCCGCCACGGTGCTGCGCGAAATGCGCGACACCGGCAAGCTCGACTACCCTGACCTTGCTGCGCCGCAAGACACCTGGGTGAACCTGCTGGCCCGCAGCCTGAACCTCGACAGCACCTTGCGCGCCAGCCTCAGCGGCGCCCAGGCCGAAGCCTGGCGCGAGGCGCTGATCAAGGCCGGGGTGCGCAATGGCCGTCTTGAAGTCGGCAGTGCGCCTACAGACGGCCTGCACCTTGAACTGATCCGTTGAACGAGCGCCACCATGGTTAACAATGATCGCCTGCTGGTCCAGATTCTGCTGCTGGCGTTGCTGGGTGCCGGCCTTTGGGTGATGGCGCCCTTCATTTCGGCGTTGCTGTGGGGGGCCATCCTGGCCTTTGCCAGTTGGCCGTTGATGCGCCTGCTGACGCGCTTGCTGGGCGGACGTGAGACGCTGGCGGCCAGCCTGCTGACCACGGCCTGGATCCTGATCGTGGCACTGCCGTTGGTGTGGCTAGGGTTCAACCTGGCCGATCATATTCGCGATGCCACGGCGTTTGTACGTGACGTGCAGGTCGACGGCTTGCCCGAAGCGCCGGCCTGGCTGGGAGGCATTCCGTTCGTCGGTGAGCGCCTGGTCAACTGGTGGCAATCGCTCGACCAACAGGGCGCGGCCTTGCTCGCTTCGGCCAAGCCATACTTCGGGCAGGTGGGCAACTGGTTGCTGGCGCGCAGCGCACAGATCGGCAGCGGTGTGCTGGAACTGACCCTGAGCCTGGTGTTCGTGTTCTTCTTCTACCGCGACGGGCCACGCCTGGCGGCCTTCGTATTGCGCTTGCTGCACCGGCTGATGGGCGAGCGTGCCGAGTATTACCTGCAACTGGTTGCCGGCACCGTGCAGCGGGTGGTCAACGGGGTGATCGGCACGGCGGCCGCACAGGGCCTGCTGGCGCTCATCGGCTTCCTGATCGCCGGGGTGCCCGGGGCGATCGTGCTGGGCCTGGTGACCTTCATGCTCAGCCTGATCCCCATGGGCCCACCACTGGCCTGGATCCCGGCCACCGGTTGGCTGGTGTGGAAGGGCGAGTACGGCATGGCAGTGTTCCTGGGTATCTGGGGTACCTTCGTCATCAGCGGCGTGGACAACGTGCTCAAGCCCTACCTGATCAGCCGTGGCGGCAACCTGCCGCTGGTGATCGTGTTGCTGGGCGTGTTCGGTGGCTTGCTTGCCTTTGGCTTCATTGGCTTGTTCATCGGGCCGACCTTGCTGGCGGTCGGTTACAGCCTGCTGCTGGACTGGAGCCGTAACGCCGCACAGCAGCCACCCCAGCAGTAAGCTTGTACCGGCCCCTTCGTGGATAACCCCGCGAAGAGGCCGGTACAGGTAGCCCAAAGAAGCTGATCTTTACGCATTCTTTATACCCACCCTTACCCCTCGATCTCGCCCCTTTACACCCCTCCCACGGACAATTTCCCCAAAGCGGCCCAAGCCGCATACGGGGAGAACGACACATGAACATGCTCGACGGGCTGTCACTGCTGCTGGCGGTGGCATTGGCGTTTTACCTGCTGGTGGCGCTGCTGCGCGCCGATCGCAGCTAGGGAGCGGCCATGCACAGTTACGATTTCGCCTTGCTCCTGGCATTCTTCGCCATCGTGCTGCTACCGGCACCTTGGCTCGGGCGGTTCTACTTCAAGGTCATGGAAGGCCAGCGTACCTGGCTTTCGCCGCTGCTGGGCCCGGTCGAACAGGTCTGTTATCGGCTGGCGGGTGTGAACGCCAGCCAGGAGCAGAACTGGCGGCAGTACACCCTGGCCCTGCTGGTGTTCAACCTGGCCGGCTTCCTGCTGTTGTTCGCCGTGCTGCTGTTGCAGGGCTACCTGCCATTAAACCCGCAGCACCTGCCTGGCCAGGAATGGTCGCTGGCGTTCAACACCGCAGTCAGCTTCGTCACCAACACCAACTGGCAAGCCTACAGCGGTGAGGCGTCGGTCAGCTACTTGAGCCAGATGCTTGGCCTGACCGTGCAGAACTTCGTCAGTGCCGCCACCGGCCTAGCCGTGCTGGTTGCCTTATGTCGTGGTATTGCCCGGCGCAGCGCAACGACGCTGGGCAATTTCTGGGTCGACATGACCCGCGCTACCCTGTACGGCTTGCTGCCGCTGTGCCTGTTGTTGGCGCTGTTGCTGGTATGGCAGGGTGTGCCACAGACCTTTGCCGATTACGCCCACGCGCTGACCTTGCAAGGTGCTGACCAGACCATTCCGTTGGGCCCTGCCGCCAGCCAGATCGCCATCAAGCAACTGGGCACCAATGGTGGCGGCTTCTTCGGTGTCAACTCGGCGCACCCCTTCGAGAACCCCACGGCCTGGAGCAACCTGTTCGAAGTGGCGTCGATCATCCTCATTCCGGTGGCCTTGGTGTTCACCTTCGGCCATTACGTGAAGGACCTGCGCCAAAGCCGTGCCATCCTCGCCTGCATGCTGGCGCTGTTTCTGATCGGCGGCGGCACGGCGCTGTGGTCCGAGCACCAACCCAACCCGGCGCTGGAAAGCGCCCAGGTGCAGCAGGCAGCACCCATGGAGGGTAAGGAAAGCCGCTTCGGCACCACCGGTTCGGTGTTGTGGACGGTAACCACCACCGCTGCCTCCAACGGCTCGGTCAACGCCATGCATGACAGCCTCAACCCGCTGACCGGCATGGTGGCCATGGTCAACATGATGGTTGGCGAGGTGATTTTCGGCGGTGTTGGCGCCGGGTTGTACGGCATGCTGCTGTTTGTGCTGATTGCAGTGTTTCTGGCCGGGCTGATGATTGGCCGTACCCCGGAGTACCTGGGCAAGAAGCTGCAGGCCCGTGAGGTGCAGTTGCTGGTGGCAACCCTGCTGGTGATGCCGGTCGGCGTGCTGGTGCTCGGCGCCATCGCCGCCAGCCTGCCTGGCCCTGCGGGGGCGGTCAGCAACCCAGGCGCGCATGGCTTCAGCCAGCTGCTGTATGCCTACACCTCGGGCACCGCCAACAACGGCTCGGCCTTCGCCGGCTTTGCTGCCAACACGGTGTACCACAACCTGATGATCGGCCTGGCCATGCTCATCGGCCGCTTTGGCTACATCCTGCCAATCCTGGCTTTGGCCGGCAGCCTGGCGGCAAAAAAAAGCGCGCCGCAGGGGCAGAACAGCTTCCCCACCCACGGCCCGCTGTTCACCGGCCTGCTGCTGGTGACCATCCTGCTGGTCGGTGGCCTGACCTTCCTGCCGACCCTGGCCCTTGGGCCAATCGCCGAACACCTGAGCCTGGGTTTTTGAGGACCGATCATGAACATGCCCATTCCTGAAGTGAACACCCGGCACAGTGCCAAGGACCAGACCCGCTTCGCCGCGCTATGGCGCCCGGCGCTGGTGCAGGCATTCGTCAAGCTCGACCCGCGCCAGCTAAAACGTTCGCCGGTGATGCTGGTGGTGGCCCTGACTGCGGTGCTGACCACCGTGCTGTGCTTCGCCCCCGGTGGTGGCGTGAGTACTGGCGTTGCCGTGCAGATTGCCCTGTGGTTGTGGTTTACCGTGCTGTTCGCCAACTTCGCCGAAGCCCTCGCCGAAGGCCGGGGCAAGGCCCGCGCTGACAGCCTCAAGGCTGGCAGCCAAGGCCTGACCGCTCAGCGACGCCAGCGTGCTGGCAGCTTTGAGACGGTCGCTGCCAGCGCGCTGCGCAAGGACGACGTGGTACGTGTGGTGGCCGGCGAGATGATCCCCGGTGACGGCGAAGTGCTTGAAGGCATCGCGGCCGTCAACGAGGCCGCCATTACCGGCGAGTCCGCGCCCGTGATCCGCGAATCCGGCGGCGACCGCTCGGCGGTGACCGGCAATACGCGGCTGGTCTCCGACTGGCTGCTGATTCGCATCACCAGCAACCCGGGCGAGTCGACCCTGGACCGCATGATCGCCCTGGTCGAAGGCGCCAAGCGGCAGAAGACCCCGAACGAAATCGCCCTCGACATCCTGCTGATCGGCCTGACCCTGATCTTCCTGATCGTGGTGGTGACCTTGCAGCCGTTCGCTCACTTCGTGGGTGGCAGCCTGCCGCTGATCTTCCTGGCCGCGCTGCTGGTGACGCTGATCCCCACCACCATCGGCGGCCTGCTATCGGCCATCGGCATCGCCGGCATGGACCGGCTGGTGCGGCTGAACGTCATCGCCCGCTCGGGCCGCGCGGTCGAGGCGGCCGGTGACGTGCACACGCTGATGCTCGACAAGACCGGCACCATCACCTTCGGCAACCGCCGCTGCAGCGCGTTGCATGCTGCACCGGGCATTACCGCTCGCGAGCTGGGGGAGGGCGCTTTGCTGGCCTCGCTGGCCGACGACACTGCCGAAGGCAAGTCGATTGTCGAATACCTGCGCCAGTTGCATGACTTTGTCGAACCGCCTGCCGGGCAGTTCGAAGCCGTGGCCTTCAGTGCCGAGACCCGCCTGTCGGGCATCGACTTCCAGCAGCATCGCTACCGCAAGGGCGCCGTCGATGCGGTGCTGGCATTCGTTGGCATGCAACGCCTAGAAATACCCCCGGCGCTGGCCCGCGAAGTGGAGCGCATCGCCCAAAGCGGCGGTACGCCATTGCTGGTGTGCATCGATAAACGCCTGCTGGGTGTCATTCACCTCAAGGACGTGGTCAAGCCTGGTATCCGCGAGCGCTTCGCCGAGCTGCGCAAGCTGGGCATTCGCACGGTGATGGTGACAGGCGACAACCCGCTGACCGCCGCAGCCATCGCCGCCGAAGCGGGGGTGGATGATGTGTTGGCCGAGGCCACGCCCGAGAAGAAGCTGGCGCGCATTCGCCAGGAGCAGAATGACGGCCGCCTGGTGGCCATGTGCGGTGACGGCGCCAACGACGCCCCGGCACTGGCCCAGGCTGATGTCGGCATGGCCATGAACGATGGCACCCAGGCCGCGCGTGAGGCGGCGAACATGGTCGACCTGGACAGCGACCCGACCAAGCTGCTGGACGTGGTGCAGGTTGGCAAGGAGTTGCTGGTCACCCGTGGTGCGTTGACCACGTTCTCCATTGCCAACGACGTGGCCAAGTACTTCGCCATCCTACCGGCGCTGTTCGCTGCCATTTACCCACAGCTGGGCGTGCTCAACCTGATGCACCTGGCCAGCCCGCAGAGCGCGATCCTGTCGGCCATCGTGTTCAACGCACTGATCATCATCGTGCTGATTCCACTGGCGCTGCGAGGTGTGCGGGTGCAGGCCGCCAGTGCGGCGCACCTGCTGCGGCGCAACCTGCTGGTCTACGGGCTGGGCGGCATCGTGGTGCCGTTTGCCGGCATCAAGCTGATCGACCTGCTGCTCAATGCACTGAACCTGGTCTGAGGAGGCCGCCATGAATGCTTATGTTCGCCCGGCGTTGAGCTTGGCTTTGTTGATGACGTTGCTGACTGGCGTGCTGTATCCGCTGGCGGTGACGGGTGTTGCCCAGGTCGCCTTCCCGAACCAGGCCAACGGTAGCCTGGTGCGCGATGAGCATGGCCAGGTGCGGGGGTCGGCACTGATCGCCCAGGATTTCCAGGGCGATGGCTGGTTCCATTCGCGGCCTTCGGCAGGTGCTTACGCTACCGTCGCCAGCAGCGCCAGCAACTTGTCGCCAAGCAACCCGGCGCTGGCTGAGCGGGTGAAGGGCGATGCGGCTACGTTGTTCCAGGCACAGCAGGGGCCCGTGCCGCAGGCGCTGCTCACCACCTCGGGCAGCGGCCTTGATCCACACCTGCCGCCGGAGGCTGTGGCCTACCAGATCCCGCGTGTGGCGGCGGCACGGCAGCTGCCGGTGGAGCGCTTGCAAGCCTTGCAGGAAGAGGCCACCCTCCACCCATTGATCGGCCCGCCGGTGGTCAATGTGCTGGCGTTGAACCAGAAGATCGAGCAACTGAGCCACTGATATTTGGGCCGCTTTGCGGCCCGGTTTTGGTCGACTGTGGCAAATCCTGAAGGATGAAACATGAGTGATTCCGCCCGCGCAGACGCGCTGTTGGCTAACCTTGCGCGAACCGGCCGGGGCCGGCTGAAGGTGTTCCTTGGCGCCGCCCCCGGTGTCGGCAAGACGTTTGCCATGCTCCAGGCCGCACACGCCCAGCAGCGTCAGGGCGTGCAAGTGCTGGCTGGCGTTGTCGAAACCCACGGCCGCGCCGAAACCGAAGCGCTGCTTGCCGGCCTTCAGCAACAGCCCTTGCTGCGCAGCCAGTACCGTGGCGTCACCCTTGAGGAAATGGACCTCGACGGCCTGCTCCAAGCCTCACCGGCCTTGGCCCTGGTCGACGAACTGGCCCACACCAACGCCCCCGGCAGCCGCCACGCCAAGCGCTGGCAGGACGTGCAGGAGTTGCTGGCCGCCGGTATCGACGTGTACACCACGGTCAACGTCCAGCACCTGGAAAGCCTCAACGACAAGGTGCGCGACATTACGGGCGTGCAAGTGCGCGAAACGCTACCGGACTGGGTGCTGCAGGAAGCCTTCGAGTTGGTGCTGATCGACCTGCCCCCGCGCGAGCTGCTCGAACGCCTGCGCGAAGGCAAGGTGTATGTGCCCGAGCAAGCGCGTGCGGCCATCGACGCGTACTTCTCGCAAACCAACCTCACCGCCCTGCGCGAACTGGCCATGCAGACCGCCGCTGCTCAGGTCGACGCTGACCTGGCCCACGGCTATCGCCAGCGCGGCCAGGAAGCCCCGGCCTTGCGCGGGCGGTTACTGGTAGGCGTGGACGGCGATGACCAGGCCGAACGCCTGGTGCGTCATGCCAGCCGTGTGGCTCAGCGCCGCCACCTGCCCTGGAGCCTGGTGCATGTGGACAACGGCCGCCTGCGTGACGAAACCGCGCGGCATCGTTTGCAGGCCGCGCAGCAACTGGCCGAACGTCTGGGTGGGGAGGTGGTGCTGCTGCGTGCTGGCGAAGTGGCGCGCACGTTGATCCAGCATGCTGCCGAGCGGCGGGCCAGTCTGGTGCTGGTCGGGCAGTCCCGCGACCGCCTGCGTCGGCGGCTGTTCGGGGCCGGTGTGGCGGCGCGGCTGCTGCGTGAAAGCCATGGCCTGGAAGTCAACGTGCTGGACCGCGACATGCAGCCGCCAGCGCCGCGTTCGGCGGTGCGGCGGGTATGGGTGTGGCGCCATTATCTGCTGGCGCTGCTGGCCACCGTGATGGCGGCGGGCCTGGCCTGGGCAGTGTCGAGCGTACTGGCGCTGCCCAACATCTCACTGGTGTTCCTGGCGGCAGTGTTGCTGGTGGCGGTGCGCAGCAGCCTGGGGCCTGCGTTGGCCTGCGCCGCGCTGTCGTTCCTGACTTACGATTTTCTGTTCATCCCGCCCAACTTCTCGTTCAGCATCCAGCGCGAAGAAGATGTGCTGACCCTGGTGTTCTTCCTGCTGATGGCCGCGCTCACCGGCAACCTGGCCGCGCGCCAGCGCCGCCAGTTGCAGGCACTGCGCGAGACCCAGGCGCAGACCAGCCAGTTGCTCGACCTGTCGCGTCGGCTGACGGTGGCCACCGATCGCCAAGCCGTGTTCAATGCCGCCGGCCAACATCTGGACGGCTGGCAGGACATGCAGGTGTGCCTACTTGAGCGCAATGCCGAAGGCCAGCTGGAAGTGGCCAGCGGCGAAGCCCACGCCCTCAGTGACACCGAACGGGCTGCCGCCGACTGGGCCTGGCAGCACGGCCAGGCCGCTGGCCATGGCAGCGACACCTTGCCCAATGGCCGCTGGTGGTGGTGGCCGCTGGCGGTGGACGAACAACCTCTGGCGCTGCTGGGCGTGCGCCCGCGCAACGGGCAGCCGCTCAGCGACCCACGCCGGCGCCTGCTCACCGCCCTTGGCCAGCCACTGGCCCAGGCCCTGGCCCGCGCTCGCCTGGCCGAACAACTGGAGGCCGCGCGCCTGCACGGCGAAACCGAGCAACTGCGCAGCGCCTTGCTGGCCTCGGTATCCCATGACTTGCGTACACCGTTGACCGCCATGCGTGGCAGCATCGACAGCCTGCTGGCGTTGGGCGAGGCGATCCCGGCTGAAGACCGCCGCGAGCTGTTGGAAGGCACCCGTAACGAGGCCGAACGCCTTGACCGCTACATCCAGAACCTACTGGACATGACCCGCCTGGGCCACGGTGGCCTCAAGCTGGCCCGCGACTGGGTAGCCCCGGCGGACATCGTCGGTAGCGCGCTTAACCGCCTGCGCGTGGTGCTGGCACCGCTGCGGGTGCACACCGACGTACCGGCCGAGCTGCCGTTGCTGTTCGTACATGCGGCGCTGATCGAACAGGCGCTGGTCAACGTGCTGGAAAACGCCGCACGCTTCTCCCCGACCCAGGGTCGCCTTGAGCTGCAGGTGGCCGTGCAGGATGACCAGTTGCGCTTTACCGTCCGCGATCAGGGCCCCGGCATTCCCGTCGCCGACCGCGAGAAGATCTTCGACATGTTCTACACCGCTGCTCGGGGCGACCGAGGCGGGCAGGGCACCGGGCTGGGCCTGGCGATCTGTCAGGGCATGATCGGCGCGCATGGCGGGCAGATTCTGGTGGGCGAAGGCATCGATGGCCAGGGCACCGGCATCACTCTATGCTTGCCGCTACCTCCTCAACCTGAAGCCGAAAGCGAAACCCCATGAGCCAGTCCGCCACGCTGTTGGTCATCGACGATGAACCGCAGATCCGCAAGTTCCTGCGCATCAGCCTGGCTTCGCAAGGCTACAAAGTGCTCGAAGCCGCTACCGGCGAGGAAGGGCTGGCCCAGGCAGCTTTGGGCAAGCCGGACCTGGTGGTGCTCGACCTGGGGCTGCCGGACATGGACGGCCAGCAGGTGCTGCGTGAACTGCGCGAGTGGAGCGCGGTGCCGGTGATGGTGCTGTCGGTGCGTGCCAGTGAAGTGCAGAAGGTCGATGCGCTGGATGGCGGTGCCAATGACTACGTGACCAAGCCGTTCGGCATCCAGGAGTTTCTCGCGCGGGTGCGGGCCTTGCTGCGCCAGGTGCCACAGGCCGGCGGCTCTGAGGTGGCGGCCAGCTTTGGGCCGCTGACCGTGAACTTCGCCTTTCGCCGGGTGACTATTGACGGTGTGGAAGTGGCGTTGACGCGCAAGGAGTATGCCTTGCTGGCGCTGTTGGCCGGTCACCCTGGGCGGGTGATCACCCAGCAGCAACTGCTCAAGGATATCTGGGGGCCGACGCATGTGGAGGACACTCATTACTTGCGGATCGTCGTAGGGCATTTACGGCAGAAGCTGGGGATGACCCCACGGCGCCAAGGTTTATCATCACCGAAGCGGGAGTGGGGTACAGGTTGGTGGCGCCGGCCGCATAAACCGAAATTATACGGACAGTGCCAATTCAGGGCGCTGTTCTCGACTCCAGGGCCAAGGAGCATCGGCTTCCTAACGAGTTGTAGGATATTTCGCTTTAGCACGAGGCAACCCCTGGCAGGCGCTACGCGAACAACTCGTTCACCGCACGTGACGCTTCATCAATAGCCGCATGCGCATAGGCCTCCCAGGCCGCATCAGAGTTGGCTATGGCCACATTGCCGACCTTCTGGCGGGCGAGGTTCATCAGCTTTTCACTCTCTTCTTCGTCATCGAACAGGCTGTTGGCGAAGTACGAGTAACCGTGTGGCCAACGGTTGATGGTAATGGCCTGAACATCCTTGTGATAGTCAAAGCCGGCCGGCCCTAGCATGGCCTGTAGCTGGTCTCGCACCATGGCCTCCATCTGCTCGAAGTTCATGGCGTACAACTTGCTGCGGCCGACGCGGGCCTGGCTGCGAGCATCCATGCCCGCGTTGGGCGTGGTCGGTACGTAGACCATGTGCAAGCCTATGGGCTGGTCGGGGTCGCGTGGATGGCTGTAGCCGCCGATGTCCACCGGATAATCCAGCTTGACGCGGCTGTAGGGCTGGTTCGGTGCGTAGATTTCGTGCACACCCAATTTCATAAAGCTGTGCCAATTGCGAATCACCACTTTGGTGTACACCAGCGGGAACTTCACGTTCTGCGCCAAGGCGTGGGCCTGCTCGGCGGTGAGGTCGCGCAGCAGGTAGGGGATCATCATGTTGTAGCAGGCCAGTATGCAGTGCTTGCCGTGTACACGGTGCAGCTGGCCGGCCCGGCTGTAGCCGATGTCGACGCCACCGTTGCGGTTGCCGACGCTGACTGCGGTGCTGTTCAGGCGCAGGCGTACCGGGCTTTGTGCCACGTCCAGCCTGGCGTAATCGAAGGGCGCCAGGACAATGTCGTTCATGTCGTTGCCGGGTGCTACAGCGGGGATCAGGCTACGCACCAGTAGCCGTGCCAGCGAGGCGTTGCCGTCGGGGAAGTGATAGATGTAGGGCTCTTCCATTTCTGCTTTCAGCGCTTCGCTGACCGGCGCAAGGCCCATGGCGGCAAAGCCGGGGAAGCCCACGCCATAGGCGTCGGCGGCGGCCACGGCATCGATGCTCAGCGCGGAAAAGTCGTTGGTGCGGCTGAGGAAGTAGCGCGCTGCCGCTTCGCTCAGGCCGACGTCTTTGCGCAGGAAGTCCTGATAGCTGGTCTTGGCCAGATAGGCCTCTTTCTGTTCCAGGGTTTTGCCCGCCAGGTAGTCTCTGGGTGCTTCGTGCAGATCGATCAATGCCTGGCGGTCGGCCTCGGGCAGTGGGAAGTCGCCAATGAACGCACGCCAGCTGCGCGCGTTGAGTTTGTCCGGGGCAATGTCGTCGGCGACCATGGGCGTCGGATCGCCACTGACCAGCTTCGCTTCGCCGAAGCCGGCCTTGTCGAAGAATACGCCACGAGACAAGCTGAGGTTGGGGTAAAAGTTGCGGTCGAAGGCGGTCTGGAAGCGGTCCATGTCCACGTTCAGTCGTTTGAGCAGGCCGTTCACCGTAGCGCTGTAAAGGTGCTTGGGCGACTGGAAGGCTTCGCTGCCGCCGTAGCCAAGGATCATCTGGCTTCCCGCCTGGAATTCGTTGCGCTTGGCATGGCCGCCGAAGTCGTCGTGGTTCTCGATGATCAGCACGCGCGCGGTTGGGTGCTGCTGCCGATAGAACCAGGCTGCGGACAAGCCGCTGATGCCCGCGCCGACCACCACCAGATCGTACTGCTCCTCAATCTTCAGGCTGCTGGTGTCGAATACTTTCTTTTCCCAGCCCATCTGGTGCGCAACTTCGAATGCACCGGGGTGGCTGCCGCGCAGCCCGGTGAGGGCGGGCGGGTAGTAGCGGCCGGAAGGCGCGGCCTGGAGTATTTGCAATGGGGTGAGCCCGGCACCGATGGTGAGGGCTACGCCATTGAGGAAGTCGCGTCGAGTGATGGTCATGTCAGTGTCCTTACTGGGTAACCTTTGGTTTGCTCGAAGCGTAGTTGGGTATGGCTCAGGACCTTGGGGATTCTGTTTCAAAGCATTGGCGCATGACGTCCAGGTAACGCCTGGCGCCCAGGCCCAACGGCCGCGACTTTATCCAGATGATGTCCACCCACAAGCGCAGGCGGCTGGCCATGTTGTCAAAGCGTACCTCGGCCAGTGCGCCCGAAGCGATCAGCGGTTCAACCAGTGGCTGCGGCAGGTAGGCCCAGCCCAGCCCTGACTGCACCAGGTCCAGCGTGGCCAGGTAGCTGTCGGTCAGCCAGATGCGCCGCGACAGCACCATGCGCGGGTCTGACCCGGTGGCCTTGCCCGAGGCCACGATGATCTGCCGTTGTTCGGCGAAGGCCTCTTCAGGCAGAGGCGTACCGCTGTTTTGCCCGGCAGGATGGCGCGGTGAGGCGACGGCCACCAGCAATTGGCTGCCGGCTTCGAGGAATGACTCGCGCTCGTCGATGCCGGGCCGTTCGAACACCAGCGCCAACTGCACACTGCCGTCATGCAGCAGGCGAATGGCTTCGGTCTGGGTGGCGGAGCGCACTTCGATTTCCAGGCTGGGGAATTCCTGGGCGAGGACTTCCAGCGGCTGGCTCCAGCGGCCGGTCTGCAACTCGGGCGCCATGGCGATGGTCAGGCGTTTTTCCAGGCCCTTGTGCAATTGCAGGGCTTGGGCGTCGAGCAGGTTGAGTTGGCAGATCACCTGCCTGGCTTGGGGTTCCAGTGCCAGGGCGGCACTGGTGGGTAAGGCTTTGCGTGTGGCGCGGTCGAACAATGGCAGGTCCAGCTCCGCTTCCAGCTGGGCGATCGCCATGCTCACGGCCGAAGGTACACGGCCCAATTTGCGGGCGGCGGCGGAGAACGAGCCGGCATCCAGCACCGCGAGGAATATTGCCAGGGAGTCGCTGCTAAAGGCCATTGTCAGTAAACCTGATGATGATCATCTTTTATTGCTAGAAATTATGAACATTAATGCACATTCAGGACAGTCCCCTCATGGAGAAGCGCGTGCACAGACCAACCGCTTGGCATGTCACTCACTGGAGTACAGACCCGTTCAGCCTCGGTGCCTACAGTGCCCTGTTGCCTGGGGGGACGCCGCAGCATCGGAGTGCCTTGGGCCAAGTGCTGAACGAGCGCTTGGTCATTGCCGGAGAAGCCTGTAACGCCACTGCGCCGGCGATGACACATGGCGCTTGGGATGATGGGCTGCGTGCCGCCGAGGCAGCCTTGAGGGCCGGCGCGCGCAAGGTGATCGTGATTGGTGCGGGCTGTGCAGGCCTGGCCGCCGCGCAACGCTTGCGGGCGTGGGGTATCGATTGCACGGTGCTGGAGGCACGTGGGCGAACAGGTGGGCGCACGCACACGGTCGAGTTGGGCGGCGTGAAAGCGGATGAAGGTGCGGCATGGCTTCAGCATTTCGCCGAGAATCCATTGGCCGCCGTTGCGCAGCAACATGGGTTGGCTTGTGTCGAGACCGACTTCAGTTTCCCGCTTGCAGCAGCAAGCGGTGGAGAGTTGCCGGATGTCGACGCGGCCTGGGACGCCTTGACCCAGCAGCTTGACCGGCGACTGCCTTTGTCTGAGGCGATCAACCGCTACATGGCCACACTCGACCCTGTGCACGCGCGCGCCGCTCAGTTCGCCATCGACGCCAACCTTGTACTGGAAGCATGTTTGCCCGTGGAGCAACTGTCGGTCAGTGCCCTGGACGAGGAGGGTGTCGGGCATGGCGATTGGATGCTGCCAGGTGGTTACAGCGAGCTTGTCGACTTGCTGGCGAAGGATCTGGATATCCGTCTGAACACGCCGGTCACGCAGATAGACTGGTCGAGCGCGCGCGTCAAGGTGAACGATGAGGTATGCGATTTCTGCATTTGCACAGTCCCTGTAGGGGTATTGAAAGCGTTGCATTTCATTCCCGCGCTACCTGTAACTCAGCGACAAGCGCTGGCTCATCTGGGGATGGGCATGCTGGAAAAGGTGATTTTGCAGTTCGAAGAGCGCTGGTGGCCATGCTCACCCTCCGGCTACCTGCGCTGGTACGACGTACCTGCCAGCTGGGGCGAATGGCTTGACCTGACCGATGCCGTGGGCAAGCCTGCCATTGCCGGGCTGATTGCCGCCGATGCGATCGAGCGGCAGTTCAGTGGGCGTACTGATGAGCAGATTGCCATTGCAGCAACTGAGGCGTTGCAGGCGTGGGCCGCGGCGATTCGGTCCACGCCTTGATACTTACAGCCCTTCGCCCAGCACCCTGTCGATGCAGTCGACAAAGTAGTCCACACTCGCTCGGCTGGTGCACATCGGTGGCTTGATCTTGAGAATGTTCAGGTAGTCGCCGGTCGGTTGCATGAAGATGCCAAGGTCACGCAGCCGATTGCACAGCGTCATGGTTTCTTCGGTGGCCGGTTCCAGGGTTGCGCGGTCGCGCACCAGCTCCAGTCCCAGGTAGAAACCCGAGCCATGTGCCGCGCCGGCCAGCGGGTACTTGTCGACCAGGGCCTGCAGACGGGCCTTGAAGTAGCGCCCGGTGTCGCGGGCGTTGTCCCACAGGCCTTCCTCCTGCATCACGTCCAGTACCGCCATGCCTATGCGGCAGCTGACCGGGCTGCCACCGGCCGAGGAGAAGAAGTAACCCTCGGCCTCCAGCGCCTCGGCGATTTCACGGCGGGTGATGACCACGCCCAGCGGCTGGCCGTTGCCCATGCCCTTGGCCATGGTAATGATGTCGGGCACCACGCCTTGTTCTTCGAACCCCCAGAAGTACTCGCCCAGGCGGCCATAGCCCACCTGCACTTCGTCGGCGATGCACACGCCACCTCGGGCGCGGACCTTGGCATAGGCGTCGCGCAGGTAGCCTGCGGGCAACGAGATGCCGCCGGCATTGCCGTACACCGGTTCGCAGATGATACCCGCCAACTGGCGGCCTCGGGCGTCCAGGGCAGCCAGCTTGGCGTCGACGTCCTGCAGGTAGTCGGCGGCGCTGTCGGCACCGCGGAAACGCCCCCGGAACGTGTTCGGCGCCTCGACCGGGTGTACCCAGTCCGGGCGGGTTTCCAGGGCTTGCGGGTTGTCGGCGATGGAGGTGGAAATGGCATCGGTGGCCACCGACCAGCCGTGGTAGGCCTCCAGTACGCTGAGCAGGTCACGCCCGCCGCTGTAGGCCCAGGCCAGGCGAATCGCCAGGTCGTTGGCTTCGGTGCCGCTGTTGACCATGAAGACCCTGTCGAAACCGTCGGGGGCCAGGTCCAGCAGGCGTTCGGAGAATTCGGTGATCGCCGCGTAGTGGAAGCGTGAGTTGGTGTTCAGCAGCGACCACTGCCGCGCCGACTCGGCGGCCATGCGCGGGTGGCCGTGGCCCAGTACCGCGACATTGTTGAGCATGTCCAGGTACGAGCGGCCCTGCATGTCGATCAAGTAGTTGCGCCAGCCGCGCTCGATGTGTGGAGGTTGCGCGTAGTAGTGCTTCTGCGAGCGGGCGAAGCTGGCATCGCGGCGGGCCAATAGTGCTTGTGGGTCGGGCAGCGGACCGGCATCGCAATCGAAGCCTAGCAGCGCGGCTGGCGACGGGCACAGGGCCAGCCAGGCAGTAGCTTGGGACGGTGTGGCGAAGAACGACGGCTGGACGCCGTTGTCCAGGCACAATTGCACGCTGAGGAAGCCACAACTGCGGCCCAGGGACTGGCCTTTTTCTACGGCCTGGCCGTCTGCCGGAGCGTCCTCCAGGCCCTGCAGCCACAAAGCCCAGTGCGTGGTGCGCAGGCAGCCACGGCCGTCGCCATGGCGCTGCCAGATGCCGGTTTCCGGCGCCTGCACCTGGGAGCCGTTGGCCACGTGCAGCTCAACGCCGAGGGCGCAGGTGGCGGGCTCTTCAGGGCGATCAATATGGGTTTGCGAAAGGCGATATTGCCCGTGCAGGCTGCAGGCCGGAGCGGCCTGCAACGTCAGCAGGTGCTGGTCGAAACCGGGTTGCTCCCAGTTTCCGGCCTCGCAATATGT
Organism: Pseudomonas putida; assembly: GCA_041071465.1. NCBI lineage: Bacteria > Pseudomonadati > Pseudomonadota > Gammaproteobacteria > Pseudomonadales > Pseudomonadaceae > Pseudomonas > Pseudomonas putida. The sequence continues at coordinate 98,891 of CP163498.1, read as the reverse complement.
GCTGAGCACCCCCAGGTCTACCCGTGTTACAGCCTGCCCGGCCAGTTCGGGGAGCAAGGGGGCGCAACCGCTCAAGTCCGGCGCCTTGGGTTGCAGGCCCGCAGCCTGCAGGATAGCGGCTTCCATCAGCGCGAAAGGCACAGCGGTGGCGGTGTCGAAGATTTCCCATTCATGGGCGACGTTGTCGCGGGTGTATTGGTTGCCCGGGTCCACGGCAAGTTGTTGCGCGCTGCTCAGCACCAGCACTGCGGCGCGATTGAGCACCAGTGGCCAGAGGGCACGTACTTCGGCTTCGGTCAGTGGGTTGAGCGCCTGGTAGGCACTGATTGCCGGCAGGATCCGCAGCGGGTCGCCTCCGGCGTGGTGCAGCAGCGCCGCGCAAGTCACCGACAGGTCGGCGATGCGCCAGGTGTGCAGCAGGTCGCCGAAGTCGATCACCCCTTGCAACTGCCACTGGCGTTCGCCATCGCGGGCCCACACGGTGTTGTCGTCGGTGATGTCCAGGTGCACGGCCTGGCTTGGCAGTTGATTGACCAGGGGCGCCAGATGCTCGGCTGCCAGCTGGGTAGCCTGTTCGATGCGGGCGCGTTGCTCGGTATTCTGCAGCACGGGCAACAGGTGCTGGATCAGCGCCTGGGCATGTTGCGGGTCCCATTGCAGTGTGCGTGCAAGGCCGGGGTGGTCGAAGTCGACCAAGGCCTTGTCCAGCTTCGCGCAAAGCCCGCCCAGTTCAGCCATCAGACGTGGCGCCATGTGCTTGAGGCGGGTCAGCGGCTGACCTTCGATGTACTCGAGCAGGCGTATGCGCAGTGGTTGCCCGTCCAAGTCCAGTGTCAGCAACCCCTGGTCATCGAGGGCTGGGCGTACGGCCGGCACCGGCAAGCCCTGATTGCGCAGGAAGGCCAGGGCGGCGTGCTGCGCCTCCAGCTCCAGTTGCGCGTAGCTGCCATGGCAAGCCTTGAGTACAAAGCCGCCTTGTGGCGTGGTCACGCGGAAATTCAGGTCTTGCTGGCTGCCTAGCGCGGTCAGGTTGCCGGCAATGCCATAGTGCTTCTGTAGCACGGCGTGTGCCTGGGTTTCGCTGAGCGAAGGGCTGGGCAGGCCAGAACGCTGGATCAGCGTGGCCAGGGCAGGGGAGGCGGGCGGGTGCTGTGGGCTGGACATTAGGCTCTACCGTTGCTGCTGGGGGTTGACGGTGGAGAATTTATGCCCGATTCGGCTGACGATGGAAGACGATTGTTTTCAGAATTTCTGACAATTGGGGCTCAGCCAGTGACGCGCCTTAAGTCCGGCCCCGCCAACACGTCAGCTATTCAGGCGTTTGCGTGTTTCCTCATCGATTACTCGCCTCAGCGAGGCCAGGAACGGTATGGCATCGGTATAGCGTCGGCCATACTCAAGATTGAACGCATAGTCGAAACCGGGCGGGTTATCGCCTTGGGTGTGTTGCAGCAGGGTCTCGATTTTGTCCAAGGCCTTGACCACTTTGGCCTCTGGCGTACTGGCCGCTTCGTACTCATCGAACAAGCCAACGATGCTGTCCTGCATCGAGGGTTCCAGCATTGAAGTCATGGCAACCAGGTCCTGCCGCTCATTCGTCCCTTTGTCTGGAACCGCATGCGCTTGCGGCGCAGGTACATCACCACTCAGCGCTTCCCCAAGGTCATGGACCAGGCATAGCTTGAGCACCTTGCAGATATCGACATCACCCAGTTCTTGTTCGAACACCAGCGCCAGCAACGCCAGCCGCCAACTGTGCTCGGCGGTGCTTTCACGCCGGCCTGTCGAGGTGTGGGCACTGCGGGTTACGTTCTTGAGCTTTTCTGCCTGGCGCAGGAAGTCCAGTTTTCCATGAAGGTTGTGGTTTGGCATGGTGCGAGACCTCTGATTAGTGCAGAGGTAAATCTTCTGCTCGCCCTGGTCCTGCGTCCACGCATTAAATATGCGCGAGGGTTTCGACCAGCCTGGCGGTCGAGCCATCCGACAGGGTGAACCGCGTCCAACGGCATAGGCTGTGTTGGATGGGCACCAGTGCCGAGTCATTCGTGCCAGTAGTGAACTCCAGCGCCGGGGAGGCCTGGTTGTCGTGCCAGCCGATGCCTGCCAAGCGCTGTTCCTGGCTGGCGATTTCCTCTGTCGCGAATGGCCACAGCGAGACACCCAGCAAATCACTGATGGGCACACTGAACTCAGCTTCGCGGGAAGGCGAGCAGGCCAGCAGGCGGTGGGTAAGGTCGCACACCAAGTGCACCGGTTGCGAGCTGCCCGACACAAGGCGCGCCAACGCGTGATCCGCGGCGCTGCTGAGCTTGGCTTTGAGCAAGGCTTCGATACGCGCCCGTTGCTCGGGCTCGGCGTCCTGCGCGCCTGACTCCCAGCGAGAAATGGTCGACTGGCACACCCCGAACATCTGCGCGGCATGCAGCTGTTTGACCCGGTTCAACAGGCGCCAGTGCTTTAGCAGGGGGCCGATGGGGGTGCTGCGAAGTGAAGGTGAGGTATTCATTGCTACGAAGCCTCAACCTCCAGGAACGCCGCTTCCAGCAGCTGCCGCGTATACGGATGTTGCGGCGCATGGAATATCGCCTGCGCATCACCTTGTTCAACAACATGCCCATGTTTGATCACCATCAACTGGTGGCTCAGCGCCTTCACCACCGCCAGGTCATGGCTGATGAACAGGTACGTCAGGTTGTACTTCTGCTGCAGATTGCGTAGTAGCTCCACCACCTGCCGCTGCACCGTGCGGTCCAGCGCGGAGGTAGGCTCATCCAGCAGAATCAGCGCCGGCTTCAACACCAGCGCCCGGGCAATGGCAATACGCTGGCGCTGCCCACCGGAAAACTCATGCGGGTAGCGATGCCGAGTCCTTGGGTCTAGCCCCACTTCCTCCAGCGCCGCAATAATCGCCGTTTCCTGTTCCTGCGCGTTGCCAATACCGTGAATGCGCAGCCCTTCACCGACAATGTCCGCCACGCACATGCGCGGACTAAGGCTGCCGAATGGGTCCTGGAACACCACCTGCATCTCACGCCGCAGCGGGCGCACGGCTTTCTGGTTCAGCCCTTCGAGGTTCTGCCCATGGAAGCGAATGCCGCCCTGGCTGGAAATCAGCCGCAAGATCGCCAGGCCCAACGTGGACTTGCCCGACCCGGACTCGCCGACAATGCCCAGTGTCTGCCCCTGCGGCAAGCTGAAGTTGACCCCGTCCACCGCCTTCACATGGTCGACCGTACGCCGCAAAAAGCCCTTTTTGATCGGGAACCATACCTTGAGGTCATCCACCTCCAGCAGCGGCGCCCCGACCGGGTTGTGCGCTGGCAGCCCGCTGGGCTCGGCATTGATCAGCATCTGCGTGTAGTGGTGCTGCGGGGCGCTGAACAGTGTGGCGCATTCAGCCTGTTCCACGATCTGCCCGCGCTGCATCACGCACACGCGGTGGGCGATGCGGCGTACCAGGTTCAGGTCATGGCTGATCAGTAGCAGCGCCATGCCCAGGCGTGCCTGCAGTTCCTTGAGCAGGTCGAGAATCTTCAACTGCACGGTCACATCCAGCGCCGTGGTCGGTTCGTCGGCAATCAGCAGCTCCGGCTCGTTGGCCAACGCCATGGCAATCATCACCCGCTGGCGCTGCCCGCCAGACAGTTCGTGGGGCAGGGCCTTGAGGCGCTTGCGCGGCTCGGGGATGCCGACCAGCTCCAGCAGCTCCAGGGTGCGGGCAGTCGCTTCCTTGCCGGTCAGGCCCTTGTGCAGCAGGAGGATTTCGTTGATCTGCTTCTCGATGCAATGCAGCGGGTTCAGCGAGGTCATCGGCTCTTGGAAGATCATCGCAATGCGGTTGCCGCGAATGCGCTGCAGGGTCTTCTCGTTTTGCTGCAGCAGGTCCTTGCCCTCGTAGCGGATGCTGCCGCTGGGGTGACGGGCCAGCGGGTAGGGCAGCAGGCGCAGGATCGAGTGCGCGGTGACCGATTTGCCCGAGCCACTCTCGCCCACCAGGGCCAGTGTCTCGCCCTTGCGGATGTCGAAGCTGATGCCGTCCACCACCCGGTTGACCTGGTCGCCGGTGACAAACTCCACCGCCAGATCGCGCACTTCGATCAGGTTCTGTTCACTCATGTCACTTCCTCGGGTCGAAGGCATCGCGGGCGGATTCACCAATGAACACCAGTAGGCTCAGCATCAACGCCAGCACGGCAAAGGCGCTGATGCCCAACCATGGGGCCTGCAGGTTGGATTTGCCCTGGGCCACCAGCTCGCCCAGCGAGGGCGAGCCCGCGGGCAGGCCGAAGCCGAGGAAATCCAGGGCGGTGAGGGTGCCGATGGCGCCGGTGAGAATGAACGGCATGAAGGTCATGGTCGAGATCATGGCATTGGGCAGGATGTGCCGGTACATGATCGCGCCGTTGCGCATGCCTAGCGCGCGGGCGGCGCGTACGTATTCCAGGTTGCGCCCGCGCAGGAACTCGGCGCGTACCACGTCCACCAGGCTCATCCACGAAAACAGCAGCATGATGCCCAGCAGCCACCAGAAGTTTGGTTGCACGAAGCTGGCCAGGATGATCAGCAGGTACAGCACCGGCAGGCCCGACCAGACTTCCAGGAAGCGCTGCCCGGCCAGGTCGACCCAGCCGCCATAGAAGCCTTGCAAGGCGCCGGCGATGACGCCGACGATGGAGCTGGCCACGGTCAGGGTGAGGGCGAACAGTACCGAAATGCGGAAGCCGTAGATCACCCGTGCCAGCACGTCGCGGCCCTGGTCGTCGGTGCCCAGCCAGTTGTCCGCCGAGGGCGGCGCCGGGGCAGGTACGCGCAGGTCGTAGTTGATGCTTTGGTAGCTGAACGGGATGGGCGCCCACAGCACGAAGCTGTCTTTCTTGGCCAACAGCTCGCGGATGTAGGGGCTCTTGTAGTTGGCTTCCAGCGGGAATTCGCCGCCGAAGGTGGTTTCCGGGTAGCGCTTGAATGCCGGGAAATACCATTCGCCGTCGTAGCGCACAGCAACCGGTTTGTCGTTGGCGATCAGCTCGGCGCCCAGGCTCAAGCCGAACAGGACCAGGAACAGCCACAGCGACCACCAGCCACGGCGGTTGGCCTTGAAGCGCTCGAAGCGCCGGCGGTTGAGGGGGGACAAGGCCATGTCAGTGCTCCCGGCTGGCGAAGTCGATGCGTGGATCGACCAGGGTGTAGGTCAGGTCGCCGATCAGTTTCACCACCAGCCCCAGCAGGGTGAAGATGAACAGGGTGCCGAAGACCACCGGGTAGTCGCGGTTGATGGCCGCCTCGAAACTCATCAGGCCCAGGCCGTCAAGGCTGAAGATCACCTCGATCAGCAAGGAGCCGGTGAAGAAGATGCCGATGAACGCCGAGGGGAAACCGGCGATCACCAACAGCATGGCGTTGCGGAACACGTGGCCGTACAGCACCCGTGACCGGCTTAGGCCCTTGGCCTTGGCGGTGACCACGTATTGTTTGTTGATTTCGTCGAGGAAGCTGTTCTTGGTCAGCAGGGTCATGGTGGCGAAGTTGCCAATGACTAGCGCGGTGATCGGCAACACCAGGTGCCAGAAGTAATCCAGTACTTTACCGGTGGTACTCAGCTCATCGAAATTGTTGGAGGTGAGGCCACGCAGCGGGAACCAGTCGAAGTAGCTGCCGCCGGCGAACAGCACGATCAGCAGGATGGCGAACAGGAACGCCGGGATGGCGTAGCCGACGATGATCGCCGAACTGGTCCACACGTCGAAGTGGCTGCCATGGCGCACCGCCTTGGCGATGCCCAGCGGGATCGACACCAGGTACATGATCAGCGTGCTCCACAGCCCTAGCGAGATCGACACTGGCATCTTCTCCATGATCAGGTCGATGACCTTGGCATCGCGGAAGAAGCTGTCGCCAAAGTCGAGCTGGGCGTAGTTCTTGATCATGATCCACAGGCGCTCGGGCGGCGACTTGTCGAAGCCGTACATGCGCTCGATTTCAGCGATCAGCGCCGGGTCCAGGCCCTGTGCACCGCGGTAGTTGGAACCGGCAACGGAAACCTCGGCGCCGCCACCGGCGATGCGGCTGGTCGCGCCTTCGAAGCCTTCGAGCTTGGCGATCATCTGCTCGACCGGGCCGCCGGGGGCGGCCTGAACGATGATGAAGTTGATGATGAGGATGCCGAATAGGGTCGGGATGATCAGCAGCAGGCGGCGCAGGATGTAGGCCAGCATCTTAGTTGGCCTCGTCCGCAGGGGCTTCGCTGACCGCCGGGGTTACCCCGGGCTTGATCCACCAGGTATCGATGCCGATGTCGTACTTGGGCGACACTTTCGGATGGCCGATGTGGTTCCAGTAGGCCACGCGCCAGGTTTTGATATGCCAGTTGGGTATCACGTAGTAGCCCCACAGCAACACACGGTCGAGGGCGCGGCAGTGGTCGACCAGGCTCTGGCGCGAGTCGGCGTTGATCAGCTCTTCCACCAACTGGTCGATGGCCGGGTCGCGCAGGCCGATGAAGTTGCGGCTTCCGGGGTTGTCGGCGGCGGCACTTGACCAGAACTCGCGTTGTTCATTGCCCGGCGAGTTGGACTGCGGGTAGCCGCCGACGATCATGTCGTAGTCCCGAGATCGCAGGCGGGTAATGTATTGCGAAACATCGACCCGGCGGATGTTCAGCTCGATACCGAGGTCGGCGAGGTTGCGCTTGAACGGCAGCAGGATGCGCTCGAACTCGGTCTGCGCCAATAGAAACTCGATGCTTACCGGCTTGCCTTGGGCGTCGACCATCTTGTCGTCGACGATTTTCCAGCCGGCTTCCTGTAGCAGCTTGTAGGCCTGGCGCTGCTGCTCGCGGATCATCCCGCTGCCGTCGCTGACCGGGTTGTGGAAGGCCTCGGTAAATACCTGCTCGGGCACTTTGCCGCGCAATGGTTCGAGGATTTTAAACTCGCTGGGGCTGGGTAGGCCGTGGGCGGCCATTTCCGAATTGTCGAAGTAGCTGCCGGTGCGGGTGTAGGCGCCGTTGAACAGCTGCTTGTTGGTCCATTCGTAGTCCAGCAGCAGGCTCAGTGCCTGGCGCACACGCACATCCTGGAACACCGGGCGGCGGATATTGAAGATGAAACCCTGCATGCCGGTGGGGTTGCCGTTGGGCAGTTCTTCCTTGATCAGACGGCCGTCACGCACGGCGGGCACGTTGTAGGCGGTGGCCCAGTTCTTGGCGCTGACTTCCAGGGCATAGTCGAACGCGCCGGCCTTGAGTGCTTCCAGGGCGACAGTGGTGTCCCGGTAGGAGTCGAAGGTCATGACATCGAAATTATAGAAGCCACGGTTGATCGGCAGGTCTTTGGCCCAGTAATCCTTGACCCGCTCGTAACGCACCGAGCGCCCGGCTTTGACCTCGGCGACCTTGTACGGGCCGCTACCCAGCGGGATCTCCAGGTTGCCGCGGTTGAAGTCGCGGTTTTCGTACCAGTGTTTGGGCAGTACTGGCAATTGGCCGAGAATCAGCGGCAGCTCGCGGTTGTTGGTGTGCTTGAACTTGAACAGCACCTTCAGTGGGTCTTCGGCGACTACCTCGGCGACGTCGGCGTAGTACTGCCGGTACAGTGGGGCGCCGTCCTTGATCAGGGCGTTGAAGGTGAACACCACGTCGTCGGCGCGCATCGGGTGGCCGTCATGGAAGCGTGCTTCGGGGCGCAGGTAGAAGCGCACCCAGCTGTTGTCCGGGGCCTTTTCGATCTTGCCGGCGACCAGGCCGTACTCGGTGAACGGCTCATCCTGGCTCTGGCGCATCAGGGTGTCGTAGATGCTACCGATGTTCTCGGCCGCCACGCCTTTGTTGATGAACGGGTTGAGGCTGTCGAAGCCGCCAAAGCTGGACTGGCGGAAGGTGCCGCCCTTGGGCGCGTCCGGGTTGACGTAGTCGAAGTGCTTGAAGTTGGCGGGGTACTTGGGTGGCTCATCGTACAAGGTAAGCGCGTGTTGCGGTGCGGCCAGGGCGGGAAGGCTCAGGCAGGCGAGCAACAGGCTGCCTGCCAGCCGGCGCAGACGGTGCGTTGGCGTCATTGGGCTTTCTCCGAAGTCTTGATCCACCAGCTGTTCAGCCCAAGGGTGTAGGGCGGCGTGGTGACGAAGGCGAACCGGTTGCGGTAGGCCAGGCGGTGATTGTCGAGGTACCAGTTGGGGATCATGTAGTACTGCCATGAGAGCACGCGGTCCAGGGCACGGGCGGCGGCGACCTGGTCATCGCGGGTGCGGGCGGCGAGCAAGGTGTCGAGCAGGTGGTCGACCACCGGGTCCTTGACCCCAGCATAGTTCTTGCTGCCCTTGGTCGCGGCCTGGCTGGAATGGAAGTACAGCCATTGTTCGAGGCCGGGGCTCAGGGTTTGGTTCAGGGTCATCAGAATCATGTCGAAATCGAACTGGTCCAGGCGTTGTTTGTACTGGGCACGGTCCACGGTGCGCAAGCGCGCATCGATGCCGATGCTGGACAGATTTTCGACATAAGGTTGCAGGATGCGTTCAAGGTTGGGGTTTACCAGCAGCAGCTCCATGCGCAGTTGCTGGCCTTTGCTGTCGACCAGGCGCTGGCCGTTCAGCTTCCAGCCGGCCTCGGCGAGCAGGCCCAGGGCCTGGCGTAGGGTCTGGCGGCTGATGCCACGGCCATCGGTGTGGCTGACCTTGTAGGGTTCGCTGAACAGTTTGGCGGGCAACTGGTCCCGGAATGGCGCCAGCAGCAGCCACTCTTTGCCGGTGGGCAGGCCGCTGGCGGCGAATTCGCTGTTGGGGTAGTAGCTGGTTGAGCGGCGGTAGGCGCTGCTGAACAGTGCGCGGTTGGTCCATTCGAAGTCGAGCATCAGCCCCAACGCCTGGCGTACCCGCGGGTCGCTGAATGTGACCCGGCGGCTGTTCATGAACAGGCCCTGGGTTTGCGTGGGGATGCTGTGCGGGATTTGTGCTTTGATCACCTCGCCACGGCGCACGGCGGGGAAGTTGTAACCGTTGGCCCAGTTTTTTGCCTGGTGCTCGATGTAGATGTCGAATTCACCAGCCTTGAACGCTTCGAAGGCCACGGTGGCGTCGCGGTAGAACTCGTATTCCACCCGCTTGAAATTGTACTTGCCACGGTTGACCGCCAGGTCCTTGCCCCAGTAGTTCTTCACCCGTTCGAACACCAGCCGGCGCCCGGGTTGTACCTGGGTGATGCGGTAGGGGCCGCTGCCCAGGGGGGCTCGAAGGTGGTGGCCTTGAAGTCGCGCTTTTGCCAATAGTGTTTGGGCAGCACCGGCATTTCGCCCAGGCGCAGGATCAGCAGCGGGTTGCCGGCGCGTTTGAACACGAAGCGGATGCGCAGCGGGCCCAGGATGTCCACCCGTTGTACTTCCTGCAGGTTGGTGCGGTAGATCGGGTGGCCGTCCTTGAGCAGCGTGCGGTAGGAGAAGGCCACGTCGGCCGAGGTTATCGGCTGGCCGTCATGCCAGCGGGCTTCCGGGCGCAGGTTGAACACCACCCAGCTGCGGTCCTCGCTGTACTCCACCGAGCGGGCGATCAGGCCATAACTGGAGGTGGGCTCGTCACCGGACGGGTCGTACAGGCCGGTGCCGACCATCAGCGGCTCGTTAAGCTCGCTGATGCCGTACTGCTGGAAATTGGGCGTGGTTATAGGGCTCGACCCCTTGAAGGTGTAGGGGTTGAGGGTATCGAAGGTGCCAAAAGCCATGGCCCGCAAGGTGCCGCCCTTGGGCGCTTGCGGGTTGACCCAGTCGAAGTGGGTGAAGGTGGCTGGGTACTTGAGCGTGCCGAACTGCGCGTATCCGTGGCTTTCGCTCACCATCGCGGCTGCGGGAAAGCTCAAGGCCAGGCTGAGTGATAGCAGGAGGGGACGTATCAAGTCGGCATCCGATCCAGAGGCGTTGGGCTTTGACCGGGTACAGTAACAGCTTGGTGGGGTTGGAAAAAGAGAGGTTTTGAGGGAGGGGTTGGTGGTACAGGTCGGCGTGAGCGGCGTGGTACCTGTGGGAGCGGCCTTTTGTCGCGAAAGGGGCGCTTAGCGGCCCCAGGGTCTCAGCTTCGCAGCTTGCATTGCCGGGGCTGCGAAGCAGCCCTGTCGCGAAACAAGGCCGCCCCACAGGGCCGCGCAATGGCCCTGAGCGTTATATCAATGCGAGAGGTAGACGGTCAGGGTTTGGCCCGGCTTGAGGGCGTGGCCGCTGCGTGGGTTCCAGCGTTTGAGGTGCTGCATTTCCACGTTGAAGCGCTTGGCCACCAGGTACAGCGAGTCGCCCTTGCGTACCTTGTACTGGGTGGAGCGCTTGCCGGACGCCGCTACCCGGTTGCCGGCGGCGCTCGGTCCGCTGCCACCGCGAAGTGCCAGCACCTGGCCGGCACGCAGGTTGTTGCCGGACAGACGGTTCCAGCGTTTGATGTCATTGACCGAAACACGGTTGGCCTTGGCGATGGCGCCCAGGTTGTCGCCGCGTTTGACCCGGTAGCTGCGCGCGGCCACCGGTGCCTTGGCTTCGGCCACGGCGCGGGCGAACACGGCCTTGTTCGGTTGCAGGCTGACCAGCTGTTCTGGCTTGAGGTTGGACAGGCTGTCGCTCAGCAATTGCGCCTTGGCGGTCGGTACCAGCAACTGCTGCGGGCCGTCCACGGTCATGCGTTTCTTGAAGGCTGGGTTGAGTTGGATCAACTCGTCTTCGTCGATGTTGGCAAATGCCGCCACCCGCGACAGGTCGAGGCGGTCGTTGATGGCCACCGCTTCGAAATAGGGCTCGTTGGCGATCGGGTTCAGGTTCACGCCGTAGGCTTCAGGCGTGAGCACCACCTGCGACAGGGCCAGCAACTTGGGTACGTAGTCGCGGGTTTCCTGTGGCAGCGGCAGGTTCCAGTAGTCGGTTGGCAGCCCGAGCCGTTCGTTGCGTTCCATGGCGCGGCTGACCGTGCCTTCTCCGGCGTTGTAGGCGGCCAGGGCCAGCAGCCAGTCACCGTTGAACATGTCGTGCAGGCGGGTCAGGTAATCCAGCGCAGCGTTGGTCGACGCGGTGATGTCGCGGCGGCCATCGTAGAAGTTGGTCTGGCGCAGGTTGAAGTGACGGCCTGTGGCTGGCATGAACTGCCACATGCCGGCAGCACTGGCGCGTGAGTAGGCCATCGGGTTGTAGGCGCTTTCAATGGCGGGGAGCAGGGCCAGCTCCAGCGGCATGTCGCGTTCTTCAAGACGCTCGACGATGTAATGCAGGTAGAGGCTGCCACGCTCGCCAGCGCTTTCGATGAAGGTCGGGTTGCTGGCGAACCACAGGCGCTGTTGTTCGATGCGCGGGTTGACGTCGATGCTGTCCTGCAGGGCAAAGCCCTGGCGCATGCGCTCCCAGACATCCTGTGGTGCTTGCTCGGCCGGCTTGGCCAGCAGCGGTGAAGGTTTGTGCTTGATCCGCGCCTGGTAGTTGTGCGCGCGAACGCTTTCGGATTCGTCGAGCTGACGGGTGCTCTGGCAGCCCACCAAGGTGGCGGCCAGGGCCAGCGCACTGATTTGGGCCAGGCGCGTCAGGGCGACGGAATGAGAGGTTCTGCGGCTACGGGAAGACATCGGCTGACACAGGTATCCGGGCGAAAAATTTCGGCGATTCTAGAAACCGCTCCGGGCCTGGTCAACCTTTGACCATCACTTGCGATATATCTTGCGGTTATCAGAAGGTGTCCTTCCAAGACCTCAAGGCAGCAAAAACAGCGACATGCGAGGTGTTTGAATGTCCCTTCCATTCGTCTGCTTTTTGTTTAACTAATGTTTCAGAGGTACGTAAGAAGGGGTTGGTCAGACGCTCCAGGCCAATCGTTGATGGCAAGCTGATGCGATTTTCGGCGCGTAAACGGGTAACGTCCTCGAAGCGTTGCTGAACGTGCGTATTGGTCGGCTCTACCGCCTTGGCGAAGCGCAGGTTGCTGAGGGTATATTCGTGGGCGCAATACACTTCGGTCTGCTCTGGCAGTGCCGCCAGGCGGGCGAGGGCGGGCTGCATCTGTTCGGGTGTACCCTCGAACATGCGCCCGCAACCGGCGGCGAACAGTGTGTCGCCACTGAACAGAACGGGGGTTGGCGGCCCGTCGCTGAAGAAGGCAATGTGCCCCAGGGTGTGGCCGGGCACCGCCAGAACCTGGAAGGTCACGCCCAGCACGTCGACCTTGTCGCCTTCGTCCAGGGCCAGGTCGCGGGCGGGAATACGCTCGTTGGCGGGGCCGCAGACTCGCGCGCCGCTCAGTTGCTTCAGCCGTTCCACACCGCCGACGTGGTCGTTGTGGTGGTGGGTGACGAGGATGTCGCTCAGCACCCACTCCGGGTTGGCGGCCAGCCAGCGTTCCACCGGGGCGGCATCACCCGGATCGACCACCGCACAACGGCGTTTGGCAGTATCCTGTAACAACCAGATGTAGTTGTCGGAGAAAGCGGGGAGAGCATCGATCTGTATCATGGTGCGGATCCGATTCGCCTAGCGTGGCACATGAGGGCATCTTAGCCGCGATGGCGCGGTGGGAGAACCTTCGAGGGAGAGCGCAATGACCGACCAAGCCTTTGCCCAGGCCGACCCGGACTGGGTCGAGCTGATCAGCCTGGCCCGTGAGTGGTTCAATGGGCCACTCGGCCAGCTGATGCTCAAGGAGGAAGAAAAACTGCTGAAAGAAGAGCTTGGGCGCTTCTTCGGCGGTTACCTGGTGCACTACGGGCCTTGCGCCGAGCCGCCACCGAGCGCGCCCCAGGTGCAGCGCAACGTGCGCCTCGGCGCGCCGCTGCCTGGGGTGGAGATCGTCTGCGAGGAGCAGGCCTGGCCGCTGAGCGAGCATGCTGCCGACGTGGTCGTGCTGCAGCATGGCCTGGATTTCTGCCTGTCACCCCATGGCCTGCTGCGCGAGGCCGCCAGTGCCGTGCGCCCGGGCGGGCACCTGCTGATTGTCGGCATCAACCCGTGGAGCAGCTGGGGCATGCGCCATTTCTTCAGCCATGGCGCGCTGCGCAAGGCGCGCTGCATCTCGCCGTCGCGGGTGGGCGACTGGCTCAACCTGCTGGGCTTCGCGCTGGAGAAACGCCGCTTCGGGTGCTATCGTCCGCCGCTTGCTTCACCGGCCTGGCAGCAACGCCTGGAGGGCTGGGAACGGCTGGCCGGCGGTTGGCAGGGCTCCGGTGGCGGGGTGTACCTGCTGGTGGCGCGCAAGATGGTGGTAGGGTTGCGGCCACTGCGCCGGAGCGCCGCGAGCCGATGGGCAAATTCCTGCCGCTGCCACTGGCCAAGGTCAACCGCACGGCGGCCAACCCCGAAACTGACAAGCACTGAATTCAAGAGTGGTACATGAGCGATAGCGTCGAGATGTTTACTGATGGTGCCTGCAAGGGCAACCCAGGCCCTGGTGGCTGGGGCGTCCTGATGATCTACAAGGGCGTCGAGAAGGAACTGTGGGGCGGCGAACGTGAGACCACCAACAACCGCATGGAGCTGATGGCCGCGATTCAGGGCCTGATGTCGCTGAAGCGCGAATGCGAGGTGGTGCTGACCACCGACTCGCAGTACGTGATGAAGGGCATCAACGAGTGGATGGTGAACTGGAAGAAGCGCGGCTGGAAGACGGCGGCCAAGGAGCCGGTGAAGAACGCCGACCTGTGGCAGCAGCTTGATGAGCAGGTCAACCGCCACAAGGTGACCTGGAAGTGGGTGCGCGGCCACATCGGCCACCCCGGCAACGAGCGCGCCGACCAGCTGGCCAACCGTGGGGTCGATGAGGTACGCGCCCAGCGTTGAGCTGGGGTACAATCGCGGCCTTCGTAACTGATGCAAGTTGGAGCGCCCCGCGTGGAGCAGCAGCAAGATAAACGGTTCGTCATTCTCGATACCGAAACCACGGGTATGCCAGTTGGCGAAGGCCACCGGATCATCGAGATCGGCTGTGTCGAGGTCATCGGCCGGCGTCTGACCGGGCGGCACTTCCACGTCTACCTGCAGCCAGACCGCGAGAGTGACGAGGGCGCGATCAACGTCCACGGTATCACCGATGCCTTCCTGGTCGGCAAGCCACGCTTTGGCGATGTCGCCGAGGAGTTCTTCGAATTCATCCAGGGCGCCACGCTGGTCATCCACAACGCGGCGTTCGACGTTGGCTTCATCAACAACGAATTTGCCTTGATTGGCCAGCAGGACCGCGCCGACGTTTCGCAGCACTGCACCATCCTCGATACCCTGCTGCTGGCACGTTCGCGCCATCCGGGGCAGCGCAACAGCCTGGATGCGCTGTGCAAACGCTACGACATCGACAACTCCGGCCGTGAACTGCACGGTGCGCTGCTCGACTCGGAACTGCTGGCAGACGTTTACCTGGCCATGACCGGTGGCCAGACCAGCCTGTCGTTGGCTGGGCATGGCGCAGACGCCGAGGGTGAAGGGAGTGAGGCTGGCGGCAGCGAGATCCGCCGTATTACCGGGCGTACGCCGGGGCGGGTGATCATGGCCAGTGCCGAGGAACTGGAGGCACATGCCGAGCGCCTGGCGGCCATCGCCAAGTCGGCGGGTGGGCCTTCGATGTGGCAGGCCTTGACCGAGACGCCAGCGGGCTGATCGTTCGGCTGCCCCGGTCTGTTCGCGGGCACTGACAACACAGGTTCTACTACCCTGAGAAGGACGCCATGTCCTTCGGAGGTAGCCACCTGATGTACAAGGACCTCAAGTTCCCGATCCTCATCGTCCACCGTGCTATCAAGGCTGACAGTGTCGCCGGGGAGCGCGTGCGGGGCATCGCCGAGGAACTGCGCCAGGACGGTTTCGCCATTCTGGCCGCCGCCGACCACGCCGAAGCGCGCCTGGTTGCCGCCACTCACCACGGCCTGGCCTGCATGCTGATTGCCGCCGAAGGAGTTGGCGAAAACACCCACCTGCTGCAGAACATGGCCGAGCTGATCCGCCTGGCGCGCATGCGCGCGCCCGACTTGCCGATCTTCGCCTTGGGCGAGCAGGTGACCCTGGAAAACGCCCCTGCCGAAGCCATGAGCGAGCTCAACCAGCTGCGTGGCATCCTTTACCTGTTCGAAGACACCGTGCCGTTTCTCGCCCGCCAGGTGGCGCGTGCCGCACACACCTACCTTGACGGTCTGCTGCCACCGTTCTTCAAGGCCCTGGTGCAGCATACCGCGCAGTCCAACTATTCCTGGCATACCCCGGGCCATGGCGGTGGCGTGGCCTATCATAAAAGCCCGGTAGGCCAGGCCTTCCACCAGTTCTTCGGGGAAAACACCCTGCGCTCGGACCTGTCTGTTTCAGTGCCGGAGCTGGGCTCGCTGCTCGACCACACAGGCCCCTTGGCCGAAGCCGAGGCCAGGGCGGCGCGCAACTTCGGTGCCGACCACACCTTCTTCGTCATCAATGGCACCTCCACAGCCAACAAGATTGTCTGGCACGCCATGGTCGGTCGCGACGACCTGGTGTTGGTGGACCGCAACTGCCATAAGTCAGTGGTGCACGCGATCATCATGACCGGCGCCATTCCGCTGTACCTGTGCCCAGAGCGCAACGAGCTGGGCATCATCGGCCGATCCCGCTCAGCGAGTTCAGCCCCGAGGCAATCGAGGCGAAGATCCAGGCCAACCCCCTTGCCCATGGCCGTGGGCAACGTATCAAGCTGGCGGTAGTGACCAACTCCACCTATGACGGGCTGTGCTACCACGCCGGGATGATCAAGCAGGCCCTGGGTGCCAGCGTGGAAGTACTGCACTTCGACGAGGCCTGGTTCGCTTATGCGGCGTTTCACGGCTTCTTCACCGGGCGCTATGCCATGGGCACTGCCTGCGCAGCCGACAGCCCGCTGGTGTTCAGCACCCATTCCACCCACAAGCTGCTGGCGGCGTTCAGCCAGGCCTCGATGATCCATGTGCAGGACGGGGCCAGGCGGCAGCTGGACCGGGACCGCTTCAACGAAGCGTTCATGATGCATATCTCGACTTCGCCGCAGTACAGCATCCTTGCCTCGCTGGACGTGGCCTCGACCATGATGGAAGGGCAGGCCGGGCATTCGCTGTTGCAAGAAATGTTCGATGAGGCGCTGAGTTTTCGTCGTGCCCTGGCCAACCTGCGCGAGCACATTGCTGCGGATGACTGGTGGTTCAGTATTTGGCAGCCGCCCAGCACTGAAGGCATCCAGCCCTTGGCCGCGCAGGACTGGCTGCTGCAGCCGGGGGCGCAGTGGCATGGCTTTGGTGAGGTGGCGGACGGCTACGTGTTGCTCGACCCTCTGAAGGTGACCCTGGTAATGCCGGGGCTGAGTGCGGGCGGTGTGCTGGGTGAGCATGGCATCCCGGCGGCGGTGGTCAGCAAGTTTCTCTGGGAGCGCGGGCTGGTGGTGGAAAAAACCGGCTTGTACAGCTTCCTGGTGCTGTTTTCCATGGGCATCACCAAGGGCAAGTGGAGCACCTTGCTCACCGAACTGCTGGAGTTCAAGCGCCACTATGACGGCAATACACCGCTGAGCAGTTGCCTGCCGAGTGTGGGGGTTGCCGATGCCTCACGCTACCGGGGCATGGGCCTGCGCGACCTGTGTGAACAGTTGCATGACTGCTACCGTGCCAATGCCACGGCCAAGCAGCTGAAGCGGGTGTTCACGCGTTTGCCGGAGGTGGCCGTGAGCCCCGCTCGGGCTTATGACCAGATGGTACGTGGCGAGGTGGAAGCGGTGCCGATCGAAGCTTTGCTGGGCCGTGTGGCCGCGGTGATGCTGGTGCCGTACCCGCCCGGTATTCCGTTGATCATGCCGGGAGAGCGGTTCACCGAGGCGACCCGCTCGATACTTGACTACTTGGCCTTCGCCCGAGCCTTCAACCAAGGCTTTCCGGGGTTTGTCGCGGATGTTCACGGCCTGCAGAACGAAAATGGCCGCTACACCGTGGATTGCATCATGGAATGCGAGTGATCTCGACGCCGGAGCGCGCCAGTTCGAAACGGTTTTCGCCCAAGTGGTTGACCTTGTCGCCGATGGCAAGGCGGTAGGTGGTGATGGGGGCGCCCAGCGTGCTGCCGTCGAGTTGCAGGGTGGACTCCTGGAACTCGTGCACGGGGTAGATGCGGCCTTCGGCGTCACGGGCGTGGAATTGGCCGACCATTACTGCTGCCATTTGGGTGGAAACCTCTGAATTACGTAGGAAATGTCTAAAGGCATAGACCGTGAAACAGCCTCGGAAGTTTTCGCCCTGCGGAAAAAAAACCAAAGTGCCGAGGAACGGTCATCTATAACTACAACGTCTCTTTACCCCGCAAAGGTTGGAATTGCCATGAGCCAGGTGTATTCGGTAGCAGTCGTCGTTGGTAGCTTGCGCAAGGAGTCCTACAACCGCAAGGTCGCCCGCGCACTTTCAGAGCTGGCGCCGTCCAGCCTTGCCCTGAAAATCGTCGAGATTGGTGATTTGCCGTTGTACAACGAAGATGTCGAGGCCGATGCGCCGCCAGAGGCCTGGAAGCGTTTTCGCGAGGAGATCCGCCGCAGCGATGCGGTGCTGTTCGTCACGCCGGAATACAACCGCTCGGTGCCGGGCTGCCTGAAAAACGCCATCGATGTGGGCTCGCGCCCCTATGGACAAAGCGCCTGGAGTGGCAAGCCGACAGCGGTGGTGAGTGTGTCGCCGGGGGCTATTGGTGGCTTTGGCGCCAACCATGCCGTGCGTCAGTCGCTGGTGTTTCTCGATATGCCTTGCATGCAGATGCCAGAGGCTTATATCGGCGGTGCGGCGAGCCTGTTCGAGGATTCGGGCAAGCTCAACGACAAGACCCGGCCATTCTTGCAGGCGTTTGTCGACAAGTTCGCTTCGTGGGTGAAGTTGAACAGGGCGGTCTGATCCGCAGTCGTTGGGTAGGTGCTTTGCAGGAGCAGCCTTGTGCTGCGAAGAGGCTGCTCCTACATAAAGCGTGCGCGGTGAGTTCTAGCGGAAGCTATAGGAAACCCCGGCGTATACGCCAAACCCTTCGCCCGGCGTCGAGCGGGCGTTGTCCTTGCCGGCGTCGTTGTAGGCCGGCGTCACCGTGGCCGCATAGCGCTTGTTGGTCAGGTTGCGTAAATCCAGCCAGGTCTGCCAGTCCTGCTTAGGTGAGTCCCAGCCCAGCCGCGCGCCGAGCAAGGCATATTCGTCGGCGTGGTAGCTATTGGCATAGTCCACTTGCACCTTCGACGCCATCTGCGTGTTGAGCCCGGCGTAGAAGCCGCTCGGCCAGTCATAGCGCAGCTCGGCCTGGTAGTAGTGCATAGGGATGCCAGGCAGGCGGTTATCACCGAACGTGTCGTCATCACGGTAGTGGAAATCGCTGAACGTGTAGGCCTGGCGCAGGCTCAGTTTGCCGGTACCGGCGCGTTCCCACAGGGTGCTGTCAAGGCCGGCTTCGACGCCTTGGTGCACGGTGTCACTGGCGTTGAATTCCGAGGTGAAGTTCGGCACTACCTCAACGGCCAGCAATTCGTGGCGCACCTGCGAGTAGTACCAGGCCAGGTCCCAGCGGCCAACCGCCGAATCGCCACGGGCGCCCAGCTCCAGGGTGGTGGCGGTCTGGTTCTGCATTTCGATCGGCTGGATCTGCTTGCCGCCTGTGCTGGGGGCGCTCCAGATCAGTGACCACGGGTGCGGCGGTTCTACCGAGCGGCTCAGGTTACCGTACACCTGCAGGTCCGGGCGAATGTCGTAGCGCAGCCCCAGGCGTGGTGCATAGTCCCAGTCATGCATGCTCACCTTGCCGCCTTCGGCGGGGTAGGTCACGTCACTTTCCCGGCGGGTGTAAATCATTGCCAGGCCGGTGGTAAGCCACAGGTTAGGGGCCAGCTCCAGGTCGTTGCCGAGATGCAGTACGGTGTCCGAGCCCTGGTAGGTGAAGTCGCGGGTGCGCTCGCCGAACACATCGCCAATGCGGGTAAATTGTGAGGCGCCGCTGTTGGGCAGGTGCTTGGTGGTGCGCCAGCCAATGGTGGTCTTGCTTTCGTGGCCAAGCAGCGTGTCGCGACGGAAATAGTTCAGCGTGCCGCTGACATCGGTGTAGGCGACCTTCAGGCGCATCGGGCCTTCACGCAGGTCCATCGGGTAATCGTGATATACCAGGCCGGCTTCCAGGCGCGCATCGTCGTCGAGGTAGAAGGTGGTCTTGTTGCCCACCCAGGTGCTGCCTGGCTGCGGGCGGCTGTCGTCGCGGGCCAGATAGGCCGGGTTGGCCGCGCGCGGGTGGTGCTTGATCTGGTCTTTGGTCAGGCGCCCGGCCAGTTCGTTTTCGGTTTCCCGGTAACGCAGGTAGAAGCGGGTTTCCAGGTTCGGGTTGAAGCGGTAACCGACATTGGCGGCAACACCCTTGGCGCTGCCGCTGCTGTGCGTCTGGTAGCCGTCGTATTCCGAATCGGTCAGGGCCACGTAGTAGTCGAGGTTGCCCAGCACTTGGCCCGAGCTGATGTGCCGGTGCTGGTAACCACGGCTGCCAACCTCATAGCGTACTTGCAGCGGTGCGGCGTCGTAGCCAGTGTGCGTGACATAGTTGATCGCGCCACCCAAGGCCAGGGAGCCTTGGTCGAAGCCATTGGCGCCGCGCAACACCTCGGCTCGGCTGAGCCATAGCGGCTCGAACAGCTCGTAAGGGGTGCCGCCCGGGCCGGTCAGCGGCAGGCCGTCGAACATTGTGTACACCCCAGAGCCGTGCGCACCCGGCGCACGGTTGATGCCCGAGCCGCGGATCGACAGCTTGATGCCGTCGTTGCCTGCCGATTGGGCGAACACCCCAGGCTGGTAGGCCAGCACGTCCTGGTTGCTGGCCACTCGGCCTTGCCCCACGCGCTGCATGTCCACCAGGTTGCTGGCCCCCGGTATTTCACGCAGGCGCTCGCTGGCTGCCGTCAGCTCGTTCTGCTCCTCGTCGGTGATCAGGACCTGGCCCAATTCGACCGAAGACGCCCCCAGGGCGGGCTGGCTGGCGGCCAAGGCAGCCAGCAGACCGAGGCAGGGCGAGAGGGGTAAATCGGCACGCATTGTACGACTCCAGGCGAAAGGCGAATGGACAACGGCGTTGAGACGAGCGAAATGCGGCTTGGAGCACGAGGAAGTAAGCAAATCTTTTGTAACCATCGTCAGACGGTTTTGTACGAAAGTTCTTTACAAACCACGCAAGTGGAAGCGGATGGCCTGCGCTTCGTAAGGTGACTGCAGATCGGCAGCGATGCCTTGTTCAATCACCTGTGGAGTTCATACATGACTGACAACGCTCGATACTCGCAGCAACCCCCGGCGGACGCCCCGGTGCGTCTGACGCCTCGTGAACGGCAGGTCCTGTTGTGGTGTGCCTACGGCAAGAGTTCGTGGGAGATCGGCCGGATTCTTGACTGCAAGGAGTCGACGGTGAACTTCCACGTGTCCAACATCCTGCGCAAATTCGATGTGCCTACCCGCGTGGTAGCGGTGATCAAAGCCATTCGCTACGGCTTGCTGGCCGAGCAATGAGGGGGACGCATGACCAACGATCTGCGGTTACCGCGCTTTGCCGATTGCCATGACCCTTTCTGGCCACGGGTAGACCTGGACAGGTTGCGTGAGCGCCTGCAATTGCAGCGGTCTGTCAGTGAAGCTGTGCTGGAACTTGCCGCGCGCTGCGCCGCCATCGACGCAGCACGTGAATTCGCCCGTTGGCGGGCAGTATTACGAGACCGGGGTTACAAGCGCCTCGAGGATGTGGCCGGGCACGAGCATGGGCGCGCGTTACGGGTGTGCTACATCCGTTTTGTCGAGGCTGCTGTCATGCATAGCCTAGGTTCTACAGCCTACCTGCCAGTGTCGCGCCGAGGGCTTGCCCATGCCTGAGCAATTTGTTTTCGACCAATTGCCCGCGGCAATGGTGGCGTTGCTGGGTGTGGATGGCTATGTACTGTTCGCCGCGCTACTGGGGGCTTTGCTGGTGAGTGCCGCGCGCGACCGCTTGATCACCAACATGACCAAGCGCCTGAAACTGGGCAAGAAACTGTTGCTGGTCTTCGTGACCGTGGGAGTGGGCCACTTGTTCGAACCGCTGGTTTCGTCATTGGTGCCTTTGCTGACCCGGGGGATGGCTGGATTCGTCGCGGCAGTGGTGGTGATTCCCATCAGCCTCAAAGTCATGGTCCTGGTGGATACGCTGGACCCGCGAGAACTGCTGCAGCGTTGGCGTCGTCGGAGTTAACCATTGGCCACTGCACCAAGCGCATTCAGTTGCTGTTCCAGTTGCTGGATACGCTGCTTGTCCTTGACGAACAACAAGATGGCTTGACGATCGCAGGGCGATAACGTGCGCAGCCGTTCAAGCATATCGCACTCCCAGCCTGCGTCATCCGGGCCGGCGGTGTTGTGCTCGGCCTGGCCTAGCAATAGCCAGTCCAGTGAACACGCATGCTGCCGGGCAATTTCTATGCAAAGTGAGTATGGGACGCTGTCGCGAACCTTCCAACTGCTCAGTGTCTGTGGGCTGATGGACAGCGCGCGTGACAGCTCGGCATCTGTCTGGGCGCCAGTGAGAAGCTTAAGGCGCGTGAGCACCGCAGCAAGTACGTGAGTACTCATAACAAATATCCATGACTGGTTTATTAATATTCCATGGGCTTAAACTACTCGTTATGAATACAGCCCTGCGTTTTAAGGAGCATTCCTGAAATGAGACACATCGAGTTAAAGAATACACTAGCAGTTGCAGTCAATTCTGACAGAAAGGTTGGCCTGAGCAATGCTAGTAGGTACTTGCCGTGAGTACTTACAAATTGGTTTGCCCGCACTGCCACAGCCGGATGCGCATACGTACAAGTGAAGGGCGCCATATTTTCCTGCGAATTGCTTATTTGCAATGCACCACCGAAGTGTGTGGCTGGTCAGTGCGCGCCGAATTCGAAATGACCCATGAACTCTCCCCTAGCGGTATGCCCAACCCGGAAGTGTACCTGCCTTCGGCCAATGGTGATTTGCGCAAAGCCGCCCTGCCGGGCGCGGGCCAGGGCAGCCCGATTGATTAGGCACTCTTGGGTGCAGGCAGTAGAACGTGCAGATAAAAAAACACCCCGCCTAGGCGGGGTGTTTTGTTTTACCGAGGCTGCCGGGGCGATCAGCCGATCAGTTGCAGGCCCGCTTGCTGAACCAGTTCCAGCAGTGGCTGCGGGTATACGCCCAGCACGAAAGCAAGAATGGCGATGGCCAGCAGCATGACGCCGCCGGTGCGCTGTTCCCACTTCAGTGGGGCGTCGTGGCGACGCAGGTTTGGCTCGACCAGGTACAGGGTCACCATGACACGCAGGTAGTAGTAAACGCCGATGGCGCTACCGATCACCAGCGCACCGACCAGCCACCACAGGTGCGACTCGACGCCGGTGGCGATGATGTAGAACTTGCCGATGAAACCAGCGGTCAGCGGGATGCCCGCCAGCGACAGCATCATCACGGTCAGTACCGCGGTCAGGTACGGACGGCGCCAGAACAGGCCGCGGTACTCGTACAGTGCATCGGCGTCACGGCCGCCGTAGGGCGAGGACATCAGGGTGATGACACCGAAGGCGCCCAGGCTGGTGATCACGTAGGTGACCAGGTACACGCCCATGGCTTCCAGGGCCAGGCCCTTGCTGGCGACCAGCGCGATGATCAGGTAACCGAAGTGGGCGATGGACGAGTAACCCAGCAGACGCTTGAGGTTGCTCTGGGTCAGCGCCAGCAGGTTACCAATCAGGATCGAGGCCACGGCGATCACCGCCAGCACGGTGCTCAACACGCCGCTGCTGGCAGCAGGGGAGAGCATGAACAGGCGCACGACCACGGCGAATACTGCCACCTTGCTGGCGGTTGCCAGGAACGCGGCGACAGGTGCCGGGGCGCCTTCGTATACGTCCGGGGTCCACAGGTGGAACGGTACCAGCGACAGCTTGAAGGCCAGGCCGACCAGCATCATGCCCAGGCCCAGCTGGGCCACCAGGCTTGGCATGCTGGTGGTAGCCAGGGCCTTGCCGATCTGGTCGAAGCTGAGGCTGCCGGCGTCGGCGTACAGCAGGGCCATGCCGAACAGCAGGAACGCCGAGCCTGCGGCCGACAGCACCATGTACTTGATGCCGGCTTCCAGCGAGCGTTTGTTGAAGAACGCATAGGCCACCAGGCCATAGACCGGTACCGACAGCAGCTCCAGGCCAATGAACAGGCCGGCCAGGTGGTTGGCGCTGACCAGCACCAGGCCACCGAGGGCCGACATCAGCAGCAGCAGGTACAGTTCTTCACGGTTGCCCGGGAAACCTTTGGAGCCTTCGCCGAGGTAGGCGTGAGCGAGGGTGACGCAGGCCAGCGTGGCGACCAGGATGATCGCCATGTACAAGCAGGCGAACTTGTCGATGGTGATCAGCGGGGTGACCGCCAGCGGCGCAACCTTCAGCGCCGGCAGGATCGACAGCAGGGCCAGGTTCAGGCCCACGGTGGACAGCAGGAAGGTCTGCGAGTGGTTGCGCTTCCAGGCGATCGCCAGCATCACCACCACCGTGGTGATGGTGGTGATCAGCATCGGCGCCAATGCGATGAAGTGTTGAGTGGTGAATTCCATAGCGCTCTTACCGGGCCGAAGCGAGTTGAGTGAAAGCGGAACCGAGCCACTGCTGCACACCACTCATGGTGGCGGCAGAGGTGTCGAGGAACGGCTGCGGATACACGCCCAGCAGGATCAGCAATACCGCCAGACCCAGGACCATGATCAGTTCGCGACCGTCCATGCCGGCCAGCACGGTATCGCTCTTGGCCGGGCCGAAGTAGGCGCGGTGGATCATGATCAGCGAGTACACCGAACCGAACACCAAACCTGTGGTGGCAATCACGGTGATCCACGGTACATGCACGAAGCTGCCGATCAGGATCAGGAACTCGCCGACGAAGTTACCGGTGCCAGGCAGGCCCAGCGATGCGGCGGCGAAGAACAGGCTGATAGCCGGCAGGTAAGCGATGCGGTGCCACAGGCCGCCCATTGACGCATGTCACGGGTGTGCAGGCGCTCGTACAGCTGGCCGGACAGGATGAACAGCGCGGCAGCCGACAGGCCGTGGGCCAGCATCTGGATCACCGCGCCTTGCAGGGCCTGCTGGCTGCCGGAGTAGATGCCGATCAGCACGAAGCCCATGTGCGAGACGCTGGAGAACGCGATCAGGCGCTTGATGTCGGTTTGTGCGAAGGCCAGGAAAGCACCGTAGAAGATACCGATCAGGCCCAGGGTCATGGCGATGGGCGCAAACTCGGCCGAGGCATTCGGGAACAGCGGCAGGGCGAAGCGCAGCAGGCCGTAGGCCGCAGTCTTCAGCAAGATACCCGCCAGGTCCACGGAACCTGCGGTCGGTGCCTGGGCGTGAGCATCAGGCAGCCAGGAGTGGAACGGCACGACCGGCAGCTTCACCGCGAAGGCAATGAAGAAGCCCAGCATCAGCACGTACTCGACGCCGGCTGGCAGCTCGGCCTTCAGCAGGTCGCTGTAGTTGAACGTGAGCACGCCGGTGGTGTTGTAGTTGACCAGCACCAGGCCCAGGATCGCCACCAGCATGATCAGGCCGCTGGCCTGGGTGAAGATGAAGAACTTGGTCGCCGCGTAGATCCGGGTTTTCTTGCCGTCTGCCGAGCTGTGACCCCAGAGCGCGATGAGGAAGTACATCGGCACCAGCATCATTTCCCAGAAGAAGAAGAACAGGAACAGGTCCAGGGCCAGGAACACACCGACCACGCCGCCGAGGATCCACATCAGGTTGAGGTGGAAGAAGCCGACGTGGCGCTGGATCTCTTTCCAGGAACACAGTACCGACAGCACACCGAGCAGGCCGGTGAGCAGGATCATCAGCAGCGACAGGCCGTCGAGGGCCAAGTGGATGCTGATACCGAAGCGCTTGATCCACTCGACTTTGTATTCGAGTGCCCAGGCAGGTTCGGCGCCCGGAGCAGGGGCCAGGGTGTAGTCGCCGGTGCCCCACAGCCACAGGCCGATGCCAAGCAGCAGGGACATGGTCAGCAGCGCGATCCAGCGCGGCAGGGTGGCGCCGAAGCGCTCACCCAGCCAGCACAGGAAGCCGCCGATGAAGGGGATCAGGATCAGCCAAGGCAAAATCATGACGGGTTGGTTTCCTTTGGCAAAGTCGCAAGATTCAGAGTCATACCGCAGCCACTACCACGGCACCGAGCACCAGCACGGCACCCACGGCGATAGAGGCGGTGTACCAGCGCAGTTGGCCAGTCTCGGTCTTGCTCATGGCGACGTGGCCGCCACGCGCCATCCGAGGAATCAGGCCGATGGTGCGGTCAACCGGGTCCTTGCGCAGGATGTGGCTGATCAGCAGGTACGGTTTGACGAAAAGCTTGTCGTAGATCCAGTCGAAGCCCCAGGCGGCGAACCACCAGGCCGACAGGACACGACCGATGCCGCTGTTGGCAACTGCGCTGACAAAGGTGCGCTTGCCCAGGAACAGCAGGGCCGACAGCAGGATACCGGCGATGGCGATGGCACCGGAGGTGATCTCCAGCGCATGCTTGGCTTCGCCACCGGCGTGGCCGGCGCTTTCAGGCAGCACGCCTGCCAGCGGCGGGTGAATCCAGGCGCCAACGGCGGTCGACAGCACGATCAGCACGCCCAGTGGCAGCCAGTGGCTGATGCCGTGGCCGGCGTGGGCTTCGGTCTTGGCTTCGCCGTGGAAGGCGATGAAGATCAGGCGGAAGGTGTACAGCGAGGTCATGAACGCGCCCACCAGGCCGGCGTACAGCAGGCCGGTGTTGCCGCTGGCGAAGGCTTCCCAGAGGATCTCGTCCTTGGAGTAGAAGCCCACGGTCACGATCGGCAGGGCAGCCAGGGCTGCGCCACCGACCACGAAGCTGGCGTAGGCCAGTGGCAGTTTCTTCCACAGGCCGCCCATCTTGAAGATGTTCTGCTCGTGGTGGCAGGCAACGATCACCGCACCGGAGGCTAGGAACAGCAGGGCCTTGAAGAAGGCGTGGGTCATCAGGTGGAAGATCGCCGCGTCCCAGGCACCTACGCCCAGGGCCAGGAACATGTAGCCGATCTGGCTCATGGTCGAGTAGGCGAGGATACGCTTGATGTCGGTTTGCACCAGCGCGGCGAAGCCGGCCAGTACCAGGGTCACGCCACCGACCACGCCTACCAGGTGCAGGATGTCCGGCGCCAGCAGGAACAGGCCGTTGGTACGGGCGATCAGGTAGACGCCCGCGGTCACCATGGTCGCGGCGTGGATCAGTGCCGAAACCGGGGTCGGGCCCGCCATCGCGTCGGCCAGCCAGGTCTGCAGTGGCAGCTGGGCCGATTTACCGACCGCGCCGCCCAGCAGCATCAGGGTTGCCAGCACCATCCAGGTGTCGCCAGCCTGGAACTTCTGCGGTGCCAGCACCAGCAGTTCCTGCACGTTCAGGGTACCCAGCTGGGCGAACAGGATGAACAGGCCGATGGCCATGAACACGTCGCCGATACGGGTGACGATGAAGGCCTTGAGTGCCGCGTTACCGTTGTTGCGGTTGCTGTAGTAGAAACCGATCAACAGGTACGAGCACAGGCCCACGCCTTCCCAGCCGAAGTAGATGAACAGCAGGTTATCGCCCAGGATCAGGAACAGCATGCTGGCGATGAACAGGTTGGTGTACGAGAAGAAGCGCGAGTAACCGGCTTCGCCACGCATGTACCAGGAGGCGAACAGGTGGATCAGGAAGCCCACACCGGTGACCACACCCAGCATGGTGACCGACAGGCCATCCACATACAGGGTGAAGTTCGGCGCGAAGCCGTCCACCGACATCCACTGCCACAGCAGCTGGCTGTACGCACCGCCTTCAGGCGGGGCGACGTTGAACTGCCAGATGACATAGGCGGCTGTGGCGGCCGACAGGCCGACCGAACCGACGCCGATCAGGGCGGACAGGTTCTCCGAGAACCGCCCGCGCGAGAACGACAGCAGCAGGAAGCCGACGAGGGGGAAGACGAAAGTCAGGAAGATAAGGTTCATCCGCGCATCTCACTGGCAGCATCGATGTCGAGAGTGTGGAAGCGGCGATACAGCTGCAGCAGGATGGCCAGGCCAATACTGGCCTCGGCGGCTGCCAGGCTGATCACCAGAATGAACATCACCTGGCCGTCGGGCTGGACCCAACGGGCACCGGCGACGACGAACGCCAGGGCAGAGGCGTTCATCATGACTTCCAGGCTCATGAGCACGAAGAGGATGTTGCGGCGGACCATCAGGCCAACCAGACCTAAGCAGAACAGGATACCGGCGACCGCCAGACCATGCTCGAGAGGGATAGCACCCATGATTTACTCCTTCGCCTCGTTGCGGCCCAGGTGGAAGGCGGTGACGGCTGCAGCCAGCAGCAGCATCGAAGCCAGTTCGACCACCAGCAGGTACGGGCCGAACAGGCTGATGCCCACTTCTTTCGGGCCCACGGTGGTGCCACTGATGCCAGCGCCGCTCGGGGTGACGAACAGCACGTACAGCAGCTCTGCCAGCAGCAGGGTGCCCAGGATTACCGGCCCTGCCCAGATACCGGGCTTGAGCCAGCCGCGTTCCTGGGCGACCGAAGCCGGCCCGAGGTTGAGCATCATCACGACGAACACGAACAGCACCATGATGGCGCCGGCGTAGGCGATCACTTCCAGGGCGCCGGCGAACGGCGCACCCAGGGAGAAGAAGATCATGGCCACGGAAATCAGCGAAATGATCAGGTAAAGCAAGGCGTGCACGGGGTTGGTGCCGGTAACCACCCGAAGGGTGGAGACCACGGCGATCCCGGATGCGAAGTAGAAAGCGAATTCCATCTTTCTGTCCTTATGGGAGCAAGCTCTTCACGTTGATCGGCTCGGCTTCGTTCTGTGCAGAGCCCTTCGGCTTGCCAGCGATCGCCATACCCGCAACACGGTAGAAGTTGTAGTCAGGGTTCTTGCCGGGGCCGGAGATCAGCAGATCTTCTTTCTCGTACACCAGGTCCTGACGCTTGAACTCGGCCATTTCGAAATCCGGGGTCAGCTGGATCGCGGTGGTCGGGCACGCTTCTTCACACAGGCCGCAGAAAATGCAACGCGAGAAGTTGATGCGGAAGAACTCCGGGTACCAGCGGCCGTCCTCGGTCTCGGCCTTCTGCAGCGAAATGCAGCCAACCGGGCAGGCCACCGCGCAGAGGTTGCACGCTACGCAGCGCTCCTCGCCATCGGGGTCGCGGGTAAGGACGATGCGGCCGCGGTAGCGCGGCGGCAGGTACACGGGCTCTTCGGGGTACTGCAGGGTGTCGCGCTTGCGAAACCCGTGGGAGAACACCATGGCCAGGCTGCGCAGCTGTGTGCCGGTGCCCTTAACGATGTCGCCGATATACTTGAACATGGGTCAAATCCTCACTGGGCCGCGACGGCTGGCGTGTTGTAGAGCACGATCGCAGCGGTCACCAGCAAATTGATCAGGGTCAGCGGCAGGCAGAACTTCCAGCTGAAGTCCATCACCTGGTCATAGCGCGGGCGCGGGATCGAGGCGCGCAGCAGGATGAACAGCATGATGAAGAACGCGGTCTTCAAGGCGAACCACAGGAACGGCACTTGCGGCAGAATGCCGAACGGGCCGTGCCAGCCGCCGAAGAACAGGGTTACCAGCAGCGCCGAGATGAGGATGATGCCGATGTACTCACCGACGAAGAACATGCCCCATTTCATGCCGGCATACTCGATGTGGTAGCCGTCGGCCAGTTCCTGTTCTGCTTCTGGCTGGTCGAACGGGTGACGGTGAGTCACGGCGACGCCAGCGATGAAGAAGGTGCAGAAGCCGAAGAACTGCGGAATGATGAACCACAGGTTCTGCGCCTGGTACTCGACGATGTCGCGCATGTTGAAGGAGCCTACCTGTACCACCACGCCCATCAGCGCCAGGCCCAGGAACACTTCGTACGACACGGTCTGTGCCGAAGCACGCAAGCTGCCCAGCAGGGCGTACTTGTTGTTCGACGACCAGCCAGCGAACAGTACCGCGTAGACCGACAGGCCGGCCATGGCGAAGAAGAACAGCAGGCCGATGTTCAGGTCGGCAACGCCCCAGCCCGGTGTGATCGGGATGATCGAGAAGCCGATCAGCAGGGCGCTCATGGCCACGACCGGCGCCAGGGTGAAGATCATCTTGTCGACGAAGGGCGGGTTCCAGTCTTCCTTAAAGAACATCTTCAGCATGTCGGCGGCGATCTGGAACATGCCGAACGGGCCGACACGGTTCGGACCGTAGCGGTCCTGCCACCAGCCCAGCAGACGGCGCTCGACGAAGCTGAGCAGGGCGCCGCAGACCACCACGGCCAGCAGCACCACGATAGCCTTGACGACCTGGATGATCACATCGATCACTTCGGGGGTGAACCAGCTCATTGTGCTGCCTCCTGCAGGCCTTCGACGGATGCACCGAAGATGGCAGGCGGGATGCCGGCCAGGCCTTTCGGCAACGCGACCAGGCCAGCGCCCAGCTCTTCATTGATACGCAGCGGCAGGCGCAGGGCCACACCGGCCACGTTCAGGCTCAGCATCGCGCCGTCGTTGACACCCAGGCGGTCGGCTTCGGACTTGGCCAGGGCCACGTAGGCAGCCGGGATGCGCTGTTGCACCGGGGCTGCGCGCGACGAGCTTTCTTCGCTGCCGAACAGGTGGAAGAACGGCACGGCAGTCCAGGTGCCACGGGCCGGGTTGAAAGCACCCGGAATGGCGTTGAACCAGTTCAGACGGTCGCCTTGCGATTCGATCAGGCGCACACCTGGGTCACCGGCGCGCAGGTGGCCACCGACTTCGTCCTGGAACTTGTTCCAGGCTTGCGGCGAGTTCCAGCCCGGCGACCAGGCGAACGGCACCTGCTGGCGCGGTTCGGCCGAGCCCGAGTAGCCTTCCATGGAGAAGGCGAACGCGGTGTCCTTGTCTTGCGGGGTACGTGGCTCGTGCACGCTGATGTTGGCGCGCATGGCGGTACGACCGGAGTAGCGCAGCGGCTCACGGGCCAGTTTCATGCCCTTGATGCGGAATGCGGCGCTTGGTGCGGCGTTGACGATGCCGGCCAGTTGCGGGGCGGCTTCGGCGCAGGCGCTGGTAACGTGGTCCAGCTGGGTCCAGTCGACCGGCTTGTTCAGCAGGGTGGCACGCAGGGCGTGCATCCAGCGCCAGCCTTCGTGGATCTGGATGCTGCTGTCCAGGTACTGCGGGTCGAACACCTGGAAGAAGCGCTGGGCACGGCCTTCCTGGCTGACCAGGGTGCCGTCGCCTTCGGCGAACGAGGCGGCCGGCAGCACCAGGTGGGCGCGGTCGACAGTGGCGGTTTTGGAGTGGTCGGCAACGATCACCACCTTGGCGGCAGCCAGGGCTGCATCAACCTTGGCGGCCGGTACGCGGGCGTACAGGTCGTTTTCCAGCACGACGATGGCGTCGGCCTTGCCGCTGATGACCGCATCCAGGGCAGCATCGACGGACTCGCCACCAAGCATGGCCAGGCCGATGCTGTTGGCCTCAGGCACCACCAGGCTCAGCGAGCCGTTTTTCTCGCGCAGTTTCAGGGCCTTGGCGATGTTGGCGGCGGCTTCGATCAGCGCCGGGTCGGCCAGGGAAGTACCGGCAACCACCAGTGGGCGCTTGGCGGCCACCAGGGCGTCGGCGATGCGCTGGGCCAGGGCCTTGGCTTCGTCGTCCAGGCCGGCGACTGCCGGTGCGCTCGGGTCGATGGCGTGGGCCACGGCGAAACCGATGCGGGCGAGGTCGGCCGGGGCTGCGTGTACGCACTCTTCGGCGACGTCGTCGAGCTTGGTTTCAGCCAGGGAGGCGATGAACAGCGGGTACAGTGCGTGCTGGCCGATGTTCTTGACCGCAGCGTCGAGCCAAGGCTGGACCTTCATGGCTTCGGCCATGGCCTCGGCCTTGCCTTTGGTGGCCTGGCGCACGGCCAGGGCAACGCGGGCAGCGGTCTGGGTCAGGTCTTCACCGAGCACGAACACCGCGTCGTGGTCTTCGATGTCGCGCAGGGTCGGCACTGGCAGCGGGCTGTTGTTCAGCACGTTCAGGGCCAGGCGTACGCGTGCCAGTTCGCCAGCTTCCATGCCGGAGTAGAAATACTCGGCGCCGACCAGCTCACGCAGGCCGTAGTTGCTTTCGAGGCTGGCGCGTGGCGAGCCGATACCAACGATGGTGCGGCCGCGCAGCAGGTCGGCGGCTTTGTCCAGGGCGGCGTCCAGGCCCAGCTTGGTGCCATCGGCCAGGTGTGGCTGGCGTGGGCGGTCCTTGCGGTTGACATAGCCGTAGCCGAAGCGGCCACGGTCGCACAGGAAGTACTGGTTGACCGAGCCGTTGAAGCGGTTTTCGATACGGCGCAGCTCGCCGTAGCGTTCACCCGGGCTGATGTTGCAGCCGCTGGAGCAGCCATGGCAGATGCTTGGGGCGAACTGCATGTCCCACTTGCGGTTGTAGCGCTCGGAGTGGGTCTTGTCGGTGAACACGCCGGTTGGGCAGACCTCGGTCAGGTTGCCGGAGAATTCGCTTTCCAGCACGCCGTCTTCGACGCGGCCGAAGTACACGTTGTCGTGGGCACCGTATACGCCCAGGTCGGTGCCACCGGCGTAGTCCTTGTAGTAGCGCACGCAGCGGTAGCAGGCGATGCAGCGGTTCATCTCATGGGCGATGAACGGGCCGAGGTCCTGGTTCTGGTGGGTACGCTTGGTGAAACGGTAGCGGCGCTCGTTGTGGCCGGTCATTACCGTCATGTCCTGCAGGTGGCAGTGACCGCCTTCCTCGCACACTGGGCAGTCGTGCGGGTGGTTGGTCATCAGCCATTCGACGACGCTGGCGCGAAACGCCTTGGATTCTTCGTCTTCGATGGAGATCCAGGTGCCGTCGGAAGCAGGGGTCATGCAGGACATGACGATACGACCACGGGTGTCGTTCTCGTCGGTGTACTGCTTGACCGCGCACTGCCGGCAGGCGCCAACGCTACCGAGCGCCGGGTGCCAGCAGAAATAAGGGATGTCGAGGCCTAGCGACAGACATGCCTGTAACAGGTTGTCTGCACCGTTGACTTCGAGCGCTTTGCCGTCTACGTGGATAGTGGCCATTGTTCAAAGTTCTTCGTTGGCCCGCGTGAGCGGGCGTGGCTAATGGAAATCGGTGAGCTTGCGACACGCCGCGAATGAATCGGGCCTGCCGGCAAGCTGGCGAGTGGCACGGACCACCCGCCTAATCATCTTGTTATGCGCCGACCACGATCGGCTTGGCCAGGTTAGGGCGCAGGGTGTCACCAGCGGAGGCTGGCGCGACACCGGCTTCGAACTCGGACCGGAAGTATTTGATGGCACTGCCCAGCGGCTCGACGGCACCTGGTGCGTGAGCACAGAAGGTACGGCCAGGGCCGAGGAAGTTGACCAGCCCCAGCAGTGTCTCGATGTCTTCGGCGCGGCCCTGACCTTTCTCCAGCGCACGCAGCATCTTCACGCTCCACGGCAGGCCGTCACGGCAGGGTGTGCACCAGCCGCACGACTCACGGGCGAAGAACTCTTCCATGTTGCGCAGCAGCGAAACCATGTTGATGCTGTCGTCCACCGCCATGGCCAAGCCAGTACCCATACGGGTGCCGACCTTGGCGATGCCGCCGGCGTACATTTGTGCGTCGAGGTGCTCGGGCAGCAGGAAACCAGTACCGGCGCCGCCTGGCTGCCAGCACTTGAGCTTGAAGCCGTCGCGCATGCCGCCGGCGTAGTCTTCGAACAACTCGCGAGCGGTGACGCCGAATGGCAATTCCCACAGGCCTGGGTTCTTCACCTTGCCGGAGAAGCCCATCAGCTTGGTACCGTGGTCTTCGCTGCCTTCACGGGCCAGCGACTTGTACCAGTCGTTGCCATTGGCGACGATGGCCGGCACGTTGCACAGGGTTTCGACGTTGTTCACGCACGTCGGCTTGCCCCATACGCCCACGGCGGCAGGGAAGGGCGGCTTGGAACGCGGGTTGGCGCGGCGGCCTTCCAGCGAGTTGATCAGCGCGGTTTCTTCACCGCAGATGTAGCGGCCGGCACCGGTGTGCACGAACAGCTCGAAATCGAAACCAGAGCCCAGGATGTTCTTGCCCAAGAGGCCTGCGGCCTTGGCTTCATCGATGGCACGGTTGAGGTTTTTCGCTGCGGTGGTGTATTCGCCACGCAGGAAGATGTAGCCACGGTAGGCCTTCAGGGCGCGGGCGCTGATCAGCATGCCCTCGACCAGCAGATGGGGCTGTTGCTCCATCAGCATGCGGTCCTTCCAGGTGTTGGGCTCCATTTCGTCCGCGTTGCACAGCAGGTAGCGGATGTTCATGGATTCGTCTTTGGGCATCAGGCCCCACTTCACACCCGTGGGGAAGCCTGCGCCACCACGGCCCTTGAGGCCGGAGTCCTTGACCGCTTGCACGATATCGTCCTGCGACATCTGCGCCAGCGCCTTGCGGGCTGCGGCGTAGCCGTTTTTCGATTCGTACTCGGCCAGCCATACTGGCTCGCCATCGTCACGCAGGCGCCAGGTCAGCGGATGAGTTTTCGGCCGAACGCGCGATGCGGTTGGCCGGGCCGAAGGAAGTGATGGTCATACGTAACCCTCCAGCAGTTTGGTGACGCCAGCGGGCTGCACGTCGCCAAAGGTGTCATCGTCGATCATCAGCGCCGGGGCCTTGTCGCAGTTGCCCAGGCAGCACACTGGCAGCAGGGTGAAGCGGCCGTCGGCGGTAGTCTGGCCGAGGCCGATGCCCAGCTCGCTCTGGATCTGGCTGACGACCGACTCGTGGCCGCCGATGTAGCAGACCATGCTGTCGCACACGCGGATGATGTGGCGGCCGACCGGCTGGCGGAAGATCTGGCTGTAGAAGGTGGCCACGCCCTCGACGTCGCTGGCCGGGATGCCCAGCACTTCGCCGATGGCGTGGATGGCGCCGTCCGGCACCCAGCCACGTTCCTTCTGGACGATCTTCAGGGCTTCGATGGACGCCGCGCGCGGGTCCTCGTAGTGATGCATCTCGTGCTCGATGGCCGAGCGCTCTGTTTCGCTCAGGGCGAAACGGTCTGTCTGGATAAGCGTGCTGTTCATGCTTAGCGGTCCACGTCAGCCATAACGAAGTCGATACTGCCCAGGTACGCAATGAGGTCGGCGACCATGCTGCCTTTGATCACCGAAGGGATCTGCTGCAGGTGCGGGTAGCTCGGGGTACGGATCCGGGTGCGGTAGCTCATGGTGCCGCCATCGCTCGTCAGGTAGTAACTGTTGATGCCCTTGGTCGCCTCGATCATCTGGAACGACTCGTTGGCCGGCATGACCGGGCCCCACGAGACTTGCAGGAAGTGCGTGATCAAGGTTTCGATGTGCTGCAGGGTGCGCTCTTTCGGCGGCGGCGTGGTCAGCGGGTGATCCGCCTTGTACGGGCCTTCCGGCATGTTGCGCAGGCACTGGTCGATGATGCGGATACTCTGGCGCATCTCCTCGACACGGACCATGCAGCGATCGTAGGCATCGCCGTTGTGGGCCAGCGGTACTTCGAACTCGAAGTTCTCGTAGCCGGAGTACGGGCGGGCTTTACGCAGGTCGAAGTCGCAACCGGTGGAGCGCAGGCCGGCACCGGTGGTGCCCCATTCCAGCGCTTCTTTGGTGTTGTACGCGGCAACGCCAATGGTACGGCCCTTGAGGATGCTGTTCTGCAGGGCAGCCTTGGTGTATTCGTCGAGGCGCTTGGGCAGCCATTCGACGAAGTCCTTGACCAGCTTGTCCCAGCCGCGTGGCAGGTCGTGGGCGACGCCACCGATGCGGTACCAGGCCGGGTGCAGGCGGAAACCGGTGATCGCTTCGATCACGGTGTAGGCGCGCTGGCGGTCGGTGAAGGTGAAGAACACCGGGGTCATGGCGCCCACGTCCTGGATATAGGTACCCAGGAACAGCAGGTGGCTGGTGATGCGGAAGAACTCGGCGAGCATGATGCGAATCACGTCGACTTTTTGCGGCACTTTGATGCCGGCGAGTTTTTCCACTGCCAGTACGTACGGCAGGTTGTTCATCACCCCGCCGAGGTAGTCGATGCGGTCGGTGTAGGGGATGAAACTGTGCCAGGACTGGCGCTCGGCCATTTTCTCGGCGCCACGGTGGTGGTAGCCGATGTCCGGTACGCAGTCGACGATCTCTTCACCGTCCAGCTGCAGGACGATACGGAACGCACCGTGCGCCGAGGGGTGGTTGGGGCCGAGGTTGAGGAACATGTAGTCCTCGTTGGCGCCCTGACGCTTCATGCCCAGGCTTCCGGGTTGAAACGCGCCGATTCCTCTTCAAGCTGCTGCTTGGCCAGGGTCAGGCTGTAGGGGTCGAACTCGGTGGCGCGGGCTGGGTAGTCCTTGCGCAGCGGGTGACCTTCCCAGGTCGGCGGCATCATGATGCGGCTGAGGTGCGGGTGGCCGGCAAAGTCGATGCCGAACATGTCCCACACTTCGCGCTCGTACCAGTTGGCGTTTGGCCAGATACCGGTCAC
Source organism: Pseudomonas putida (assembly GCA_041071465.1). Taxonomy (NCBI): domain Bacteria; kingdom Pseudomonadati; phylum Pseudomonadota; class Gammaproteobacteria; order Pseudomonadales; family Pseudomonadaceae; genus Pseudomonas; species Pseudomonas putida. The sequence goes on along the minus strand of CP163498.1, from coordinate 63,386 downwards.
GGTCGGCAGGTTCAGGTCGCCTTCGCTGAGCGACACCTTGATCATCACGTCGCTGTTACGCTCGACCGACAACAGGTGGTAGAACACGCTGAAGTCGGCGGCCGGCAGGCCACGGCGCTGGGTGCGCAGGCGTTCGTCCACGCCGTGCAGGTCGTACAGCATGCTGTAAGGCTTGGCGACACCGCGCAGGAAGCTGAGCACCTCTTTGAGCTGGGCGCGTTTGACCCACAGCACGGGCATGCCGGTGCGGGTTTCCTGGGCGACGAATGCTTCGGCGCCAAAACGGTTGTTCAGTTCGACGACCACATCTTGGTCGTCAGCCTTGTAGGGCGGAATGAAAATAGCGTTGTCCGCTGTCATGGTCTCGGTCGCTTTGGGTCAACGTTAAGAATGAAGCCAGGCCGCCGGCTCCCTCGGGAGCGGGCGGCAGGTCGCTGGATCAGACTTCGTCGGGGCTGCGCAGGTTGGTTACTGCAATGCGCTGCTCACGACGCAGGTCTTTCTGGGCTGGCATCTCGGCACGGTAAATACCTTGATCACCAACAACCCAGGAAAGCGGGCGTCGTTCTTGGCCGATCGACTCCTGCAACAGCATCAAGCCTTGCAGGAAAGCCTCAGGGCGTGGCGGGCAGCCAGGCACATAGACGTCCACGGGGAGGAACTTGTCGACCCCCTGAACGACCGAGTAGATGTCGTACATGCCGCCGGAGTTGGCGCACGAACCCATGGAGATGACCCACTTCGGCTCGAGCATCTGCTCATACAGGCGCTGAATGATCGGCGCCATTTTGACGAAGCAGGTACCGGCGATGACCATGAAGTCGGCCTGACGCGGCGAGGCCCGGATGACTTCGGCGCCGAAGCGGGCGATGTCGTGGGGTGCCGTGAAGGCCGTGGTCATTTCCACGTAGCAGCAGGACAGGCCGAAGTTGTACGGCCAGAGGGAGTTCTTGCGACCCCAGTTGACCGCGCCACGCAGCACATCTTCGAGTTTCCCCATGTAGATGTTCTTGTGGACCTGGTCCTCCAGCAGTTGGTCGGTGACGGTTTCCCGTTCACCTACCGGGTACTGCTCGTTAGGCGCATCCGGATCGATTCTGGTGAGATTGTATTGCATTGCCAAAGCCTCATTGTTTCAGCTTCGCTTGCCGCTTGCGGCGACCTTCGGGAGCCCAATCAAGAGCACCGACGCGCCATAGGTAGACAAGACCTGCCAACAGAATTGCTATGAAAACGAGAGCTTCGACGAACCCGGTCCAGCCGCTTTCGCGGACGGACACAGACCATGCAAAGAGAAAGAGGGCTTCGATATCGAAGATCACGAACAGCATCGCGACCAGATAGAATTTGGCGGACAGGCGCAGGCGGGCGCTGCCGACGGGCAGCATGCCGGATTCGAAGGGTTCGTTCTTGGCGCGGCCCCAGGCCTTGCTACCGAGCAGGCTGGACAGGCCGAGCATGAAGGCACACAGGCCGACGACACCCAGGAGGAAGATGGCAAAGCCCCAGTTGTGGGCGATGAGTCCTGCCGAATCGGACATGCTAGAGATCCTTATACAGAGACCCAGCTCTGCAGTCTGAAATAAGTAAAGCGGCGACGTGGTGTCGCAGGTGCAGTGACCAAATGTCGCAGCTGAATCAATCGCGCTGATTTTATGGGTAAACCCGGTGCAAGTAAAATTTCTGTCGCAAATTTATTCGTAGGATTAAGAACAAAACACGCGTGTAACTGGCTGAAAGCCTTGATATTGGGCATTGCGTGCGCTTTTGTTAATTATGTTTCTTGCGACTGGTAACGAATTACAAGTTTCGTAATGATAATTAATATCATTTGGCCTGATGCCTTTTAATTTGGCTGTACTGTGCCTTGTAAAGTTCATCTGGCAGTTCCCTCTACTTGCAAATGCGAAAGCCTCCTGTTCTAGCAGCTGCTGGCGTCGTGCGCACCGCTCTGGGTCAATACTTTATCGTTTGAGCGATGACTGGCTGATGAAGCAATCGCCCACTGACCGAGCCAGTAGGTGAGGATGATCAGGTAGGGCGCGGCGGCGAACGGGCTGACGAAGCGGTCGATGCCGATCAGGCTGTCGGAGAGCACGAACAGGCAGGCCCCCAGCGCGGCCATTCCACCACATGCCAAGGCGCGCCAAAGCATGGCGCTGATGGCTATCGCGTATAGTGCGACCGGGATCAGCAGCGGGCCAAGGCCATGGGCGGCCAGTACGCCCAGTAACGTGATGCCAATGATGGCGCTGAATGCGAGTGCGGGCAGGGCGGGGCGCAAGGTAATGCCGCAATAGGCGCGTAGATAGGCAAGGTGGGCGCAAAGGAAGGCGGCCAGGCCGAAAACGAACAGGTCCGCAGGGGTGGCCAGCAGGATATCGCCGAGCACCGAGAAGCCCAGGCCGATAGAGATCCACCTGGCATAAGGTGAGGGTGGTGCGCCGCGCAGCCAGGCAATAAGTGCCAAGACGGGAATGGGCTTGGCCAGAAGGGCGAGCAGCGTATTGTCGCTGGCCAGTGCATATATATAGAGGGCCGCGGCGGTCAGGGCGAGAATCATCAGGTGGCTTGGACGAGGCATGGGGCGGTCCTTGCTACTGTGCTGCCCCAAGCATAGACCTGATCCTGGGTTTTGCCGTTCTCGGATGTTTGTCGCTCCTACTGGAGGCGCGCAGGCAAAAAAAGAAAGGCCCGAGGCTTTCACAAGTCTCGGGCCTTTCTTCAGTAGCAACCCACCATCAGTGGAACTGCTCTTCCTCGGTGGAGCCGGTCAGTGCAGTCACCGACGATGCGCCACCCTGGATCACGGTGGTCATGTCGTCGAAGTAGCCGGTGCCCACTTCCTGCTGGTGCGCCACGAAGGTGTAGCCTTTGCTGGCGTCAGCGAACTCCTGCTCTTGCAGTTTCACGTAGGCGGTCATGTCGTTGCGGGCGTAGTCGTGCGCCAGGTTGAACATGCCGTGCCACATGTTGTGGATGCCAGCCAGGGTGATGAACTGGTGTTTGTAGCCCATGGCCGACAGCTCGCGCTGGAATTTGGCGATGGTGGCATCGTCCAGGTTCTTCTTCCAGTTGAAGGACGGCGAGCAGTTGTACGACAGGATCTGGTCCGGGTATTCCTTCTTGATCGCTTCGGCGAAGCGGCGGGCTTCGTCCAGGTCCGGCTTGGCGGTTTCACACCAGATCAGGTCGGCGTACGGCGCGTAGGCCAGGCCGCGGGAAATTGCCTGGTCGAGGCCGGCACGTACCTTGTAGAAGCCTTCACGGGTACGCTCGCCAATCACGAACGGCTGGTCGTACGGGTCGCAGTCGCTGGTCAGCAGGTCGGCGGCGTTGGCGTCGGTGCGGGCCAGGATGATGGTCGGTACGCCCGACACGTCAGCTGCCAGGCGCGCGGCCACCAGCTTCTGTACGGCTTCCTGGGTGGGTACCAGTACCTTGCCGCCCATGTGGCCGCATTTTTTCACCGAGGCCAGCTGGTCTTCGAAGTGCACGCCGGCGGCGCCTGCTTCGATCATGTTCTTCATCAGCTCGTAGGCGTTCAGTACGCCGCCGAAACCGGCTTCAGCGTCGGCCACGATTGGTGCGAAGTAGTCGATGTAGCCTTCGTCGCCTGGGTTCTTGCCGGCTTTCCACTGGATCTGGTCGGCGCGGCGGAACGAGTTGTTGATGCGCTTGACCACGGTCGGTACCGAGTCGACCGGGTACAACGACTGGTCAGGGTACATCGACTCGGCCGAGTTGTTGTCGGCGGCAACCTGCCAGCCGGACAGGTAGATGGCCTGGATGCCGGCCTTGACCTGCTGCACTGCCTGGCCACCGGTCAGGGCGCCCATGCAGTTGACGAAATCTTTTTCTGGGCGGAAGGATGGGTGGGCACCTTGGGTGACCAGCTTCCACAGTTTTTCTGCACCCTGACGGGCCAGGGTGTGCTCTGGCTGCAGGAGCCACGCAGGCGAACGACATCAGCGGCGGTGTAGGTACGGGTCACGCCTTTCCAGCGCGGGTTCTCGGCCCAGTCTTTCTCGAGGGCTGCAATTTGCTGTTCGCGTGTCAGTGCCATGGAAATAAACCTCGTCGCATCGATCTTGGGTTAATTGTGCTGATGCTCGGGTGCAGATCAGGGCGCTTGGCGGCTGTCCTGTTCGCAGGAGTGCGGCGGCGAACGCGAAGGCTCGAAGGGGAAGGGTGGGCAGGCCAGGCGAAGGTGTGCTCCGGCAGGTCGGCTCGTGGTTGCCTTGCTGCGGTGCTACGCGATTGCCAGTACTGCGGTGATGCGCTTCCGTCCCTCGGGACAACTTCTTCGTTGCAGTCGCAATCCCGTCGAACCGCCTTGTGGGCCGTATAGACACGAGACGCCTCCAGGGGTGGGGAGGAGCACGCCTCGAAGGCCCTTGCCAGGGCCCCTGATTAGCGGGAGCGAGGCCATCATGCCCTTGGGAAAAAGACCCTGTCAAATGTTTTGTAGTGGTTTTTTCTACTTACTACATCTTTGGTCTAATGCGACTTGGCAGTCAGTTTCAAGGCCTTTGGTCGAGGCCTTGAATTGCCTGGGATCCGTCGAGAAGGTCGACTTTGACACGTAATGTCATGTTTTCCCCGCGCTGGGTGCTGTAACTACGGCTTGACGTACTCCGGTCGGCTTGGCTCTGCTGGTTGTAGCCTGCCAGGGTGATCCATTCACCCAGCCTGCCGGTGACTGTCGTGTCGGTACTTTGAACTTTCACTACATCTGCACGTTCCTGGCTGATGCGGTCGTTATTGGTGCTTATTTGCAGACGAACCGTATCGCCGCTCAGGCTTGGTGTGACGTAGAAACCTTGGGTCACGTTGCGGTATTCGGTGTTGCTCTGGATGCGCCCGTAGCCGTCGGTGCTGGTGCTGGTGATCGGGATGCTCTGGCCAACCTGGATCAGCGCTGGCTGGCCTTCGCTGGCTTGCACTTGCTGCATGCCGCCGTCGCGGTTGCTGGTGCCGTAGTGGATGACGCGTGCATTGCCACGGTTATCCTGGAAGTTGCTGTCGTTGTTGTCGACGCTGATCAGCAGGCGCTTGGGGGCGGTGTCCAGCTGTTGCAGCAGGGCGCGCAGGTCGTCGATGCGCTCGGGGCTGGCGTTGACGATCAGTTTGTTCTCGAAGGCGCTGACCGTACCGTCCTTGCCGATGAATGCCTGTGCGGCAGGTAGCAGTTCGGCGCTGGCGCGGTGCTGCAGCGGCACCACCTCGGTGGCGGCCTGGGCGGCGTAGCTGGCAACGAGCAGCAGGGAAGCGAAAAGGGGGCGTAGCGGCATGTCCATGATCTCCGCAGGTGGAATGATCATGATGGCAAATTTGCCTGGGTTGTGCCGGTTCCAGATCACAAGTTGTCTTTTGTCTACGTTTGCCCAGCGCGCCAGGCGAGCATGGGTGCCTGACGCTGCAAAGCCGAGAGCGGTGGCCGCTGTCAGACAAATTCCGTAACATCGCGCCCCTCGTTTTTGTAACGTCCGCCCGGACCGCACCACAGGATGTCCATGAAGCCCGCCCGACTACGCGCCGACCTGCTCGCCGGCCTGACCACCGCGTTCGCCCTTGTGCCCGAATGCATCGCTTTTGCCCTGGTGGCCCACCTCAACCCGCTGATGGGCCTGTATGGCGCGTTCATCATCTGTACCCTGACTGCGCTGTTCGGCGGTCGACCCGGAATGATCTCCGGCGCCGCTGGCTCGATGGCGGTGGTGATCGTCGCGTTGGTGGTGCAGCACGGTGTGCAATACCTGTTGGCCACGGTGCTGCTGGGTGGCGTGGTGATGATCCTGTTCGGTCTGTTGAGGCTGGGCAAGCTGGTGCGCCTGGTGCCTTACCCGGTCATGCTGGGCTTCGTCAACGGCCTGGCAATCGTCATTGCCATGGCCCAGCTCGAGCATTTCAAGGACGGCGATCACTGGCTCAGTGGCGCGCCGCTGTACTTGATGATCGGTTTGGTGGCACTGACCATGGTGGTGGTCTACCTGCTACCCAGGCTGACGCGTGCGGTGCCGCCGGCGCTGGTGGCGATTCTCGGTGTCGGCCTGCTGGTGTACCTGTTGGGCCTGCCCACCCGTACCCTGGGCGACATGGCGCATATCGCCGGCGGCCTGCCAGGGTTGGCGCTGCCGGATGTGCCCTGGAATCTGCACACCCTGAAGGTCATTGCCCCCTACGCGGTGTTGATGGCCATGGTCGGCCTGCTGGAAACCCTGCTCACCCTCAACCTGACCGATGAAATCACCGAGAGCCGTGGCTTTCCGGACCGCGAGTGTGTGGCATTGGGTGCCGCCAACATGGTCTCGGGCCTGTGCGGTGGCATGGGTGGCTGCGCGATGATCGGGCAGACGGTGATCAACCTCAGCTCCAATGGCCGTGGCCGGTTGTCGGGCGTAGTGGCCGGGGTGATGATCTTGCTGTTCGTGTTGTTCCTGTCGCCGCTGATCGAGCGTATTCCGCTGGCGGCGCTGGTGGGGGTGATGTTCGTGGTGGCTCAGCAGACCTTCGCCTGGGCGTCGCTGCGGGTGCTCCACAAGGTGCCGGTGAACGATGTGCTGGCGATCATTGCGGTGACCGTGGTCACGGTATTCACCGACCTGGCCACGGCAGTGCTGTTCGGTATCATCATCGCGGCGGTGAACTTTGCCTGGCAGCATGCGCGAGAGCTGTATGCCGACAGCCATGAGGATGGCGAAGGGGGCAAGCATTACCAGGTGCATGGCACGCTGTTCTTTGCCTCGACCACACCGTTCCTCAACCAGTTCGACCCGGCCAACGACCCAGGCAAGGTCACGCTTGACTGCCAGCATTTGAGCTTTGTCGACTACTCGGCAATCGCGGCGTTGAAAACACTGCGTGAGCGCTATGCCAAAGCGGGCAAGCAACTGCGGGTGGTGCATTTGTCGGAGCGGTGCAAGACGCTGTTGAAGCGGGCAGGCGAGCAGCACTGAGGCTTGCAGGGTTGGGTGGCCAGCCCTCCAGGGGTTTGGCGAAAACTGGAGGACTGGAGCGCCATCGGAGGGTTAGGTTTTGGTTTTGCCCTGGCTCTTGCTGATGATCGTCTCGACAATGTTTGCCGGTGCCTCGGCGTATTTGGTGAACTCCATCGTGTAGCTTGCGCGCCCTTGGGTCATCGAGCGCATTGAGGTGGCATAGCCGAACATCTCCCCCAGTGGTACTTCGGCGCGAATCACCTTACCTGCAGGCGTCTCGTCGCCGTCCTGGATCATGCCTCGGCGGCGGCTCAGGTCGCCCATGATGTCCCCCTGATACTCTTCGGGCGTAACCACCTCGACCTTCATCACCGGCTCCAGCAGCACCGCGCCGCCTTTCTGCGACAGCTGCTTGGTGGCCATCGACGCGGCGATCTTGTAGGCCATTTCGTTGGAGTCGACGTCGTGATAGGAACCGTCGAACACCGCGGCCTTGAGGTTGATCAGCGGGTAACCGGCAAGTACGCCGTTTTTCATTTGTTCTTCGATGCCTTTCTGGATTGCCGGGATGTACTCGCGCGGCACTACGCCGCCGACAATCTCGTTGACGAATTCCAGGCCCTCCTTGCCCTCATCGCCAGGCGCAAAGCGGATCCAGCAGTGGCCATATTGGCCGCGCCCGCCGGACTGGCGGACGAAGCGCCCCTCGATCTCGCAGGTGTTGCGGATTTTTTCGCGGTAGGCCACCTGCGGCTTGCCGATATTGGCTTCGACATTGAACTCGCGGCGCATGCGGTCGACGATGATGTCCAGGTGCAATTCGCCCATGCCGGAGATGATGGTCTGACCGGTTTCTTCATCCGTACGTACGCGAAACGATGGGTCCTCCTGGGCCAGCTTGCCCAGGGCGATACCCATTTTTTCCTGATCGGCCTTGGTCTTCGGTTCCACGGCCACGGAAATCACGGGGTCGGGGAAATCCATGCGTTCCAGGATGATCGGTTTGTCGATGTCGCACAGGGTGTCGCCGGTAGTCACATCCTTCATGCCGATCAGTGCGGCGATGTCGCCGGCGCACACGTCCTTGATTTCGGCGCGCTGGTTGGCGTGCATCTGTACCATGCGGCCGATGCGTTCCTTCTTGCCTTTGACCGAGTTGAGTACCGCGTTGCCTGAACTGAGCACACCGGAGTACACGCGGGCGAAGGTGAGGGTGCCAACAAAGGGGTCGGTGGCAATCTTGAAGGCCAATGCCGAAAATGGTTCCTTGTCGTCGGCGTGGCGCTCCAGGTGTTTTGCTTCGTCATCCGGGTCGGTGCCTTTGATCGCCGGGATTTCGGACGGGGCGGGCAGGTAGTCGATGACGGCATCGAGCATCAGCGGCACACCCTTGTTCTTGAACGATGAACCAAGGATGGTCGGCACGATTTCGTTGGCGATAGTACGCTGGCGCAGGGCAGCCTTGACCTCGTCGATGCTAAGTTCCTCGCCGTCGAGAAACTTCATGGTCAGCTCGTCATTGGCCTCGGCCGCCGCTTCGAGCATGTGCGCGCGCCATTCGTCGGCCAGCGCCTTGAGCTCCTCGGGGATCTCTTCTTCGCGATAACTCGTGCCATGGTCGTCATCGTTCCAGTAAATGGCCTTCATCTTCACCAGGTCGATCTGGCCAATGAAGTTCTCTTCACTGCCGATGGCGAGCTGTATCGGCACCGGGTGGTGCCCCAGGCGCTTGTCGATCTGTTTGACCACGCGCAGGAAGTCGGCGCCCTGGCGGTCCATCTTGTTGATGTAGGCCAGGCGTGGCACATGGTATTTGTTGGCCTGGCGCCAGACTGTCTCGGACTGCGGCTCTACCCCGTCAGCACCGCTGAAGACCACCACCGCACCATCGAGCACGCGCAACGAGCGCTCCACCTCGATGGTGAAGTCGACGTGGCCGGGGGTATCGATGATGTTGAAGCGGTACTTGTCGGGGAATTGCTTGGTCGAGCCTTGCCAGAAGGCCGTGGTCGCCGCCGAGGTGATGGTGATGCCGCGCTCCTGCTCCTGGGCCATCCAGTCCATGGTCGCGGCGCCATCGTGCACCTCGCCCATCTTGTGGTTGACCCCGGTGTAGAACAGGATCCGCTCGGTGGTCGTGGTCTTGCCGGCGTCCACGTGGGCGACGATGCCGATATTGCGGTACAGCTCGATGGGCGTTGTGCGGGCCATGGCGGACTACCTGCGAATGGGCGGATTCCACCACGTTAGCAGACCGGTGGAATCCTGCCGTGCCGCCGGGCCGTCAGTCGGCCTGGGCTTGCAGCATCCATTGGCCATCCACTTCACGGGCCAGGCCGCTGGCCGGCAGCAAGGCCAGCAGGCGCGCGTGCAGGGCGTCTTCGGTAAAGGTCTTGAGGGTGGTCAGGTCCAGCACGCCGATCAGGTTGAGGTCGGCTTTGGTGTAGGACAGCCAGGCCTTTTTCAACACCTGGCCGACGTCGCTGCCGGCGGTGCTGGCGAAGCGGCGGTGCCACTGGCGGCCCTCGAAGGTGAAGTCGTGCGCGTGGCTGTAGGTGCTTGGGTCGGCACCTTCAAGGCAGCGGTGGCAGCGGCACGGGCCTTCGCCGAAGGCGTTGCGCAGGTAACTGTTGAAGTCCACGACAGGCTTGAGGGACAGGCGTTTGTCGACGTCGAACAGGTCGGCGATCAGGGGTTCTTCGGCGCTCACTCGGGATCCTCGTGTGGTGTGGCGTGCATCGGCGGGCACCCTAACAGATCGGGGCAGGCAGATCACCTTTTGCTGGCGATGAGGCCAGTAGAGACAACAGGGGCCGCCTGCCGTACTCTACGCGCCCATACGCCTACACACCCAATGAGGTAACCCCGCTTGAGCACCCAGTACCCGTACACCGCCACCGTGACCATCAGCGCCGAAGACCGTGGCGGAGATACCGAGGCCTCGGAAAACCCCAACATGCGCGTTGGCCTGGAGGCGGTGACCGAAACCCTGAAAAAGGTGCATTTCGTCGGTACGCTCGCGGCCCCAGAAAAAAGCGCCACGCATATCTGCGTGACCTTGGAAAACGGCCTGACCTACTACGGCCCGATCGTCAATGGCCACGCTGAGCTCGAAGGCGGCTGGATTGCCTTCGAGTCCGACATGCTCACCCCGCAAGAACTGGGTCTGTAAACCTCAGTTCAGCTCCGTCAGGCACTGCTCGAGGATATCCAGGCCTTCTTCGAGCACCTCGGCCTCGATGGTCAGGGGGGCCAGCAGGCGGATGATGTGCCGCGCTTTGCCGCTGGGCATCAGCAGCAGGCCCTTGGCCCGCGCCGCCTCCATCACCTTGGCCAGTGGCGCCGGTGCCGGGCTGCCGTCGGCATTGACGAACTCGATACCGCGCATGGCGCCCACGCCGGTCAGGCGGCCGATGTACGGGCTCAGGCCCGAGGACTTCCAGCGCTCGACACGGCTGACGATCGCCTGCTCCTGGCGCTCACCCCAGGTGGCGACGTTTTCGTCGGTCATCTGCGCCAGGCTGGCCAGGGCTGCCGCACAGGCAATCGGGTTGCCTGAATAGGTGCCACCCAGGCCGCCCTTGGGCAGCGATGCCATCAATTCCTTGCGCCCGACCACCGCACCCAGTGGCATGCCACCGGCAATGCTCTTGGCCAGCAGCAGCAGGTCGGGCTCGATGCCCAGGCGCGGGAAGGCGAAGCGCTGGCCGGTGCGGCCAAAGCCCGACTGGATCTCGTCGATGATGATCAGGATGCCGCGCTCGTCGCAGAAGCGGCGCAGGGCCTGGGCGAAGGCCGGGTCCAGGGCGAGGAAGCCGCCTTCGCCTTGTACCGGTTCGAAGATGAACGCTGCCACGTCTTCCACGGCCAGCTCGACGCTGAACAGGCGGTCCATGGCCTTGAGTGCCTGTTCGCAGGTCACCCCGGTGTCGGCGCTGGGGTAGGGCAGGTGGTACACCGGCCCGGGCAGTTCTCCGACCCGTTGCTTGTAAGGGGCGACTTTGCCGTTGAGGTTCAAGGTGGCCAGGGTGCGCCCATGGAAGCCACCGTCGAAGGCGATGATGGCGCGCTTGCCGGTAGCGCCGCGGGCCACTTTCAGGGCGTTTTCCGCTGCTTCCGCGCCGCTGTTGGTGAGCATGCCGGCCAGTGGGTAGCTGACGGGCACGAACTGGCTCAGCTGCTCCATCAACGCAAGGTACGGGCCGTGAGGTGCCGCGTTGAAGGCGTAGTGGGTCAGGCGGGTGGCCTGGGCCTGGATGGCCTCGACCACGGCCGGGTTGCAGTGGCCCAGGTTGAGTACACCGATACCGCCGACAAAGTCGATATAGCGTTTGCCGTCGGTGTCCCAGACTTCGGCATTGCGGCCATGGGAAAGTGTGATCGGGTGAACGATGGCGATGGATTGGCTGATACTTTCCTGGTTCATGGGCACGCGGGACCTTTGTTCGAGTTTCTTATTATCCAAGCGTGTCGAGGGGGTATTTCGCAAACGAATTATTCGATTGCGGTCATTCCCTGGATTCGTGATCTGGCCGGGATCGGTTGAATCAGTCCCCCTCAGCCACCCGTTCGCGGATCCACTGCACAAAAGCCCTGATCTTCGGCACTTCGGCCGCATGCTCGGCATGGGCAATGAAGTGCCGGCCATTGCTCGCCACCGGGTGGTCCCAAGCCACCACCAGCTTGCCCTCGCTCAGTTCTTCGGCCACCAGGTAGCGTGGTATCAGGGCAATGCCGCAGCCGGCAATGGCCGCCCGGATGCACAGGTAGAACGTGTCGAAGCGCGGCCCGTGGTAGCTGTTCTGGCTGTGCAGCCCCAGCCCGAGAAACCACTCATGCCAGGCTTCCGGCCGCGACACGCACTGCAGCAGGCGGTGCTCGGTCAGCGCCTGGGCGCTGTCGAATCGGTGATTGGCCAGCAGCTGCGGGCTGCAGACGGGCACCACTTCTTCGCTGAACAGCTCGATGCAGGTTGCACCAGGCCAGGTGCCCTGACCGAAGAAAAAGGCGATGTCGGCCTTGGCCTGTACCAGGTCGAACGGCTCCAGCTCGTTGCGTACATCCAGGTGAATGCGTGGGTAGCGGTCGCCAAAACCCTTGAGCTTGGGCACCAGCCAGCGCGCGCCGAAGGTGGGTTGGGTGGCGATGCGCAGCACTTCGGTTTCGTCGCCGTAGCTGAGGATGTAGCGGCTGGAGATGTCGATCTGGGTGAGGATCTTGTTCACTTCGGTGAGGTACAGCGCGCCGGCCGGGGTCAGGTGCAGGCGCCGTCGAATGCGCTGAAACAGCGAGTGCGAGAGCATGTCCTCAAGCTGCGCCACCTGCTTGCTGACAGCGCTCTGGGTCAGGTGCAGTTCCTGGGCCGCACGGGTGAAACTGAGGTGGCGGGCGGCCGCTTCGAAGCACTGAAGGGCGGTGGTCGAAGGCATCAGGCGTTTGGACATGACGGGCAAATACCGAGCAAAAAAGGATGAAGTTCATTCCAAAACGGAATCATGTGGTTCGAAAAGGTCGTTTGTTGACCCGGCCTATAGATTAATACTGACCTGGATCAACGATTACAACCGGTCATGCGAAGAGGAGGTCAGTACCCGCTTCCGGCATCTGCAAAACAACAACAACGACAATCAGAAATTTATAAGAATTCTGCTCCGACCTTCAGCCGCTTTGCTGCGGCCGACCCATTCGAGGGTTCTTCATGGCTTCGCAAGACAACAAGAAACAGCGTTCCCTGCAACACGGCCTGACCTCCCGTCAGGTGTCCATGATCTCCATCGCCGGCATCATCGGCGCCGGCCTGTTCATCGGTTCTTCCAACGCCATCGCCACCGCCGGCCCGGCCATCCTCATTTCCTACGCCATGACCGGCTTGCTGGTCCTGCTGGTGATGCGCATGCTCGGCGAAATGGCCATCGCCAACCCCAACAGCGGCTCGTTCTCCACCTATGCCTCGGAGGCCATCGGCCCTTGGGCGGGCTTTACCATCGGCTGGTTGTACTGGTGGTTCTGGGTACTGATCATTCCGGTGGAAGCCATTGCCGGCGCTGACATCCTGCACGCCTACTTCCCTGGCGTGCCGTCCTGGCTGTTCGCCTTCCTGATCATGCTGGTGCTGTCGGGTACCAACCTGGTCAGCGTGAAGAACTTCGGTGCCTTCGAGTACTGGTTCGCGCTGGTCAAGGTGGTAGCGATCATCGGCTTCATCGGGGTGTGCACCTTGGCGGTGTTCGGCTTCTGGCCGCTGGCTGAAGTCTCTGGAGTCAGCCGGCTGTGGGACAACGGTGGTTTCATGCCCAATGGCTTCGGGACGGTGTTGGGGGGCGTACTGATCACCATCTTCTCGTTCTTCGGTGCCGAAATTGTCACCATCGCCGCTGACGAAACCGCCAACCCGAAAGACAAGATCCGCCGCGCCACCAACCTGGTGGTGTATCGCATCGCCATCTTCTACCTGGCGTCGATCTTCCTGGTGGTGTCCCTGGTGGCCTGGAACGACCCAGCGCTCAAAGCAGTCGGCTCGTTCCAGCGCGTGCTGGAAGTGCTGAACGTGCCGGGCGCCAAGCTGCTGGTCGATCTGGTGGTACTGGTGGCGGTGACCAGCTGCATGAACTCGGGGCTGTACACCGCGTCGCGCATGCTCTACTCGCTGGGTGCTCGTGGTCAGGCGCTGAGCGTGACCAAGCGCATTTCCGGTTCCGGCGTGCCGACAGTGGCGGTGATCTTCTCTACCCTGGCAGGCTTTGCCGGCTGCCTGGTCAACTATGTGTTCCCTGGCAAGGTGTTCGGCTTCCTGTTGTCCACCACGGGGGCCATCGCCCTGCTGGTGTACCTGGTGATTGCCGTATCGCAGCTGCGCATGCGTGCCCGTGCCGAACGTGAAGGGCGCCCGCTCGAGCTGAAGATGTGGCTGTTCCCGTGGCTGACCTGGCTGGTGATCGGCACCATCGTCATGGTGCTGGGCTACATGCTGTTCAGCGATGCCTACCGCTATGAAACGCTGATGACTGCGGGGGTGACCGCGTTCATCCTGCTGGTTTCGCTGACCCAGCGGCGTGCCAATGTGGTTGCCCAGACGGCCTGATGTTTCTGCTTTAATGGGGGCGTTGCGCGCCCCCATATCAATAAGCACAGGAAGCGTATGAACGACCAATCCCTTTCCCTTCAGGCCCTCGCGGCGCCGGAGGGTACCTGCTACGGCTGCGGCTGTTCCCACCCAAGCGGCCTGCACCTGCAAAGTCACTGGGACGCCGACGGCGTTCACCTGTTGTGCCGGCACTCGCCCGACAGCACCTTCATTGGCTGGCCCGGCCTGGTTTACGGTGGCCTGCTGGCGATGCTGGTCGACTGCCACTCCAACTGGACAGCCATGGCCTACCACTACCGCAACGAAGGCCGCGAGCCCGGAAGCCTGCCACGTATAGACTGCGTTACCGGCACACTTAACCTGACCTACCTGAAACCTACGCCGATGGGTGTCGAGTTGCTGCTCAAGGCGCGTGTGGAGGGCGAAGTGGGTCGCAAGAGCCGGGTTATCTGCGAAGTTTGGGCTGGCGACGTGCTGACCGTGAGCGCCGACTCGGTGTTCGTGCGTGTGGATACCGAAAAACTCAAGCTCAAGGCCCATGGCCAGGCCTGAGTTGCCCGCGCTGATGAGTGGTCGGTGATGGTCACCGGCCGGGGATGTCTCTAGAGTGACAGGTTCATCCCCCAGGCAAGGTTGATCATGACCGATCTCAGTGCTTTCCCCATTACCCGCAAGTGGCCCGCCAAACACCCTGAACGCCTGCAGCTGTACTCGCTGCCGACGCCCAATGGCGTCAAGGTGTCGATCATGCTCGAGGAAATCGGCCTGGCCTATGAGCCGCACAAGGTCAGCTTCGACAACGATGACCAGTTGAGTGCCGAGTTCATCTCACTCAGTGCCAACAACAAGATCCCCGCCATCCTCGACCCCAACGGGCCGGGCGGCCAGCCGCTGCCGCTGTTCGAGTCGGGGGCGATTCTGCAGTACCTGGCAGAGAAGAGCGGCCAGTTGCTCAGCCAGGACCCGGCCCAGCGTTACCAGACCCTGCAGTGGCTGATGTTCCAGATGGGCGGCATCGGGCCGATGTTTGGCCAGGTCGGTTTCTTTCACTTCTTTGCTGGCAAGGAATATGAAGACAAGCGCCCGCGTGACCGCTATGTCAACGAGTCCAAGCGCCTGCTGGGTGTGCTGGATCGGCGCTTGAAAGGGCGGGAGTGGATGGTTGACGAATACAGCATCGCCGACATCGCCATTTTCCCGTGGGTGCGTAACCTGGTGGAACGTTACAACGCCCGGGAGTTGGTCGGTTTTGATCAGTTCAACGACGTGCAGCGGGTGCTGGCCGCGTTTCTTGAGCGGCCGGCGGTGCAGCGCGGCCTGAAAATCCCCGCCTGATCACCCCGCTGACTAGAAGATCTGGTTCAGCAGCCAGTACAGGCTCCCTGCCAACAGCATTGCCGCTGGCAGGGTCAGCACCCAGGCCATCAGTAGATTGATCAGCGTGCGCTTCTGAAGCCCCGAGCCATTGGCAACCATGGTCCCGGCTACCCCCGAACTCAGCACATGGGTGGTCGAAACCGGCAGCCCGAACATGTCCGCTGCGCCAATGGTGCACATCGCCACCACTTCGGCCGAAGCCCCTTGGGCATAGCTGAGGTGGGTCTTGCCGATCTTCTCGCCAACCGTGACCACAATGCGCCGCCAGCCCACCATGGTCCCCAGCCCCAGCGCGATGGCCACGGCCACCTTCACCCACAGCGGGATATAGCGAGTGGCGTCGTCCAACTGGGTCTTGAACAGCTGCACATGGTTGCGGGTGTCGGCATCGAATGCCACCAGCCGGTTTTTCTCCATGAGGCGGATGGCTTCACTGGTCAGGTACATGTCGTTGCGCACGTTGGCCATGGCTTCGGCGGGGACGCGCTTGAGCGAACCGTAGCCTTTGACCTGTTCGCCGATCATCCCGGTGAGTGCGGCCAATGCCGGGACCAGTTGCGGGCTGGCCTTGGGTTCGGCAATGAACAGGGTGAGTACCTGGCGTGGGTCGGCCGGGGCCGCATGCGGGTCGCTGCGCAGCAAGGCCTGGCGGGTTACTTCGGCGACGGCAGAAAACTGCAGGGCCTGCTCATTGGGCATGGTCTTGTTCAGCGCGTAAGCCATCGGCAGGGTGCCCACCAGAATCAGCATGATCAGGCCCATGCCTTTCTGGCCGTCGTTGGAGCCGTGGGCGAACGATACCCCGGTGCAGGTCAGGATCAGCACCCCGCGGATCCACCAAGGCGGCGGGGTTCGGCCTTCTGGCGCCTGGTACAGCTCTTTGCGTTTGACCAGCGCGCGCAGGGCCAACAGCAGGAGGGCAGCGCAGGCAAAACCGATCAGCGGCGAAAACAGCAAGGCATACCCCACCTTGCTGGCCTGGGCCCAGTCCACCCCGCTGGTGCCGTCGCGCCCATGTATCAGTGCATTGGCCACGCCCACGCCGATGATCGAGCCGATCAGGGTGTGCGAGGACGACGCCGGCAGGCCCAACCACCAGGTGCCAAGGTTCCAGATGATCGCCGCCAGTAGCAGGGCGAAGACCATGGCGAAGCCGGCTGACGAGCCAACCTGCAAAATCAGTTCTACCGGCAGCAGGGCGATGATGCCGAACGCCACCGCGCCGCTGGAAAGCAGCACCCCCAGGAAGTTGCACAGCCCGGACCATACCACCGCTATCGGTGCCGGCAACGAATGGGTGTATATCACCGTGGCTACCGCGTTGGCGGTGTCGTGGAAGCCGTTGACGAACTCGAAGCCCAAGGCAATCACCAGCGCCAGGCCCAGGAGCAGGAAGGGTGTGACCGTGGTGATAACCGTGCCGCTGGCGGTTACATCCTGCTTGAGGCTCCAAGCGGTGTAGGCGATGCCTGCCAGCAACAGGCCGAAGAACAGCACCAAGGTGGCACGCCCGGGCTTGTGGGCGAGCTGCGGGCGGGAATCGCGTTGGGCCAGTTGCGGCTGGCTGGCCACTGACGGGGTTGCCATGAGGGCTCCGGTTGGCGTGGGCGAAGTTGCCAAAGGCCTTGAGCATAGAAACAATTGGCGAGTCGGCCGTGACCTCGATCAATGAATTATCTAGGCTCAAGACGGACGGTAATGGCAGGAGCAACCCATGATTCGCTGCAAGCGTGTCTACGATGCGGTCTCGGATGAAGATGGCCAGCGCGTGCTGGTCGACCGCCTGTGGCCGCGCAACAAACGCAAGGAAGACCTGCACGGGGAGTGGTTGCGCGAGGTGGCACCCTCGGCAGAGTTGCGCAAGGCATTTCATCTGGGTGAGATCGATTTTGCCGGTTTTACCCAGCGCTACCAGCAACAGCTGGCGGCCCACCCCGAGCACTGGTATCCGCTACTGGACATGGCTGGCAAGGGTACGCTGACATTGCTTTTTGCCGGCAAGGACACCGAGCACAACAATGCCCGAGTGCTGGCCGAGTGGCTGGAAGACGAACTGGACCGGCGTGGGCCTGGTAGTTCGCCAGTCTGTTATGCCCGATGAGCGATAAGCGATGCCCTTACAGTTAACCCCCGCCGACGACACCCACTGCACCTTCGCCCGTGACCTCACTCGCCGGGCCATGTTGCCGTACTACCGCGAATACGACCTGCTGTGGATCGAAGAGGCCTTCGACGAAGCCTGGGGCTGGCGTGAACAGTGGCTGGTGACCGAAGGTAGCACCCTGCTGGGTTTTTGCAGCCTCAGCCAGGACCGACAGGCGCTGTTCATCCGCGAGTTGCACCTGTTGCCCGAGCACCGTGGGCGTGGGGTCGGTGGCTGGGTGTTGGAACAGCTGGCGCTGTGGGCCAGGCAACGGCGCCTTGCGCTACTGCGGCTGATGGTGTTTCGCAGCAACCCGGCCCGCTTGCTGTACCAGTGCCACGGCTTCGTCGAAATGGGGGCGGACGATTGCTTCGTACGTATGCAGCGGGTAATCGGCTAATAGCTAAATGATGGCTTGTCGCGACTGCAGAGCAGGGGCATAGTGGATCCACACGTTTACGGCTGCCTGCAGGTGGGTAGGCCGTGCATGACGGCGATCAGGGAAGAGGAGAAGCCCTATGAATGGAATCGGTCCACGGCTGCGGGAAGAGCGTGAACGGCTGGGCATGACCCAGCGCGTATTTGGCGATATCGGCGGGGTCGAGCCCAATGCCCAGGGTAAGTACGAAAGCGGTGAGCGCACGCCGCGGGTCGACTACCTGGCGGCACTGGCGGCCAGGGGTGTGGACGCGCTGTACGTGCTCAGCGGCCTGCGTACCCCGGCACCGCTGCAAGGCTTGAGCACCGACGAGTCGGGTTTGCTGGGGGCTTTTCGACAATTATCGCTGGACGATCAGGCGGCGCTCTGGCATCTGTTGGGGCGGTTGGCCGACAACGCCAAGCCTAGGCAAACAGTGAGGCCGCTTACCGTTGAACGTCAGGCTTTTCTGAAGGAAGTAATGCGCTAGGCCCACCGGGAAAAATTTTGTTAAGGTGGCGGATCCAATCGCCCTGTTTACGAGGTGTGTGCTTGATTAGGGTCTTAGTGGTCGATGATCACGATCTGGTACGAACCGGTATTACCCGCATGCTGGCCGACATCGATGGCTTGCAGGTGGTGGGTGAGGGGGATTCAGGCGAGTCGGCACTCAAGCTGGCCAGAGAGCTGAAGCCGGACGTGGTGCTGATGGACGTGAAAATGCCAGGCATCGGCGGGCTGGAAGCCACCCGCAAGCTGCTGCGCAGCCACCCGGACATCAAGGTGGTGGCGGTGACGGTGTGCGAGGAAGATCCGTTCCCCACACGTTTGCTGCAGGCCGGCGCTGCTGGCTACCTGACCAAGGGCGCAGGCCTCGATGAAATGGTTCAGGCCATTCGCTTGGCTTTTGCCGGCCAGCGTTACATCAGCCCGCAGATTGCCCAGCAGCTGGCGCTGAAACCGTTCCAGCCACAGGGCTCGCCGTTCGACACATTGTCCGAACGGGAAATCCAGATTGCCCTGATGATCGTCGGCTGCCAAAAGGTGCAGATCATCTCTGACAAATTGTGCCTCTCGCCCAAGACCGTCAATACTTACCGTTATCGGATCTTTGAAAAACTCTCGGTCACCAGCGACGTCGAACTGACCTTGCTGGCCGTTCGCCACGGTATGGTTGACGCAAGCCTGTAACCCCCATGTCCCAAGATTTTGATGCCAGCGCATTCCTGGCGACCTGCAGTGGTCGCCCAGGCGTTTACCGGATGTTCGACGGCGAGGCCCGGCTGCTTTACGTGGGCAAGGCCAAGAACCTGAAAAAGCGTCTGGCCAGCTATTTTCGCAAGACCGGCCTGGCGCCCAAGACTGCCGCCTTGGTCGCGCGTATCGCCCAGGTCGAAACCACCATCACCGCCAACGAAACCGAGGCGTTGCTGCTGGAGCAGAACCTGATCAAGGAATGGCGGCCGCCCTACAACATTCTGCTGCGCGACGATAAATCCTACCCCTACGTGTTCCTGTCCGACGGTGAGTTCCCACGATTGGGCATTCACCGTGGGGCGAAAAAAGCCAAGGGCCGCTACTTCGGCCCTTACCCCAGCGCCGGGGCGATCCGCGAAAGCCTCAGCCTGCTGCAAAAGGCCTTTTCCGTGCGCCAGTGCGAAGACAGCTACTACGCCAACCGCACCCGGCCATGCCTGCAGTACCAGATAAAGCGCTGCAAAGGGCCTTGTACCGACCTGGTGAGCGCTGAGGAATACGCCGAGGACGTGCGCCATTCGGTGATGTTCCTGGAGGGCCGTAGCCAGCAACTGGGCAACGAATTGAATGCCGAAATGGAAAAGGCCGCCATGGCCCTCAATTTCGAAAAAGCCGCCGAACTTCGTGACCAGATCGCGCTGCTGCGCCGCGTGCAGGACCAGCAGTACATCGAAGGCGGCAACGGCGATGTCGACGTGATCGCGGCCTTCGTCAACCCAGGTGGTGCCTGTGTGCACTTGATCAGCGTGCGTGGCGGACGAGTGCTGGGTAGCAAGAACTTCTTCCGCAGGTGGGCATCGAAGAGGAAGTGGCCGAGGTCATGGCCGCCTTCCTTTCCCAGTACTACCTGGGCAACGCAGAGCGCGAACTGCCAGGCGAGTTGATCGTCAACGTTGTTCACGAAGACTTCGACGCCATTGCCGAAGCACTGCACACACTGCGTGGCCGCGAGCTGACCATCAGCCACCGGGTGCGTGGCACCCGCGCCCGCTGGCAGCAGCTGGCAGTGACCAATGCCGAGCAGGCGCTGAATGCCCGCCTGGCCAACCGTCAGCACATGGCCGCACGTTTCGAAGCCCTGGCCGAAGTGCTGGGCCTGGACGAAGTGCCGCAACGCCTGGAATGCTACGACATCAGCCACTCCAGTGGCGAAGCCACCGTGGCCAGTTGCGTGGTGTTCGGCCCCGAAGGCCCGCTGAAATCCGATTACCGGCGCTTCAATATCGAAGGCGTCACGGCGGGTGACGACTACGCCGCCATGCACCAGGCCCTGACCCGTCGCTACGGGCGTATCAAGGATGGCGAGGGCAAACTGCCTGACGTGCTGCTGGTGGACGGCGGCAAAGGCCAGCTGAACATGGCCCGCGACGTGATGCAGGAGCTGGGCTTTACCGACCTGACCCTGCTCGGTGTGGCCAAGGGCGTAACGCGCAAGGCGGGTTTCGAAACCCTGTACCTGAACGACGTGCACTACGAATTCACCCTCAAAGGCGATTCCTCGGCGTTGCACCTGATCCAGCAGATCCGCGACGAAGCCCACCGTTTTGCCATCACCGGCCACCGCGCCCGCCGTGGCAAGGCCCGTCGGGTGTCCAGCCTTGAAGATGTAGCCGGGGTAGGGCCGAAGCGTCGCCGCGACCTGCTGAAACATTTCGGCGGCCTGCAAGAGCTCAACCGCGCCAGTATCGATGAAATAGCCAAAGCGCCCGGCATCAGTAAAAAGCTTGCCGAATCAATTTATGCCAGCCTGCATAGCGAGTAGAATGCCGGGCTCAACTTGCAGCCAGTCGTACCGATGAATATTCCAAACCTGCTCACCGTTCTACGCGTCCTGCTCATCCCGATCTTCATTCTGCTGTTCTATGTGCCTTATCACTGGAGCTACATGGCCGCCAGCAGTGTGTTCGCCGTCGCCGCCGCCACCGACTGGCTGGACGGCTACCTGGCGCGTCGCCTGCAGCAGAGCACGCCGTTCGGTGCCTTCCTGGACCCTGTGGCCGACAAGCTGATGGTGGCGGTGGCCTTGGTGCTGCTGGTGCAAACCCACGCCAACTTCTGGCTGACCCTGCCTGCGGCAGTGATCATCGGTCGCGAAATCGTGGTGTCGGCACTGCGCGAGTGGATGGCCGAGCTGGGCGCACGGGCACATGTGGCGGTGTCCAACCTTGGCAAGTGGAAGACGGCGGCGCAGATGCTCGCCCTGGTGATTCTGTTGGCCAACCCGCCGGCAGTGACCTTCTGGGTGATCCTGGGCTACGGCCTGCTGCTGGTGGCGGCGGGGCTGACGCTGTGGTCTATGGTGCATTACCTGCTGGCTGCCTGGCCGCACCTGCGCGAAGGCTCGGAACAAAAATAAAACTTTTTTGAATCAAGGGGTTGACGCTGTTTTAGAAATCGCTAGAATGGCTCCCATCACGACGCGGGAATAGCTCAGTTGGTAGAGCACGACCTTGCCAAGGTCGGGGTCGCGAGTTCGAGTCTCGTTTCCCGCTCCAGATAGTGATCTACAGACTTCTACTGACGTCTGTAAGTCGTTGAAAAGAGGGGCTTTGGCCCCTTTTTCATTCCAGCGAGCGCCACGGAAATCCACCCACAGCTACCGTTTTTGAGTGACCAATTGAGGCACAAGAATACGGTTGGGACGGCTACCGGATAGTTGCTGGGGCTGAGCGGGAACCATGACGAGCATTAGGCCTAAGTCATAACTTAGGAGCCTCGAAATGGCACTCTCTGATCTGACAGTCCGGCAGGCAAGAACCACCGGCAAGCGCTACACCCTCTCCGATAACGACTGCCTGGGCCTGATGGTCTCTGCCGCAGGCGGCAAGTCGTGGATCTTCCGATACTACTGGCTGGGCAAGCAAAAGCGCATGTCCCTGGGTGGCTATCCCGCCCTCAGTCTGCGCGAGGCCCGCGCCGAGCGGGACAAGGCTCAGGTTCTGCTCGCCAAGGGCATTGATCCCCAAATCGAACGCGACCAGCGCCGGCACGCGGCCAAGCTGGCGGGCGAATACACCTTCAAGAACGTCTTCGATGCTTGGGTCGAGCATCGCCGCAAGGAACTCAAGGAAGGCCGTCAGAGCACGCTTTCGCAGATCCTGCGCATCTTCAACAAGGACGTGCTGCCTACCCTGGGGAAGATGTCGATCTACGACATTCGACGGCCCCAGCTCGTGGGCGTCGTGGCGGCGATCGAGAAACGCAAGGCGTTCACCACCGCCGAGAAGGTCCGCACCTGGTTCAACCAGATGTTCCGCTATGCCCTGGTCATCGCCGAAGGGCTGGAAGTCAATCCGGCCGCGGACCTGGACGTGGTGGCCGAGCCCAAGCCCCCGGTGGCCCACAACCCCTATCTGCACCTGCCCGAGCTGCCCGAGTTCCTTCAGAAGCTCCGGCGCTACAACCCCCGGGGCTGGCAGACCCAGCTTGGCGTCCGGCTGCTGTTCCTGACGGGGGTGCGCACGGGCGAGTTGCGCCTGGCCGAGCCTGAGCAATTCGACCTCGACCGCGGCTTGTGGATCATCCCGCCGCAGGTCGTCAAGCAACTCCAGGACGAAATGCGCAAGGCCGGCAAGCGGCCGCAGGACGTGCCGCCCTACATCGTGCCCCTGTCCCTGCAGGCCATCGAGATCGTGCGCTATCTCCTGGGCGTGATGCGTCCAGCGCAGAAGTACCTGCTGTCGCATCGCAGCGAACTCAAGAAGCGCATCAGCGAGAACACCCTCAACAAGGCCGTGCAGCTCATGGGCTACGAGGGGCGCCTGACCGGCCACGGCATCCGCGGCACCATCTCGACCGCGCTCAACGAGATCGGATACCCGAAGATTTGGGTGGACGCTCAGCTTTCGCACTCCGACCCCAACAAGGTGAGTTCGGCCTACAACCACGCCAAGTACGTGGAGCCTCGGCGTCGCATGATGCAGGACTGGGCAGACCGTCTTGACCTGCTCGAACAGGGTGAAGTCGAAGCCGCGAGCGCGCATCTGACCATCCGTATCGACGGGGTGCCGGCAATGGCGGAAGTGGAGGAAGTGGTGGGCGCGGTCTCCACGACTGCTGAGCCTGTTGTCCCCGGCGTGCCGCCCGTGGTGGCCACGCCTATCGTCGTGACCCCCAACAGCGGCGGAATCATGTTCCAGCGGCTGTCGCAGGTGCCGCCGCCTCCGGTGCATGCCCCGGAGCCGGAAGTCTCCGCGATCCAGCGCGAGCGCGAGGAAATGCTGGCCATCTACGAGTCGCCGAACAATCTGCCGGTCCCGCTGTTCGGCAAGCTGGCCGGGAAGTCCAAGGACCAGATCAACCGCGAGCTGAAGGCGGGCAAGCTGCTGTCGATCAGCCTGGGCAACCGGGGGCAGCGGGTTCCCGACTGGCAACTGGTGCCGCTCAAGCACAAGCTGGCCCAAGTGCTCATGAACCAATGCCCGCACGCCGATTCGTGGGACCTGTACCGCATGCTGACCCAGCCTCACCCCGACCTGGGTGATCGTGCGGCCATTGATGCGGTCACGCCAACGAACGTGCCCGCAATCATCCGGGTTCTCATGGGCGACTACCAGCACCATGCGGATGTGCCCGAGGCCGTTGCCCCGCGGCCCATCCCCGAGGACGTGCGGCAGAGCGTCCGCCGACTGGTGGACAGCGCAGCGGTGCTTGAAGGGGTCTAGTCCGGTCTAGTCCCATGCTGCAACCTATGGCCGGGATGAGACGGCTCCGGCCTATAGGAGTGCCTGCTACAGGGCGCCTGCCTCGGCGATCTGCAGCGCCCTGCGCTCGAAACGCTTGGCAGCAGAATCTGCTTGCGCGTGGGGCCGTTGGAGGTACGTCACGATCTCATAGGGGCCATCGGCGAGCGGTCGCATGCTTACCCCCCATTGATGGGCACGCTCGATGCGCGATTGCGCGCATACGCCGATGCCGTAGCCGGCTGAAACCCACAGCGCCATCATCTCGAATGAAGTTGCAGGCAGGATGTTCTCTTGGTCCACTGGCATCAGGGAGGCCAACCTCTCGTCCAGCAAGGGACAAGCCTCCGCCTGCCAGCGATAGATTGGATAGTCCTGAAGATCGGAGATGGTGAGCTTCGCCTGATCAACCAAACGGAACCGCGGTGGTATCGCGACGGCCATGCTTTCGCACCACAGCCTCCGGCTACTCGTCAGGTGATCCCCCGCACTGCTAAGAGATAGCCCCGCGTCGTAGCGGCCCTCATGCAGGCCCGTTACCAGCTCTTGATCCGAAACTTCACGCACGGCGATCGCGACACCCGGCTCGTGCGCTCGCTGCAGTGCAAGCAGCGCCGACAGCCGTGAAGACGGCACACCTGGCGCTATGGCGAGTGTGAAATTCGGGGACGGTCTGATGGCGTTGTGCATGGATGCCCCCAAGAGGCAACGGGATCGAAAAGAGCAGCCGACATCATACTCAAGAGATATCTTTAACGTGGTTAAAGATCAGTGATTCCATGACGCTTCTGCGAATGCAGAAGCGCACTATTCGGCCTGGACGGCCCGCCGGAGTAACCACCTATGAGTCCGCACCGGCGTTGGCGTTCGGGCAAGCGGTGCGAGCCGCTCGCCTGGCTCAGGGGATTGCTCAGGATGAGTTCGCGGGCTTGGCGGGGATCGCGCGCTCGCACATGGGCAAGATTGAGCGCGGCGAGCACATGCCGACACTCGCTCTCATTCTAAAAATTTCCCTGGCTCTCAAGATCAGCTCGGCCGAACTGATGACGGCCACGGAGCGCAACCTCTACCTTCAGGGCGATGCGTGACGCCGGATGTGGCGCAGGCGTCGTAGCTAATCGCTCTTTGGCGAACGCAAACGCTCGATGAAGCGCTCTACGGGTGCGGATAGTCCGCTACCGCCTTCGGGCCGAAGCAGGTAGGTGATGATGACGGCCGAATCGAGCGCCAACGGCCGGATCACCACGTCGGGACGTTGACACGCCGCGATTCGGGTCGCCGTTGCGAAGCCGATGCCGTAACCAGCTCCGACCAATGTGAGCATCATGTCCAGCGACGAGACATGCTCAACGATGGTGGACTCGCGCTCCAGGGGATGTAGCAGCCGGGTCAATTCGCGGCAGTAGCCCTCGCAAAGCTGCGGATCGCACATCACCAGCGGGTAACTCACGAGTTCACGTAGCGACACTTCCTTGTGGGCCAGCAACGGGTGCCGGATCGGCACGGTCACCACCAGCGGGTCCTGCCAGATGGGCTCCGTCACCAGTCCGTCGCCGACGTCCGCGGTGTGTGCGAAACCGATCGCGAAGTCGCCGGATCGCAGTCCCCGCAACTGTTCCGCCAGGGTGACCTCGGAGAGCCGTATTTCGATCTCCGGCTCCTCCTGGCGGCACAGGGCAAGAAGTGCAGACAGCCGCGGGTCGATGGCGCCATCGGAGATGGCGATGCGCACGCTGCCTCTTAGGCCTGCGGCGATCGCCCTGACGTTTTCTCGTGCCTGCTCCAGGTTGGTGAACAGCCTGCGAATGTCCTGAAGGAAGGTGGTGCCCGCTGGCGTCAACCGCGTTCCCCGCCGATCGCGGTCAAAGAGCAGCACCCCCAGTTCGTCTTCCAATTCCTTGATCGTGCGGGACAGCGGCGGCTGCTCGATGTGCAAGCGCTCCGCAGCACGGGTGAAATGCAGCTCTTCGGCGAGAGCCACGAAGCAGCGCAAATGACGAAGTTCCATGGGCACGTCCTTCAGCAATCCTGGTCATTGGGTTGGCCACGGCGCATTGCTGCCGAAGTGCGCTTAGAGGGGGCGACGTAGTGCTGGGTCCCTCTTCAGGGCGAGGAAAAAGGCCATCGGTGTATCTGAATAAGAATACATATGTTCATGTATTAACTCAAGTCAAGGGCGGTAGCAACTGTTTCGGAACGTGACGCCGAAGCCAACCCGCTCAATGCTTGAGCGGCTAAGGCAGTACTGACGCCAAAGTAGCGCGAGCCCACAGAGGGGCTCGCGAGATGTAGGACTGAAGGCGCTCTGCCTTCATGGAAAGGCCCAAATCAGGCCGGGTTGATTTCCAACGAGCCACGGTTGATCTGGTCGCGTTCCATCGACTCGAACAAGGCACCGAAGTTTCCTTCGCCGAAGCCCTCGCGGTAGTTGCCCTTGCGCTCGATGAACTCGAAGAACACCGGGCCAAGCAGCGGCTCGGAGAATATCTGCAGCAGCAGGCGGGGCTGGCCGCCTTCGGTCGTGCCGTCGAGCAGAATGCCGCGCGCCTGCAACTCGGGTACGGGCTGGCCATGGCCGGGCAGGCGCTTTTCCAAGTTTGCGTAATAGATGTCGTTGGGGGCGGTCAGCAGCGGGATACCGGCCATCTGCACGCGGTCGAGCGCATCGAGTAGGTTGTCGCACAGCAGGGCGATGTGCTGGATGCCCTCGCCGCTGAACTGCATCAAGAATTCCTCAATCTGGCCGCCGCCCTGGCGTGCTTCCTCGTTCAGCGGGATGCGGATCAGGCCGTCCGGCGCGCTCATCGCCTTGGAGGCTAGGCCGGTGTACTCGCCGTTGATGTCGAAGTAGCGGATCTCTTGGAAGTTGAAGAAC
This sequence comes from Pseudomonas putida, assembly GCA_041071465.1. Lineage (NCBI taxonomy): Bacteria > Pseudomonadati > Pseudomonadota > Gammaproteobacteria > Pseudomonadales > Pseudomonadaceae > Pseudomonas > Pseudomonas putida. The sequence goes on along the minus strand of CP163498.1, from coordinate 36,609 downwards.
TTCGTGTAGAAGTCGGCCCAGTACTCCGACTCGCACAAGCGCAATCCCATGGACGTGTTCCGCGCGTCTGTCCAGAACTGGCCAGAGGTTGTGGAGTGCCATGCGCTGACCGGCGACATGGACTATCTGCTGCGGGTGGTCGTCATGGACATGGCTCACTACTCCCGCTTCGTGCTCGACACGCTGCTCAAGCACCCCAGCGTGCAGGACTGCAAGACCAGCTTCGTGCTGGATCGCGTAAAGAGCACCACGGCCTTGCCCCTATGAGCATTCGGCCGGTTGGTGTGGCGGGGATGCAAATAGCGATTGACCTTCCAACGGTGGCAAGGAGCACACTTCAAACACCCCAACCCGAAAGGAGTTTTCCATGCAATTCCATCTCGAAGACATGACCTGCGGCGGCTGCGCCCGCACTGTGACGAAAACGATCCAAATGATCGACCCCAACGCCAAGATCGTCACGGACCCGCCGACCCGCCGTGTCGAGGTCCAGACCTCGGCCTCGCAAGAGCAGATCGCCGCGGCCCTGAGCGAAGCTGGCTTCCCGCCGCGCGCGCAGTAACACCGCATCGTGGCCGGCATGCACACAGGACGGCCGATGCGAGCACGTGCGCTGCGCCGTACCTGGCGCGGCGCTCAGTGCATCCCAAGGTAGGCCGACCTTGGCCACAGGGCCATCGCCACCATCATCAGGTTCTCGGTCAGGGACACGAAGCCCAGCGGCACGTTGCTGTCCCCGCCCACGCAGGCGCACTTGAGTTCCCGGCGATCGACATAGACCGCCTTGAAAACCGACACGGCCCCGACGGTCCCGATGAACAGCGCCAACGGAATCGACACCCACATCCCCACGCCCGCGACCATCTGGACGCCTGCGATGGCCTCCGCGAACGGGTAGAAATAGGCATACCGAACCCAGCGCTTGGCCAGCAGGTCGTCGCGAAGCCGTCCACGTCCTTGAGCTTCTGCAGCGCCAGGAGGCACATGGCAAAGGCCACGAACCACTCTGCCGCCTGAATGCTCTAGACTTGGCCGAAGGCCGCCCAGCTCGCCGCCAGCGCCATTGCGGCCGCCGTGGCGAACAGCGCGATCACAGGGGTCTAGGTCACGGCGTTCTTGTCCTTCACGGACATGCCGAAGAATTTGCGTAGGTCGTCGTAGCCGCCCACGCGCCGCCCGTTTATGAAGACCTGGGGCGTGGTCTCGATGCCATGCTCCTTCTTGAACGCATCCGTCTGCTCGCGGCTTGCCAAGTGTTTGTCCTCGACCTCGTAGCCCTTGCGGTTGAGCAGATCGAGCGACTTCAGCCCGTAGGGGCAGGTATGGCCGGGCATGACCATTCGGTAGAGCGTGGCTAGCTTGGGCGCAGACATGCAGGACTTCTCCTGTGGGACTTTCCATGGGCCGGCCGTCACGGATTTAAGGACGTTGATGACCTTTCCAGCCTAACCGACGACCGTGCAAAGGGAGTGTAGACACCTGGCTCGCGGGTTGGTCTGGCCCACGGGTTGGTTATCTGGCGGCAATGCCGTCAGTCCTCCATCTGCCAGAGCAACCCTGCCGCAGGCCGGTGCGCCTGAGGCAGCACGCAGGCTCCTAGTGGTTCTCCTTGGCATGGTTGATCGTGTACTTGGGGATCTCGACGGTCAGGTCTTCGGTCGCAACGATGGCCTGGCAGCTCAGCCGCGACTGCGCCTCCAGTCCCCAGGCCCGGTCGAGCAGATCGTCCTCGCATTCCTCGACTTCGTTTAGAGAATCGAACCCCTTGCGCACGATGCAGTGACAGGTCGTGCAGGCACAGCTCATGTCGCAGGCATGCTCGATCTCGATGCCGTTGTCCAGCAGGGCCTCGCAGATCGAAGTGCCTGCTGGCACGTTCAGTTCGGCTCCCTCAGGCGCCAGTTCAGGATGGGGCAAGACGGTGATTTTGGGCATATCTCTCCTGGCTGCTCAGTGCGCACACGGCTTTTTTCCTGCTGCGTTGGCTCGCGCGCGGCGCGGCACTGCGCCAGTGCGCGCTTCGGGCTTGTTGTCACTGATATCGGGCTGCTCCAGCGTGTGCAGGATCGGGCAGTCGGGCCGTTCGTCGCCGGCGCAACACCGGATCAGCGCCTTGAGCGTCGCGGCCATCTCCAGCATGCTCTCGATGCGCCGGTCCAACTCGTCGATGTGTTGCTGGGCCAGACGCTTTACATCAGCACTCTGGCGCGACTTGTCATTCCACAGTCCCAGCAAGTCCGTGATCTCGGCCACCGAGAAGCCGAGGTCGCGCGAACGCCGGATGAAATGCAACCGGTGAACGTCGTCCTGGGTATAGGCGCGGTAGCCCGAATCGGTGCGGTCAGCCGGAGGGATCAGACCGATTTGCTCGTAGTAGCGGATCATTTTGGCCGAGACCTTCGAGGCCTTGGATGCTTCACCGATGTTCATGGTGTTCCTCCTTTCTCAATGAGCGGTATCCGCCGCCAGCGGCGGCTGGAAGCGGCGCAGGCGCAGCGCGTTGCCGAGCACGAACACGCTGGACAGCGCCATCGCGCCAGCCGCGAAGATCGGCGACAACAGCACACCGTATGCGGGGTACAGGACGCCAGCGGCCACCGGGATCAGGGCCGTGTTGTAGCCAAACGCCCAGAACAGGTTCTGGCGGATGTTGCCGATGGTCGCCTTGGACAGCGCGATGGCGTTGGGCACGCCCTGCAGGTTGCCCGACATCAGCACTACGTCGGCCGACTCCACCGCCACGTCGGTGCCGGTGCCGATGGCCAGGCCCACGTCGGCCTCGGCCAGCGCCGGGGCGTCGTTGATGCCGTCGCCCACGTAGGCGATCTGGCCGTGGCTGGCTTTCAGCCGGCGCACGGCTTCGACCTTGCCCTCGGGCAGCACTTCGGCCACCACCTCGTCGATGCCCAGTTGCTTGGCGATGGCCTGCGCGGTACGCGCGTTGTCGCCGGTGATCATCGCCACCTTCAGGCCGAGCTGGTGCAACGCGGCAATGGCCGCGGGCGTGCTGGACTTGATCGGATCGGCCACCGCGATGATGGCGGCCAGCCGGCCGTCGATCGCGGCGTACAGCGGTGACTTGCCCTCGTTGCCCAGGCGCTCGGCCGTGCGAGCGAAGCTGCCCACGTCCAACCCCAGCTCACGCATGAAGCGATCGGCACCGACCTCGACACGCGCGCCGTCCACGGTGGCGCGCACGCCCATGCCCGTGACCGAATCGAAGTCTGTCATCGTCGGCAGCGCGATGCCACCTTCCACGGCCGACTCGACGATGGCGCGTGCGATCGGATGCTCCGAGCGCGATTCGACAGCGGCGACCTTCGCCAGCACCTGGTTGCGGTCAAAGCCGTCGGCAATCTCCAGGTCGGTCAGGACCGGGCGGCCCTCGGTCAGCGTGCCGGTCTTGTCCACGGCCACCACCTTGGCGTCCTTGAGCAGTTGCAGGGCTTCACCCTTGCGGAACAGCACGCCCATCTCGGCGCCCCGGCCCGTGCCGACCATGATGGAGGTCGGCGTCGCCAAACCCATGGCGCAAGGGCAGGCAATGATCAGCACCGCCACGGCATTGACCAGCGCGAAGGACAGCGCGGGCGACGGGCCGAACACCAGCCAGACCAGGAAGGTCAGCACCGCGGCCAGCATGACGGCGGGCACGAACCACAGCGTCACCTTGTCCACCACGGCCTGGATCGGCAGCTTGGAACCTTGCGCCTGCTCGACCATGCGGATGATCTGCGCCAGCATGGTCTGACCGCCCACGGCGGTGGCACGCAGCGTCAGCGCACCCTTCTGGTTGACGGTGCCGCCGACCACGGTGCTGCCTTCCGCCTTTTCGACGGGAATCGGCTCGCCGGTGATCATCGACTCGTCCACGAAGCTGCGGCCCTCGGTCACTTCACCATCGACCGGCACGCGCTCGCCGGGCGCACTTCCACGATGTCGCCCTGCGCCACGTCGTTGATCGGGATGTCCACGATGCGGCCGTCGCGCAGCACGTGCGCCTCCTTGGCCTGCAGGCCGATCAGGCGCTTGATGGCCTCGGAGGTGCGGCCCTTGGCCCGTGCCTCAAGAAAGCGGCCCAGCAGGATCAGCGCCACGATGACGGCTGCCGCCTCGTAGTACACGTTCACCGTGCCGGCCGGCAGCAGACTGGGCGCGAACGTGGCGACCATCGAATAACCGAAGGCCGCGGCCGTGCCGACCGCGACCAGCGAGTTCATGTCGGGACCCAGGCGGAACAGCGCCGGGAAGCCCTTCTCATAGAAGCGCCAGCCCGGAATGGCGAGCACCAGCAGGGTCAGCACGAACTGCAGATACCAGCTCTGCTGGATGCCAATGGTGGAAGCCACCCACTCGTGCATGCCGGGAATCATGTGCGAGCCCATTTCGAGCACGAACACAGGCAGCGCCAGCACGGCGGCCAGGGTCAGGTCGCGCTTGAGTTCGGCGCGCTCGGCGTCCTTTTTCTCGGCAGCTTCCTCGTCGGCCTGCATGCCTGTATCGACCGGGCTGGCCTCGTAGCCGACCTTATCGACAGCAGCAATCAGATCCTGCACGGATGCTACGCCACGCACGGTAGCGCGCTCGGTCGCCAGATTGACCACAGCCTCAGTGACGCCCGGCACCGCCTTGAGCGCCTTCTCGACGCGGCCCACGCACGAAGCGCAGGTCATGCCTCCGATCGCCAGCTCGATGGTGCCCTGAGGCACGTCGTACCCTACCTTCTCGATCGCCTGGATCAGCGCCATGCGATCGACAGGACGGTTCAGGCGAATGTCCGCTCGCTCGGTGGCGAGATTGACAGACACGCTTGCCACGCCCTCGACCTTGGCAAGGGCGGCCTCGACTCGGCCGACACAGCTTGCGCAGGTCATGCCCTCGATGGGCAGGCTGATTGCCGCTGCTTGGGCGCCAGCACTACTCGTTGTTGCCATGCTCATGGTGTGCTTCCCATAGTTGAAATTCGACATGGAGGGAGCTTAGGGTTTACCATCGTGGGAAGGTCAAGCGCTTTTTCGGATGCTGTCAGGTTTCAGAAATGACCCGGTGCACGGGGAACGGAGGCCTTGCCTGCCAGGCTCGCACTGGTTCTTTGCTGCGCGCGCCTAAGCGGCCGCTGCCTTGTTAATTCTGAAGGGCGAAAACAGCCATTCGAGGTTAGGAAATATTTTAAAAATGAATACAAGTAAGCCATTCAGTACCCCACCGAAGGGTCCCAGCGCCGATTTGGAATCGCTGTCACAGAATGACGTGACCATCTTGGCTGAGACATTCCGCCTCCTGGGTGACCCGTCCCGGCTGAGAATCATGCTGTGCTGCATGAAAGGCTCTTCCTCGGTCGGGGACATCGCTGAAACCCTCGAACTCTCGCAGTCGCTGGTGAGCCACCACCTGCGGCTGCTGCGCGGTGCTCGCCTGGTCAAGGGCGTGCGCCAAGCCAAACAGATCTTCTATGAGGTGGCGGACAAGCACGTGAACCAGGTGCTGCTGGATATGGCCACCCACATCGCGGAAGACCACAACGACGAGTAACTGTTGGGCATAGCATGCCGTTGCGGCGTGGCCTACGTTCCATGGCGATATGCGCCCCACCGCCCGCAGCTGCGTTCGGTGAGGTGGTTTGGATGCCGCTTCCGATCAATCAGAAGTTGAGCGCGCGCTTGTCCACGGCCAGCGAGGCCTCTTTGAACGTCTCGGAGAGGGTCGGATGGGCAAAGCAGATGCGGGCGATGTCTTCGCTGCTGGCCTTGAACGCCATGGCGATCACGGCCTCGGCCACCAGTTCACTGGCCTGCGGGCCGACCACATGCACGCCGAGTATCTCATCAGTGGCAGGATCGGCGATCACCTTGACGAGGCCCGGCGTGTCGCCCAGCGCACGCGCGCGGCCATTGGCCATGAACGGGAAGGAACCGATTCGATAGGCGGTGCCCTGCTCTTTGAGCTGCTGCTCGGTGCGGCCTACCCAGGCAATCTCTGGGCTGGTGTAGATGACGTTGGGGATCGTATTGAAATCGACGTGACCGTGCTGGCCGGCAATGCGCTCGGCCACTGCGACACCTTCCTCTTCCGCCTTGTGCGCCAACATCGGGCCACGCACCACGTCACCGATGGCCCAGATGCCGGGCACACTGGTGCGGCATTCATCGTCCACCAGCACGGCGCCGCGCTCATCCAGTTGGAGTCCCACGGCGGCCGGATTCAGGCCTTCGGTGTTGGGCACACGGCCGATAGCCACGATCACTTTGTCTGCCTGCAAGGACTGCGTCTGGCCCTGGCTGTCGGTGTAGTGAATAGTCACGCCAGCCTCGGTTGCATTGACTTCGCGAACCTTCGCACCTAGTTCGATCTTCAGGCCTTGCTTGTCGAACGCCTTCTTCGCCTCCTTGGCGATGGCTTGGTCGACGATTGGCAGGAAGCTGGGCAAGCCTTCGAGGATCGTGACATCCGCCCCCAGGCGGCGCCAAACGGAGCCCAGCTCCAGGCCGATCACGCCGGCACCGATGACGGCCAACCGATCGGGCACGGCCGCGATGTCCAGCGCGCCGTCGTTGGAGAGCACGACCCGCTCATCGAACGGTAGGTTGGGGAGTGGCCGCACGTTGGAGCCTGTGGCAACGATGATCTGCTTGCCCACCAAGGTAACAGCCTCATCGGCGGCGACGCTCACCTCGAAGCCACCATCGACAGTCCTGGTGAAAGACGCCAGGCCGTTGAAAAACTGGACCTTGTTTTTGCGGAACAGATAAAGGATGCCTTCGTTGCTGGACTTCACGACCTGATTCTTACGTTCCAACATCGTGGTCACATCCATGCGCAGATCACCCGTGGAGATGCCGTGCGTGCCAAAGTGGTGCTTGGCTTGTTCAAAGTTCTCTGACGACTGCAGTAGCGCTTTCGAAGGGATACAACCGATGTTGTTGCAGGTGCCGCCAGGTGCTGGCTTTCCGTCCTTGTTCTTCCAGGCATCTACACAAGCGACCTTCATGCCTAATTGGGCAGCGCGAATGGCCGCGATGTATCCGCCTGGGCCGGCACCGATAACAATGACGTCGAAATGCATTTCCATGATTTACATCTCCAAAGTTTTTGAGGAAATAGTGAGCGCCTATGTCGCGCCTTTTGTCAGGTGGTCGCCAGATTACAGCTCGTTCCCTGACGATCACGTTGAACACTACGGCAGAACGAACCGGGCGCTCGCGGTATTGCCCCCACGTTCGACTTGGACGACGGCCTTCGTGCCCTTGGCTGCGGCGAAGGTCCCGCTGCCTTCGAGGCGGCTTCCGTCCGCGGCAGGCGTGAGTTGCACCTCCTGCTTTTGTGAGCCGGTCAACAGTGTGAGCTTGGCTTTGGTGTTGCTTACATTGACCTGCTTGCCGTGGTCGCGCAGGTAGAGTTGCGCTGCTGCGGGCTGAACGACCAACTCGTAGTCCACGTCCCGGACTTCGGTCACGACGCCACCATGCAGCGGCTTGTGGTCATGCGCGTGGTCATGGTCGCCTGCGGCGAAGGCGGTGACGGATGCCAGGGCGAGGGCGGTGCCGGCCGTGAGGGAACGAAATCGAACAGACATGAAAGCTCCTATAGGGTTACGGTGGTTGAAATCGGGTGACAGAAGGCGTTGCATCAGAATGCCTCCGCGTCGCGGTCGTCCAGCAGGCGTTCGGCAGGCTTGCGGCCGAACAGCCAGAACATGGCGGGTGTAAGGAAGGTGTCTAGCAGCGTGGAGCTGACCAGCCCCGAGAAGATCACCACCGCGACGGGGTGCAGGATCTCAGTACCGGGTCGGGACGCCTCGAACAGCAGCGGGGCCAGCGCGAAGGCCGTGACCAGCGCGGTCATCAGAACCGGGGAAAGCCGTTCGAGCGAGCCACGCACGATCATCTTCTGGTCGAAGTCCTCGCCCTCCATGCGCATGAGGTTGAGGTAGTGGCTCACCTTCAGGATGCCGTTGCGCACAGAAATACCCGCGAGCGTGATGAAGCCGACCAGGGCGGCCACGGACAACGGCTGGCCAGACAGCCACAGCCCCAACACGGCGCCGACCAGGGCCAATGGAATGTTCACCATGATGAGCGCTGATAGGACGACCGACTTGTAGCGCGTGTACAACACCACGAACATGAGCGTCAGGGAGACGATGGACAGCAGGCCCACCAGTCGCGAGGCTTCCTCTTGTGCCTGGAACTGGCCGCCCAGCGTGATGAAGTAGCCTTCGGGCAAGCGCACTTCTTGGACGACGCTGCGTATGTCGGCCACTACTTCGGACAGCGGCCGTCCCTGAGCGTTGGCCGACAAAACTATGCGTCGACGGCCATCGTCGCGGCTGACCTGGTTGGGGCCGTCGCTGTCTTCGATGGTGGCAAGGCGCGACAACGGGACCCGACCCATGGGCGTGTCGATGAGGATGCGGCTCAAGCCCTCAATCGACCGCGCCTGCTCGGGCAGGCGAACCACCAGCGCGAAGCGGCGGTTGCCCTCGATGACCTCGGTGATCTTTTCGCCTTCGACCAGGCTTTGCAGCGTGGACAGAATTTGCGGTGCGGCCACGCCGTAGCGTCCCGCCGCCGCATAATCCACGCGGATTTTGATCTGCGGCGCTAGGACCTGCTTTTCGATCTCCAGGTCAGCAAGCCCCGGAATTCCGGCCAGCTTGGCGCGCAGCAGATCCGCCTGCCCGCGCAGGACGTCCAGGTCCTCGCCGAACACCTTGATGGCGATCTGCGAGCGCACCCCCGACAACATGTGGTCGATGCGGTGCGAGATCGGCTGGCCAATGCCGATGGAGCCGGGCAAGTGAGCCAGACGCGAACGGATGTCGGCGGTGATCTCCTCCATGGAGCGCTTTAGCTCCGAGGCGGGCAGCAGGCCCACGTCCAGCTCGCTGACATGCACGCCTTCGGCATGCTCGTCCAGCTCGGCCCGTCCGCTGCGCCGGCCCACGTGCTGCACCTCTGGCACCTGCGCGACCAGCAGCTCGGCTTGCTGGGCAAGCGCCGAAGATTCGGCCAGCGTCACACCGGGATTCAGGCGCAGGCCCACCAGCAACGTTCCTTCATTGAACGGGGGCAGGAACGTGGTCGGGAAGAATGGCACCGCGGCGACAGCCAGTGTGACAGCCACAGCGGCCATGCCAAGGGCGGCACGCGGCCGCTGCAAGACCCGCTGCAGGCCGCCCTGATAGCGCGTCTTCAACCAGGCTAGAAGCCGAGTGTCGCCATGGTCCAGCGTCCTCATCTTGGGCAGCAGGTAGTACGAAAGCACCGGAGTGACCGTCACAGAGACCAGCAGCGAGGCCAGCGTGGAGACGATGAAGGCGATGCCCAGCGGCACGAACAAGCGCCCCTCCATCCCCGGCAGCGCGAACAGGGGCAGGAACACCAGCACAATGATCATCGTGGCGTAGAGAATCGCCGAGCGAACCTCCATCGAGGCCCTGGCAACGATGACCAGGGGCGTCAGCCGGTTCTCAGGGTGGCGGGTGCGGTCCTCCTTGAGCCGCCGCATGATGTTCTCCACATCGACCACAGCATCGTCCACGAGACCGCCGATGGCGATCGCCAGCCCACCGAGCGTCATGGTGTTGATTGATAGGCCGAAATAGTGGAACACCAGCCCGGTCACGAAGATCGAGGCAGGAATCGCGGTCAACGCGATCACCAGGGGGCGCAAAGTGCCCAGGAAGAAGAACAGGATCACCGCCACGAAGACCGATGCGCCGATGAGCTTGCCTTGCAGCGTGCTGATGGACGCCTCGATGAAGTTGGCTTGTCGGAAGGTCACCTGTGGCTCGGCCATGCCAGCCGGCAGTGAGCCCTTCATGTCCGCCAACGCTGACTCGATCGAGCGGGTCAGTGCAATCGTATCGGCCGTGGGCTGCTTTTGGATGCCCAGGATCACGGCTGGCAGGCCCTCGAAGCCCGCATCGCCGCGCTTGATGGCTGGCGCAAACTGAACATCGGCGACCTGGTGGAGCAGGATGGGTTGGCCCGCACGCACCGCGAGAGGCAGGTTACGCAGGTCGTCGAGTCGGGACGTGCGGCCCAGGTTGCGGATCAGGTACTCGCGGCCATTGATCTCCAGGAAGCCGCCGGAAGTGTTCGCGGAGAAGCCCTTGAGAGCCGCATCCAGATCGGACGCAGTCACGCCCAGCTCTGACATTCGCGTGGTGTTGGGCTGGACCTGGAACTGACGGACCTCGCCTCCGATCGGGATGACTTGGGCAACACCAGGTATGGCCATCAGCCGGGGGCGTAGCACCCAGTCCGCGTACTCGCGAGTGTCCATGGCCGACAGCGGCGGGGCTGCGTTCTTCTGCCCTGAGGGCTTGGCACCGATGGGGATTGCAATCTGCATGATCTCGCCCATCACTGAGCTGATTGGCCCCATAGTGGGCGTCACGCCCGGGGCTAGCCCTTCCTCCATGGACGTCAGGCGTTCGGAGACCATCTGGCGCGCCCGGAAGATGTCGGTCTTCCAGTCAAATGTCACGTAGATGAAGGAAAGCCCGGCGCTGGAGACCGAGCGCACGCTTTCGACGCTGGGCAGGCCGTTCATGGCCGTTTCGAGCGGGAACGTGATGAGTTGCTCGACTTCTTCGGCAGCCATGCCGCCAGCCTCCGTCATGAGAGTGACGGTCGGCTTGTTGAGATCGGGAAAGACATCTACCGGCGTGCGCGTCAGGGTGAACGCGCCATACGCCATCAGCACCAGCGCCCCGATGATGACCAGGAGCCGGTTTCGTAAGCTATTTTCGAGAAGCCACTTGAACATGGAATGGTGCCCCTCAACGAACTTGATTGATCAGGGACGCGCCCTCGACAACCACGCGGTCGCCGTCCGCCAGGCCCGAAGTGACAGCGATGGATGCACCATCCAAAGGAGTGATGTTCACGACACGCGGCTCGAAGCGCTCGGCCTGGTCTTTGACCCAGACGATGTTCTGGTTGGCAGGGTTCTTCATCAGCGCACCGGAAGGCACGCGGTAGCCAGGTACCGTCGTCGCCTCTTGCACGAAGACCACCACCGGCATACCGACCGCCAAGCGCGAGAGGCTTTCGCTGGTGCCCTTGAACAGCATGGGCAGGGCCTGCTCGCGCAGGCTGCTGGCGGCACCGACGAAGCTCAGCGGCACCTTCTGACCGCCTACTGCGAGTGCAGCACCGGCCAGGTTCTGTGCCATTGCCGGATCGTAGGCAAGCGCCTCGATGCGCAGTTGGGTCGGATCGACCACCTCAAACACCAGTTCGCGCGCATCCACGACCTGCCCGGCAACTGCGGGGCTGGATGCGATGACGCCGCTGACTGGGGCCTTCAGTACGTCCCTGCCGGCGAGGCCCCCGCTCAAGGCGCGGGCGCGTTCGGTCAGGCTGTTCACTTCGCTTTCGGCTGCTTCGATCTCCTTGCGGGGCACGGTCTCCGACAGCTCGCGCAGCCGGGCCAAGCGCTTCTGCGCGAGCGCTTGGCCCGCACGCAGCTCGGCAACCTGGGCCATCTGGCCTGAGCGCTCCAGCACACCGCTGGCCGGTTCGATGTAAGCCAGCACCTGGCCCTTGCGCACGGATTGGCCGATCTGCGGCAGACCATCCGGCCCGGGCACCAGCCGGCCCATTACCATTGCCTGGACCTTGCCGCCTGTCGTCGGGTCCATGATTACTTTGCCAGCCAGTTCATGGCTGCGGGCCAAGGGCTCCTGCTTGATCAGCTGGGTGCGTACACCGATCTGACGTTGCGACGGTTTCGGAAGAAACACGCTGCCATCAGGCTGGCGCTGGGGGCCATTGGAAGACGCAGCCGGCGCTTCGTCGCCGTGGTCATGGCCGTCGTGAGCGAACGCGGGAGCAGCCAGAGCCAATGCAGCCGCCATGGCCGTCGTCATTAGGAAACGGAAGTTGCGCTTCATGCTGCACCTCGCAGTGCACCGTTGGTGCGTGTACGTCTGCGCAGCGCCCACGCTAGGACACCGACGCCGAGGACTGCGGCACCGCCACCTAGTACGACCACACGGCCGGATGCGACGGCATGCTCGTGTTCGGCGTCTTCGCTATGAACATCGAGAACGCCCGTCAACAGGTCCGATTGGCCCTGCGCAGTAATAGTGGCCATGATTGAGGTCTCGCCATCGGATAGCGGCTCAGTCAGATCGGCCTCGAACTCTCCAACCCCGTGTGAGCTGACCTTTACCTGTTGACCACCCAGCTCGAGGGTCAGCTCGCCATCGGTCACCGGCCGGTTGTCGGCAGCATGGTCGAGGTAGAGTGTGAGACGCTGGCCGTTCAGCACACCCACCAGTTCGAAGTCATCGGAAACTGCGGCAAAGCGCGGAAGCGCGGCCGCTGCGGGGGCAGGAGCGGCTTCGCCATGGTCATGGCCGTCGCCGGCCCACGTTGCGCTACTGCCAAGCAGGAGGCTGGACAAGGCAGCTGCACGCCAGAAAGAGGATTGCGACATTTCTAAGGTTCCAGGATGGTTGAGCGCGCGCCGATCAGCGCGTGCCGGAGATGTCAGTGAAAGTCTCGGTCGGCTGCGGCAGCGTGCCTTGTGCCTGCAACAGGGACGAGATGGCCGCGGCATGCTCCACCTTGGCGAGCAGCGCCGCGCGCTCGGCCTCGGTGGCCTCCTGCTCGATGCGAAGGCGTGTCGGCATGTCCGTCTCGCCCATCGCGAACGACTTTTGGTAGAAGGTGCGCGTTTGTTGGGCTAGTCGCTGGCGCTCCGAAGCGGCCTGCATCTGGGTGCTGGTTGCCAGTTCGCGCGATTGGGCAGTTCGAATTTCCGAGAGTAGCCGGGTGCGCTGGGCCGCGAGTGCCGACTCAGCCTCCAGTGCCTGCGCATTGGCGCTGGACAATTGCTCGGTATGACGGCTACCCGTACCGAAGGGAATGCGCACACCCACCGTGATCGTCTGGTTGTAGCGTTCGCCGTAGCCGCCCCGATCCCGCGTGGTCGCCAGGGTCAGTTCGGGGTTGGCGTACTTCTGATGGGACACCAGTTCCGCAGAGCGGCGGGCCGCCAGCGCCTTGTGCTGCAGTTCCAGCAGCGCAGGGTGGTTACCCAACAACGCGCCGGACGGCTGTGCCGATGCCGGTTGAACTCGGACACCTGACTGCTCCGGCTGCGCGGAATCGGCCTGCGACGGGATACTCTCGATGCCGGTCAGTGCCAACAACGCCTCGCGCTGCGTGATTTCTTCGGCCTGAGCAATGGCCAGGGCACTACGAGCCGACGCCAAGGCGCCATCGGCCTGGTTTCTGTCGGCTTGCGCCAGGTCGCCCGCGCGAACTCGGCGAGCCACATCTTGCGCCAACTCGTCCGCGCTGCGGGTGCGATCCTGCGCCGCCACCAATTCGGCCTGGGCACGCTGCCATGCCCACCATGCCTGGCGAACCTGTCCGGCCGTGCGTAGCTTGGCGGCCAGCATCCGGCTGGATAGCGCGAGGCTTTCCGCGTCCGCCCAGCGTGCCGACGAGGCGCGCTCACCAGGCATCCAAAGGGGAATAGCCACCCCGACTTCATATTCGCGCTGTCCGTTGCGGTTGTTGAACCGATCAGTTTTGGTGGAGGCTTCCAGCGCCATCGGACCTGCCACCCAACTGCCGGCCGTCTCTTGGCGTGCTTGGGCGGCCTGCTGCCAGGCGCCTTCTCCAGCGGCTTCTGGCTGCCGCTGCCAAGCTGACTCCCACAATTGGGCGACCATGTGGCTGTCTGGTCTGGATGGGACGTGAGGGGCGGCTACTGGCTGGGCTAGCACGGTGCCGGCCCAAAGCGTGGATACCGCCCATATCCATCCCTTGCGTATGTCTTTGCGAAGCATTCAATTCTCCATCGGTGTTGCATCAGTACTTACCCCCGGCTGGGTGTTCTCTTTCCGAGCAAGTGCTTGTCGTTGAAAAGCCACTGTTCACTGGCTTAGATATGAACAATTGTATATCTATTCATATGAATGGGAAAGAAAACCTTACATCCTTTGAGCACCAATCGCCTTAGAGAGGGCGTCGGGCGCAAGACATCGAGAGGCGAGGTGGGGCTAATCCACTGCGCAAACAGCTATGCAGACTCCTTGAGCATATCCCCCGGGGGGGATATGATTGCTGCATGAAAGAGATGCACAAGCACACCAGCCACCCAGATCTCGTGAAACGGCTCAAGCGCGCCGAGGGTCATCTGCGACACGTCATCGGGATGATCGAAGGAGAAGAAACCTGCCTGGACATCGCTCGCCAGCTCGCTGCGGTGGAGAGCGCCGTCACAGCGGCCAAGCGCGTCCTGATCCATGACCACATCGACCACTGCCTATCTCATGATGAGGACTCCGTTCTAGCCGAAATGAAGGCGCTAACCAGACTGCTCTGAGGTCTCTCGATGCTCTCCGTCCTAAAGAACCGCACCTACCGCCACCTGTTCACCGCGCAGGTGATCGCACTCGTCGGCACAGGCCTGATGACGGTAGCGCTCGGCCTACTTGCCTACGAGCTGGCCGGGGCCGATGCAGGTGCGGTGCTCGGGTCGGCGCTGGCTATCAAGATGCTGGCCTATGTGGGAGTCGCTCCAGTCGCACAGGCCTTCGCCGACCAGTTCCCGCGACGGTCATTGCTCGTAGCGCTGGACCTGGTACGAGCGGTTGTCGCGATCTGTTTGCCCTTTGTCACCGAGGTCTGGCAGATCTATCTGCTGATCTTTGTCCTGCAAGCGGCATCCGCCGGCTTCACGCCGACTTTCCAAGCCACTATCCCGGACATCCTTCCCGATGAAGAGGACTACACGAAGGCGCTGTCGCTGTCCCGGCTGGCCTATGACCTGGAAAGCCTGATTTCCCCGATGCTGGCTGCTGCGCTGCTGACCGTCATCAGCTTTCACAACCTGTTCGCGGGAACAGTGCTCGGTTTCCTCGTTTCAGCCGCGCTCGTGGTCAGCGTGCGGTTGCCCACAACTATTCCCGGACCGCGCCGCGGCATTTGGGATCGCACGACCCGCGGCACACGCATCTATCTCGCTACGCCACGCCTGCGGGGCCTGCTGGCGATCAGCTTGGCCGTCTCGGCGGCGGGCGCCATGGTGATCGTGAACACGGTGGTTCTCGTGAAGGCGCGCTTTGGCCTAGGCGAGGTCGAAGTGGCGTCGGCACTGGCGGCATTCGGAGGCGGTTCGATGGTGGCAGCCTTCGTTCTGCCATCCTTACTGGAAAAGGTGGCCGACCGAACCGCGATGCTCACCGGCGCTACCGTACTGGTCGTGGGCACGGGGATCGGCGCACTGCTGCCGAGCTATGCATTGTTGCTGCCGCTGTGGTTGATCATCGGCTTTGGCTACAGCGTGGCGCAAACGCCATCCGGCCGTCTTCTGCGCCGCTCGGCCCATGCCGAGGACCGTCCTGCGATCTTCGCGGCACACTTCGCGCTGTCGCACGCCTGTTGGCTCATCTGCTACCCACTTGCCGGCCGCTTCGGCGCGGTCATGGGCTTGCCATCGACCTTCATTGTCATGTCCCTGGTCGGCTTGGCCGGCGTGGCGCTGACGCTCTGGCTGTGGCCGGCCAGCGACCCTTCTGACGTGGCGCATGACCACCCCAGCTTGCCGCCGGATCACCCTCATTTACGCACACACGCAGACCAAGGCAGGCACCATCACCAGCTGATTCTGGATGACCTGCACCGTATCTGGCCGAAAGGATAGGCACATTTTCTCGTTGCGGCATCACAACGCATGGCTTCGGAGGCTGAGAAGGGTGAGCGAAAATATATCACATGAACACATATTCATGTGTTATATTTCGCCATAGTCAAACACTCAACCAGCAGAGGCGCCCATGTCCCAATCCAATGCACATGACCATGGTCACGACCATGATCACGACCACACCCCCACAGTGACGAGCGCCAACGAGCGCAAGGTTCTGGTTTCCTTCTTCCTGATCTTCGGCTTCATGCTCGTGGAAGCTGTCGGCGGCGTGCTGTCGGGCTCGCTAGCCCTACTTGCCGATGCTGGCCACATGCTGACCGACGCCGTGGCACTTGCCCTGGCTTACGCTGCCTTCCGATTCGGTCGCCGCGCAGCCGACAGCAAACGCACATTCGGTTACCTGCGCTTCGAGGTCATCGCCGGCTTCCTGAACGCCGTGACCCTGTTCGCGATCGTCGCATGGATCGCCTACGAGGCGTGGGAGCGGCTGCAGGCGCCGCCCGTCATCCTCGCCGGCCCGATGATGATCGTCGCCGTGCTCGGCTTACTGATCAACGTCCTCGTGCTGTGGATCATGACCCGCGGCGAAACCGATCACGTCAATGTGAAAGGTGCCATCCTCCACGTGATGGGTGACCTGCTCGGCTCTGTCGGCGCCATCGTTGCAGCGATCGTCATCTACTTCACCGGCTGGACTCCGATCGACCCATCCTGTCGGTTCTAGTAGCGGCGTTGATTCTGCGCAGCGCCTGGAAGCTCCTGGCCAAGTCGATCCATATCCTGTTGGAGGGTGCGCCAGAGGACGCTTCGCCGGAAAAGGTGGAACAAGGCCTGATGAGCACTGTGCCCGGCCTGGCGGCTGTCAGCCATGTTCACGTGTGGCAACTCACTTCCGGTCGCACGATGGCCACGCTACACGTTCGACCCAACGTGGACGAGGAGGCGCGAGCTGTGGTCAAGCGCGTCGAGGCGGTGCTGCGAGAGCAGTTCAGCATCGAACACGCCACAGTCGGAATCGACTGGAACTCGGAGGCTGACGAGAACATCTGCAGCCTGCAACCCACGACAGGCCGTCAGGACCACAGCGGCCACGACCACAGTGAGCACAATCATGACCATGACCACTCCGCTCCCGGTCACAAGCATTGAGGCCGTGCTAGACGGTTCGCAGTTCACTTGAGGGTTTGAATCCATGACATCCCGCAAAACCACCAGCGCCGCTATTGTGCAATGTTCGACCTCTAACCACGGCACGACCACTGATGTCCTCGCACTATCGCAAAGTGACGTCGCTGTTCTGGCAGAGACCTTCCGCCTGCTGGGCGACCAATCGCGATTGAAAATCCTGTTGCAGTGCATGCGCGGATCGGTCGCAGTGGGCGACATTGCTGGCTCGCTAGACCTGTCGCAGTCCTTGGTCAGCCATCACCTGCGCCTGTTGCGCGGCGCGCGCCTCGTGCGCGGCGAGCGCCAAGCCAAGCACATCTTCTACGGCATTGCCGACCAGCACGTCAGCCAGGTACTCCAGGACATGGCGGTTCACATTTCGGAGGACAGACACGACGATTGACTGAACATGTGAGTGCGCGCCGGCCTACGCCTTCAAGGGGTAGGCTTTTTTTGGCTATTAATCTAGAGAGACACCGGCGCGCCTTGCTGAATGCCTAGAAGACCCCAAGCAAAAAGCACTCTAAAAATAAACACTTGAACATATCTTCATGTGTTTTATTATTTGTCTACGGGGTATCCGAAAGGCGTAAGGACCACGCCATTATTTTTAACGTCAAGGAGTATTGACCATGTCCAAGAAAATTCGCTTTGCTGTTCTGCTTTCCGCACTTTTTGCTGCTGGAGTAAACGCTCAACCGTTCGCCGCAGATATGACACGGCAACAGGTCCAGGAGGATCTGGCTGCTTGGAGGCAATCTGGGTTGGAAGCGTTGTCTCGCGGCGAAAGCGGCCCGGATACGTTCAGCCCTCAATACCAGGCTGCCTTTCAGCGCTACTTGCAATTGACCCAAGGTGATATGTATCAGGCGCCCTCAGCAGGAAAGACTCGTGCTGAAGTGATGGCTGATTTGGAACTGTGGAAAATCTCCGGCATGCACGCGTTCACCTCGCGCGGAATCACCACCGCTTCGCACACCCAAGCCTACCAACAAGCCTACGAGAGCTATCTCCAGCTCAAGCTGGTTGCGGCTTACAAGGCTCCGGTGGCATTGACTCGTGCTCAAGTAAAGAGTGATTTGGCAGATTGGCAGGTTGCGGGAATGGCTGGATTCTGGGCTGGTGAGCAGACGCCTGATACCTATAGTGATGCCTACCGCACCGCATTTGAAACCTACCAGATGCTGCGCAACAAAAAATGACTTAATGGCAGCTGCATAAAGCAGCGGTCGGATGGTTCAGCCAGAAAGAGATTCTTTCTTTTTTTTGAATAAACATACAAACAAGTGTTCATTTGTTTGCATAACATTCCGATCGCTGATTTGTGCGTCCTGCCACGGCGATTACTCAGAGAACCAGGAGATTGATATGTCTTTGGAAACATTGGACGGCACAGGAGCGCAGGACGAACAACTGGGCTTTCGGGTCGAAGGTATGGATTGCGCCAGTTGCGTCGGCAAGATTGAAACAGCGCTTGGTCGAATTGATGGCGTATCAAATGTACAGGTTAATTTTACAAATGAGACGCTGACGTTGACGCGCAGCACAAGTAGCCGAAATACTGCACGCGACATTGCCAAGAAAATCCGGTCCCTGGGCTTCGACGTGCAGGCACTGCCCGCGTCCGAAATGTCCGCAGCACCTGCACCGTGCCATGCGGCCCACGCGCATGACCACGCCGGCTGCGGCGGCCACCATGACCATGGGCATGCCCACGACCACGGGCACGATCATTCGCACGGCAAAGCGTGCGGTGATGACCATGGGCATGGCCATGCTCACGGCCATGCCCATGCCCATGACCACGGTCACGATCACGGGGCCTGCAGCGGGCATGACCATGCGCCGGCCTCTGCCTCCCGTGGAGCACCCAGCACGCCCCCCAACGTGTCCATGCGCGTCGAGGGCATGGACTGCGCCAGTTGCGTCGGCAAGATCGAAACGGCGCTCGCTCGCATGGATGGCGTGTCCGATGCCCGCATAAACTTCACCGCAGAAACGCTGGAATTGACGCTCGCGTCTGGCGGCCCCACGCAGCTCGGCCACATCGAGAAGACCATCAAGAGCCTGGGCTTCGGCGTCTCCGACGTGCGCCGCCATGATGGCTCAGCACCCGCGGCCCCAGCAGCAGCATCGACGGCGCGCCATCAGCGCTGGTGGCAGACGAAGAAAGGCAAGCACGTGCTGGGCCTGGGCGGCCTGATGGGCTCGGCCTACGCGATCGCGCAGTTCGTTCCTGGCTACGCTGAATGGATCTTCGCCGCTGCGGTGATCGCGGGCGTGCTGCCGTTCGCTCGCAAAGCCTTCGCGCTGGCTGTGTCAGGCTCGCCGTTCTCTATCGAAACGCTGATGGTCGTCGCCTCGCTGGGCGCGCTCGTGATAGGCGAGGCCGAGGAAGCTGCTGCCGTGGTGTTCCTGTTCGCGATCGGCGAGCTGCTGGAAAGCGTGGCCGCCGGCCGCGCGCGCGCCGGCATCAAGGCGCTGGCCTCCCTGGTGCCTAAGACGGCGGTACTGCTCGATGCCGCGGGCGGGCAGCGCGAAGTGCCCGCCGCTTCCCTGCGCGTGAGCGACCGCGTGCTGGTGCGCCCTGGTGACCGGGTGCCTGCGGACGGCAAGATCCTCCGCGGTGAAAGCAGCCTGGACGAGTCGCCTATCACCGGCGAGTCCGTACCGCGTCAAAAGGCTATCGGTGCCGACGTGTTCGCCGGCTCCATCAACGTCGATGGCGTGCTCGAAGTACAAGTCGAGAAGACGGCATCGGACAACACCATTTCTCGCATCATCCAACTGGTGGAGCAGGCGCAGTCCTCCAAGGCGCCCACGGCTCGCTTCATCGAAAAGTTCAGCCGCTACTACACCCCTGCCGTCATGGCCATCGCGGCGTTGATCGTGGTGGTTCCGCCACTTGCCATGGGTGGCGACTGGGGTACCTGGCTGTACCGCGGCCTCGCACTGCTGTTGATTGCCTGCCCATGTGCGCTGGTGCTCTCCACACCGGCGGCCATCGCCTCGGGCCTTGCGGTGGCCACGCGACGGGGCCTGCTGATCAAGGGTGGCAACGCGTTGGAAACCATCGGCCGCGTGCGCGCCATTGCCTTCGACAAGACTGGCACGCTGACCGAGGGCAAGCCGCGCATCACCGAGGTCCTGCCCTTCGGGCTGTTCAAGCATCAACAGGTCCTTGCGCTTGCCGCCGCTGTCGAGTCCGGCTCAAACCATCCCTTGGCGAAGGCCATTGTCGCCCATGCCAAGAGCCTGGACGTGGCGATTCCCCAGGCCACGGGCGCATCGGCCATTGCCGGCAAGGCGGTGCGCGCCACCGTGAACGGCAGTGCGCTCGCTGTCGGATCGCCCGCCCATGCGGAACAGACGGCCACGCTGACAGCCGCGCACCGCAGGGAAATCGACAAGCTGGAGGATGGCGGCAAGACCGTGGTGGTCCTGTTCGACGAAGCCAGCAAGAACGTTCTGGGCCTGCTGGCCCTGCGCGACGAGCCCCGCCGCGACGCGCGCGAAGGCGTGGCCCAGCTCAACGCCATGGGCGTGCGCTCGGTCATGCTGACCGGCGACAACCGCCGCACCGCGCAGGCGATCGCCGGCAAGCTGGGCATCGAGTGGGAGGCCGAGCTGCTGCCGCAGGACAAGCTGCGCTTGGTCAACGAGATGAAGCGTGATGCCAAGGTGGCGATGGTCGGCGACGGCATCAACGACGCGCCGGCCCTGGCGACCGCCGACGTGGGTATCGCCATGGGCGGCGGCACGGACGTGGCGCTGGAAACCGCCGATGCCGCGCTGCTCAAGAGCCGCGTCACGGACGTGGCCCACCTGGTGGCCCTGTCGCGGGCGACGATGGCCAACATTCACCAAAACGTCGTATTCGCCATTGGCCTCAAGGGCTTGTTCCTGGTCACCACCGTGTTGGGTATCACCGGCTTGTGGGTTGCCGTGCTGGCCGACACCGGCGCCACGGCCCTGGTCACGCTGAACGCACTGCGCCTGCTGCGCTTCAAGGGCGCGCCGGAGGCCAACCACGGCGACGACGCCGGGCGTCCCACCACCTTGTCCGTGCCGTCTGCCCGCTGAGGCAACAAGAGGGCTTGACCTTGCCGTCGTTGTAACGCCTAGCCTCCACACAAATGTCTGCAGAGCGCTTCGGAAGGGCCGGAGTCCTGCATCCAAGAAAGGGTCACTTCCATGCGTAAAAAAATCAGAATCATTGTGGTGGCAGGCGTCATCGCAGCCGTCGGGGGATAGCGATCGCTGCCCGCGACGCCAAGGACGAGGGCAAGGCCGCGGCGCCCCCGGCGGGCGCGCCGATGGCGCCGCAGGTGCCCGTGGCCGAGGTCATTACCCGCACGGTCGCGCCATCGGCCGAGTACACCGGCTTCCTGGCCGCGCCCAAGACCGTCGAGCTGCGCTCGCGGGTCGGCGGCGCCGTCGATGCGGTGAGCGTTCCCGAAGGTAGCCTCGTGCGCAAGGGCCAACTGCTGTTCCAGATCGACCCGAGGCCGTTCCAGGTTGCGCTCGACACGGCCGTGGCGCAACTGCGTCAGGCCGAGGTGCTGGCCAGCCAGGCCCAGGCCGACTTTGACCGCGCCGAGCGCCTGGTGGCGACCGGCGCCGTCGCGCGCAAGACCTATGACGATGCCGCCTCCGCACGCAACGCGCGCCAGGCTCAGGTGCAGGCGGCTAAGGCCGCCGTTGCTGCGGCTCAGCTGGACCTGTCCTACGCCCGCGTCACTGCGCCCATCGCCGGGCGCGTCGACCGCGTGCTCGTGACCGAGGGCAACTTGGTCAGCGGTGGCGGCGCCGGCGCGGCCACGCTGCTGACCACGATCGTATCCATCGACCCGTTGCACGTGTACTTCGACATTGATGAGGCCACCTATCTCAACGTCGTCAGCCGCTCGCGGCCCGCTGCGGGCGCCGGTAGCAAGGCTTCGCTGCCCGTGCAGGTCGGGCTGACCACGGACAAGGGTTTCCCGCACAGGGGCGCGCTCGACTTCGTGGGCAACACCATTGACCGAAGCACCGGCACGATCCGCGCGCGCCGTTGTGCCCAACCCGGATGGGCGCATGGCACCCGGCATGTTCGCCCGGGCCAAGCTGTCCACCGGCGCGGCGCGCGAGGCCGTCCTGATCGACGATCAGGCCGTGGGCACCGACCAAGGGCGCAACTACGTGCTGGTCGTGGGCGAGAACAACCAGGCCCAGTACCGGCCCATCGAACTGGGGCCGGTGGTGGACGGGCTGCGCGTCATCAACGGCGGCCTGCAGGCCGGTGAGAAGATCATCATCAAGGGCCTCGTGCGCCCCGGCATGGCGGTCACGCCGCGCATGGTGCCCATGCAGGCGCCCGCGGCACCGGCCGCCGGCGCGACCGGCGCGACCAAGGCTGCGGCAAACGCTCCGGCTCCCGCTGCGGCGCCTGCCAAGGCCGGTGGCGCGGACCCCGCCAAGGCTGACGGCGCGGCCGGCTCGGCGGAGGCCCGCAAATGAATTTCCCCCGCTTCTTCATCAACCGGCCGATCTTCGCCATCGTCCTGTCGGTGCTGATGCTGATCGCGGGCGCGATCAGCTATTTCCAGCTCCCCCTGAGCGAGTACCCCCAGGTCACGCCGCCGACGGTGCAGGTCACCGCCAGCTATCCCGGCGCCAACCCGCAGGTGATCGCCGACACCGTGGCATCGCCGCTGGAGCAGGCGGTCAACGGCGTGGAAGGCATGATGTACATGCAGTCCCAGATGTCCACGGACGGGCGGATGGTGCTGACCATCTCGTTCGAGCAGCACATCGACCCGACGTCGCGCAGATCCAGGTGCAGAACCGCGTCTCACGCGCGCTGCCCCGGTTGCCGCCCGAGGTCCAGCGCATCGGCGTGGTCACCGACAAGACCGCGCCCGATATTCTCATGGTGGTGCATATGCTCTCGCCGGGGGACCGCTACGACCCGCTGTACGTGTCCAACTACGCGATGCTCAACGTGCGCGACGAACTGGCGCGCCTGCCGGGCATCGCCAACGTGATCATCGGCGGTGAAGGCGAGTACGCAATGCGCGTCTGGCTCGACCCCGAGAAGGTCGCATCGCGGGGCATGACCGCCAGCGATGTGGTCGCCGCCATCCGCGAGCAGAACGTGCAGGTCGCAGCCGGCTCGATCGGCCAGCAGCCGAATGCGTCGGCCGCCTTCCAGGTCAGCGTCAATGCGCTGGGGCGCCTGACCACCGAAGAGCAGTTCGGCGACATCGTGATCAAGGCCGGCGCCAACGGCCAGGTGACCCGCCTGCGCGACGTCGCACGCCTGGAACTGGGCTCGGACAACTACACCATGCGCGGCCAGCTCGACGGCGAGAACGCGGTCGGCCTGCAAATCCTGATGACGCCCGGCTCCAATGCCCTGGACACGTCCAGCGCGGTGCGCGCGACGATGGAGCGGCTGCAGGCCAAGTTCCCCGAAGGCATCGAGTACAAGATCGCCTACGACCCCACAGTCTTCGTGCGCGCCTCGCTCCAGTCCGTCGCCGTCACGCTGCTGGAGGCCATCCTCCTGGTGGTGATCGTGGTGGTGCTGTTCCTGCAATCTTGGCGCGCGTCGATCATTCCACTGATCGCCGTGCCGGTCTCGCTGGTCGGCACGTTCGCGGTGATGCACATGTTCGGCTTCTCGCTGAACACGCTGTCGCTGTTTGGCCTCGTGCTCTCCATCGGCATCGTGGTGGATGACGCCATCGTGGTGGTGGAGAACGTGGAGCGCCACATGGCGCTGGGCGAATCGCCCAAGGATGCGGCGCGCAAGGCGATGGATGAAGTGACTGGCCCGATCCTGGCCATCACCTCGGTGCTGGCAGCGGTCTTCATCCCCTCGGCGTTCCTGTCGGGGCTGCAGGGCGAGTTCTATCGCCAGTTCGCGCTGACCATCGCGTTCTCGACCATCCTGTCGGCGATCAACTCGCTTACGCTGTCGCCAGCGCTGGCCGCCATCCTGCTCAAGCCGCACCACGGCGCGGCCAAGCCCGATCGTCTCACGCGCATCATCGACGGCGTGTTCGGCGGCTTCTTCCGCCGCTTCAACCGCTTCTTCGATCGCGCCTCGAATTCCTACGTCGGGGGCGTGCGCCGCGCGGTGCGCGGCAGCGCCATCGTGCTGCTGCTCTACGTCGGCTTCCTGGGCCTGACCTGGCTGGGCTTCCACAAGGTGCCTGCGGGCTTCGTGCCGGCCCAGGACAAGTACTATCTCGTGGGCATCGCCCAGCTTCCGACCGGCGCCTCGCTGGATCGCACCGAGGCGGTCGTCAAGGAGATGACCAAGATCGCACTGGCTGAGCCGGGCGTCGAGAGCGTGGTGGCCTTCCCGGGCCTGTCGGTCAATGGACCGGTGAACCAGCCGAACACCGCGCTGATGTTCGCCATGCTCAAGCCCTTCGATGAGCGCAAGGACCCGTCGCTGTCGGCCTTCGCCATCCAGGGCAAGCTCATGGGCAAGTTCAGCCAGATCCCGGACGGCTTCGTTGGCATCTTCCCGCCGCCGCCGGTGCCGGGCCTGGGTTCGATGGGCGGCTTCAAGCTGCAGATCGAGGACCGGGCGGGCCTGGGTCCCGAGGCGCTTGCGCAGGCACAGGGCCAGATCATGGGCAAGGCCATGCAGGCGCCCGAGCTGGCGAACATGCTCGCCAGCTTCCAGACCAATGCGCCGCAGTTGCAGGTGGACATCGACCGGGTGAAGGCCAAGTCGCAGGGCGTATCGCTGACCGAGGTGTTCGACACCCTGCAGGTCAACCTTGGCTCGCTCTACGTCAACGACTTCAACCGCTTCGGTCGCACCTACCGGGTCATGGCCCAGGCCGATGCGCAGTTCCGCATGCAGGCTGAGGACATAGGCATGCTCAAGGTGCGCAATGCAGCGGGCGACATGATCCCGCTGAGCGCGATCGCGACCATCGAGCGCAGTTCCGGCCCCGACCGGGTGATGCATTACAACGGCTTTCCCTCGGCCGACATCAGCGGCGGGCCAGCGCCGGGCTACTCGTCCGGCCAGGCCACCGCCGCGATTGAGAAGATCGTGAGCGAATCGCTGCCGGACGGTATGACCTACGAATGGACGGACCTGACTTTCCAGGAAAAACGGGTTGGCAACACGGCGATCTACATCTTCGCGCTGGCGGTGCTGCTCGCCTTCCTGTTCCTGGCGGCCCAGTACAACAGTTGGTCGCTGCCGTTCGCTGTGCTGCTGATTGCACCCATGGCGCTGCTCTCGGCGATCGCCGGCGTCTGGCTCTCTGGGGGCGACAACAACATCTTCACGCAGATCGGTTTCGTGGTGCTGGTCGGCCTGGCTGCCAAGAACGCGATCCTGATCGTGGAGTTCGCCCGCGCGAAGGAAAGCGAAGGGGCCGATCCGCTGGCAGCCGTGCTCGAAGCCGCGCGCTTGCGGCTGCGCCCGATCTTGATGACGTCGTTCGCCTTCATCGCTGGCGTGGTGCCGCTGGTGCTGGCCAGCGGTGCGGGCGCCGAGATGCGCCACGCCATGGGCATCGCGGTGTTCGCCGGCATGCTGGGCGTGACGGTATTCGGCCTGGTGCTGACGCCGGTGTTCTACGTTGTGGTGCGCAAGCTGGCGCTGCGCCGCGAAGCGCGCCATGCCCGTGGCGGCATGACCGACCAGCACGCATGACGGCCAGGAGGACATACGACATGAAAACATCTTTCGCATTCACACGACCCGCCAGGACGCTGGCGCCGCTCGCCCTCGCGGCGGCGCTGGCTGGCTGCTCCATGGCACCGAAGTATGACCGGCCCGCAGCGCCGATCGACACGGCCTATCCCTCGGGCGCGGCCTATGTGGAACTGGCGGCCGCGACGCCCGACGACGCGATCACGGCCGAGATCGGTTGGCGGGACTTCTTCCGCGACCCGCTGCTGCAGCAGTTGATCGGCATTTCGCTGGAGAACAACCGCGACATGCACAAAGCCGCGCTCAACGTGGAGGCGGCTCAGGCGCTGTACCGTATCCAGCGTGCCGAGATGCTGCCGAACCTGGGCGTTTCCGCCCGCGGCGCGTCAGAGCGCGTACCGGCCGACCTCAGTACCACGGGGCAAAGCGACGTGCTCCGGCGCTACGACGTGGCCGGGGTGACGGCCGCCTGGGAGCTGGACCTGTGGGGCCGCATCCGCAGCCTCAACGACCGGGCGCTGGCGTCCTACCTGGCCCTCGACGAGACCCGCATCGCCACGCAGATGAGCCTGGTGTCCGAGGTGGCCAGCGCCTACCTCACGCTGCGCGCCGACCAGGAACTGCTGCGCCTGACGAGCGACACCCTCGCCACACAGAAGCGCTCCTATGACCTGACCACCCAACTGGTGGAAGCGGGAAATTCCACGCAGCTCGACCTGCGCCGCGCGGAGATCGCGCTGCGCACCGCCGAGGCCAACCGCGCCGCCTACACGCGGCAGGCGGCCAAGGACCGCAACGCGCTGGTGCTGCTGCTGGGCCAGCCGCTGACGCCGGAGCTGTCCCGGCAGCTTGACGAGGCCGTGGCGCTGCCGGACGACATCGTGCCGACCGACCTGCCGAGCGGCCTGCCGTCCGAACTGCTCGCGCGTCGGCCGGACATCCGCGCCGCCGAGCAGATGCTGATCGGCGCCAACGCCAACATCGGCGCGGCGCGGGCCGCGTTCTTCCCGACGATTAGCCTCACGGGCTCGGCGGGCACGGCCAGCGCTTCGCTGGACGGCCTGTTCGATTCGGGCTCGCGGGCCTGGAGCTTCCTGCCGCAGATCACGCTGCCCATCTTCCGCGGCGGCGCGTTGCGAGCCAATCTGGACGTGGCACAGGTACAAAAGAGGATCGAAATCGCCAACTACGAGAAGTCTATCCAGGCGGCCTTTGCTGAGGTGGCTGACGGCTTGGCGGGCAAGCGCACGCTTGATGAGCAGATCCGCTCGGAGCAGCTCCTGGTAGCGGCTAGCCAGAAAGCCTACCAACTAGCCGAGCAACGCTTCCAGGAAGGCGTGGACGACAACCTCACCTTGCTCGATGCGCAACGCACACAGTACGGTGCGCAGCAGACCCTGGTGCGCACGCGCCTGACGCGGCTGAACAACCTCATCCACCTCTACAAGGCGCTGGGTGGCGGCTGGACTGAGCACACGGTGCAATCGGGCGCCACCGGGCAACCATCCGCCCGGTCGCCGGGATAAGGGCTATGCGCAACGGCGGCGTTCCCCATCGTTGCGCACGGAGAACCGGATGAGGATCGGTGAACTTGCGCGCTTGACGGGCACCCCCCCGGAGAACATTCGGTTCTACGAGCGGGAGGGCCTGTTGCAAGCCCCGGAGCGGTCACGCAACAACTATCGGCGCTATGGCCCGGCCCATGTCGAACGGCTTCACCTGATTCGCAACTACCGTGCCTCGGGAATCGGCCTGGATGACGTGCGCCGCCTACTGGGTTGGGCACATGAGGGGTTCCTGGAACCTGAGCTGCTAAGGCAGGCTGTCCAAGGCCATCTCGCCTGTGTTGAGGAACGCATGGAGCAACTGATCCAGGTGAAAGAGCACCTGCTCGCATTGGCCCTGCACGGTGCTGCTTCCGCCGGGGCTTCCGAGGATGGACCGGCTCGCGATGGTTCGTGAGCATCGCATGTCCATATAACTGAATATATATTCATGCGTGTAATATTTCCGGCCAGACAAACGAATAAGAAAGACGCCCATGACCGACCAGAGCATCACGCGCCGAAACATCGGCGTTCTCACCGCCGCGCAGGCGCTCGGCGGCGCCAGCGCGCCCATCGTGATGTCGCTGGGTGGGCTGGTCGGCCAGCAGCTTGCCAAGAATTCGGCCTGGATCACCTTGCCCGTGAGTCTGTTCGGCCTGGGTCTTGCCATCGGCACCTTGCCTGCCGCCTTCATCATGCGGCACCATGGCCGCCGCAACGGATACGTGGTGGGGGTCGGCTTCGGCGTGGCCTCGGGCCTGATCGCCGCGTTGGGCATCATGCTGGCCTCGTTCTGGATCTTCTGCGCCGGCACCTTCCTGGCGGGCTTCTACGGCGCGTATGTGCAGAGCTACCGCTTCGCAGCCGCCGACACCGCCGAGGACGCGCTTAAGGCCAAGGCCATTTCCTGGGTCATGGTGGGCGGTCTCGCGGGCGCCATCATCGGGCCGCAGTTGGTGATCTTCACGCGCGATGCGGTAGCGGGCACGCCCTACGTTGGCAGCTTCCTCAGCCAGGCGCTGCTGCCGCTGATCGCCTTGCCGATCCTGCTGATGCTGCGCACGCCGAGCCAGACCCAGGCCGAAGCAGTCGCCGATAGCGGTCGGACGGTGCTGCAGCTCTTGGCGATGCCGCGCTATCTGCTGGCCGTGGCTGCGGGCGTGGTGTCCTATGGGGTGATGGCGTTCGTGATGACGGCCGCGCCGGTGGCGATGGTCAACCACGGGCATTCGGTGGACAACGCCGCCCTAGGAATACAGTGGCACCTGCTGGCGATGTTCGGGCCGAGCTTCTTCACCGGGCGACTGATGGTGCGCTACGGCAAGGAGCGCGTGACCGCCGTCGGCATGGTGCTGCTCGCCGCCTCCGGGGTGGTGGCCCTGGGCGGGCTCGGCCTGTCCCACTTCTGGGGCTCGCTGGCGCTGTTGGGCATCGGCTGGAATTTGAGTTTCATCGGCGCCACGGCGATGGTCACCGACTGCCACACCCCGGCCGAGCGGGGCAAGGCGCAGGGCATGAACGACTTCTTCGTCTTCGCCGCCACGGCGGCCGTGTCGTTCCTCGCGGGGTCGATCCTGCACAGCTCGGGCTGGCAAGCGGTCAACTGGATGATCTTCCCGGCCTTGGCGCTGATCTTGGTGCCGCTGCTGTGGCAGGGGCGGTACGGTTGCAACTGACTTGACTTGGGGCATTGATCGAGGACTGGAAGCCGATAAGTGGCCCGTTCCGGCACTACACGACTTGTCTCCACTGCTGAAACTTCGGAAAGCTACTTTGCCGTTCCACCTTTATTGATGGTCAAAGAGTTGTATGGACAGATGAATTTAGTTAGTTAGTTAGTTAGTTAGATTTATCAAGAAGCAGTTTAACCACGGCTTTGGCTTTGCGAGCAGCGTGCAGATCTCCAAGAACGTGAGCCTGAATAATCGCCCCTTCAAGCAACATAGCAATTGTTTCAGAGATTTGAACTATCGATTCTCTGGACGTTATGACAAGTGAAGTGTGGTGTGTGATCCATCGCAGCATAGCCTCTTTGTTTCGGGCGCAAAGCTTATGTATATCATGATCCGGATTGCTGAATTCGGCGCTGACATTAATGAAATAACAACCCAAGAAAAGTGGCTTGGATTGATCGAGACCCTGAAACAGATCGTCAAAAGCATCAAGCATGGCATACAAGGCGTCCCTACCTGGCGTCGCTTCGTGCAAACGCAAATCGAGCCAAGAGAAATACTGCTGATCACAATATTCGACGGTCGCAGCAATTAGATCTTCCTTGCTGGAGAAATGGTTATATAGCGTTTTCTTGGCAATGCCGGACTCTTCAAGTACCCGATTGATGCCAACAGCATGAATGCCGTACTTATAAAAAAGGTTAAAGGCAGTTGCGACTAACTGTTCTTTTTTGTCCATGATGTTATTCATCGTTGTGAGGATTCATACGCGACATGTTGACACAAGGAGACAGGGTTGTCTACAATCCCTCAAGGAGACCGATCTGTCTCTTTCTTTGCAATTTCCTTGAGGCTTCTTTTATGAACACGACAACAGCGGCTTCCGCACAACAGCCCTCCGTCATCTATGATCTAGTCACGATAGGTTCCGGTTCGGCGGCTAGAGCCGCAGCGAACGAAGCACGTAGGCTCGACAAAACAGTCGCCATGATCGAACAGGGGTTGGCAGGAGGGACCTGTCTCAATGTAGGATGCGTTCCTTCAAAGACGTTGCTTGCGGCGGCTTCTGCTCGCATGTCTGCTGCGCATGGGAAGTTCCCAGGTATAGCGACCTCGGCCGGGCCTGTCGACTTGTCTTTGCTTGTCAGAGATAAAGATCAAATGATCGGGCACTTCCGGCAGTCTTTCCATGTACAAGCACCCAAGGATGCAGGTATTGCGGTATTTCGCGGCAAGGCGACCTTTGTAGCGTCAGATGAGCCAGATATCGTAGCGCTCGTCGTCGCGGACTCAGACGGAAACACAAACCTGGTGTACGCCAAGCAGGTACTGATCGCCAGTGGGGCAGCGCCATTCATTCCTTCCATTCCTGGCCTCAGTGAGGTGGACTTTCTCACTTCCGGCTCGGCCATGTCCCTTGAGCAGGTGCCTGAGTCCATGCTGGTCGTCGGCGGCAATGCGATCGGTCTGGAGCAAGGTCAATTGTTCGCTCGACTGGGCAGCAAGGTTGAAGTGGTCGAGATAGCTCCTCGAATTGCACCGTTCGAGGATCCCGCGATTTCTGCGGCACTGGAGCAGGCGCTGTCAGCGGAGGGCATCATGTTCCATACTGGCGCCAATCTGACAAACGTCGTACCACACGAGAGCGGGGTGCTTGCAACTGTCGTCGCCGAAGGACGTACTCAGCAAATTTTCGCCCATAAGATTCTCATAGCGACGGGGCGCCGTCCGGCAACTGAAGGACTCAACTTGGATGCTGTCAATGTGTCCAGGGGCGATCGAGGCGAAATAATTGTGGACGAACATCTGCGAACCTCAAATCCTCGCATCTGGGCAGCGGGCGATGTCACTGGTATGGCTCAATTAGTGTATGTCGCTAGTGCGCAGGGGACCGTGGCCGCGAGCAATGCTCTGGGCAACGAGCCTCGGTCCCTAGACTACACCGCCTTGCCCCGCGTCATTTTCACGTCGCCCGAGATGGCTGCTGTCGGCATGACTCCTATGCAGGCTGAGGCG
Source organism: Pseudomonas putida (assembly GCA_041071465.1). Lineage (NCBI taxonomy): Bacteria > Pseudomonadati > Pseudomonadota > Gammaproteobacteria > Pseudomonadales > Pseudomonadaceae > Pseudomonas > Pseudomonas putida. Next base: position 5,857 of record CP163498.1, on the reverse strand, counting down.
GCCCAAATTGCCTATGATGTTCGTGAAATTCCGGTTTCCTTTGTTCTACGTGCTATTGTAAGTCGTCACGACAAAGGGATAATCAAGATGATATCCGAGCGTGAGACAGGAAGGATTCTGGGTATTCATATGGTAGGCGAATCTGCTGGAGAGGTTATTGCAGCTGCAACCTATATTATCTCCGCAGGACTTACGGTTGACCAACTTGCAAAACAGTGGTCTCCGTACTTCACTATGGCGGAGTCGCTTAAAAACGTAGCAAGCAGTGCGCCAACTTTGGAAGATTCGGCTAATGGCTAAATCTTATTATTACTATGCGCTTAAATTTCAAGGGATCGTTTCAGGGTAAAGTTTCCTGATGTGAGCATGTTTGAGTTTTTTGCTATGGCGGGATCGCTCAATGGGCTTCCCGCCTTTTTTGTGGTGAATCATTAAAGAATTTGCCGATCTTGAATATATGCATAAAAACTCAGGGGGTGCCGTTCAGTCTGTTGACGAGAAAGATAGGATTCTTTTACTGAGAAATTCCCGTCAGAACTTCAATTTATCTTCTCTAAATTTGAAAGGTTGTCAGGCAATTCATGCGCGATGAGTAGACACGCTGGCCTGCTTCAGTGCCCCCGAGTACTGCGACCAGAAGGAAAGGGGTTATTCGTTTCATAGTTCGATTTCCTGCTGTGGGCTACTGCTTCGCAGCCGCCGTCACCGCCGAGGACGCGCTTAAGGCCAAGGCCATTTCCTGGGTCATGGTGGGCGGTCTCGCGGGCGCCATCATCGGGCCGCAGTTGGTGATCTTCACGCGCGATGCGGTAGCGGGCACGCCCTACGTTGGCAGCTTCCTCAGCCAGGCGCTGCTGCCGCTGATCGCCTTGCCGATCCTGCTGATGCTGCGCACGCCGAGCCAGACCCAGGCCGAAGCAGTCGCCGATAGCGGTCGGACGGTGCTGCAGCTCTTGGCGATGCCGCGCTATCTGCTGGCCGTGGCTGCGGGCGTGGTGTCCTATGGGGTGATGGCGTTCGTGATGACGGCCGCGCCGGTGGCGATGGTCAACCACGGGCATTCGGTGGACAACGCCGCCCTAGGAATACAGTGGCACCTGCTGGCGATGTTCGGGCCGAGCTTTTTCACAGGACGACTGATGGTGCGCTACGGCAAGGAGCGCGTGACCGCCGTCGGCATGGTGCTGCTCGCCGCCTCCGGGGTGGTGGCCCTGGGCGGGCTCGGCCTGTCCCACTTCTGGGGCTCGCTGGCGCTGCTGGGCATCGGCTGGAACTTCAGCTTCATCGGCGCGACGGCGATGGTCACCGATTGCCACACCCCGGCCGAGCGCAGCAAGGCGCAGGGCATGAACGATTTCTTCGTCTTCGCCGCCACGGCGGCCGTGTCGTTCCTCGCGGGATCGATCCTGCACAGCTCGGGCTGGCAGGCGGTCAACTGGATGATCTTCCCGGCCCTGGCGCTGATCCTGGTGCCGCTGCTGTGGCAGGCCGCGCGAAAGCCGGCGCTGCCAGCTCCGGTCTGATCGGAGCGGTGCAAGAGGCGCTCCGCGCAGTGGGTCGCCTCGGCCGCTACAGCACCTGCTTCCACTGGCGCAGCCTCGACAGCGCGTCGTCGTAGGCGGTGGAGGTGAAGAACTGGATCTTGCGCCCGAGGGTCTTCATCGGGCTCAACGCGGGATCGAAAAGCGAGGCGTTCGAATGGTGCGCCACGCAGTCGAGCACCCGGTCCTGTCCCTCCGTGAGCATGGCTTCCAGCTCGCGAAGGTCTCTGCCCGCGAAACGGCGCTGGAAGCCGGCAGAAAGACGCTCGGCCCGCTGCGCCATCGCACTCGGCGAGTAAAAGGACGCCGAAGGTCCAGGCGTCCGATCATGCGCGAACTGCAGGATCATCGTGTTCCAGACGATGACGTCCACCAGGACCATCGCAGCGTTGGTATGCAGGCGCGGCTCCTGCCAGATCATGGCCGTGTGCCGGTAGTGGCTGGCGGGAATGGTGGCAGCTTCTACCCCGAGCTTTCGGTGGCTGGCGCGAACCTTGTCAAGGAGTTCCTGCTTCGTGGTTGGTAGTTTCATTCGGGATTTCTATTTCATCGAGACAAGGCTCGATAACCGGCGTGTCAGATATTCATCAAGTCACCAGCGCAATTACCTTGGATTGAGGAAAAGCGCTTGCCTCACCGCTGCGCTGGCGGCGCCGAGGGCTTGTGCATGATGAAGCGGGACATGTCGGTGATTTCCTGTTTGCGGATTTACGTTACTGCTGAAGCTGCTTCTGCATGGTGTTGTGGTTGTAGTAGTCGCTGGCATAGACAATCTTTCCGTTCGAAACACGGAAGAAGCTCGCGCCGAAATAACTGATGGTCGAACTGGAGGGCGACGTCCCGCCATTGCTGTTCTTGGTGGCGGTGAATTCCCACTCGATCGCCACACCATCGCCGGAGGCAACCGGCTGCGAACGGATTTTCATTTTTCGGTCGGGCAGGATTTTCATCAGAAACTGCGAGACTTCGGTAATGGCTTGAGGCCCAGTGCGGGACGCTTCATTGCTGGTATTGAAATAGACGACGTTGGAATCGAGCACTTTTTCCATCGCGTCGGTTCGCCCGCCATTCCAGGCGTCAAGGTATTGCCGGACCACCTTCACGTTCTCTGGCTCATCTGCCGCCTGCGACGTGACGCTATAGGCGAGTGAAGCCAGCCCGAGGAATATCGCTCCCAAAGCCTGCACCGGACGGCAGCGCAAGCCGTCTGAAGAACGAAGGGGCCTGAATGACAGGGCGTGCTGCATGTTGTTCATGGTCGAAATACTCCAAAAGGTGTTGAAAAAAATCCCGCTCGCACGGGCGTGGTGGAAAATCGCATGTCGCGCGCAACGAAGCACAGGCCGTCGGCAATATTTATCCTGAGCAGGCACAAAACCACCAGGAACCTGTTTGAAGCCCAGGAAGGTCAGTGCCAGAAAACCAGCATACAGAATGAGTACAATTGTACTTCCGCGAACGATACGTCGAATCGTCCCAACATAGGAATTCGACAGGCTATCAAAGAAACGGTTAAAACGACGGAAAAAGATCCGAAAAAACGATCCATTACACGAGTCAACAAATCTTGCTTCTCTATACCTTGATGTGGTTTCAGTAGTACGGAAGCTAATGCCGGAGACAATGTTAAGGAGTTGATAGCCGATAAAATCGTTGAGATAGCAATCGTCAATGCAAATTGACGATAGAATTCGCCCTGAAGCCCCGAGAGGAATGCTGATGGAATAAACACAGCTGCCAGTACTGAGGTAATAGCCAGAATTGGCCCCGTTACCTCGTCCATTGCTTTTCTTGCGGCGTCTTTTGGTGAGAGTCCTTTTGCAATATGGCGCTCAACGTTCTCAACCACAACGATTGCATCATCAACAACAATACCAATTGAAAGAACCAGACCAAATAAAGATAGCGTATTGAGTGAGAACCCAAATACATCCATTAATGCAAACGTACCCACTAATGAAATAGGCACTGCGATCAATGGGATGATTGATGCTCTCCATGTTTGCAAAAATAGCATCACGACCAGCACAACTAATATTGTGGCCTCTAATAAAGTCGTCGTGACAGATTTCAGGGAAGCACTAACAAACACGGTCGGATCATAAGCGATACTGTACTGAATACCTTCCGGAAACCTTACTTTCAGGCGTTCCATTGTTGACCTTACCGATGCAGACACCTCAAGTGCATTGGCGCCCGGGGTCATAACAATCTGCATACCCACTGCATTTTTATTATTTAGTAAACTCCTCATGGAGTAGTTATCTGAACCGAGTTCAAGACGAGCCACATCACGCAAGCGCGTAATTTGTCCGTCATCTCCGGTTTTAATAACTATATCGCCGAACTGTTCCTCAGTAGTTAGGCGCCCTAAGGCATTCACAGTGACCTGGAATGATGACGATGCATTAGGTTGCTGTCCGACAGAGCCAGCCGCTACCTGAACGTTTTGTTCTTTAATCGCAGCAGTGACATCACTTGATGTTAACCCTCTGGAAGCCACTTTATTAGGATCTAACCATACTCGCATGGCATATTCCCCTTCACCTCCCAGCGCTATGCTTGCGACACCTGGTAAGCGTGAAAGCTCATCACGTACGTTTAACATTGCATAGTTAGAAACATAAAGTGGATCATAACGCTCATCAGGAGAGAACAAATGCACCACCATAAGAATATCCGGCGAGGTTTTTTCAGTCACAACCCCTATTTGCTGGACTTCCGTTGGTAGCCGAGGCAAAGCCCGTGATACCCGATTCTGAACCTGAATTTGCGCAATATCGGGGTCAGTTCCCTGTCTGAAAGAGATGGTTAAAATCATTCGGCCGTCAGAAGCAGTTTGAGAACTCATGTAAAGCATGCCTTCAACCCCATTGATGGCTTGCTCAAGCGGGGCGGCAACAGTATCTGCTATTACATTGGGGTTTGCTCCGGGGTAGCTTGCCGTTACCTGAACGGTTGGCGGTGTTACGGACGGATATTCACTGAGAGGAAGTTGAAAAAACGCTAAAGAACCCGCTATCAGCATAAAAACTGATAAGACAATTGCAAATATGGGGCGCTGGATGAAGAAATGAGGAAATTTCATTTACTACCTCCCTCATTTTTGCCATTCGATTTTTTAGATGCACCTTCAGGCTGCCTCTCAGGTACGCTCAACAGCGTTTGCATCGATACGATGTCTGGCGTAACGGCCATCCCCGGTCGTACGAGCCCTTTTATGATAATTTTTTCCCCGGCCTTCAGACCGTCGCTGATAACACGTAATCCATCGACCATTGGCCCCAACACTATCGGGCGATACTGCGCCTTATTATTGGCATCAACAACAAGGACATACTTATTGCCCTGATCTGTGCCTACGGCTTGATCGTTTACCAAAATTACTTTTTGCTCACTACCAGTGCCTAACTGAACTCTGGCAAATGCTCCAGGAGTAAGAAGACCATCAGCATTCGGGATAATAGCCCGGACACGAACAGTGCCGGTATTACGATCAATTTGGTTGCCAACAAAATCAAGCGCCCCCCCGTGCGGATACCCCTTCTCATTTGCCAGACCTATATGTACGGGTAATTTTTCGTTGCTACGTCCGACAACATCAGGCCGAGCCTTACTGACAGTATTGAGATATGTCGCTTCATCAATATCAAAATAAACATATAAAGGGTCGGACGAAACGATTGTTGTCAATAGAGTCGCGGCCCCCCCTGGCTGCTGCTAACCAAGTTACCTTCAGTTACTAAAATCCGATCGATACGGCCATCAATTGGCGCAGTCACACGCGAGTATGACAAATCCAGCTTTGCTGCTTCGACTGCAGCCTTCGATACCTGAACCTGTGCAACGCGGGCATTTTTCTCAGAAGATGCATCATCATAGTCTTTACGCGAAACAGCACCTCCGTTTACCAGACGGCTAATACGCTCGTAATTGCGGCTTGCCTGGAACGCCTGAGCTTCTGCCTGTCGTAATTGCGCTTGTGCACTATCAAGCACAACCTGGTAGGGCCGCGGATCGATTTGAAATAACATCTGTCCTTTCTGAACCAGACTTCCCTCCGGCACCGTAACAGATTCGATTGCCCCTCCTACCCTGGGGCGTAGCTCCACTGTTTTAATAGCCGCTAAAGAACCGGTAAATTCAGCAGAAGGTATAATATTCCGTGATACGGCAACAGCCACGGGTACCTGTGGACCTGCAGGCGCATTTGCAGTTTTTTTTTGCGTTTCGCTTGCATCATCATTTGCAAGTACCACTTCTGTATTGGCTGTCACTGCAACTGCCATCAGCAATATCCCAACTTTCATTTTCAT